>JADCJC010000053.1 GCA_020247395.1 Rhodocyclaceae bacterium
ATGGAGCGGCATGATCCAGACGCCTACGTTCGACCAGGGAACTTCTAAAAACCGTCGCGAGCGGGTGAAGTTGGCAGTGAGGAGCGGACACGTACCCAGTGTACGGCGAGCACCGGAACTGACAGATTCGCCCGCGCAGTAGGTTTTTGGAAGTTCCCACCAATAAAACCCTAGCAATAACGGGTATTATCAGGCAAAAGTGCCACGAAACGCCCGCCAATTGGACACTTTCGATAAATGAATGACTTCCCCCAAGCTGGCGGTAGCGCCTTGGTCGGCCCAAACGGACAACTTGGGTTGGGTCTGGCCGGCGCGACAGCTCGTGCCCGCGCGCTGGCACGCTACGAGATTTTGGGCACGCCACCAGAGACGGTGTTTGATGAGATCGCACGGCGCGCAGCCGAAGTTTTAAAGGGCGCGTATGGTGCCATTTCATTTTTTGATGATGCGCCGGAAGGCGGCGTCGAGTGGTTCAAGTCGGCAGTCGGTTTGCCCGCCCGTCAACTAGCGCGCACCGATGCATTTTTCTTGCAGTACGCCGCGGGTGCGTTGCCGCCCAATGGCGGCGGGATGGAAGCCCGCACGCCATCGCGCTACTGCATCATCAATGACACGCTTTCCGACAAGCGTACACGCGATCATCGCTGGGTCGCCAATGCGCCGCATCTGTGCTTCTACGCCGGTGTATTGATTCTGTCACGCGAGCGTCTGCCCATCGGTGTGCTGTCGGTATTTGACGTGTTCGGACGCGAATTGAAGTCAGTCGACATCGAAGTCATGGTGAACCTCGCAGATTTGGTGTCCTCTCGACTAGAGGCACGCGCGGAAGCGCGACGCGAACGGCGCGAACGACACTGCAGCAAGTTCCCCACCGAAGCGCATCCGTCGGTGCCGCCAAAAAAAGCCGCCAGCGCAGCAGAGGAGCACGTCTCCAATCTCACGCGTGAATTCGTCCAGCTCGAAGAGTTGCTCGAAGACGAAATCGCGACGCGGCAATCCACCGAAGTCAAGCTGCGTGAAGAAAAAGAATTCTCTGACGCGGTCATTAGCAGTCTCCCCGGCGCGTTCTTTATGTTTGATAGGCACGGTCGCATGGTGCGCTGGAACCGCAGCTTTCGCGAGCACACCGGCTACGCTGAACCCGAAATCGCCGGTATGCGCGCGGTTGATTTCATTGCGCAGCATGATCGCGCCTTGGTGGCTGATGCCATTCGGCGCATTCTGGAGCGAGGCGACGAGCTGACGTTGGAAGTCGATATGACGACCAAAGATGGCCAAGAGTCGCCGTACCTGCTTCACGGTCGCGGCTTGGAAATCAATGGCGAACGCTACTGCATCGGCATGGGGCGGGACATCAGCGAGCGCCGCCGTGCCGAGCGAGAGATGCTCGACGCCAAAGAACGACTGGACTTGGCGCTCGAAGGCTCAAGCCTAGCACTGTGGGATTGGGACCTTGCCACCAACGAGGTGTTTTTCAGCGAAGGCTGGGCCAAAATACTGGGGGTCACTGCCGAAGGTACCGGCAGCGCAATTCTGCGGGGCGAGCAAGTCGTCAGCTTTAATCACGTCGAAGACCATCCACGGTTCGAAGCGGCGATGGCGAATGCGCTACGCGGCGCGAGTGACGAATTTGCCTGTGAGTACCGAGTGCCCGACGCCGTCGGCAACTGGATATGGCTGCATTCGTCTGGCAAAGTAACCGAACGCGACGCAAGTGGTCGGGTCCGTCGAATGACCGGCACAACCGCAAACATCACCGCGCGCAAAGCGGCCGAAGAGCGGGTTGAGTATCTCGCCACCCGCGATCCGCTAACTGGGCTGCCAAACCGTATGCTGCTCAACGACCGGCTCGCTTTAGGGCTGGCCAATGCCGCGCGCAAACAATCTCGCCTCGCCTTTATGTTTATTGACTTGGATCGTTTCAAGACAATCAACGATTCCCTCGGCCACGATGTCGGCGACGAGTTGCTAAAGCGCGTTGCTTCGCGCCTTTCGGCTTGTGTGCGGGCGAGCGACACGGTTGCGCGCCTCGGCGGCGACGAATTCGCCATCATCCTCGAAAATCTATCAATTGACGGCGAGGAGGCGCAAAACATCGCCGAGAAGATGATCTTCTCACTTGCGGCTCCCATCCAGGCAGGCGAGCATCAACTCAATACGTCCTGCTCACTCGGCATTGCGGTTTTTCCAGACGACGGCGGTGACGCGCAGACAATCATGAAACACGCCGACCTAGCGATGTATGATGCCAAAGCCAAAGGACGCAATAACTATCAGTTTTTTTCTGAGTCGATGAATGCCAAGGCGCAAGAGCGGCTGGCGATAGAAAACTTGCTCAGACTCGCGCAACGTAAAGGGGAGCTGCTGCTTTACTATCAGCCACGTGTTGGGTTTGCGACCGGCGAAGTCACCGGTGTGGAAGCTTTACTGAGATGGAATCACCCACAACTCGGCTTGGTTGCGCCGGATCACTTTATGAGCGTGGCCGAAGACTCCGGCCTCATGGTGCCAATCGGTGAGTGGGTATTCGAAGAAGCCTTTCGACAGGTTGCGGCGTGGCAACGCAAATCGGAACGCAGCCTCGCCGTGGCGGTGAACCTGTCCGTAGCACAGATGCTTGATCCCAAACGCTTGATGACTGCCATTGAGGGTGCGCTAGACAAATCGGGGTTAGATCCGCACGACGTTGAGCTTGAGCTGACCGAGAGTATGTTGTTGAAAAACAGCGACGAGGCCGCAGCGGTGTTACAGCGACTTGGTGAATTGGGGGTGGGCATCGCCGTGGATAACTTTGGTACAGGGGTATCGTCACTCTCGTACTTGCGCCAGTTGCCGATCGATTCCATCAAGGTTGATTCCAGCTTTGTGCGCGACATCGGGACTGATCCGAATGACGAAGCGATCATCCGCGCCATCATTGCCATGACGCACTCGTTAAAGCTAAACGTTGTTGCGGAGGGCGTGGAGCGCGAAGAGCAATACCGGGTCTTGCGCGATTTGGAATGTGACGAATACCAAGGATTCTATTTTTCTAAGCCGTTGCCGCCGGAGGAGTTTGAAGCGCAATTCTTATAGCGCACCGTTGCGGTGATTGAGGAACGACGATTTTTCGGCCATACGGATAGGTTAACGAGACGACCGGTGTGTCTCGGCCATCAGCAGCGCTTGCCGAGCGAATTTTGATGTCATTTTTTAGCGCCGCGAAGCAAATGAAAAACAGTTTGGCTTCGTTCCTCGCAGCAGCGACATGCACCACTAAAAAACCAAAGTGCTTTCCCATGCGCCTCAGCTTTTCCTGCAAGCCTAGCTCGATTCTTTTTGCCTGGTGGCTGGTCGTCAGTGCGTTGTTCCCGATTAGCCCAGCCAGCGCGCAGATTGTAAGACTCGAGCTGCATGTGATTCAGACTCAGAGCCCGACCGAGCAGGAGTTTCTAAACGGGAAGAAGGACGCGAACCCAGCAACCATCAGCGGCGAGCTCCGCATCCCACGAACCGGCTCCGATCGGCTGCCGGCCGTAATCCTGCTTCACGGCTCGGGCGGCCCGTCAGGCCTCCAGGACAATTGGGCGCGCGAATTCGCCGCGCTCGGGATCGCGACCTTCATTGTTGATAGCTTCACCGGCCGCGGCATCTCCAGCACGCAAGACAACCAAGACCAACTCAGTCGCTTGGCTCACATCGGCGACGCCTACCGCGCACTCGAGGTGCTCGGCAAGCATCCCAGGATCGACCCAACACGGGTCGCTGTCATGGGTTTCTCCCGCGACGGTGAAGCGGCTCACTACGCTGCGCTCAAACGGTTCAACGCGATGCACGGCCCGGCGGGCGGCCTCGCGTTCGCCGGCTACGTTGCGCTCTACCCTACCTGCAACCGGGACATCATTGATGGGATGAACGTGGCGGACAGGCCAATCCGCATTTTCCACAGGTTGGCAGACGACTACGTCCCCGCCGCAGAGTGCCGCGCGTACGTTGCCCGTCTTGGGAAAGCCGGGAAGGACATCACGCTGACCGAGTACCCCGGCACCATGTCTTTGACAACCCGGCACTTAAGACCCCCGTCAAGCTCCCGCAGGCGCAGACGACACGCGGCTGCCCGCGCTTGGAGGAGGTGTCAGCTGGCCGCATGGTGAATAGCCAGACCAAACAGCTGTTCACTTACGCAAGCGATCCTTGCGTCGAGCGCGGAGTCACTGTCGGCTACGACCCGCAAGCGCATGCCGAGGCGGTCGAGGCTATCAAAGAGTTCCTTATCTTAACCCTGCGGCCAAGGTGAACACATCTCAGGCCAAATGCGGCGGTTTGGCAGAGCGGGCCCATTCCTAGCGGTGAGGGTCGCAGTGTATTGACGGTTGGCAACAAGAGTTTTTCTGTTCATTTCCCGGTGCCATTCTACGAGGGCCTCCCCGTTGAGCGCGCAGGAAAGTTTGGCGCTAAGTTCCTCGCGCTAGAAGCTGCCTTGCCGCACTTTTGTGTTGGCAAGACGTTGGTAATTTGGAACGGAAGCCCTACTGGTAGCGGCAGAGTCGCCAAGGTGCTGACACCGGCATAAACCGTCGCTCCGGCTAGCATCCGATAGTTTCGGTACACCGTAGCTGCAATCACCCTTTGCAACGACCGTAAAGGTCCCCGTTCGGACAATCGCCGCCTCCGCCCGGGGTCAACCTGGTAGGTTCCGAATCAATAAAATCCGTCATCGCGCACATGTGCCTGACTACGGTTAGCATAAAGTATTCATAACTTTAAGGAGCGCGTCATGTTGATGCTGATTGCCGGGCTGGTAGTTTTTTTGGGGCTTCATTCGTCGCGCATCTTTGCGGAGAATTTCCGCGCAGGCGTCATTGCGAGCCGTGGCGAGGGCGTGTGGAAAGGAATCTACTCCGTTCTCTCGATCAGCGGCTTCTTGTTGATCGTATACGGCTATGGTGAAGCGCGTTTGGCACCCATCGCTTTGTGGTATCCCCCCGTCTGGACGCGCCACGTTGCCGCACTGTTAACCCTGTTCGCATTTATCTTGCTGGCGGCAGCTTACATACCCAAGAACCCCATCAAGGCGAAACTGGCCCACCCGATGCTACTTGGCACAAAGGTTTGGGCTGCGTCGCACTTGTTGGCAAACGGGAACGTCGCTGACGTGTTGCTGTTTGGCAGCTTCTTGGTTTGGGCGATCTTGTGTTTTCGCGCGGCAAAAAAGCGGGATCGCGCAGTAGGCAGCGTCTATCAATCCGGCCCAGCGTTAACGCTGTTTGCCACCGTTGGCTTGGGCATTTTGTTGTGGGCGGCGTTTGCGTTTTACCTGCACGCTGCCTGGATCGGCGTGCGACCGTTTGGGTAGAAACTCCAGAGAATTGTCAATTGGCGGGCTTTCTGCGTTTTATATGACGTTTTATATGAAACTGCCGATCAATTGATAAGTTTGACCGCCAGATGAAAACGCTCGTCTACTTACATGGGTTTCGAAGTAGCAGCCAGTCGCGCAAGGCAAGGCTGCTGGGGGATGCGTTGCGCACGCTGAATAATGACTGGGAATACATCACGCCTGATCTTTCCTTTGATCCGGACATCGCGTTTACACAAATCGAGGCCATCATCCGTCGCTGTGTGATTGCGGATCTCACTTTGGTAGGGTCATCCCTTGGCGGCTTTTACGCCCTGGTGTGTGCCGAAAAACATGGCTGTCGTGCGGTGTTGCTTAACCCCTCACTCTCGCCGTTTGAAACATTAGTTGGCTACGTTGGTGCGCAGACACCACTTTCCGGCGAAGGCGAAGGTTTCGACTTCACTACAGACCATTTGGAGATGCTGCGTCGCCATGACGTGCAACAACTGTCTTCACTGCGAAAGTATCTCGTTGTTGTAGAAATGGGGGACGAGTTACTAAATCACGAAATAACGTTGAAAAGGTTTGCCGGTGCCACTACGATTGTGGTGGAAGGTGGCAACCATGATCTTGCATCATTCCCCGCATGTATTCCAGCCTTGCTCCACCATGCTGGGCTGAGCATCGCCTAGTTTGTGCGCTGTCGCTGGGACAACAAGGAGTTGTCGGAGTCGACCGTTATAATCTCCATTCACGTTAGCCGCCGACGTGGACTGCCCATCACCACGTAAAGACGATAAAGACCGCGCCGCCATGAATGTATTTTTTGAAGAAGACGGCGGCTTCAAGGTTGCCCGTATCATGGAAGATATCGGCACTTCGCTACAGGTTGAAGCGGTAACCGGCAAGCGCAGCAAGATCAAGTCGAGTGCGGTTCTGCTTCGATTTGCCACCGCCTTAAATGAACTGTTACCGCGGGCCGAAGCGCTGGCTTCCGAAATTGATCTGGATTTTCTATACGAAGTTTGCGGCCCCAGTGAGTTTGGATTCGAGGAACTCGCCCTCGAGTACTTCGGCCATCCCCCTTCTGCGCCAGAGGCAGCAGCCTGCGCCATGAAACTTCATGGCGCGCCAATGTACTTCTACAAGCGCGGCAAGGGACGTTATCAGAAAGCTCCTGGAGAGAACCTGAAAGCGGCGCTCGCCTCGCTCGAACGTAAAAAACGCGAAGCAGCGGAAATGGAGATTTGGGTGAGTCAACTGAAATCAGGTGTGCTTCCCGAAGCCATGCGCCCGCATATCAACCAACTCCTATACAAGCCAGACCGAAATACATTGATCGCGAAGGCGTGTGAAAAAGCAATGGCCGAATCGGGCCAAAATCTACCTGAACTGTTTCACGCAGCGGGTGCTTGGTCCCATCGTGGAAGTGCCCCACATATGGCGCAACATGATTTTCACGTAGGCAAGTTTTTGTCTGAGTACTTTCCTAAGGGCACCACCCCAGCGGTCGAACTTATTGTCACCCCACCCTCCGAGTTGCCGATCACCTCGCTGCGCGGCTACTCTATTGACGACGCGGCCACCATCGAGATCGATGACGCATTCTCCTTTCACCAACTGGATGTGTCGCGGATCGAGATCGGAATTCACATCGCCGCTCCTGCGCTCTATTTTGCTGCTGACAGTGCCGTTGACGCCTATGCAAAGTCACGTTTATCCACCGTCTATTACCCTGGGTCAAAAATCACCATGCTGCCTGACCAGGTTGTCGAGGCGGCAACTCTGAAGGAAGGTCGCGATTGTCCGGTGGTGTCGCTATATGCGCTATTTGATAGCGCCAACAACACTCTCGTTTCGGTTCGTTCCGCCGTTGAGCAAATTCATATCGCTAAGAACCTTCGCCTGCATGAGCTCGAGCTTTGGCTGACCGATAGCGTCGTCAGCGATCCAACGGCCAAAGTCGAACAGGAGTTCGGCACGGAATTGGTCAAGATGTTTGCCATCGCTACCGCGCTCAAACACAGACGCGGGGCAAAAGACAATACCGACTATGTTGATTACAACTTCGATATAGACGAAGACGGCACAACGGTGAATATTTGGCAACGCGTACGCGGCAGCCCTGTTGACACCATTGTCGCCGAGTTTATGATCTTGGCGAATAGTGAATGGGGAAAGCTGCTCGCGGAAAACAATGTTGCCGGGATCTATCGGGCACAGCAGAACATGAAGACGCGTATGACAACCGATGCGTTGCCACACGAAGGGCTTGGCGTCGCCCACTACGCCTGGTCATCATCTCCCTTGCGGCGATACGTCGATTTGGTCAATCAGCGGCAGTTGATCGCGCTCATTCAAGGCACCACCCCGCTGTATCTGCGTCGCTCGCCTGTGCTCAACGAAATTGCGCGCACTTTCGATCTGACATACGATGCGTACGCTGAGTTCCAGCGCAACATGGAACGATTCTGGTGTTTACGTTATCTTGAACAAAACGGTCGAACATCGTTTGAAGCGACGGTTATTCGGGATGAGCTCGTCAGAGGCACCGATCTTCCTCTAATCGTCCGGCTCAAAGCCCCGGCGAATTTACCGGCGAAAACCCCGGTGACAGTCAACGTTGAAGCTATTGATTACTGGTCGATAGGTGGCGCTTTTTCTTTGCCTTCTCCACCAACTGAGGTGCCGCAAGCCAAGTAAAGCCGCATAAAATACGTTTATGCAGATACGCACCCGCTAGCGACGCGCGATGCTCCCGTTTTTGACGCGACCCCGGCAAGTCGCACACGCCATCCATACCCGAATCGATGAAAAACTCGATGCGGTGGCAGCCCTCCCCCCACCGCCAGTCGCCATCTCCATCCAACGCGTGCTTGCGGTATCGATTCCCATGCAATCGGCTGCCGTCATTTCGTTGGGCGTCCACCTGTTTGTACTGCTCGGCATTGGCTTTACTGTTTTTGACGCGAAGCGTTTCGCGCCGCCACACAACATCATGGATGTGGTGCTGGTCAACTCGAAGAGCGCTTCACGTCCGACCAAGGCGGATGCGCTCGCCCAAGCCAACCTCGACGGTGGCGGCAACACTGACGATTCGCGCCGCGCCAAGACGCCATTACCCGCGATGGAGCAATCGACCGCGGGCAACGAAGTGCAAGCCGCCCAAGACCGGGTGAAACAGCTTGAGGCGGAGATGAAAACCCTGATGACACAGGCTCGCGCCGCCGCCAAGATTGCGCAGGGTGAAATTCCGCCACCGACCGGTTCGAGGAACCCCGTCGCCATATCTGACTTGGTGCAAAAGTCCGTAGAGATCGCTAAGCTTGAGGCTCAACTGGCTAAAGAATACGACGCCTACCAAGAGCGTCCCAAGCGAAAATTCATCGGTGCCCGCACCAGTGAGTATCGGTTTGCGCAATATGTCGACGGGTGGCGCCTAAAGATTGAACACATCGGGAATCTAAATTATCCGGAAGAAGCAAAGATGCGCGGGGTTCGCGGTAGTTTGTTGCTGACCGTCGCCATCAAGGCCAATGGCGAAGTGGAATCCATCGAAATCAATCGCTCGTCTGGCAAACGCATCCTGGATGATGCCGCGAAGCGCATTGTTCAGCTGGCGGCACCGTACGACAAATTTCCAGATAGCATCAAGCGCGATACCGATATCATCCACATTACAAGAACGTGGATGTTTGTAAAGGGCGATACACTGGAAACCAAGTAGCGAGCGGATCGCTGCAATGAATAAACTAGTGATAAAACGCTCTCAGCCCATAACCAGAAGCTGGCGGTTTGCCAACCAGCTCGAGATTTAGGTTGATGTAGAGCTCGTCGTTCGGTGCCAACCCCTCCTCTTGTGCGGGGGTGCGTCCCAGATATTCCGGGGGCATCAATACCCGACTGGTGATTACTGCGTTGCTTGCGTCAGTGAGTTTGACCTCCAGCGCCGGATAGTCTTGCTTGGTGGCGGCGCGGTTGGCCAACGTTGCGGTAAGCAACATCTTGCCGGGGCGACCTGGCGGTTCGATCAGATCGGAAGACTCAATCTTGATCATCGTTTGATCACGCCCCCAAGTAACGCTACAGCCTATGACCTCACAGGCAGCGGTGAGCGCGGGGCGTAATTGCGGATAACGCTGAACAATCTGACTGCGATAAAAATAGATCGATTGGAGTAACAAAACTGCTCCCGCAATGGCAGCCAGCCATGTCCACGCACCCGACGTTGCCGGTGGCCTAGGCAAAGCTCCACCAATCAGCGGGTTGTCGGTAGCGACAGCAATAGGCAGGCCGAGTGCTTTGGGCATGGCTGACTTTGCAGGCGCCTCGTCGCTGCGCGCGGGTTCCCGGGCCAATCCGGACGCCGATGACGCATATTGTTGTCCAATGACAGCCGATGTTGCCTCGTATAGGTTGTTGTCCGACGGCACAATCTGCACTGACAGCTCCAACTTTCTGTGCGCTTCGCTACGGCTATCAAGCGCATCAGCGTCGCGACGATCAGCAGGTAGCGCTTTATCCGCTTTGGTGGGTTCAACGGACAGCAGCGCATCCGTCCCCTTTGACAACGGGGCTAGCGCATGTGCCTCCGCAGACTGGGAATCAACCACGACATATTCGAGCGCCTCATCGGCGTCAGCATCCTCAATCCGTTCTAGCGATTCGAAGGCGTTAAACACAGTACGACACCTTCCACACATGACACGCCCTTGTCGGACGCTGAGTGTTTCCGGTAAGGCATTGTATTTGGCACCACAATTAGGGCAGGTTGTTAGCAACATGCGGCGATTCTTGCGGAGGATCTTTTTGGTTCGACTAGGCGATTCGTCGACCGGCAATACACGACCAGCCTTCCGATTGGCGCCAAACGGTTAGATCGAAGTATGGCCGATAAATCGCGATGATGTCATTGGCCTGCTCATTCAGAATCCCGGCCAGCACCAATTGTCCATCTACGCGCGTGTGGCGCGCGAGTAACGGGGCGAGCACCTTGAGTGGGTTCGCCAAAATATTGGCAACAGTTATGTCGGCGGCGTAGTCAAGAGTATGGTCGGTTGTTTCAAATCGTATTGGCGTTGCATTCTTGCTCGCGTTTTGTTTTGCAGCAACCACGGCCGCGCGGTCGATATCAACCCCCATCGCTTCGCGTGCCCCTAACTTGATGGCGGCGATGGCGAGAATGCCCGAGCCAGTACCATAGTCAAGCACAGCCGGAGCATTGACGACGTGCGCCTCAAGCCATTGCAAGCAAAGCCTCGTTGTCGGATGGCTGCCTGTACCAAACGCTGCACCGGGATCTAACGAAATATTGATCGCGTCAGGCGACTGATTGCTGGCCTCGTGCCAACTTGGCACAATCGTAATTCGCTCAGAAATTTGAATCGGCGGAAATTGCGCTTGGTTCTCTCGCACCCAGTCGATGTCATCAACGGTCGATTGGGCAAAATTGAGCGCATCAATGTCGAGTAACGACGCAACACGCCACATCGCTTCAATACCATCAGCGCCATCTGTTCCTGAATCAAAGAGTGCGGTTAACTGGCAATGACGCCAAAGGCCGCCGGTTGCACCGGGCTCGCCAAATATGGCACGCTCGTCGGGGGTACCTTCGTCCGCATCTTCAACGGAAATTGAGACGGCACCTTCCTGGAGCAACAGATCCCCGAAGATATCTGCCTGCTCTCGATTGAGTGCAATCGAGATTGAGAGAAACGGCATGGGCGCTTAGTCGGCGTCGCCAGAGATTTTCTTCAACCTTGCCATACGCTCTTCAAGAAAGTGTATTGACGTTCCGCCGCGAATGAAGGCGGCGTCATTGAGCAGCTCTTGGTGGAGCGGGAGGTTTGTTTGAATACCCTCCACGACCATTTCCGATAGCGCGACGCGCATTCTTGCGAACGCCTGTTCGCGCGTATCGCCGTGCGCGATCACCTTGCCAATGAGTGAATCATAGTGAGGCGGCACGAAGTAGTCAGCATAGACATGCGAATCTACCCGGATGCCGGGACCACCCGGCACGTGGAAACGTGTGATGCGTCCGGGTGACGGGACAAAACTCACCGGGTTTTCGGCATTGATTCGGCACTCGATCGAGTGGCCACGGAGCTGAATCTCTTTTTGACGATAACGCAACTTGTATCCAGCGGCAATTCTTACCTGTTCCTGAACAATATCCACGCCGGTGATCATTTCGGTAACAGGATGTTCGACTTGCACACGGGTGTTCATCTCGATGAAATAAAATTCATCGTTTTCAAATAGAAACTCAAAGGTACCGGCACCACGGTAACCCATTTTAATGCAGGCCTCGGCGCAGCGTTCTCCAATTTTGTCGCGAATCCGCGCTTTTAACTCCGGTGCCGGTGCCTCCTCAATGATCTTCTGGTGACGTCGCTGCATCGAACAGTCGCGTTCCCACAAAAAAACAGCGTTCTTGTGCTCATCGGCAAGGACCTGTATCTCGATGTGCCGCGGGTTCTCTAGGAACTTTTCCATATAGACCATGGAATTGCTGAACGCCGTTTGCGCCTCAGATTTGGTCATCTGCACTGCGTTTACTAATGCGGCCTCAGTGTGCACCACCCGCATTCCGCGACCGCCACCGCCACCGGCAGCTTTGATAATCACCGGATAACCTACCTCGGCAGCGATTCTGCGCATTTCTTTGGGATCATCGGGCAGCGCACCCTCCGACCCAGGCACACAAGGAACACCAAGCCTGCGCATCGCCGCTTTTGCTTGGACTTTGTCACCCATCATACGAATGTTCTCAGGCTTGGGGCCGATGAATACAAATCCGGAGTTCTCGACGCGCTCGGCAAAGTCGGCGTTCTCAGACAAAAACCCGTACCCAGGATGAATTGCCTGTGCATCCGTGACCTCGGCTGCACTGATGATCGCAGGGATATTTAGGTAGCTCTCCTTTGAGGGGGCCGGCCCGATACAAACGGATTCGTCGGCCAGCATGACGTATTTCGCGTCGGTATCGGCCTCTGAGTGCACTGCTACGGTTTTGATTCCCATCTCGCGGCAGGCTCGTTGGATACGCAGCGCAATCTCACCGCGGTTTGCGATCAGAATTTTCTCAAACATACCCCCTGGCCGGGAACTAGAGCCAAAAACCGCCATGGTTGTCCCCCGCAATTATTCGATGATAAAAAGCGGCTGACCGTATTCGACCGGCTGACCGTTTTCCACAACGACGGCCTTGACCACCCCTGCCGTATCAGATTCAATTTCATTTAGCAGCTTCATCGCTTCGATAATGCACAGCGTTTGCCCCTTGGTCACCGCTTGGCCAATCTCGACAAAGGGCGACGCGCCTGGCGAAGGCGAACGGTAAAACGTTCCCACCATCGGCGACTTCAACGTGTGACCAGCAGGCTCCTGAGGAACCGCAGGTACCGGAGCTACCGTTGCGGCGACTGGCGGTAAATTCACTTGCGCGGGCATCTGTGGCACATATTGGGGCGAGGGGGCTGGAGCTCCCTGGCGACTGATTCTCACCTTTTCTTCGCCTTCGGTGATCTCCAGTTCGGCGATGCCTGATTCTTGAACGAGGTCGATCAAGGTTTTTATCTTACGTAAGTCCATGTGCGTTGTCTCCTGCCACTAATTATTGTTTTGTTCGGCTGTGTTGCAAAACCGATTTGCTCCGCCCGATTGGGCGTGCGAACTCAACCGATGGCGCGTCTGTATTGATTAACTAGCGACCGCCCAACTTTGAAATCGCGCTGAGCACCGCATATTCATAGCCGGTTGCCCCGAGGCCACAGATCACCCCCACAGCTTTATCCGATAGATAGGAGTGGCTCCGGAAGGGCTCCCGCGCGTGTATGTTTGAAAGATGTACTTCAATAAAGGGGATTTCTACCGCCAACAAGGCATCGCGCAAGGCGATACTGGTGTGAGTAAGGGCACCGGGGTTTACGACGAAGAAGCGGGTACCGAGACTTTTTGCTGCATGGATTCGATCAATCAGCGCACCCTCTGAATTTGACTGAAACGCATCCAAGCCAAAGCCGGTGCCGGCGGCAACTGCTGCGAGGCGCGTGTTGATGTCTGCGAGGGTATCTGTACCGTAAACTTCAGGCTCGCGACTACCAAGCAAGTTTAAGTTTGGGCCATGCAATACCAAAATTTGAGGTGCTATCGTGCTCTGCATCCGAGTAGTTTGCCTGAAATTGGGCGAAGTTGCGTTTTTTTGCGGGACTTTAATCATTGTGGGATCAAGCGAACAACTTCTACACAGTTCAGCCCTCCCATTCGCCGCAAATTCGCCTAAATTTTCATCAAATGTTTACTCCCAGCGCTAGGCCCCTTTTCGACATCGCAATATTTGTCTCGTTTTTGCCGCAGTTACTGCAAATTAGCAACAAACTAGCGCTTTGGCAGATGTTTGATAATGAGAGTTTCAAGCTCGGGCTCGCTAAATACCCCTAGTTTAGTCATGACGATTTGCCCGTCCGCGCCCAATACAACTGAAAAAGGTAGCAGCCCTAGTCGGTTACCCGCCCGCCTTGAGAACGCAATTGCACGGCTTTCATCGGGCAGTGTTGGATAGTTAATCGCCAGCTTTTGAGTGAATTTAGCGGTATTTAACTGAGAATCCGCGGCAATACCAATGATTTGCAACCCTCGATCCTGATATTTTTGTTGCATGCGCACGAGTAAAGGCACCTCCTCCAAGCACGGCGCACACCAACTTGCCCAGAAGTTGATGATAAGGAGTCGCTGACTCCATTGCGCGATAGGTTGTTGTTTTCCCGCTAAATCTGGGAAAGATGCGGCGTAAATGACTGAGGCAGTCGCGCCAGTTCCGCGATTAACGGCATTGCTTACCGATGGCTCGGTCTCAAGTCGACCGACAAGCAATGCGGTGCCGAACAGAAGCAGAATGACCGTCCCGGCGATGCTCGCAAATACGAGGGTGGCGCGTCGACTGTTCAAGACGCTACTTCGACGGGATTTTTGACGCACTCGGTTTCTTGAGCGGGCCGAATCCTAGGGATGCTGCGGCAGCAATTGGCAATACCCATGCACTATCGGTTGTTCGGGCGTCGCGCGAGCCGCTGACCGTCGCGGGGAGCGCGAATTCGTGCTGCTGAGGCGGGAAACAGACGCCAGCGGCAGCACAGCCTTGCGACGTCAGTCGGAACTTGTTTGGTAGCTTTCCCGCCGCCCGCCTGTTGTTTGCACCTGCAGACTTCGGGGTGGCAGCCGACGCTGCGAGATCTACGTGCAACACCACGCTTCGGTCATAAATCTCCACTCGACCGAAGGTTGGATCGTCGACAAACCGTCCCACGGGCATGGCCACTACGAGCGGTGTGACCGCACCTGGAGTATCAGGCGTGGGTTTGCCACCGCGTCCGCCGACTTGTGGTTCGACCACCACTCCCTCAACACGAATCCGATCCCGATAAAGGTAATAGCCGGGCACGACATCAAACTTGATTTCCGCACTGGTTGCATCACGCATACGGAACTGGGGCTGAAAAGCCACCGCAGGATCTAGAACCTCATTTGTCGATGGAGAAGCCGACGAAAACACATTCACCGCTGACGGCGCGGCAGGGACAGCAAGTGAATTACCAAGCGCTGTAGAAGCAAAAGAAATAAGAGCGAGTGCTAACTTATATGTAGAGGGCCGCATTATCGGAGCAAGCATTGTTTTTCCGAAGAAATGATCGTGGTGCTGGTGGAAACTATCCACGGGTCGGGTACTCACCGCTACACTTTACCGCCAATCGCCCGCCGATCCCGTAATCGGCTAAATTCGCCGATCAAAGGGCCGATATAGGAATTAGTAAGTACGAAACTCCGATCTTAACTGTCTACCTGTCAGGGCTTCGCCCAGTTGGGATATTCCCGGTGCCTGTTGTAATTACGACGATTGCACACACTTAACCGTTGTCAGGCTGTGCGGTCACTGTTCACAATTGGACTTCTATGCGTCTCGTTATCCTTGCTATTTTAATGGGCTTTCCCTTATTGGAGGGTGCCCTGTTGTTCAAGCTTGCTTCCGGCGAACACGGCAGCGGCGTGTGGGTGCTTGCCTGGCTCGTCTTCGCCGCAATTGCTGGTATCGTGCTGATTAAACAAGCTAGATTTTCGCTCGTTTCGCGGCTCGCACTGGCGCTATCTCAGGGACAGTTTTCAATTTCAGCTTTGGTGGATAGCTTTCGCACCGTGATCGCCGGATTGTTGCTGATTTTTCCTGGTTTCATTTCGGATGTCATGGCGCTTGCGATTTTGTTGATCCCAATCCGTGAGCCTGCCTTTGTTCGCGCTGGGCCGTCACGCCCGCACTCCAGCGCGGCATCAGGCCGACCGTTCACCCCTGCGGACCGCAACCATCGCGTCATCGAGGGAGAGTTTCGCCGCGACTAAGGGCCCCGCTTTTCGCAAGCCCGGCAAAAAAATCACCTACGGTCGGATAGTTAAACGAAAAATCCAGCGTTGCTTTCAGTTTGTTGTTTCGAATTCGGCGCGATTCCCGCATAAACGAGAACATCGCTGACGATACCTGTGGCTCGACGTCGATGCGCGAAACCCTTGGTGGTCGATCGAGATTGAAGTGGTCGGCGACAAGGTCAAAGTAGTCCCCCATCTTTAACTGACTGTCGTCAACAACATTGAACACAAGCTGGTCGATGTGCGATTTGCCGCTTGCCAAAAACGCGTACGCACTGACAGCCGCACGCGCGAGGTCCTCGGCGTGAATGTGGTTACTCCATGAGTCTTCCGCCGACGTGATCGCAGGCGTTCTTGCGCGGATTCGCTCTAGCGGAAGCCGATTAAGTGCGTAGATGCCGGGGGCTCGCAAAATTGCCAGTTTTACGCCGTTCTCGCGCGCCCAAACGTTCAAGCGTTGCTCAGCCGCTACCCGGCGTCGGCCCCGATCAGATTCTGGATTCAATCCCGTACTCTCGTCGATCCACTCGCCCTTGCAGTCGCCGTAGACGCCGGTGGTGCTAATGTATACAACTTGTCTGGGCAAAACACCCGCCGAGAGTGCAATTAGCAAATTTGCGGTACGCGGGTCGTCTGCTCCACTATTCGGCGGTGGCGCGAAGTGAAAGACGGTGGACGCCAGGCCAGCGATTGCCTCGAGCGACGCCACATCATCAAGATCACCAAGCAACGGCTGCGCTCCTGCCCCCGCCACCCCGACTTGGCGATCTGGGTTGCGGATTAGCGCCATGACGCGGTGGGACGGGGAAAGCGCCCTAGCCACCCGCTCGCCGATGTCACCAAAGCCTGCGATCAATACCGTCGACGTTGCGACCACTGTTGCAATTCCTTTCGTCATACCAGCAAAGTATAGTAGAGGTCTTTTTCAGCCGCGCAGCCTGCAGCGGCGACCATCTTCGAATCATGGCAACAGAATTCACCGTCACGCTGAAACCCTCTGGACACACCTTCAAGGCCACATCGGATGAAACCATTCTCGATGCAGCGCTTCGCCAAGGCATCGGGCTACCGTATGGCTGCCGAAACGGCGCATGCGGTTCATGCAAGGGAACCTTGCTCGCGGGCGATTTCGACTACGGCGAGTATCAGGAGCGCACCTTGCGGCCCGAGGAAAGGGCTGCGGGCAAGGCGCTGTTTTGTGTCGGCAAGGCGCGTTCCGATGTGACATTGGAGATTAGGGAAATCGGCAACACGGGCGACATCCAAATTCGCACCCTGCCATGCCGCGTCGAAAAGGTAGAGAAGCCGGCGGCTGATGTCGCCATTCTTTACCTTAAACTTCCGGCACAGGAACGCATGCAATTTCTTGCCGGACAGTACATCGACATCCTGTTGAAGGATGGCAAGCGGCGCAGTTTTTCGATTGCGAACGCACCGCACCGTGATCAGTTTGTTGAACTCCACATCCGCCACGTACCCGATGGGCAGTTCACAAATTACGTGTTCAACGACATGCGCGACCGGGCCATTCTTCGCTTTGAAGGTCCGCTAGGCACGTTTTTCCTGCGGGAAGATTCAGACAAGCCTATTATTCTAGTCGCCGGCGGCACTGGGTTTGCGCCGATCAAAGCATTGCTTGAGCACGCATTCTTCAAACACATTGATCGCGAAATGGTGCTGTACTGGGGGTGTCGTTCGCGCGCTGATTTATACATGCCAGAACTGCCTGCCGAATGGGCAAAAGCCTACCCGAACTTCAGCTTTATCCCGGTGCTATCGGACGCCAAAGCAGAGGATAATTGGGCGGGCCGAACCGGATTAGTGCATCAAGCGGTGCTAGACGATTTTGATACCCTTGCCGGGTATCAAATCTACGCGTGTGGTGCGCCGCCGATGATCGATGCCGCTAAATCCTCATTTCTGCAGCGAGGCCTGCCAGAAAATGAGTTCTTTGCCGATTCATTTACCTATTCCACATAGCACAGCAGATTCCTCAACTTACCCCATACAGGAGAACATCATGGTCAAAGTCGGCGACAAAATCCCGGGCGGCACACTAAGCGAATTCATCGCGGTGGAAACTGAAGGCTGCGCATTAGGGCCGAATACATTCCAAGTCGAAGATCTGGTCAAAGGCAAGAAGATCGTCATCTTCGGCCTTCCCGGCGCGTTTACGCCGACATGTTCGGCACAGCACGTGCCGGGATATTTGAAACACTATGCTGACTTCAAAGCCAAAGGTGTCGATGAAATTTGGTGCGTGTCGGTGAATGACCCATTTGTCATGGGTGCATGGGCCAAAGAGCAAGGAACTGAGGGCAAGATTCGTATGTTTGGTGATGGCTCAGCGACGTGGGCAAAAGCCCTTGGCCTCGAACTCGACCTCACAGCGCGTAACTTCGGCGTTCGCATGCAACGTTGCGCACTCATCGTCGACGACGGCGTGGTCAAGCTGGTAAATGTTGAAGGCCCCGGCAAGTTCGAAGTTTCCAACGCGGAAACACTGTTGGCTGCGGTCTAAGGCAAATATTCTCAATGACCACACCACGCGTATTCATCGACGGCGAGCACGGCACAACCGGTCTGTTGATTCGCGACTTGTTGCTCGAGCGTGGTGGTGTAGAGGTTGTCAGCATTGCGCCGGATAAACGCAAAGATGCAGCGGCGCGCAGACTTGTATTGAATGCCGTTGACCTCGCCGTGTTGTGTCTGCCCGACGACGCGGCGCGCGAATCGGTCGCAATGATTGAGAATCGCAATACCAAAGTGCTGGATGCGTCTACCGCACATCGCGTATTGCCCGATTGGACCTTTGGCTTTCCGGAAATGGACGCCGGCCAGGCGCAACGCATCAAACAATCGCGTCGTGTGGCCAACCCAGGCTGCTGGTCGACGTGTTTCATCGCTTTGGTGCGCCCGCTGGTTGCAGCGGAATTGGTGCCGCCGGATTTTCCGATATCCACTTGGGGGGTCTCCGGCTACTCGGGTGGTGGCCGGCAGATGATCGAGCAGTTTGAAGCGCCTGACAATCAGACACGCTTCATCGACTATGGGCTGAAGTTAAATCACAAACATCTACCCGAGATGACCCGCTACGCGATGTTGAAACGAGCGCCGCTGTTCACGCCCTCGGTTGGTAGTTTTAAGCAGGGGATGTTGCTACAGGTACCGCTCAACCTTTGGTCACTGCCCAATCGAGTGACCGGGCCGATATTGCGTGACGCACTCGCGAACCACTACACAGGATCGACGTTTGTGGATGTCAAACCTTATGCCGCAGAGCCGCCGGCCGAACTCAATCCTGAAGCCCTCAACAACTCCAATCAACTTGAGCTGTTCGTCTTTGATAATCCAATGTCCGAACAGGCGATTCTGGTGGCGAGACTCGACAACCTGGGCAAAGGCGCCGGGCGCGCCGCGATGCAAAACATCGAGTTGATGCTCGACCTTGGCTAGTCGTCTCGCAGATTCTGCTAAGCCTGAATGGTTGTGATCACCGGCGTGTGATCCGATGGCCGTTCGAGTTTGCGTGGTTCAACATCAATCACCGAACTCTTCGTTTCTGCCGCCAAATTCTTTGAGAGCAAAATATGGTCAATGCGCAATCCCAAATTGCGCTTAAAACCATTCATACGGTAATCCCACCAGGTAAAACTTTGGTCAGGCTGTTCAAATTGCCGAAAGCTATCGACCAAGCCAAGCGCAATGAGCGCCTCGAAGTGTTTGCGTTCTGGCGCCGACACCAACACCTGGCCTTCCCATGCTTTAGGATCGTGCACGTCCCGATCTTCGGGTGCGATGTTGTAGTCGCCCAACAGCGCCACATCGCCAAATTCTGCAATGGCGTTTGCCATGTAACTCCGCAGCGCTGTCAGCCAAGCCATCTTGTACTGGTACTTGTCTGACTCAAGTGATTGGCCGTTTACAATGTAGACGTTGACCACGCGCACGCCTTCAATGGTTGCCGCAATCACGCGTTTTTGTTCATCCGCATAACCCGGCATGTCCTTGGTGATGTCTTCGGGTTTGCTGCGCGAGAGTATCGCCACGCCGTTATAGGTCTTTTGGCCGTTGAAAACCGCGTGATAGCCAGCATCTTCCACGGCCTCGAGTGGAAATTTTGCATCTTCGAGTTTCAATTCTTGAAGGCAGAGTACGTCAACGGGGGATGTCTTTAGCCACTCCAATACATGCGGGAGCCGGACATTCAGCGAATTGATGTTCCAAGTGGCGAGTTTCATTTTTGTCGTTCCCGCGCAGGCGGGCGTCCAAGTTTGTGATTATCCGGTTGATGTCAACAATTACGTCCCCGCCCGCGAGGGAACGAAAGCTTTCTCTCGCTACGCGCCGCGTATTGCCAATGGCTTCGTTATGCGGCGAGCTTCATGCCATTGTGGCGTAGCAGATGTTCGATTTCCGGCTTGCGCCCACGAAACGCGATGAAAGATTCCATCGCAGGTCGGCTACCGCCACGGGCCAACACCTCACGGCGGAACTTCGCCCCCGTCTCTTGATTCAGCACACCGCTCTCTTCAAAGGCGGCGTACGCATCGGCCGATAACACTTCCGCCCATTTGTAGCTGTAATAACCGGCGGCGTATCCCCCACCAAAGATATGGCCGAACGCGTGTGGCATCCGATTAAAGCTTGGATACTGCACCACCGCGACTTGGTCGCGGACGCGTTGCACCAGCACCATAATGTCCTCGCGTGTCGGATCAAAGTCAGTATGCGATTTCATATCAAGCAGTGCAAATTCAATCTGCCGCAGAAACTGCATCCCCGCCTGGAAGTTCTTCGCCGCGATCATCTTGTCGAACAAACTCCGCGGCAGCGGTTCGCCGGTTTCAACGTGCGCCGTCATGTGGCGCAGCACGTCCCATTCCCAACAAAAATTTTCCATAAACTGCGACGGCAGCTCAACCGCATCCCACTCCACGCCATTGATGCCCGACACGCCCAACTCATCGACCTCAGTCAGCAGCTGATGCAACCCGTGACCAAATTCGTGGAACAGTGTAATGACGTCATCGTGTGTAAATAACGCCGGTCGCTGTTGATTGTCCCGGCCGACGGGTGCCGGAAAATTGCAAGTCATAAATGCAACCGGATGCTGTAGCTTGCCGTGCGCCCGACGTCGATTGATCGCGTCGTCCATCCATGCGCCGCCGCGTTTGTTCTCGCGGGCGTACAGGTCAAAATAGAACTGGCCGATCAGCACGCCATCTTTGTCACGAACATCATAGAACTGTACGTCAGTGTGCCACGTCTCCGCCGTGGATTTGGCGAACGTGATGCCGTAGATCGACTCTACGACTCGAAACAGGCCAGCGATGACTTTGCTCTCCGGGAAGTACTGCTTAACATCATTATCGGAAAACGCGTAGCGCTGCTGCCGAAGTTTTTCAGAAACATATCCGACATCCCAGGCGTTGACCTCAGACATGTTGAAATGATCAGAAGCGAACGCCGTTAGCTCCTGCCAATCCTGCTCGGCGAACGGCCGCGACTTGGCCGCCATTTCATTCAGGAAATTGATGACGTCATCTGACGTTTCTGCCATTTTTGCCGCCAATGAAACTTCAGCGTAATTGTTATAGCCCAGCAGGGAAGCCGACTCTTTGCGCAGCTCAAGGATACGTTTGATCACCGCGCTGTTGTCCCACTCGGTTTTTGCACCAAGCTCAGACGCACGCGTGACGTACGCAAGGTACATTAACTCGCGGAGTGGTTGGTAGTCGGCGTATTGCAAAACGGGCATATAGGAGGGGGCTTGCAAGGTAAATTTCCAACCGGCCTGGCCATCGACTTGGGCCAACTGTCGCGCGGCCTCAATAACATCGTCGGGCAAACCCTCCAACTGTGCCTCATCGACAACCACGTGACCAAACGAATTTGTGGCGTCCAAAACGTTGTCGTTGAATTTCGACATCAGTGTGGATAGCTCTTCCTGAATCGCTTGGAAACGCGCCTTCAATGCCGGGATTAGCTCAGCACCGCCCAAGCGGAAATCTCGTATCTCATTGTCGAGCGATCGAATTTGCGCCGCGTTGAGCTCGTCCGCAAAGTCGCCGACTGGCGTGCTATTTGAGGCAAAACTGCCTGAAGAGGCCCGTATTTGCTTGTATTTTGCAAACAGGGCTTCATTTTGCGAAAGCTGTGTCCAGAACTGTGTGATGCTCGGCAGCATGCCGTTGTAAACATCGCGGAGTGCCGGTGAATTCACCACTGCGTTCAGATGTCCCACCACACCCCATGCGCGCCCCAGTTTTTCGGTGACGTCGTCGATCGGTGTCACGACATTTGCCCAGGTCGGTGCCTGATTCGCACCCGTCACCTGCGCCACCACGCGCTCAGCCTCGGCAATCAATTCTTCGATGGCCGGTTTCACGATATCGGGTGCAATCGCGTGAAATTTTGGCAGCCCTGCAAAATCGAGAAGTGGGTTCATAGCGCATTCATCAAGTGCGTTGGGAGTGGGACGAGAACAGCCAGAGTTTGTCAGCGTTATGCCGCGTAGACTAAACGTCCGGCACAAATGGTATGCGTGACTTTGCCCTGCATTTCACGCGCCAGATATGGTGTGTTCTTACCCTGCGATACCAAGGTTTCGCGGGTCACGGCCCAAAACGCGCGTGGGTCAAAAATACAGACGTCCGCAGGCGCTCCGGCGACCAAACGCCCCTGGGACTTGCCGAGTACTTGCGCAGCATTGACGGTGATTCGCGCCAGCGCGGTTGACATGGGAATACTTGCATGTTCCGCCCATTTCAGCGCAAGCGGCAGCAGCATTTCGAGGCCCGAGGCACCGGGTGTGGCCTCGCCGAATGGCACATTTTTTTCGTCCTCGTCGGTCGGCGTGTGATCCGAGCAAATGGCGTTGATTGTCCCGTCGACAACACCCGCTGACAACGCATCACGATCCGAGGGCGAACGAAGCGGCGGCGAGAAGCGATACTGCGAATCAAAGTAGCCGATATCGCGATCGGTGAGCAGCAGGTGGTGGACACCGACATCCGCAGTCACCGGTAATCCCTCTGCCTTGGCACGACGCACCAGTTCAACACCCGCGGCTGAGGAAAGGCGCGCCAGATGGACCCGTGCCCCGGTTTCACGCATCAGTGTGCAGATAGTGGCGATGGCCACAGACTCTGCACTGGTCGGGATTGCCGCGAGGCCCAAGCGCGCTGCCACTTCGCCGTCGTGCGCAATGCCGCCACGCGCGAGAAACGCATCCTCGGGCCGTAGCCAGATGGTGAAACCGTAGGTTGCGGCGTACTGCATTGCGCGATACAACACGCTCGTATCAACAATCGGTCGATCCGCTTGAAAGAAGCCGATACAGCCAGCCTCGGCAAGCTCAAGCATTTCGGCCAGTGTTTCGCCCTTCAGGCCCGCCGTCAACGCACCGAGCGGATAGATGCGGGCTTGGTTCAACGTCCAGCCGCGACGCTTCAGCATTTCCACCAAGCCCGGCTCATCGAGCACCGGCTCGGTATCTGGCGGGCACACGAGCGAAGTGACCCCGCCAGCGGAAGCCGCCATCAGCTCCGACTCAAGCGTCGCCTTGTGTTCATATCCAGGCTCTCTGAGCCTGGCACACAGATCGACCAGCCCGGGAGCGACAATTTTGCCCGCAGCATCAACGATTTTATCGGCCATAAAGCCATCCGGCGCTCGGCTGCCTACTGCGGCAATGATCGCGCCGTCGACGTAGAGAGTGGCGCGTTCGTCACGACCATCATTACTGCCTGAAAGATCAATCAAGCGTCCATTGCGAATCTCTAGTCTCATGCGACCTCTCCGCGGCTGACACCGACCATCGACATCACCGCCATACGTACGGCAATGCCAAACGTGACCTGCGGCAGGATCACCGCCTGCCTGCCATCGGCGATGGTCGATTCAATTTCGACGCCGCGATTCATCGGACCGGGATGCATCACAATTGCATCGGGCTTGGCACGCGCAAGTTTTTCTGCGGTCAATCCATAACTCTTGAAAAACTCCTGTGCACTTGGCAGCAACGGGCCTTCCATACGTTCATTTTGCAGGCGCAGCATCATCACCACGTCACACCCCTCGATACCACGCATCATGTCATGATGCACTGACACACCCATTCGCTCACATTCTGTTGGGATTAATGTTTTGGGGCCGATCACCCGCACATCAGGGCAGCCGAGTGTGGTTAGCGCATGAATTCCCGAGCGCGCAACCCGCGAATGCAGGATATCGCCAACGATGGCAATACTCAAGTTGTGAAAGGACTTCTTGTAGTGCCGAATCGTATACATATCGAGCAGGCCCTGCGTCGGATGGGCGTGACGCCCATCACCGGCGTTAATGACCGCAACATTTGGCCGCACCTGATTGACATGTTTGGCGATCAAATGTGCGGCACCAGACTGTGAGTGTCGTACCACAAACACATCCGCGTCCATGGCGATCAAATTGTCGATGGTATCGACCAACGATTCACCTTTAGAGGTGGACGATGCGTTGATGTTTAGGTTGATCACATCGGCAGATAAGCGCTTCGCGGCGATTTCAAATGTTGTTCGGGTTCGCGTGGAATTTTCAAAGAAGAGATTGAAGACCGACTTACCGCGCAGCAGCGGCACCTTCTTAACGTCGCGGTCTCCGACCGAGACAAACTGCGCGGCCGTGTCGAGAATGTTCTCAATGAGAGATTTCGGCAATCCCTCGGTGGTTAACAAGTGCCTGAGTTTTTTGTCTGGGGTCAGTTGGGGGTTAGCAGTCAACATCCGGTCTACCTTATTGATCAGCCTTCAAGAATTTCAAACCGCAGAACATCGCCGGCATTGGTAAGCTCAAGTTTCTGCGCGCCGTCCAACGGCATCGTGATCGCAAGGTAGTCCGCATGTACCGGTAGCTCACGCCCACCGCGATCGACCAGCACCGCGAGCTTCACGCTTGCCGGCCGCCCAAAATCAAACAGCTCGTTGATGGCGGCGCGGATCGTACGCCCGGATTGAATCACGTCATCGACCAGCAATACATGACGGCCGTTGATATCAAATCCGATCTCCGTCTTGTTCTTCTGCGTATGCAATCCGCGCATCGTATAGTCGTCTCGGTGCAACGTGACCGCAATGCGACCAACCCTAGTTGCACCAATCTTCGCCGCCAACTTTTGCGCAACCCAAACGCCGCCGGTATGGATACCAACAACACCAAAATCTGGCGACGTACTGCCGATTTTTTCGGCGAGCACACTGATGAGCGGTTCGGCATCAAGCTGCATGGTCCGCCTTTGTTTGGTTGTTTACAGCGACCGCTAGCGCGTACTCGTTCATCCACGATTGCAGAATCACTGCTGCGGCAAACGCGTCCAGCTTGTCCTTTTGCTCTCGCCCGGTGATGCCACGCTCGACCAGTAGACGCGCCGCCTCGGTAGAGCTTAGTGTTTCATCGATATAGACAACCGGTCGCTTGAACTTCTCTTCCAGGCGATTGCCAAATTTTTTGGCGAGATGCGCAATTTCGTGCGGCTGGTCGTCTGCGTGGCGCGGCTGGCCAACAACAAACTGCGCCGGCTGCCAATCATTGAAGAGTTTTGCGATCGCCGCGAGCCTATCAGCATTTGATGCCGCACGGATGGTGGTCAATGGTGCGGCCAGGCCGATGCTCAGGTTAACCGTCGCCACACCGATGCGCTTCTCGCCAAAGTCGAAACCCATGATCGTAGAATACTCGGTCAGCGCCGACTTGTTTGCCGACAAGGCCGCGCTGCTCAAGCGTGCCCCACCGTATCCGATAACATCGCCGGATGGAACCCCAGCTTTTGCATTGCCGCCAGCAGCCTCTCTTCGGCGGGAAGCTCGAAAATCAATTTTGCGTCTGCCTCAACAGTCAGCCAGCCATTGCGCTTGATTTCTTCTTCAAGCTGACCCGGCGACCATCCCGCATATCCTAAAGTGACAAGGAATCGGTTGGGGCCATCGCCGCGGGCGATGGCTTCCAAGATATCCTTCGACGTTGTCATGCCGATATCCTCATCAATTTTTAGCGTTGAGTTCCAGTCACCCAGCGGCTGGTGCAGAACAAAACCACATTCAATCTTGACGGGGCCGCCGAAAAGCACGGCGTCGTGCCTCATGGCGTTGTCTTCAAGGGCAATATTGACCTGTTCAAACAGGTGGCCAACGGTAATATTGATCGGCTTATTAATGACCAACCCAATCGCGCCTTTATCGGAATGCTCACAAATGTAGGTAAGCGTTTTGGAAAAATGCGGGTCGGCCATGCCAGGCATGGCGATCAAAAAGTGATTGGTCAAATTGATGGTTTCCATCAAAATGAAAGTTTACGTGAAAGCCCCCTTGCGCGCCAGCCGTTTGGCGCATTGCTGACAAGAAATCTCCTATGAAAAGTGTTTTGTTCTGGTTTCGGCGCGATCTTCGTGTTGCAGACAACGCGGGGCTTTATCACGCGCTGCAATCTGGCATGCCGGTTTACTGCGCATTCATTTTTGACCGCGACATCTTGGACAAATTGCCGTCAAAGTCGGATCGGCGGGTCGAATTCATTTGGGAGTCGTTACAAGAAGTTCACCAACGGCTCGTCGCCAATGGTGGCGGGCTCATCGTCCGTCACGCGTCGGCCAAGTCGGAAATTCCCAAGCTCGCCGGTGAGCTTGGCGTGAGCAAGGTCTATGCTAATGACGACTATGAGCCGGCGGCAATCGCCCGCGACCGCGATGTGAGTACTGCACTCAGGGTGCGCTCCATTGATTTTGAAGTATTTAAGGACACAGTAATTTTTGAAAAGAACGAGGTTCTGACACAAGCGGGAAAACCTTTCAGCGTGTTCACCCCTTACAAAAATGCTTGGCTGAAGAAGCTTAGTGACGCCGATCTCAAACCGTTTCCCAGCGAGCAGCTCCTTGATCGACTTGCACCGATCGACTCTCCCGCCGCCATGCCCCCATTAGCCTCGATGGGTTTTGAGACAACCAACATCAAATCGATCTTGACGTGTGGCATGTCGGGTGCCGCGCAACTGCGGGACGACTTCATAAACCGCATCGCGGACTACAAAGATACACGCGACTTTCCCGCTGTCAAAGGTGTATCGTATCTGAGTACGCATAATCGCTTTGGCACCATTTCCATTCGCGAGTTAGCAACGGTCGCGCATGCGGAAACGTTGCGCCGCAAGAACATTGGCGCGCAGACATGGCTCGCAGAGCTCATTTGGCGCGACTTCTATTTCCAGATCCTCTGGCATTCACCACACGCGGCCGTCAGCGCCTACAAGCCTGAGTATGATCAGCTCGTATGGCAAAACGACGAGTCACTGTTTGCCGCTTGGTGCGACGCCAGAACCGGGTATCCGATCATTGATGCCGCCATGCGCCAGCTCAACCAAACCGGCTATATGCACAATCGGCTGCGGATGATCGTCGCAAGTTTTTTGACCAAGGATTTGTTGATCGATTGGCGATGGGGTGAAAAGTACTTCGCTGACAACCTCAACGATTTTGACCTTTCGGCAAACAATGGCGGCTGGCAGTGGGCGGCTTCCACGGGCTGTGATGCGCAGCCTTACTTTCGCATCTTTAACCCAATCACACAGAGTGAACGTTTTGACCCAAAGGGCAAATTCATCCGCCGCTACATTCCCGAGCTCTCCAACCTGCCGGATAAATTTATCCACGCACCTTGGACGCTGCCCCCGCTGGACGCGCAAAACACCAGCTTCTTATTGGGCCGTGACTACCCCGCGCCGATCATCGACCACGCAGTTCAGCGCGAAAAGGCGTTGGCGATGTACAAGGCGGCGCGTTAAGTCCAGTGCAAACAGGCGGCTCTTCGAGGAGCGGCTGTTTCAGTCCGATTGAAATAGTGCCGCTGAACGACTCCCCCATGTTCGCGTCTATCAACTTACACTAACATACTCGCGCTATGCCTAAATCGACAGTCAACGTTTTTCACCTTTGTGGCCATCGGCGATGCTCCACGAAATCAATCTCATCAGCACCAGCGCCGTAGGCCTTGGTTTAGCCATGGTGCTTGGCTACATTGCGGCGAGG
>JADCJC010000054.1 GCA_020247395.1 Rhodocyclaceae bacterium
GCCGATAAAGCCGCACAACGACAAGTACAACTAAAGATTCGAGTGGAGCAAGATGTTCCTGATGAACTCTGCGGAGACGCGGCCAAATTGATGCTGGTGCTGCGCAATCTGCTTGACTACGCAATCGAATCCGCGCCGTTGGTCGATTCGGCTGCCGCGCCGCAAGCAGGCGATCACCCGACAGACCAGCGTACCGAAGTGACACTCGTTATCGCCCCCGAGTACACCGCAGAGCAACAAATTCACCTGTCATTGAGTGTAGAGCAACTCATCCGGCCGGGCTCGATCAAGCCGAAGGCCATGCCCGCGTCCGCCGCCATGCAACTGGCACTGGCCAGACAAATCGTGCGCGCACTCGCTGGCAATACCGGCGATGGTGCGGTGGAAAACAAACTCGAGGTACAGGAGCGCAAACTCGGCAGCAGCTTCCAGTTCACCGCCGTATTCCCGTTTACCGACAGCAAAACACCAATTACCAGACCGACGTTTGTCACCCTGACCGGGGTTCCGATCCTGATCGTCAGCGAAAATATCGAGGAGCGAACCCAGCTTGCGGAATTGGTAAAGAGTTGGCGCATGATGCCGCGCGAGGCGGATAACGCCAATGTGGCGTTGCGGCTGCTCACGCGCATGGCGAAAGAAGGGAATCCGATTCCGCTGGTCATCACATCCGATGAACTGACAACGCTGGACGGTTTCGCCCTCGCTTTCCGCATCAAACACCACCCACAACTCAAACAAACCGCCATCATCATGCTAGCCGCGGAAGGCAAACCGGGTGATGCCATCGCCTGCCGCGAGAATGGAATCAGTGCCTACCTGCGCCAACCCGTCGCCGATCAACAACTCAACGAAGCAATCGCAGCAGTGATCGGCGTGCGGGATGATGCTAACGCAACATCTAGCCTCATCACCCGCCATTCACTGCGCGAGCAGAAGAAGGCGGCGGTGTTAATCATCGGTGCTGCGCGGGATCAAACCATGTTCGCTGCCGGGGCGCTGAAGAAAAATGACTACCGTGTGGTGGTGGTGGCGAGCGCACAAGAAGCGTTTGATGCCATGGTGCAGGAGCAATTTGATGTGGTGGTGGTCGACCCAATCGACACCGGTTTTGTCGAAGGCATTAACATCGTCGCCACCATAAAGTCACACGTTGGTGAAGGACGAGGAGTGCCAAAAATATTGCTGGCCAGCGAATCACCTTTGAGCAGCAAAACCGCGTTTGACGGCTTGGTATCAAAGCCCTTTGCTAGGGACTCGATCCTTAACGCGGTAATCGGCCTGCAATTGGTGCCCCAAGGACGCTGACGTTTCGCGGATTTTGTTTCCGACGGAATGCTCGTCCAATCCCGACCGCCGTGTCTTGTTGTTGCTTGGTCGACTACTCAATGCGGTCGCGCGGCGAGGGAACGCCAGACTCTAAACTGCGCTCATCCTCGTCGGCAGTGCCTTTGATCTCGCTGAGGAAGTCGTCTAAGCCGCTTAGGTGAAGGCGGCGGAAGCCGGGGGGCGCACAACGTTGGCGACACCTTCTTTTGCGCTCGTAAACGCCGTGCGCCAGACTAGTGGCTTTCCGCCCTCCGGGGTGCCACGATGAGCGCTGAAGGTGGTCACTCGCGCATTGACATACACGGCGGGTTCGACGCCCAAGACTGATCTGTCACCCATAAGAGTTTTCGGCTATTGCGCTAGTACGGCCACTAGTCGTCAGTGGTTGTTACCTTCCAAATAACATTTTGTTATTTGCGCTTTTTATTTTTTCATTATCATTCATTAACGTTTTTTAAAGTAGCGTGCGCGTCGCTCAAAATCAGCCCTGTGGCAGTTATCACCCTGAGCCCTTCGTTTCTTGGTTGCTACGGTAGCGTCACGGTAATTCGCCGCAGTGCGCTGAAATGCATCACGAATCGCAAATCTTGTACAGCAAGAAGCAGGCGCTACGATCAACAAACTTCTATAGGCCCTTCAGCAAGGGTTAACGCTCACATGAATTCTTCGGCACTGGCGAATTGGGTAAATGGCAGGCTGCGGCCAGAGTTTCCACATCAGTGCACGATGTTGTTGACGGGTACGAGATACTGCGCTGGCATCAGCTTTAGTACATACATCGAGTTTAATGTGCCAGCGCCGTATCTTCGGTGGGCCAAGTCAGAGAACATTTGTACTACGAGTCCGGCTATCAGACGCTGGTTTCAATTGAACCGAAGCGCATTTCTTGTTGCGGATCGCATCCGGCCCGAACCCCATGAACGGAGCAACAGTTCGTGAGGCCAGGTGTTGGTCAGTCCGTAGTCCAAAAACTACGATATTCTTCCTTCTCAGCGCGCAGGTAATCAAAATGACGAATCCTGAAAGTAGCACCAACGGCCCATTGCCACCAACTGACCAAAACGATGACACTCTCTTTAGCGAATTCGTCAACTGCGTCTTTATGATTGTTATTGCCGTTGCGGCAGGCTTGGTTGTATTCCAGATTTTTGGTCGCGATTTGCTGAGTTGTAGCTTGGTCATCACCGCCTTCATCTTACTGGGTTACATTAAAGCCGCCCCTAAAAGCGCCTCCGTCGACTTCGGTACCGTGCCTTTTGTCTCAAGTTGGCGTTGGTCGGTATTTCTGCCGGTATTTGCAATTGCCTCAGTGTGGGTACTTGTGGCCTCGCTAGCACCAGCAGTGGCAACACCAGTACCAGACGCAGTGCAGGTTCATGCGCAAAGGCTTATTTGGTTCGTAATCGTTATCTCATTTATGTCCGTGACTGTTGAGGAGGTTTTTTTTCGCGGCGCTTTGCTCCGCCTGCTCGCGAGCCGCTTCAATGTAGGTGTGGCCTTGGTGGGCCAAGCTGGCTTGTTTGCGCTGCTCCACGGTTTGGTACCGCCGGGCATTGGTGGTTTGCGAGGCATTTTGTTGTTCATGATGGGTTGCATGCTGGCGCTCTTATTCATTCGTACCAAGAGCCTTTATTCCTGCATGGTAGTGCACTGGCTCTGGAATGTTGGGACCGTTCTGGTGGAGGCAAGATATGTCGCTCTACACGGTAGCAGTAGCCCCGCTCTTTCAGCGCATGGCATCTTCAGCATGTCGACATTGTTCGTCATATGCGTCGGGTTAGCGGTGCTGCTATGGTTCCAAATGCGCGAACATCATCTAGGCGACTGGCTACGAGGTCGTGAACTGTGGCGTGCGTAGTTTTCCCTGCACGCATGTCAAGATACGCGGTTGGCGGTGGGATGATTGGTGCCGGACTAGGTGACTATCTATTGGCTGCTGGGGGCTTGAGTCCGCAGGAATTGAATTTGCCTATGTCTTGTGAGTCGTTTGCCAACGACTCGACGACGAGGGTAGCCGGTATTGCCGGCCTACTCGGGCTTGACTCCGCACTTGACGTTATGTTTGGCGATGGTTGGAAGCCTGAAGTAAACGACTGGTTTTATGAAGGGTGCATGAGCCGTGGCATTTACGGTACTAACGAAAACCTCGATACATATGACTACTATCCGCCACGTCGGGGCTAGGTAAGAGAATGAAAGGGGCCTACATGCGATGCTTCGCCTGCTTATTGTTGGTGGTGGGGATTCTTGACGGACCCCTTTCTTTCGCCGGAGACTGTCGGAACTATCTGCTGTTTAAACTTTCGCGGGGTGGCTCGCAGGCGTACGTTCTCGTTTTTTTCGATGCAGGAAAACAAATCACCCCTTTGATCAGCCCCACATTACCGCTGTTATGTTCGGTGTCATCCGGAGCTGCCCCGACCCCGAGTTTCGTCAATGAGTTGACGACTCTAGCTCGCGAACAAGTGAAGGCTCTCGGCTGGCATCGTCTCTACGCTTAGCGGGAAAGCCGGTCGCCGGAGCAGCATTATGGCTCACCACGCCCTTTGGCAGCTTGGCTGTGATATCGGCCATCTACGCTGCCGAGAAATTCGCCGATTCTACGTTCAAGATCCCGATAGTGTGGATTGAATGTGGCGCGTGCGCCTGCCTCTCCGGCAGGTGGCGACTGCCCGCCGACACCGTACCAGACCCGCTGCGCTTGCTTGCAAGTTCGAACCTCGTCTTCCGTACGGAATGGCGGGCTTCCGCAATTGCGATAGGTGCCGGATTCGCCATAGTGCGGATTCTCTGGCGAGATGTGCACGGCGAGATGGGAAATTCCCACCACCCGCAGCGAGGGCTCCGCAGCCGGTAGCCAGACCGCCCGATTGCCCTCGGTTTGCTCCCGCGGAGCAGAAAAGTAATTGACCAGCAGGCTGCGCGCGTCGCCGGCATGGGTCGCGAAGAATTGCCGGTTCCGATCCACATCGATCACCTCATCATCTTCGCTCTGCACGATCAACCAGGGGGTTCGGATCTGCCCTTGTCGGCGCATGCGCTCTTCCATCGTACCCAGCACGGCCATGGTGGAAGCGATCCCCTGCGTCGGCATCGCGCCATACCGTGCGAAATCTTCGCGCGGCCCCAGGTCCAGCCAAGGGCGGAAGGTGGCCATCCATCTCGCCTGTCGAGCAACGAATTCAGAGCGGATACGATAGGCTGGTGCCAAGCCGATGACCGCATCCACGTTGCCATGTGCCTGCGCCGCGACCGTCAGCGCAACCGCTGCGCCAAGCGAGAATCCGGCAATCACCACGTACGGGCTTTCTGCTCGCGCCCGCCTGACGGCAGCATCGACATGAGATAGCCATTCATCGTGACCAACGGCCATCAGATCTGCCGGACGCGTCCCATGCCCCGGCAGCAACAGTGCGCGCGCTTCAAAACACTGTTTTGAGAGTGTTGTCGCGAGATCCCGCATGGCAAAGGCCGTGTCAGAGAGTCCATGAATGAGGATGGCGATGCCTCGCGGTGTATCCGTCTCGCAGCGCTGGTCGGGTGTAATCTTAAATGGCGCGACCGCCCTCAACTCCGCCTCCGCCCTAGACGCATCGAAGGGCAACCGGTGATGACGAAGTTCCTCCGTCACTTGGGCGACATAGGAATCGAAGTCGTTTCTAGGAATCAACGCCGCCGGGTTGCGCCAACCGCTGACCACGCGCTCAGCCGCTACCGGTTCGTCCTGGTATGAAGCGCATCCGCCTAGAAGGATCGACACGAGCATCGCGGCCGCAGCCCCTGCAAGGCGACCAGCATGGGGCTGCCGCCGACGCATCGATCCTCGCTCGCACCCCGGATCGGCGCTCTTCATCGCGCGATCTGCGGCATTCAACGCCGAAGGACAAAACAAAAGGGGCGGATACATCCGTCGTTCGTCAGAATCGGTAACCGAGCGTCATGCCAGCGCTGACGGCATTGCGGTCACCACGCTGCTTTACTATTGGGCTGTCCTCTACGCCCCAGACCAAGCGAGGCAGCCCCACAAGGCCGATCACGACCCATTGTCGTGCCAAGTCGCAAGAGCTGGTCAATCCTAGGGCAACGTTCTTCGCGCCGCCTGAGGCGGCAAAGGTAGGCAGCCCGGTGCGCCTGCTGTTGTCGCTATCGACGGAAAAATAGGTGTCCATGTACTTCTCGTTCGCGTATGTCAGGCCCAGACTGGCCCCGTACTTGTCAACATCGACTCAAAACTGATACCGATTTTCACTTTACTAGTGCTGGTGACACCGTGCTGGAAGGCTCCCGTCTTCAGGCTCTGATTGAAAGCCGTCCAAGTGAACTGGTTGCCCATGCCGCCTCTCGTCTCGACCTCCACCCCAAGGCGGTCGCCGTGCGTCAGTGCGTCTCGAAACCAGTACTGTGCAAATAGCCCAGCCCCAAACTTGGCGTCCGCCTCACGCATCAGGCTTGCGACAGGATCCTTCACGTCCCTGTCGCGAGCCGGGCGCACGAAGACTAGGGGTCCAAATGACCAAGGGCTCTTCTCGCCCAAGAGATTGTACTGGACGGCCCCACCCGTGATGCGAAGGCTTCCGTACTGGCGGTAGTCGACGCGCCCTACCAAGAACGGCCTGGACACCGTGTCCTTGGAGCCTTCGAACTCATGGACAGAGACAGACCCCAACCACAGAAAGTTTTGCGGCCGCTCCTGCGCCACGGCGACCTCCAGCGCACAAAGGGTCGCAGCGCAAACACCTATGATGCGAACGAACGCAGCAGGATGCAGGATGTCGCCGACGCGAACGACGGCTTGACTTGTCGCGGATTTTCCGAAGTGGGGTGTTTTCATGGCAAGTTTTCCTAGGAAGCGCGTGTTGCATAGGAGGGTAAATGCAGCATGCACTCTCGACCTCGTGAATTCTGCGGGCAGAGCCCACTAAACACAATTGCCTATCGGTGAATTGCTGCCATGCGTTTATGCATAACACTCCGGGCTTTCCGCGCCTGCGTGATCGCCGACGTTGGCGCGGGTGTGAGACAGCACTAGGCCCTCGGCACACAACCGGGGAGCAGGGCCTACTCTCCGAACTGGCGAGATTGGCCAGTTTGAGGATCTAAGGCCCGTTTTATTCATTTTGTCGGACAAAGTCACGGAATGAGTGGCTACGAAAGTGCCATCCCGCCGCCACGACCATCGCCGCGATACTGGCGATCAGCCCCATTGCTGCATGGTCTGACCACTTGGCCGCACCGGGAATGGGCAAATACTCATAGACCGGAAAGTGGGTACCGGCGACTGCCAACCCTACGTTCCACGCAAAGTGAAACATCATCGCCGCAATTAGGCTTCCGGAATGGAGAAACAAAAGTGCGCTTACCAGCCCCGAGATGAAGACCTGAAGCCATCTATAGTCGCCCAAACCAAATGGCACATACCAATGGACCAACGTGAAGAGCGCAGCTTGTAGCAGCACACCTAAAAGGAGACCAAATCGGCTCGACAGGAGCCGGAGCAATACGCCGCGAAAGAATACCTCCTCAACCACAACACTGCCAAGCGTAGTCGCTCCTGCTATCAGCTGCACCATACCTCGGTCGAAAGCAAAATGCGTCTTGACAGAGGCTGGATCACTGTTACTTCGCCGCCACTCCCAGCCAGGGCGGTTTCCAGCGAATCCTAATTTAAAACTGTCCGCCATGACTTGGGATTATCCTCACGCAACTCGGCAGCACAGGCGTGATTACAATACGTTGCGATCTTCCATAGCATTTTCCATGGCATGGTGCGCTGCCTATTCAAGGCGAAAAATGACGAGGGCGACGATGCGGGGGAAAACAATTTAACTCTGTGCCTCGGCGTCTGCACGCGGGTTTTCGTTTAGCGTTTCCTTATAACTCTGCTAAGCTAGGCAGGGCGAGCTTGAGATCAGGCATGCAACTTGCTCTTAACGTGATCCTGACTGCAATTTGCTTGAAAACATACGGAAAGGCGGAAGTGAATGAAAGTCGCAGTCCATCTTTTTGATGCCAGCGCAGGTTGGAATACACCGCTTGTTGGAGCGATGGATTCGCCTTCCACACTTGTTCTCGTGTTCGGCGGTAGCGAGAGTTCACCTTTAGCAAGCGCATTTGCCGATTTGAGCGCAACCTTTCCGCAGGCGGCTCGTATGGGCTGTTCAAGTAGCGGTGAAATTTACGGTCGGACTCTGATTGATAATTCACTCGTTGTTGCAGTTATCCAGTTCGAGCGCACAACTCTGAGGATGCTGGCGACCCCGCTGGCCAGTGCAGCGGAGTCTTTCAACGTTGGCGCAGAAATCGCACAGTCCTTGCTGTCAGAACGACTCAAGAGCGTGTTTGTTCTATCGGAAGGGCTTGCCGTAAACGGCTCGCAACTGGTAAACGGACTCGCCAGCATTCTGCCGCCCCAGGTGGTTGTCACGGGCGGGTTGGCGGGAGACGGACCGCGTTTTGAAAAGACTTGGGTGCTGGTGGATGGCGCGGCGCGACGAGGCTACGTCACGGCGGTGGGGCTGTACGGTGAGGCGGCAAAAATTGCGCATGGATCAAAAGGGGGCTTGGACGTGCTGGGACCCGAGCGCGAGGTCACACATTCATCGGATAACGTTCTTTATCGTCTTGACGGTCAGCCAGCTCTGCTGTTGTACAAGAGGTATCTGGGTGCTCGTGCAGCCGAACTGCCAGCATCCGGTCTCCTCTTTCCGTTGGCCATCCGTAATGAACTAGAAGAGGACGGCCATACGGTACGCACTATCCTTAGTATCAACGAGGCTGACAACTCAATTACCTTCGCCGGCGACATCCCGCAGGGGAGTCTTGTCCGGCTCATGCGTGCGAATACTGATCGATTAATTGATGGCGCGGCCGATGCGGCGGCGATGATGAACCCGGTGCTAGATCCCGCAAATCAATCGGTCTGCATTGCGATTAGTTGTGTTGGGCGCCGACTGGTACTGGGCCAGCGCGCTGAGGAGGAAATCGACGCCGTGGCAAATGTATTACCACTTGGCACCCACCTCATCGGCTATTACTCCTATGGTGAAATTTCGCCTCTTGCAAGCGGGCGTTGCGATCTGCACAACCAGACCATGACGCTCACCACATTCCAGGAAGATTAGCTGCCCATGCATCGGTTATTGGCGCGTCAATTGCGCAAACTTAATCTTGATGCCGACAAGCCGTCAAATCAAGACACATGGATACAGTTGCTATCGGCAGTGGACTCAGCCTACCGCGAGTTTGAGCAGGACCGATACACGCTTGAACTGTCGCTTGAAATTTCCTCCGATGAAATGCAGGAGCTCTACCAACGCCAGAAGCGTTCCTACGAAGCGCGTATCCGCGCCATGTTTGATTCGCTCGATGACTTGATTTGGCTCAAAGATGCCAACGGCAAATTCCTTGCATGCAATCGCGCATTCGAAGCATTCGTCGGTTGCTCCGAGGCCGAATTGGTAGGGCAAACCGGCCTGGACATCATTGGACATGAACAAGCCGAATGCCTGCGTGAGCCTAAGGCAGATGCTGCAATTGCAAACGAAGCCAACGGAAGCAACGGAAGGTGGGCAAAGTTCGCCGAGAGCGGGCGCTTGGCATTTTTTGAAACAACGTTTGTTGATGTACGGGATAGCGCAGACTTGTTCGTTGGGCGACTTGGTATTAGCCGCGACATCACCCGCCGCACAAAGGCCGAGGCGGCGCGCGCCGCATTGGAGGCTAAGCTGCGAGAGGCGCAGAAGATGGAGGCCATTGGCACGCTCGCAGGCGGGATTGCGCATGACTTCAATAACATTTTGGCGACAATTCTTGGTAACGCCATGATCGCTCTTGCGGACGCGAAAGAGCAATCCGTCACCAAGAGTATTGAGGAAATTCAGAAAGCTGCAAAACGGGCGCGCGACTTGGTTGCACAGATACTCTCGTTCAGTCGCCGACAGCCGACCGAACGAACCCCAATGAAATTAGAAGTCGTGGTTGAAGACTCAGCACGTTTGCTGCGGGCGACGATCCCCGCGAGAGTGCAGTTAAGCTGCGAATTTGAAAAGGGCCTGCCAACAGTTCTCGCGGATGAAACGCAGATCAAGCAGCTGATGATTAATCTAGTTGCGAATGCCGCGCAGGCCATGGATATCAAAGCAGGCAAAGTATCTGTAGTCGTCGATACCGTTATGATTGACGAGAAGTTCGTCGAGTTGCACCCGGCAAACGAGCTGTTGCAGCGAATTGGCACTAGCGCGCCGACCATGATGGTCCGGCTGCGCGTAATTGATGATGGCCCTGGTATCCCGCCGAACCTGCAAGCACGAATCTTTGAGCCCTTCTTTACGACGAAATCCGTTGATGAAGGCACGGGGCTGGGCCTCTCCGTTGTGCAAGGGATTGTTCAGATGCATGAGGGAGCGATAACCCTGGATAGCGAGCTGGGTGTCGGCACAACTTTCACCGTTTACTTTCCAGCGCATCAAGCAGCGGAGGAACCAGCTGGTGCCGCGAGTCGCGATCTGCCGGACACGACCGACGCTCGCGATGCTGCGTCAGCGTCACGAACGCGGATTTCGATTCTGTATCTTGATGATGATGAAGCACTGGTTTACCTTGTCGAACGGCTGATGGCCAAGCATGGGTTCGACATCGAAGGATTTACAAATCAACAATTGGCGCTTGCTGCGGTTAGCGGGAATTCGCATCACTACGCGCTTATCGTGACCGACTACAACATGCCTGGCATGTCCGGCTTGGACTTCACGCGCGCGGTAAAGGCGATTCGACCAGAAATACCAGTCGTCATCGTATCAGGGTTCATTGATGAAGTATTACAGGCAGAGGCGTCCTCTGCCGGCGTAATCCGCCTCTTGTTCAAGACTGAAGTTGAGCAGTTTTGTCGCGTCTTTTCAGAGGTTGCAACAGCGATCACTCAACCAACCTGAGTGCGCACGTGCTTGGATATGACGGGGCGATAGCTGGGATTGGCCAGGACAAAGGCACCGGCAGACAGCGGACTATGCGTAGCCTTGTCGTTTAGGGTGACTGGCACTTCAGGCGGCGTCAGCATGTGTCGATGCGAACCATCTCTTACCCGCCAGCGCCCCGAATCGATGCGTGGCGGCTGATCGCGGGGCGAGGATTGACCAGCCACCGCCATTTCTTGGGACAAGTGTCTCGAACGCAGCAGCAAACATGGTAGCCAACACATCGCCGTCAATCGCCCGAGGGCAATCGTGCCGCCGACTTCATCCCAAAAGAGCAGCGACGCCGATTGGTTTGCCAACTGTTCAGAGGCAACGTCACGCGAAGCAACGGGCGACCCATGAAACATTCTGGCCAGCTTGGCCGTAGATCATGCCCGACTCCGCACACCATGCTCGCCTGCCCCTTGCACGTCGGCGGCCCGGCGATTCACGAGGGAGCGCCTGCGGTGACAAACAACTTGACTGCGAGCCGGGATCTGTCCGACCCCCAGTGTTATCGTCAAACATCAACCAGCTAATGGGCACCCCTTCAATTTTGAGCGAGTAAGCTCATGGAATCGCTCGAGACATAATCGTTGCGATCCTTCGATTTCGAATGTTGGCCGGCAGAGTGCCCAGTGTATTCAGCCTTCCAGCTGCCAGCAAATCCGCCAGACCATGCGCTGTTGCCCACGCTGCCGCGACGTCAATCATCATGGCACCATCCCTCTTTGGTGAACCCCGATCGTTGGTCACTGCGCTGACAAGCGATACCAATTCATCGAAGGCTGACTCCGCTATGCGCTGGAGGTGTACGCTGCCGAAGTCAGGTCGATCCGACCCGAACATCAAACGAAACAAGGCAGGGTTCTCCGACGCGAATACGACATAGCCGACGCCCGATGCCTCGATTTGTTTGCGCGGATTGGAGGGGGCACGCCGGCGAAAATCCCGCTGCGTTTGAATCAAGCGCTCAAACCCTCTGGCCGCCAGAGCGGTCAGCAGCCCGTTCGCATCGCCAAAATGATGCGCGGGAGCAGCATGACTCACCCCCGCACGTTTGGTGACCCCCCGCAGTGAGAATCCCTCAATGCCGTGCTGCTTCAGCTCTTCCTCAGCGGCATCCATCAGCGCTGAGGACAGATCTCCATGATGGTAGGAACGCCCGGCGGGGCTCTTTTCGTCCTTCATGGGCGCAAGGATCGCCTAATTTCATGACAGCGTCAAGATTAATGTTGACACTGGCTAGATTTACGGTATTATCTTGACACTGCAAAGTTACACGGTTCCCATCCTTCCCCCTACAAACCCTGAGGTCTGCCATGAATAAACAACGCCACGCTTTCCCCATGCTGTTCGGCCGGTTACTGGCCGTGCTGCTCACACTGATCACGGTGCCATTAACAGCGCTAGCCCAATCCGACGCCACGCTGCGGCTGGAGGTTGGTGATTTTCGTAACAACATCGGCACGCTCAACTGTCGGCTTTTTGCACGGGCAGCGGACTTTCCCGACGGTGAAGGTGTAGTGACAGTTCGCGTACCGATCACCGGTCGCAAAGCAGCCTGCGCGTTTCCCAACATCGAGGCGGGCACCTATGCGGTAGCCGTCGTGCATGATGAAAACAACAACGGGCGCGTCGACAAGAACTTTCTGGGCGTTCCCACCGAGGGCTATGGCGCATCAAACAACCGCACCTACGCTCTTTCAAGTCCCAAATGGGACGAGTCTAAGCTCGTACTCAAGCCGAGTGAAACCTTGATTCTGCAAGTCAACCTCAGGTACTGACGTCGGCGACGAGCGCAAGTTACCGGCGCGATTATCCATGACGATTAAACGAACAAAGGAAAACCACAATGAACCAGATCAAAACGATCCTGCTGACAGGCGCGACCAGTGGTATCGGGCTGGAAATGGCCCGGCTGCTTGCGGCGCGCGGCCACCGGCTCATATTGGCAAGCCGAAGCGCCGATAGACTTGAGATCGTGGCCGATGAACTTCGGCGTGCCGAGGCCGCACAGGTGCTCGTATGTCCTATCGACCTAAGCTCGCCACAGGCCGCCGAACAGCTCTTCGCTTTCACCGAGGCGCTGCAGCTACAAATCGATGTGTTGATCAATAACGCCGGGTTCGGCATCCTAGAAGAGCACGTCGCGATTAATCCAGAAAGGTTGCGGCGTATGCTACAGCTCAACGTCATCGCAGTTGCAGAGCTGTGCCAACGATATGGCGCAGAAATGAAGCGCCGCCGACAAGGCTCCATACTCAACGTCGCCTCGACGGCTGCTTTTCAACCGACACCCTACTTTGCGGCATACGGTGCGTCAAAGTCTTTTGTTCTCTGCTTTTCCGAGGCCCTGGCCAAGGAGCTTGAGGATTATGGTGTAAATGTGGGTTGCCTGGCCCCGGGGCCGACCGATACCGCGTTCTTCGACGGCATCGACCCAAGGCGCATTGCCGGCGGACACCTCTTCCGTAAGGCAGGCCGCACTGATCCACGCGATGTTGCCGCTGCCGGCGTGGAACTTCTCGAACACGGCGGCATGACAAAAGTGGTAGGCCTGACCAACCAGCTGGCTATCTTGGGTAATCGCTTGACACCAAGGGGAGTCGTAGCAGCCGTCTCGAAGCGACTAATCAAACCTAAGGCACTCGACACCGCGTGAGCTCGACGAACATCTAGGGTCAATAAAGTTGAACGTTGCCGCATTATTGCCCTCTAGCCGTTTTGGCGATGCTGCGTGCGTTCGTAAAACTCCTGCATCCACGGCTGTTTCCAGCCAGCAGCAGATCGCCTTCAACCAGCATCGTCGGCAACGTCGGCACATCGTGCGGGGGAATGAAACAGGAAACGACGGGCCGCAATCTCATAGCACTACCTTAAGCAAAATTCCGGCCTCAAGTTAGACACGTTGGCTGGCTGTCCGCGCTGGAGCAAAAACCTTGGCCGCCTTTACGTCATCACGGTTGTACCAGCTGCCACCATCGCAACAAGCCCAATCGCTTGTTCGCAAGCCTGCGGCACCTTTCGGCCCCGCCCTCTTGTGGCAAGATGGACAGGTCACGGTGAAATAGACTTCGTTGACCTCGTCGAACCGCACGCCTGCGTCAGCGCACCGGTACTACAACATCGCTCGGAACATCGACCAGCCGGCATCTTCACCGATGTTACCTGTCGGGTTTGGGCGAGGTTCTTCGTCATCGGCAGAAGCACTTCACTAGGGCCATTTCGCGGCGATCAATTGGTGAGCAAACAAGATGCTGACACCGCAAAAAAATTTCGCGCTACTCTTGAGGCGCTTTTACACAGCCTCATCCGAAAGCGCCCTCACCGTTGCGCAAGTTGTTCCAACGATCCTTGTAGCGGTCCACTTCCCGACCAGCGATCCAACGCTAGATAAATCACCGGCGTGATGTAAAGCGTAATCACCTGCGAGAAAATCAATCCGCCAACAACGGCCAGGCCAAGCGGCTGACGTAACTCGGCACCTGCACCCAAACCGAGCGCGATCGGCAGCGCTCCCATCGCGGCCGCCAGTGTAGTCATCAGGATCGGTCGGAAGCGCAGCAAACACGCAGTGCGTATCGCCACATCCGCCGCCATGCCTTTGGTGCGTTGCGCATCCAACGCGAAGTCAATCATCATGATGGCGTTTTTCTTCACGATGCCAATCAACATGATGATGCCGATGATCGCGATGATTGAAAGATCCATATTGAAAACCCACAGCGTCGCAAGTGCGCCTACGGCGGCCGAGGGCAATCCCGCGAGAATCGTCAGTGGATGGATGTAGCTCTCGTACAAGACGCCGAGCAGAACGTAGATGACTAGGATCGCCGAAACAATCAAGATCACCTGGCTGCCCTGCGACGATTGAAACGCCGCCGCATCGCCGCCCCAGGCACTCAGGATACTCGGCGGCATTTTGAGTTCGTTGCGGTAGCGTTCAATGTTGTTAGATGCATCGCCCAGCGGCGCGTTGGGAGCAAGGTTGAACGAAATGGTCATCGCTTCAAGCTGTCCGGCATGGTTGACACTGGTTGCGCCGATTTCGCGCTTCGGCGTACCGACCGCCGACAGAGGCACCAACTTTCCAGACTTCGCGCGGACAAAAATTTTGCTGAAGGCGCTCTCATCAACACGATCCGCATTAGTCACTTGCATGATGACTTGGTAACTGTCCACCGAGGTGTAAATCGTACCCACCTGACGATCACCGAAGGCCGAGTATAGGGCGCTTCGAATATCCTGCACGCTGACGCCCATCGCGTTGGCACGTTCGCGATCAATATCCAGCCGGACTTGTAGCCCGCGCAATTGGGCATCGCTCGTCACATCACGAAACAACGGGTCGGCGCGCAGCCGTTCAAGCATGCCATCAACCGCTTTTCTCAACTCGCCGCTATTGACACTCTTTAGTGTGTATTGATACCGGCTCTTGCTTGGCCGACCTCCGAGCCGGAGATTCTGTATCGGATTGAAGAAGACGTTCACACCGGCTAGGCTGCGGGTCTCTTTGCGCAATTGCTCGACTACCTTATCCATTGGCAGCCGTTCACTTCTGGGCTTGAGCGCAACAAACAGGCGCCCGGCGTTGCTATCGAAGGCGTTTACGATCACTGTCTCGACGGCGGGATTGGCGCGAATCAAGTCACCTGTTTTTTGTAGCAGCTCGCTGACCGCCGGATACGAGATATCTTCAACCGCCTCTGCGGTGACAAAGATTTGACCAATATCTTCACTCGGGAAAAACCCCTTTGGCAGAGCGTAGAAAAGCCAACCAGACGCCACGAAGGTTGCGAGTGCGACAACCACGACGTAGCGGCGATGAGCCAAGCAGAAATCGAGCGTGTTTTCATACTTGGCGAGCACCCGGCGAAAGATGCGTTCAAACCACGCGGTCGCCTTCATTGCCCGCTCGCCCTCTTGGTGGGGACGCAGGAACCGGCTTGCCAGCATCGGGATCAGCGTCAGCGACACGACGGCAGACACCAGGACCGACACACTAACAACGACGGCAAACTCGTGGAACAAAAGCCCGATGACGCCCGGCATAAAGAAAATCGGGATGAATACCGCCACCAGCGACACCGAAATGGAGACGATGGTGAAACCCATTTCGCGCGCGCCGAGCAACGAGGCTTGGAATGGCTCCATCCCGTCCTCCATATGCCGCACGATATTCTCCAGTACAACAATAGCGTCGTCCACCACCAGACCGACGGCGAGTGTAATCGCGAGTAGGGAAATGTTGTTGAGGCTGTAACCCTGCGCGAAAACGATTGCGAGTGTGCCCAAGAGTGAAATCGGCAGCGACAGTGCTGGGATAAATGTTGCCATCGCGTGTCGCAAGAAAAGAAAGATCACCAGCACGACCAACACGACCGTCAGGCTTAGTGTTAGTTGCACGTCGTGAATGGCGTCGCGAATGGGTTGCGAGCGATCGATACGTAACTTCACGTCCACTGACGGCGGCATCTGCTCGACAATCTTGGGCAGCATGGCCCGAATCGCATTCATGGTTTCGACGGTATTGGCGTCCGGCTGGCGCCGCACCGACATCGTGATAGCGCGCTCTCCGTTCGCCCAGCTGCCGGTTTTGACAGACTCAACGCTATCCTCGACCTCCGCAACATCCCTCAGCCTGATCGGGTTACCGGTGGGGGAGTTCGCAATGATCAGCTTTGCGAATTCCGCCGCTTTTGTCAGCTGGCGGTTGGCGGTGATCACCAACACCTGTCGCGCCCCTTCGAGTGTGCCGACCGGACCATTCGCATTAGCAGTGCGAACCGCGCCGGCGATGTCCTCCAATGTAAGACCGAGGGTGGCCGCTCGCTCGGCATCAACCTTGATGCGCACCGCATATTTTTTGCGACCATTGATCTCGACTTCCGCGACTCCGGGTAGTGTCGATAGTGTTGGCAGGATGAGATTCTCAGCGTAGCTGTTGAGATCCGCGAGTGACATCGAGGGGGATTTCAATGTCATGAATGTAATCGGCGCGTCCGCTGGATTTACCTTGCGATACGACGGCAACGTGGTCATCTCAACCGGCAATGATCGCTGCGCGCGCAGCAGCGCCGCTTGGACGTCCACTGCGGCGGCGTCGATGTTTCGATCTTGATCAAACTCCAACGTCACTTGGGTACTGCCGAGGCTACTGCTGGAACTCATCACCGATACACCGGCGATGGTCGAGAACTGTCTTTCCAGCGGGGTTGCAACCGATGACGACATCGTTTCGGGGCTGGCTCCGGGAAGCGAGGCGGACACCTGAATGGTCGGTGTATCGTAGCGCGGCAACGCTGCCACCGGGAACTTCGCGTAGGCAATCACCCCCGCCACCACCACGGCGGCGTTGAGCAATACCGTCATGATAGGGCGGCGGATGCAGAGCTCGGAGATATTCATGGCGCTACCCTACTTGGCAGGAGACGGCGCAGCCACCGGCGGAATCGAGTTGGCGGTTGCATCTTTGTCTGCTTTGTTCGCTTTCCCCGCCGCGCCACCCTCTCCGCCCTTGCCAGCCTCGCTACCCGCGCCGCTGTTGCCGGCCTTGCCCGCTTTGCTGCTGCCTGTGGCTGCGCCTTCTACCACCAGTCCCTTCGGTCGAACGTTCTGCGCACCTTCGACCACCACCTTTGTGCCTGCTGCCACGCCGGATATCACCGCGAGACCCGACTGATTCAGCAATACGTCGATGTTTTGCAGCGTGGTGCTGTTGTCGGCGTTGACGACATACACGAACTTGCGCTCTGGTCCGGATTGCACCGCGGGAATCGGCACCACGGTTGCCTCATCGATCACTCGTGTTGGGATGGTCACGTTGACAAACATGCCGGGCCATAACTTCGCATCCGCATTGCTGAAGCTCGCTTTCATCGGTATGGTGCCACTGGCCACGTCCACCGTGCTATCGACAAAAGTCAGCTTGCCCACAAACGGCGGCAACTTGCCATCGGGCAATTCGGCTGTCACTTTCACCTCGCCCTTGCTGAGCGAACTTTGCACAGACGCCAACTCTCTCTCAGGTAGGGAGAAGGAAACTGCAATCGGATCTAGCTGACTGATGGTCACCAGCGCAGCGCCATTGGGTTGCACCAGACTGCCGACACGCACGTTGATGGCACCGCTTCGCCCGGCAAACGGTGCGCGAATCTCCGTCAGTGATTTCGCCACGCGCGCCACTTCGAGTGACGCCTCATCGACGGCGAGTTGCCCTTTTGCGAGTTCAAACTGGTTGACTGCAACATCAAGCCCAGCGGGCGAAATAAACTTCTGCGAGAACAGCTCGCGCTGGCGCTGGAGATTACGCTCCGCGTTGGCGAAATCACCACGTGACTTGGTCACTTGCGCCTGCGCGCGCTGGAGGGCGGCTTCCTCGGTGCGATTGTCAAAAGTGAACAGCAAATCCCCTTGTTTGACGAGTTGCCCTTCCTTGAAGTGAATGACTTTCACAGTCGTGTTTATTTGCGCACGAATATCCACCGCTTGCAGCGCAACCACCGTGCCATTCGCCAATACCGTCACTGGCACTGACTGTTTTTTCACCACCGCAGTGGTGACACTCACCGGCGAGTTGCGACCTTGCTGTCCACCGCCGGCACCTGGCTGCGCCGCACGCTGCGATGCCCACCACCAGTAGCCGACGCCAAGAGCAACAACGATGAGAACGATAATCAGACTGCTCAAACGACGGAATGCCATATTGGAAACGAACAAAAAATGATTACAAACAAGGATGAAAAGTCCCCTATTGGCGGCTACTTACAAGCATTTTTGGCTTGTAATGCCCGCCAATAGGGGGCTTTCTAAAGTTGCCGCTTGGCCTTATCTATCTCACGCCACTGCGTTGCGCACTTGTTCCAGCGCACTCGGATCTTCAATGGTGGTGAGGTCACCCGGATCGCGTGACTCACAAAGTGCCTGAATCGCCCGTCTCAGCAACTTACCCGACCGAGTTTTCGGCAAGGCCGTCACAAAATGCACGCGTGCTGGGCGACCAATCGCGCCGAGTTCGTGATCCACGGTGGCCATGACTTCCTTCTCGTGTACCGCAATCAGCGCAGGTGTTGCCACCAAGCTTGTATCTTTCACCACCGCAAAGGCCACCGGTACCTGCCCCTTGAGTGCATCGGCCACGCCAACTACCGCGACCTCAGCGATGTTCTTATGCGCTTGGATCGCCTCTTCGATTTCGCGCGTGCCGAGGCGGTGCCCGGCAACGTTGATAACATCATCGGTGCGGCCCATGATGTAGTAGTAACCATCCGCATCACGGGTCGCCCAATCAAACGTGGTGTAGACCTGCTCGTCCTTGAACATGCCGAAATAGGTTTTGACAAATCGCTCGTCGTCGCCCCAGATGGTTGACATACAGCCCGGCGGTAGCGGCGGCACGATACACAACACACCTTTTTCATCCGGCCCAACGGCGGCACCTGTTTCGTCATGTTTGAGCTTGACGTTGTAGCCGTACACCGGAAAACTCGGGCTGCCGAGTTTGCGCGGCGTGTCTTCTATGCCGGGTTGGGCAGACAAAATCGGCCAGCCTGTTTCAGTTTGCCAATAGTTGTCGATTACCTTTACACCGACACCATTTTCAATCCAATCACTTGTCGGCTGATCAAGCGGTTCGCCGGCGAGGTAGAGATAGCGCAGTGTTGACGTATCGTACTTGGTAAGATAACTGGTGTCTTGCTTCTTCAACACGCGTACCGCCGTCGGGGAAGAAAACATCGCGACCACTTTGTACTGCTCAACGAGTTTCCACCAGATACCTGGGTCCGGCCTGATCGGTAAGCCTTCATACATGATGGTCGTGGAACCGTTAATCAATGGCCCGTAAACAATATAGGAATGTCCCACCACCCAACCGATGTCCGAGGTGCAAAAGAACGCCTCGCCCGGCTGAGTTGCATAAATGTTGGGCATTGATGCGGCGAGTGCGACAGCATAACCGCCCGTGTCCCGCTGCACACCTTTCGGCTTCCCAGTCGTGCCGCTGGTATACAAGATATACGACGGGTGGCTGGAATCAACCCATTCGCAAGCAACAATCTCACCCTCGTGTCGCGGTGCCAGCGCAGCGTAATCCATATCGCGGCCGGGCAGCGTTTGCATCGAAGCATCCAGATGCCGGTTGATGATAACAACGTGTTTCGGCGGATGTTGGGCCAAGCTGATCGCCTCATCTGTGAGCGGCTTTAGCGGAATGATCTTTCCCGCACGCGAGCCGGCGTCGGCCACGATCATCACCCGTGGTTTTGCGTCGTCTATCCTTGCCGCCAAGGACGCTGCGGCAAATCCGCCAAACACGACTGAATGAATTGCACCAATCCGGACAGTCGCCAGCATGGCAAAAACTGCCTCTGGCACCATCGGCATATAGATCAGCACACGGTCGCCTTTGCCGATGCCGAGGGACTTCAACACCGCTGCAAAGCAGTTCACCTCTTCCCATAATTGCCGGTAAGTGAAAGTGCGCGTTTGTTCAGTCTCCGAGGAAATCCAAACAAGGGCTGCCTGATTCGGACGCGTCGCGAGATGACGGTCGATTGCGTTGTAACAGAGATTGGTTTCGCCTCCGACAAACCATTTTGCAAATGGTGGCTTGCTGAAGTCACAGACCTGCTCGAACGGCCGAACCCAATCAATCCTTGAGGCTTGCTTTGTCCAGAAGGAAGATGCCGCAGTAATCGATGAGGTATGGGTGATTTTGTAGGTGGTCATAGTTGTCTGCCGTCTTGAGATGTTCGAATTGACAAGTCCAAGCAAACTCCAGCCACGCGTTACTTGAACATCACTTCTTCAATAGCGTTGAGTAGCGCCTTTGCTCTGGCGGGCTTGGTAAGGTACCCGTTCGCGCCCATCTTCAACCCCTTCATGATGTCTTCCAAAGACCCGAGACCAGACAACAGCAGCACTGGCAGAGTGCGCAAACTACCACTCGAACGTATACGATTGAGAATGTCAAAACCATTCGCGTCGGGCAACAGAATATCCAAGATGACAAGATCTGGCTTAGCCTTCATACCCGCTACGATTCCCGCGCGGTTTGCCGCAGTAAATGCTTGGTGGCCTGCCTTGTCCAGAATACGCTTCAACAGCGCCGAAGTGACTTCGTCGTCCTCGATGACCAATATCTTCAGCGGCGCGGAAGCAGGCGCGCGGCGCGGCGCATCTGGAAACAGCCGGACAAAAAATCCATTGCTCGCGAGCTTCGATTCGCCAATGACTGCCTCATCATTCAGGGCCGCTTCCTGCTGACCCGTTGCAGCCGGTTCAGGCACGGCAGTCGCTGGATCGAGTAGCGAGGTGAAGTCAAGGTCTAAGTCGTCTGAGCCAGCCATTCCAGATATGCCTGTCCTAATCTAGCAATGCCACGGATCGGGGGTCGACCACTGCTGCGAGATAAGGCCATATTTTAGCAAAGGGTGGACCCCTGCGCGAGTACACGACACCGTGCGGAGGTATTCCCAAGTTTGCGGCCAGGTAGCGTCAGAGCTTGACCACCACCCGCCCTCGCAGCGTTCCCGCCATGATCTCGGCAGCTGCGGCGAATGTCTGGTCCAGAGAAATCTCTCGGCTGATCGCCTGCAGTTTTGCGCCATCTATTTCCGTCGCCAGCCTACGCCAGGCCGTTTCGCGAAGCGCGAGGGTTGCCATGACACTGTCTACACCGGCGAGCGTAATCCCGCGCAAAATGAACGGTGCGACACTGGCCGGAAAATCCATCCCTTGGGCGAGGCCACACGCGGCGACGACTCCGCCGTAGCGGGTTTGCGCACAGGCATTTGCGAGGGTAAACGAACCCACCGAATCTACTACCCCTGCCCAACGTTCTTTCTGTAGCGGTTTTCCCGGTGCGCCGAGTGTTGCTCGGTCGATGACGTCATTCGCCCCTAACGCCTTCAGATATGACGCTTCGCTCAGTTTTCCGGTAGACGCCACTACGTTAAATCCAAGACTCGATAACAAGCTGATCGCGATGCTTCCGACGCCGCCGGATGCGCCAGTCACCAGTATTTCCCCGCTTGCCGGGGAAACCCCATGTTTTTCCAGCGCCATCAAACACAACATGGCAGTGTACCCAGCAGTGCCGATGGCCATTGATTGTTTGGCGGTGAGTCCTGCAGGCAATGGCACCAACCAGTCACCCTTGAGCTTGGCAGTCTCTGCAAGACAGCCCCAGTGGGTTTCACCGACACCAAATCCATTCAGGATAAATCTGTCGCCCGTCTTCCAGGCAGGATGACTGCTGAGCACGACGGTTCCTGCCCCGTCTATTCCGGGCACCATCGGCCAGCGACGGACTACCGGTGCGGTGTTGGTTAGCGCAAGTGCGTCCTTATAGTTGATTGTTGAGTACTCGATCGCAACTTCAACATCCCCCTCTACCGGCAAGGATGCATGGTCAAGTGCATTCACGCTGGCAGAGAAGACCTCATCGGTTTTGGTTAGTAAGATTCCGCGAAATGTCGGCATAAGTATTGACCTCAATCAAAGAAGTAGCGTACGCCGAGGCCGTACTTGCCATCAGCCTCGGTTGGCGGTTAGTTGGTCTGCAAGACCTGTGGATTATCGGCGGACGCGTGTTTACGCGAGAAATACTCTTTGGATTGCATCTCACGAAGTCGCGACGCAGTGCGAGCAAATTCTGCCGACACCATCATGCTGGCGTCAGTGGCTGACGTTGCCCCCAACGAAGCATTAGCGCCAGCAACACGATCATCAACCACCAACCATTCGGGCGTGGCGTTGGCCGAACAAATCAACTTGACACGCTGGTCGTAAAACACGTCGACTAGCCAGGTAAACCGCCGCACGACGTCCGCCCGGTTCTTGGCATGGAGCTGCGGGATGTTTGAGATGAGTACCGTATGGTACTGGCTGGCGATTTCCAAATAGTCCATCTGGCTACGCGGCTTCACACACAATTCATCGAAGTCAAACCACACGACACCTTTTGCACGCCGGATGAAGCCCATCGGACGATTGCCGATTGTCAGGCTACCGCCCACAGCAAAACCGGACTTGGACATCGCCGAAAACGCTCTGCCCAGAGCCTGTTCGGCGGCACCATCTGTCGGCGTGTGATAGACCGGGATCGACTCCAGAATACGTCGACGATGGTCGCGTTCCCCGCCGATTTCAAGCACTTCCAAATCGCGCTTCAGCAGCTCGATGGCGGGAAGAAAACGGGCGCGCTGCAAGCCGCTGGGATAGAGGTCGTCGGGTCTATAGTTTGAGGTCATGACCAATACCACGCCCTTCGCCGTCAACAACTCAAGCAAACGCCCGAGGATCATCGCATCAGCGATATCAGAAACATGGAACTCATCAAAACACAAAAGACGTAACTGTTTGGCGATGGTGTTGGACACTGCATCCAACGGATCTTCTTCACCTGAATGCGCCCGCATTTCGGCGTGGACTTCCCGCATGAATTCATGGAAGTGAACACGCCGCTTGCGTTTGAGCGTGGAGACGTTAAAGAACGCATCCATCATCAATGATTTACCACGCCCGACTCTTCCCCAAATGTACAACCCGCGGGGCGGCTTCTTGCCGCCGCCAAAGTTGGTCACCAGTCGGTTGATTTTGCCTTGACGGTACTGACGGTAGTTTTCAATTTCACCGTGCAGCCGGTCGAGGTGATTAAGCACGGCGATTTGCGCAGGATCTGACTCAAAGTCGTGATTCTGCGAAAACTTCCAATACCACTCCAACGGCGAACCCGCCTCGATATCAGCGGCCTCACCAGTTTCGCCGGAGATATTGGGTAGGTCTTCAGCGGTCGCTTTCATGGACGAGTTTTGACGCGCGCCGACGCTTGGACCAGCAACAGGAGATGGACTACGATGAGGGCAAACAAAAACCTAGCATTCGCGGGCGTTTCCAAGCATAAATGGCCGAAGACTCCCGTAAAACCTAGACTTTTGTCTTTGTATTTATCTGCGTTCATCTGCGTCTATCTGCGGTTGCACGGCTACTGCCGCTACGCTGTTGGCGCGCAAAATGCCGGGGCATTACATATTCAACGTACGTTTATCCACCGCCAGAGCCGCTTCGCGCACCGCTTCGGATAGCGTCGGATGGCCGTGAACGATCCTCGCAATATCCTCCGCAGCCGCCCTAAACTCCATCGCGGTGACGAGCTCCTGGATCAGTTCCGAGGCATGTGCATGGATGATATGGCCGCCTAGAATTCGATCCGTTCTTGCATCTGCGATGACCTTTACAAACCCGCCGCCTTCCCCTTGACCCAATGCGCGACCGTTTGCCGCAAACGGAAACTGCCCGACTTTGACTTCGACGCCCTCGGCCCTCAACTGTTGCTCGGTCTTGCCCACCCACGCCACCTCCGGCGAAGTGTAGATGATCCAAGGGATGGTGTTAAAGTCGATGTGCGGTTGCTGGCCGGCGATTCGCTCTGCAACAGCCACCCCCTCATCTTCCGCCTTGTGCGCCAACATCGGCCCGCGCACGACATCGCCAATCGCATAGACGTTTGGCAAATTGGTTGCACAATGATCATCAACTTCGATCAGGCCGCGATCCGTCATTTTCAAGCCAACGTTGCTTGCACCCAATCCATCGGTATTGGGCTCACGGCCAACCGAGACGATCAGTTTGTCGCAATCGAGCTTTTGCACCAAGCCTTTGTCATCAGTGTATTCGATCGAAACGCCGGTCTTTTTCGTTGCGACCTTATCAATGGTTACGCCGAGTTTGATGTTGAGGCCCTGTTCTTTGGTGAAGACCTTCCAGGCTTCTTTCTGCACCGATTCGTCGACGGCCGCAAGAAAAGTGGGCATCGCCTCCAACACCGTCACCTCGGCACCAAGACGACGCCAGACACTACCCAGTTCCAATCCAATCACGCCCGCGCCAATCACACCCAATCGTTTCGGCACCGACGCGAAGGCGAGCGCCCCCTCGTTATCACAGATGCTTATGTTGTCCACGGCGATGCCGGGCAGGTGACGTGCCTTCGAACCTGTTGCGATGATGACGTGCTTGGCAGTGACCCGTTCCTTCGACTCGTCGTTCTTGACTTCGATTGTGTAGTTTTCCCCGCCGCTGACAAATGAACCAAAACCCTTCAGCCAGGTAATTTTGTTTTTGCGGAACAGGAACTCAATACCCTTCGTCATCTTGCTGACGATCGTCTCCTTGCGGCCTTGCATTTTGTTCAGATCGACTTTCAACCCGGAAATACTAATGCCGTGATCGCCAAACTTGTGCTCGATCTTTTCCACATTTTCGGAAGATTCCAACAACGCTTTCGAAGGGATACAGCCAACGTTGAGACAGGTGCCTCCAAGCGCCATTTCACCCTTGGGATTTTTCCAGCCCTCGACACAGGCGACACTAAAGCCCAACTGGGCGGCACGAATTGACGCAATGTAGCCACCGGGCCCAGCACCAATAACAACAACGTCGAATGATTTAGACATGATGATTTCCTATAGAACGAAACGCCGCGACCAAGACCCGTCGCATCAAAGCCAAATTCTCGATACGTGGACGCCCAGGCCGGCAAAAAAACCCGCTACCAGCGGAGAAGTACCGGACAACATAAACGGCGGTTGCTTCAATAGCTGGGTAAACCAAAGCGTCAGGCAAACTGCCAGTCCCACCCCTACCGGCACTGCAACGACGCTGCCAACATAGTGACCAAGAAACTTGGCAAAAAACACCGTGAAGAATCCGGTTAGCAACGCTCCGACCACAAAAAACGCGAGCGGTGTAACCAGACGTGCGACGAGGCGGGATGGTCGAGCCTTGGTCATTTCAAAAAGTGTTTCGAGCGCTTACGCTGATCCCTTGTGATTATCAAAGCCACCAGATTGCTTGCCTAAATATCGAGTAACAACCTCGCCGGATCTTCCAGCGCTTCTTTCATGGCAACCAGAGAAAGTACCGCTTCACGACCATCGATAATGCGGTGGTCATAACTCATGGCCAGATAGTTCATCGGGCGGATAACGATCTGGCCGTTCTCCACCACTGGCCGTTCTTTGGTCGCATGGACGCCGAGGATCGCCGACTGCGGCGGGTTGATGATCGGCGTGGACAACATTGAGCCAAACACACCACCGTTGGAGATGGAGAAGGTGCCGCCGGTCAAGTCCTCAATGGTCAACTTGCCGTCTTTGGCCTTCTGGCCAAACTCGGCGATCTTCTTCTCGATATCGGCAATCGACATCTGATCCGCGTCTCGCAGAATCGGCACCACCAAACCACGCTCGGTGCCAACAGCAATACCGATATCGTAGTAGCCGTGATAGACGATGTCGTTGCCGTCAACGGAGGAGTTGACGACCGGATATTTTTTCAGCGCGTGAACCGCCGCTTTCACAAAAAATGACATGAAGCCTAGCTTCACGCCATGTTGTTTCTCAAATTTATCCTTGTAGGTATTACGTAATGCCATTACCGGCGCCATGTTTACCTCGTTAAAGGTAGTAAGGATGGCGGCGGTCGATTGCGACTGCACCAAACGCTCGGCGATTCGCGCGCGCAGGCGCGACATCGGCACACGCTGCTCGGTGCGCTCCCCCATCGGCACGACTACTGCCGAGGCCGCCGACTTGGTCGGCGCGACTTCCGCCTGAGCGGCGGACAGCTTGTTCACAACATCTTCCTTGGTGATCCGCCCACCGCGACCAGTGCCCACGACTTCAGTCACGTTGTTTTCGACTGCAATTTTGGCGGCTGCCGGACTCATCGGTGCAGCGGCTGCTGTGGAAGCCGCGGGGGCTTTTGCAGACGCCGACCCGGCAGATGCAGCCGGCGCGGGCGCGGTGGCAGTCGCCGCTGCCGAGGTGTCAATGGTCGCTATCACTTCACCAGAGGTTACCGTCCCACCATCGGCTTTAATGATTTTTACCAACACTCCGTCGGCCGGTGCCGGCAGCTCCATAACCACTTTGTCAGTCTCGATATCAATCAGATTTTCATCTCGCTTGACCGCCTGTCCTTCGCGCTTGTGCCAGGACACAAGTGTGGCCTCTGCAACGGATTCCGATAGCTGGGGGATTTTGACTTCGATCTGCATTATTAGTGTCCTTGTGTCTTTACTGATGCCGCACCGCCCACGAGCGCGCGCGGTATCTCGTCTAAATTGATGACTTCTTTGCGGTCGTCTTTGCGACCGGCTCCCAACTCAACGCCGCGTCCACCAGCTCTTTTTGCTGCTCGTTGTGTTTTGCCAGATAACCCACCGCTGGCGATGCGGATGACGCGCGGCCAGCGTAGCCAAGGGTCTGGTCGGCACGCATATTGCGTTTCAGGTAATGCTGGATGCGGTGCCAAGCACCTTGATTGGCCGGCTCCTCCTGCGCCCAAACAACCGATTTTGCTGCCGGAAAGGCGGCAATTTGCTGTGCAAACTCCTCATGCGGGAACGGATACAGCTGTTCAACACGAACGACCGCAATGTCGTCGATTGCGCGCTTTTCGCGCTCGGCAACAATATCGTAGTACACCTTGCCAGAGCACACGACTACCCTTTTCACTTTCTTCGCATTCAGCTTGGCGGTCTCGCCGATGACCACTTCAAACTTGCCATTGGCAAGCTCTTCCAGTGATGAAGTCGCTTCTTTCTTCCTCAATAACGACTTTGGCATCATCACGACCAGCGGCTTGCGCGCCGGTCGCAGCGCCTGTCGGCGAATCATGTGGTAGTGCTGCGCTGCGGTGGAAGGCACCACAACTTGAATATTGTGTTCCGCGCACAGCTGTAGAAAGCGCTCCAAGCGCGCCGATGAATGCTCTGGACCCTGGCCTTCGTAACCATGCGGCAAGAACAGACTCAGGCCGCACAAGCGCCCCCACTTCGATTCACCCGAAGAGATGAACTGGTCGATCACCACTTGTGCACCGTTGGCAAAATCGCCAAACTGGGCTTCCCAAATCACCAACTCAAACGGTTGCGCAGATGCATAACCATATTCAAAACCCAGCACCGCCTCTTCCGAGAGCAGCGAATCGATCACCAAAAAGCTACCCTGATTTTCGACGATGTTCTGTAACGGAACGTATGTCCCCGAATCCCACTTCTCACGATTCTGATCGTGCATCACGGCATGCCGGTGGGCAAACGTGCCGCGTCCACAATCCTGCCCGCTAATCCGCACCGGAACACTGTTCGCCACTAGCGTTGCGTAGGCTAGGTTTTCAGCCATACCCCAATCGAGCGGCTGCTCCCCTTTGCCCATCTTGCGTCGCGCCTCAAGCAACTTTTCAACCGAGGTATGGCACTTGAAGTCAGATGGGATCAGCGTGAGGCGATCGGCATATGCCTGCAACTTCTGCATCGGCACTTTCGATTCGTAGGACGCGCGCCAGTCCTGTCCGATATAAGGCGCCCAATCCACAGCCAGGGGCGGCTTGATACCATACAAGATTCTGGTGTTGGTACTCTTCCCTGCATCCAGGCGCGAGCGAATGTTTGTTACCAAGTCGTCGCCATAGGTCGGCCCCACCGTGCCCTCGGCCGCAAGTTTGTCCGCATAGAGCTTGCGCGTACCTGGGTGCTGCGCAATCTTCTTGTACATCAGCGGCTGGGTGACAAACGGCTCGTCTTGTTCGTTGTGGCCGAGTTTGCGGAAGCAAACCATATCAATCACAACGTCCTTGTGGAACTTCATCCGGTATTCCAACGCAATGCGACCAACCATAATGACTGCCTCGGGATCATCCGCGTTGACGTGGAATACCGGCGCTTCGATCATCTTGGCAATATCTGTGCAGTACAAGGACGAGCGAGAATCGCGCGTATCAGAGGTGGTGAAACCAACCTGATTGTTGACGACGATATGCACCGTGCCGCCGGTTTTAAACCCGCGCGTTTGTGATAGGGCCATCGTTTCCATGATGACACCCTGGCCGGCAAAAGCAGCATCGCCGTGAATCAGCAACGGGATGACTTCGTCACCGGACAGGTCGTGGCGACGCTGCTGACGGGCGCGTACCGAACCTTCCACAACCGGATTGACGATCTCCAAATGAGACGGATTGAAGGCTAGCGTAAGATGAACTGCACCCCCCGTGGTTTGAATGTCCGACGAGAAACCTTGATGGTACTTCACGTCTCCAGAGCCGATGTTATGCGCATGTTTGCCCTCAAACTCTGCAAACAAATCGGCGGGCAGCTTACCTAGTGAATTCACGAGGATATTCAATCGGCCGCGATGCGCCATGCCGAGCACAACCTCTTTGACACCTTTTGCGCCAGCAGTTTGAATGATGTCGTCTACCAGCGGAATCAAACTCTCGCCACCCTCAAGTGAAAAACGCTTCTGTCCCACGTATCGCGTGTGCAGATACTTCTCCAGCGTCTCGGCCGCAGTGAGCCGGTCTAGCAAAAACTGCTTCTCATCTTTGGTGAGAGTTGCCTGCGATTGAATAGACTCTAGCTGGCCTTGGATCCAGCGTTTCTGCTCGGTCTGGGAAATGTACATGTACTCGGCACCAACCGTTCCGCAGTATGTTCGCTTTACCGCGCTAACAATATCCTTCAGCTTTGCACGCTCGGCGTTGCCGCCGATAGTTCCCTGCCAAGACCCGAACCCGAACTCCAACTCCAGATCGGCATCTGTCAAACCGTAGTAGCTCAACTCAAGTTCGGGAACCTGCATCCGCTCCATTCGCTTCAGAGGATCGAGCGAAGAATTGCGCGCGCCCAAAACGCGATGTGCGCGGATGTACTGCAGAACTTTAAACGACTTCTTGCTGTCGCCGAGGTCTGCCAAGCCTGCACCGCCGCCGACGTTGGCATAGGCGACCCGCTTGGCACCGCCTTGTGCGGCAAGCCGCTCGAAGGCGGCGATCACTGGGGAATGCGGAACGTCCTTGTCGGCCTTTCCAGCAATATTGGGCAGGCTGTCAAATTGTTTCCGCCAGTTTTCGGGGACGGACGCAGGATCCACCAAATACTGTTCATACAGCTCCTCAATGTAGGGGGCGTTTGCGCCGAAGAACAATGAGGACTGCTGATAGTCTCGCATCATAATGATTACCTCACCTGCGGGTTCTGTGAACTGAAGACTTGATTACTTGACGTCGCGGCGCTGCGCACCTACGTACAACTGCCGTGGACGACCAATCTTGTATTCCGGGTCGGCGATCATTTCGTTCAACTGTGCAATCCACCCAACCGTCCGCGCCAGCGCGAAAATGGCGGTGAATAGCGGTACCGGGATACCAATCGCTTTTTGCACAATGCCCGAATAGAAGTCGACGTTTGGATAGAGCTTGCGACTCACAAAGTAATCGTCTTCGAGCGCAATCTTTTCCAGCGCCATCGCGAGCTTAAACAGCGGATCGTCTTGCAGCCCCAGTTCGTTCAACACCTCATAGCAGGTTTCGCGCATCAGCTTCGCGCGCGGGTCGTAGTTCTTGTAGACCCTGTGACCAAATCCCATTAGACGCACGCTGGAATTCTTGTCTTTAACCTGCGCGATGAAATCACCGATTTTCTCGATGCCGCCGTTTCGCTGGATATCGTAGAGCATATTCAACGCCGCCTCGTTTGCGCCGCCATGCGCCGGCCCCCATAAACAGGCCACGCCCGCAGCGATCGCCGCAAACGGGTTTGTACCCGACGAAGCGCAAAGCCGCACCGTCGAAGTTGAGGCGTTCTGCTCATGATCCGCATGCAGGATAAAAATGCGATCCAGCGCACGCACCAGCACGTCGTTGATCTTGTATTCCTCGGCCGGCACGGCAAACATCATGCGCATGAAGTTTGCGGTGTAGCCCAAGTCGTTTCGTGGGTAAATCAGCGGCTGACCCACCGTATACTTGTATGCCATGGCGGTCAGCGTCGGCAGCTTGGCGATCAGGCGAATCGCGGAAATCTCGCGCTGCTCTTTATCGTGCAGATTGATCGAGTCTGGGTAGAACGCCGACATCGCGCCGAGCAAACCGGTCATGACGGACATCGGGTGCGCGTCCCGGCGGAAGCCACGCAGGAAAAACTGCATCTGCTCGTGCACCATCGTGTGATTGGTGACACGGCTGACGAAATCCTTGCGGCCAGCGTCGTCAGGCAAATCTCCGTACAAGAGCAGATGACAGACTTGCAGAAAGTCACACTTTGTTGCGAGCTGTTCGATCGGATAACCGCGATACAACAACTCTCCTTTGTCGCCGTCAATGAAGGTGATGGTGGAGTTGCAGGACGCTGTCGACATAAAGCCGGGATCGTAGGTAAACATTCCCGTCTGCCCGTAAAGCTTGCGGATATCAATTACGTCGGGGCCGTGAGATCCACCGTAAACTGGCAACTCGATTGCGTTACCGTTTTGAAGCGTCAAAGTTGCTTTACCGTTGACATTCATTGTCTTTGATCCTTTATACATCGCTACACCGCGCATCAGATTATTGGCGTTACGCGTTTTGTATCCGCAAAACCAATGTGGCGGTTGCAACATCAGCCACTGGCTTGCGCCCCATCAATACGTCCAGCAAATCGTTATCACTTAACAGCAACAACTTATCCAGTGCTTGCAGGTCCTCTGCGCTGAGACCTTCCAACGCATCCTGCAAAAATTTTCGCAACAGCAGATCGTTTTCCAGCAAACCCCGCCTTGCGCGCCAGCGAATGCGGTCAAATATTCGGCCATCCCTGACCACGCCCTGTTGTACTACCTCGCCTTGAGCTTCCATCAAACCGCCCGCTTAACCATCATCTCCTTGATCTTGCCGATGGCCAAAGATGGGTTTAATCCCTTAGGACATACGTCCACGCAGTTCATGATGGTGTGGCAACGGAACAATCGATATGGGTCTTCAAGGTTATCGAGCCGGTCATTGGTCGCCTGATCGCGGGTATCGGCAATAAACCGATAGGCGGCAAGCAGCCCGGCAGGCCCGACGAATTTGTCCGGATTCCACCAAAACGACGGGCACGACGTTGAACAACACGCGCAGAGGATGCACTCGTACAGGCCGTCCAGCTCAAGGCGATCTTGCGGCGACTGTAGCCGCTCTTTCTCCGGCGCAGGATCGTTGTTGATGACGAAGGGGGTAATGGAATGGTACTGTTGGAAAAACTGCGTCATGTCGACGATCAGGTCGCGAATGATGGGCAGCCCCGGAAGTGGCTTTAATACCACCGGCTCTTTGAGCTCGGAGACCTTGGTAATGCAGGCCAGACCATTTTTGCCATTAATGTTCATGGCGTCTGAACCACACACGCCTTCACGACAGGAACGGCGCAACGCCAGCGTATCGTCGATCGACTTGATGCGAATCAGCGCATCGAGCAACATCCGGTCTGAGGGCTCAAGCGCAATATCGTACTCCTTGAAGTACGGCTTCTGGTCAACATCTGGGTCAAAGCGAAGAATCTGAAATTTCATTTCTGTATCCGTATCACTTAGTAGGTGCGCGCTTTTGGGGCGAAGGAATCAACGGTAAGTGGTTTCAAATTCACCGGCTTGTAGTCAAGCTTGTTTCCCTCTTTGTACCAAAGCGTGTGCTTGAGCCAGTTGTCGTCGTCGCGACCGTTAACAAAGCCAGGACGATCGTGGAAATCGGCCCGATCATGCGCACCGCGCGTTTCTTTGCGCGCTTCTGCCGACACCATGGTTGCAACCGCCACTTCAATGAGGTTCTGCAATTCAAGTGCCTCGATACGTGCGGTGTTAAACACCTTCGACTTATCCTTGATTTGCAAATGCTCGGCGCGCTCGGCAACCTGCTTGATTTTGGTCACGCCCTTTTCGAGCATGTCAGGGAAGCGAAACACCCCGCAGTGCGCCTGCATGGTTTGGCGCATCGCATCTCCCACGGCATGCACCGACTCACCGCCGGTTTTTGCATCTAGCTTTGCAATGCGCGCCATCGAAACATCTCCTGCTCCGGCTGGCAACGGCTTGTGCGTGTTATTTTCACGGATGAACTTGATCATCGAATCGCCGGCAGACTTGCCCATCACCAGCAGATCGGTCAGTGAATTGGTGCCAAGCCGGTTCGCACCGTGGATCGACGCACACCCTACTTCGCCGGCCGCATAGAAACCCGGAACGACGGTATTTGGATTGCCGTTCTGCGGGATCACCACTTCTGCGAGGTAATTGGTTGGGATGCCTCCCATTTGGTAGTGGCAAGTCGGCACCACCGGGATAGGCTCTTTGGTGCAGTCGACGTTGCCAAACTTGAGCGCGATTTCGCGGATGCCCGGCAGCCTTTTGTTGATGACGTCAGGCCCGAGGTGATCGAGTTTCAGCAGAATGTAATCTTTATTTGGTCCGGCACCACGACCGTCCTTGATTTCGGTTGCCATGGCGCGTGAAACGACATCGCGCGAAGCAAGATCTTTCATGGTCGGCGCGTAACGTTCCATAAAACGTTCGCCGTCTTTATTCAGCAGAATGCCACCTTCACCGCGTACCCCCTCGGTAATCAGCACACCGGCACCGGCGACTCCGGTTGGATGAAACTGCCAGAACTCCATATCTTCCAGCGGAATACCCGCACGCGCTGCCATGCCCAGACCGTCACCCGTGTTGATAAATGCATTCGTTGAAGAGGCATAGATCCGGCCAGCACCCCCCGTGGCAAACAACGTAGCCTTGGCATGGAAAATCATTGCCTCGCCGGTTTCCATCTCAAGCGCGGTGACGCCAACCACATCGCCGGCAGCGTCGCGAATCAGATCAAGCGCCATCCATTCGACGAAGAACTGCGTATTGGCGAAAACATTGCGCTGATAGAGCGTGTGCAACATGGCGTGCCCGGTACGATCCGCTGCACAGCAAGAACGCTGAACCGGCTTCTCACCAAAATTTTGCGAATGTCCACCGAACGGACGCTGGTATATCGTGCCATTGTCATTACGGTCGAACGGCATGCCAAAATGCTCGAGCTCGATGACGGCTTCGGGAGCAGCTTTACACATGAACTCAATCGCATCTTGGTCACCAAGCCAGTCGGATCCCTTTACCGTGTCATACATATGCCAGTGCCAGTTATCCTCGCCCATATTGCCCAACGATGCACCAACGCCGCCCTGCGCTGCGACAGTATGCGAGCGCGTGGGAAACACCTTGGACAGCACCGCAACCGTTAGCCCTGCGGTTGAAAGCTGTAACGCGGCGCGCAAGCCGGAGCCGCCCGCACCGACAACGACTGCATCGAATTTGCGAACCGGTAGTGATGAAACTGAAGCCATTGTCTAATTGCCCCACAGAATAGAGACGGTCCAGATCGAACATACGATCAGAAACAAACAAACCGCTACTTGCAACGAAAGCCGGATGAAAAACGGTTTGATGTAGTCCATCAGCACATCTCTGACCCCAATCCAGGCGTGGTAGAAAACCGCGAAAAAAAACAGCAGCGAGAGAATCCGCACAAGCTGGTTCTGGAACAGTTGTTTCCAATCCGCAAATGCAACGCTGCCATGCAGCAGAAAGAAGCCGAGTATCAAAACGCTGTACACCAACATGACTGCGGCGGTAACACGCTGGATCATCCAATCTTTCCAGCCATAGTGGGCACCGACCGGTTGTTTAGTGTTTTTCATTTCGCCTCTACCAAATGCGTGCGGCAAAAACCGCAGTTGCGACGAGGCCGGCGACAAGCACAACCCGCGCGGAATTCTGTGCCGGTACCTTGGCAATACCGATGTGCAAATCAAGCAGAAGGTAGCGGACGCCAGCAAACAAGTGGTGCATAAATGACCAGACGAAGCCGACAACAATCAGCTTCACCAGCGGGTGGGCGAAATACCCCTTCCAAGAAGCAAAGCCCGCCTCCGAAGAGAGCGTCGTTTGCAAGATGAACAACGCCAGCGGGATCAGAAACAGGAACATCGCCACCCCCGTGATTCGGTGAAAGATCGATACCAATCCCGGCGTCGGTAGATTGAGCAGGTTCAAGTCGTAATACTTGGGGCGATTCTTGGGGGACGAGACCGTATGAGGGGACATATTGTTACCTTGCGGAATTCCAATAGGGATGGGCATAGAAATCAGCGAAGACATCCACCGGACAGCAAACACCAGTCACCGGCCAAACTCGGCTTGTCACATCGCTTTATACCCATTCATGAGATTCTACCCACAACACAATCTTCGGCGACAACAACGCCTTGCCGAAAGTTACCCCTCTTCTCCACGCGCAATCCTGTAAAACCGTGTCACTTAGGAACTTAAACATTTGTTTTTTAATGCGTTTTCTGCGCCATTCAGGACTCCAACCGACTTGAGCAAGACGAACATGCCGGCAAAAAATCTTTTAGTATCATTTTTTGATATCATGCAAAAATGATGCTTTAGGCCATTGTACCGGGCACTACGTGCGCCAACCGTCACTATGAAAAACATCATGCGCTATAAAGGCTATCTTGCGCGCATTGATTATGATGAAGCGGATCGTGTGTTCGCCGGAAATGTGCTCGGGCTCGCCGAACGCATCTCGTTCCACGGCGCGAGTGTGGATGAACTGCGCGGCGATTTCGAATTCGCCATTGACCATTACCTTTCAGTGTGCCGAGAGGCTGGAGTCGCGCCGCAGAAGCAAGTCGGCGGAAGAGTACTGCTGCGCCTGCCTGCCGAAACACATGCCGAAGCGCTAATCGCGGCACAAGCTGCCGGCCTCAGCTTAAATGACTGGCTGCTAAATGCAGTGCGTCAACAACTCGATACCTGACGCTAGCGACCGGCTAAGCCAGATCGTTGTAGTACGAGTAGCCGTCGGTCAGACAAAGGCCACGACGCCACTCGACTGGTTTATCACCATAGCTATAGGCCACGCGGTCGACACTGAGAAGAGGCGTCCCCACCGGCACACCGAGGTGTTTTGCGGCAAGCTTGTTCGCACCGACCGCCTTGATACTCTCTTCAGCCCGCACCATGCGGGTACCGTATGCCGTCTCGAGGAAGCTGTAGATCGATCCCCGTGACGCGACCAGCTTCTCCATGCTTAGGTTGGGAAACCCAGATTGCGCCAACACAATTTCGTCAAAAATTAGCGGGCGATCATCGAACACAAGAAGCCGGGAAATCACCCACACCGATTGGTTGAGCCTGAGGGCGAGCTTGGCGGCACTGCTGCTATCGGCCTTGGCTTTTTGCAGGCCGACAAAAATCGTCCGCGGATGATGTTTGGCGCTGTCGAGATCGGCACCGTCGGCGCGTATGCGCAGAAACCGGTACTGGTGCGTCGGTGCAGTATGCGTTGCGACAAACGTGCCCTTGCCCTGACGGCGCACCACGATGAATTCCGCCGCCAGCGCGTCGATTGCCTTGCGCACCGTACCCTGGCTCACGCCGAACCTTCTCGCCAGTTCAAACTCTGATGGGATCAACTCACCCGGCCCCCACTCTCCAACGACCAAGCTGCGCGTAATCAACGCCTTTATCTGCTCGTAGAGCGGCTGGAACGTGGCCCCGCCACCGGGCGGCTGACCAACAGCATTGTTCGCGGAGTTCGGGGGTTGTTGATTTTCCATACGCAAATTTTATCAGCTGAGCCGAATCATGTCTTATATAAGATATAAGTCTGATTGACTTTTTGTTGCATCGTCGTAAAATTGCTGCAACGCAAAAACTCAATACCGACCCTCCTACCGCCACGACTCGACCGGTTCAAATCAGACTCACCTAGCACCAGTCGCCATCGTCAAATCTCTACTTTCTGCCAATGACCCCCTTCCTTCGCCCACGCCGCTCCATGCTTTACGTTCCTGGATGCTTTACGCGATTTTTGAACAAAGCCCGCAGCTTAAAGGTCGACTCGGTCATTTTTGACTTGGGCGATTCCGTTCTCGTTGAGAACAAAGAGCTGTCCCGTACACAAGTCGTCGAGGCGATTCTGAGTGGTGGTTATGGTCGGCGTGAATTAGTCGTGCGGGTGAACGACCTCGACTCCCCGTGGGGGCAGGACGATGTCAAGGCGATCGCAAAGATCGGTGTTGACGCGGTGCTGTTTCCAAACATTGAGTCCAAACAGGATGTGCTCGATGCGCTCGACGCGTTAGACGCCGCTGGTGGTTCGCACCTGCCGATCATGGTCATGATCGAGAGTCCGCTGGCAGTGCTTCGTGCCGAAGACATTGCTTCCGCCTCTAACCGCATAGCCTGCCTGATCCTCGCTACGTCCGACCTCATCACCCAGCTCCATGGCCGCAAGACGCCGGACCGAATACCATTGCAGTATTCACTCGCCCATGTGCTGCTGGTAGGACGCGCTTACAAACGCGCCGTAGTCGACGGCATTAGTATCGACATCAAAGACATGCATTCCTTCGAAATGGCTTGTCGCCTCACGCGGGATCTTGGTTTCGACGGCAAGTCATTGGTCCACCCCAACCAGCTCGCCTATTGCAATGATGCGTTCACGCCCAAAGCAACCGAAATTGCGTTCGCGTATGAGGTGATCCAGGCACTCGACAATGCCCATCAAGCCGGACGCGGCACCATCATGCTGAACGGACGCCTAGTTGAGCAGCACCATGTTGCCGCATCCAAAAGAACCATCGCGCTGGCACAAATGATTAAGGAACTGGAAGCAGCCTAGCCTGCTTTTCAACCGCCACCAACCATGCGACCTGCGACCGGCTATTTTTTTGAGGACTACGCGGTAGGACAAAAATTTGTCCACGCAATTCCGCGCACGATCACGCATGGCGACACCGCGCTCTACCAGGCGCTGACAGGTTCGCGAAATCCTTTGCATTGCAGCGAGCCGTTCGCGCAATCACTTGGATATCCAACAACGCCGGTGGATGACCTGTTGGTGTTCCACATCGCCTTCGGCAAAACCGTGCCGGATGTTTCATATAACGCGGTTGCAAACCTCGGTTACGCCGAGTGTCGGTTCGTTCAGCCTGTCTTTGTTGGCGATACATTGCGCGCCGAATCCGAGGTTGTCGGGTTAAAGCCCAACAGTAACGGCAAAACTGGCGTGGTGTATTTACGCTCAAACGGTTACAACCAGCGGGATGAGCTGGTGCTGACCTGGGTGCGCTGGGTCATGGTGCATCGGCAGACCGCGGTTTCGCCTGAAGTCGTCGATACTCCGCGTGGCACGCTGACCTTCCAGGCGATACCCGACCCGAAGCTGATTGCAGCACCCGCGGCGTTTGATCTCTCCGCAGAGGCAATCGCGCGTACAACCGGTGGCAGCAAGTTCTGGGAAGACTACATCGCAGTTGACCGAACTGACAAGCAGGACCCGTTCGAGATTTTGACGACACTGCCGCACCAGCACATTCCCCATCCCGCTGGCATTACCATCGACGAAACCGATCACACGCTAGCGACCAAGCTCTACCAAAACACAGCGCGTGTGCATTTTGACTTGCACCACATGACGGGAAGCCGATTCGGCAAACGTCTGATTTATGGCGGGCAGATCATTTCCATTGCGCGGGCGCTTAGCTTTGATGGCTTCGAAAACGCTCTCGCTATTGCCGCGATCAATGCGGGCTCGCATCTCAACCCCACCTTCGCCGGTGACACCATCTACGCAGCCTCCATGCCGTTGATGAAATGGCCAGTAAGTGACCGGCTAGGGGCTCTGAGAGTTGGGCTTATGGCATTCAAGAACATCGACCCGAGCAGCCCCACATTCGCCTCCGCGCCACCCGACAGCAAAGTACTGTCGATGGACCTCACCCTACTTGTTCCGCGCCGACGTTAATTCCAAGGACATCATGTCAAACGTTCATCCCACCCAAGCCCTGTTTGCCGGGGAAAAACCGTTCCCGGTCATCCCGTCTTGTGAACACTTTGCCGGCAGTGAAAAACTCATCGGCAAGGCCCTCGCGCTACAGGACACACTCGGACCGATTTTTGACATTACCTGTGACTGCGAAGACGGCGCACCGGCGGGCCAGGAAAAAACCCACGCCGAAATGATTGTGCGGATGGTCAACAGCGCCGAGAACAAACACAAGATGGCCGGTGCGCGGATTCACGACTACTCTAACCCGTTCTGGAGGCAGGACGTCGATATCCTTGTCGGTGGCGCGGGCAAATTGCTGCGTTACATCACCATCCCGAAATCGACCTCATACGCCGAAGTCAAGGAAATGATCGAGTACGTGCGCGCGGTGTCGGCGACAGCCAACACTGGACGCGAAATTGCGATTCACGTGCTGATCGAAACGCACGGCGCGCTCCGCGACATTCACCAAATTGCCACCCTGCCCAATATCGAGGTTCTCGACTTTGGCCTGATGGATTTTGTCTCTGCACACCATGGGGCGATTCCGGCATCGGCGATGCGCTCGCCCGGACAGTTCGAGCATCGCTTGATCGCACGCGGCAAAGCCGAGCTGGTTGCGGCAGCACTGGCGAACGGCATCGTGCCCGCGCACAACGTTTGCCTCGATCTGAAAAATCCCGAAGTGGTCAGCGGCGATGCGCGCCGCGCGCGCAACGAGTTCGGGTTCCTGCGAATGTGGTCGATCTATCCCGCGCAAATCCAACCAATTGTGGATGCGATGAAGCCCGACCATTCCGAAGTTGAAGATGCGGCCAATATCCTGCTCGCGGCGCAGGCGGTCGATTGGGGCCCCATTCAGTACAAAGGGGAGCTGCACGACCGCGCAACCTATCGCTACTTCTGGGAGCTGTTACAAAAAGCCAGGGTCACGGGCGTTAAAATCCCGGACGTCGCAACGCAGGCGTTCTTCAACTAAAACGAAAACTCGCCTATCGAAGGGCATTTCCAGGCAAAACTGCCTTGAAATACCCGCCAATACTAGGGTTTCACTTTCGGAAAACAAGGAAAGATCATGGTCACCTCTGCCGGTGCAAAATTTCGCCAAGCCCTAAAGGACGAATCGCCGCTGCAAGTTATCGGCACCATCAACGCCCACCACGCCCTTCTGGCAAAACGCGCGGGCTACCGGGCGATTTACTTGTCCGGCGGCGGTGTCGCGGCCGGTTCACTCGGCATGCCGGATCTGGGTATTAACAATCTCGACGACGTGCTGACCGACATTCGCCGCATCACCGACGTGTGCGACGTGCCGCTGCTTGTAGATATCGATACCGGCTTCGGTGCCTCGGCATTCAACATCGCCCGCACGGTGAAGTCTCTGATCAAGTTCGGTGCAGCGGCTTGCCATATTGAAGACCAGGTCGGCGCGAAGCGGTGCGGCCACCGTCCGGGCAAAGAAGTCGTCACCAAGCAAGAAATGGTTGACCGCGTCAAAGCGGCAGTCGATGCCAAAATCGACCCCGACTTCTTTTTGATCGCGCGCACCGATGCTTTCCAAAACGAGGGGGCAGACGGTGCGATCGACCGACTGGTCGCCTGCGCCGAAGCTGGCGCGGACGGCGTGTTCGCCGACGCTGTTGTAGATATGGCGACCTACAAACGCATGGTCGAAGCCACCAAGGTGCCGGTGCTTTGCAACATCACTGAATTCGGCAAAACGCCGTTTTTCACGGTCGATGAATGCCGCGACGCTGGGATTGGCATGATTCTCTACCCGCTGTCGGCATTCCGCGCGATGAACAAAGCGGCGGAAAATGTTTATAAGGCGATCCGCCGCGACGGCACGCAAAAAAATGTCGTCGATACCATGCAAACGCGTGAAGAGCTCTACGAAGTCATCAACTACCACGCCTACGAGCAGTCGCTCGACAAGCTCTTTGCCGCAAAAAAGTAATGCCTGATCAAGCGCCATTGACGAAGATTCGCAGCCTCGTAGTGCGAACCTTTGCCTCACCGATTGAACTGCGCACGCGGCGCGTGTTGCTGCGCCAATGGAAAGACAGCGACTTGGACCGGTGGGCGGCGATGAATGCGGACACTGAGGTGCGCAAATACTTTCCCAAATTATTGGACCGCACCGAGGCGGACGACGAAGCTAATCGCATTCGCGGCAACATCGCGCAGCGCGGTTGGGGCATGTGGGCCATTGAGATTCCCGGCGTTCACGCGTTCGCCGGCTTTGTCGGACTGAGCCTTCCCGCATTTGAAGCGCCGTGGATGCCCGCCGTCGAAATTGGTTGGCGACTTTCACGCGATGCGTGGCACAAAGGCTACGCTACCGAGGGGGCGGTCGCCGCGATGAACTTCGCATTTGATGAACTCGACTTACCCGAAGTCGTCGCAATGTCTGTGCCGACAAATACGCCTTCGCACCAGGTCATGGAACGGCTCGGCATGACGCATGACCCCTCGGCCAATTTTGACCATCCACGCGTACCCGCCGACTGGCCGCTTAAGACGCACATCTTGCATCGCATTTCACCGGCAACATGGAAGGCGCGGCGTTCAACATGATCTCATCGTTTGATCACGTACAGGTTTCAATTGAACCGGGTCGCCTCGACGACGCACTCGCGTTTTATGTCGACTTCCTCGGCTTCGCCCGCGTGCCGAAGCCCGCCGACATGCGCCAGAGCGGCGCGTGGCTGACGTCGGGCACCGTCAATTTGCATCTCGGCGAGGACATCAATCCCGGTGTCACGTTCACGCCATCGCCCCACGCGCATCCCGCCATGCGTGTTGATAACTTCGACGCGTTGTTCGCGCAGGCCGAAACAAAAGGATTCAAAGCCCGCGTCGACAAAGGCCCCGCAGGGTTCAAGCGCGGCTCGATTTGGGACCCGTTTGGTAATCGCATCGAATTGATGCAAAAACTATAAGGAGCAGCAATGTCTGACATTTCTGGTAACACCGCCGCCGCGAGCACGGCACCCAAAGTCAAAAAATCCGTCGCGCTGTCTGGCGTGGTTGCCGGTAATACCGCCATCTGCACGGTTGGACTCACCGGCAATGATTTGCACTATCGCGGGTACGATATTCTCGATGTCGCCAACACCTGCGAATTTGAAGAGATTGCTCATCTCTTGGTACACGGCAAGCTGCCGAATGTGGCCGAACTCGCTGCCTACAAAACAAAACTGAAATCAATGCGCGGCATTCCGATGGCGGTGCAAGATGTGCTCGAATGCCTCCCCGCATCAACACACCCGATGGACGTGTTGCGCACCGCCTGCTCCGTGCTTGGCTGTACCTTGCCAGAGAAAGACGACCACAACATTCAAGGCGCGCGCGACATCGCCGACCGCATGATGGCTTCATTTGGTGGGATGCTGCTGTACTGGTATCACTTTGCGGTCAACGGCAAGCGCATCGACGTCGAAACCGATGATGACTCCATTGGCGGCCACTTCCTGCACTTGTTGCATGGCAAGCCGCCCTCACGCGAGTGGGTCCGCGCGATGCACACCTCCCTTGTTTTGTACGCCGAACATGAATTTAATGCATCAACCTTCACCGCGCGTGTCGTGGCGGGCACCATGTCCGATATGCACTCTGCGATCACGGCCGCCATCGGTGCACTGCGTGGGCCGAAGCATGGTGGTGCAAACGAGGCCGCATTCGACATCCAGTCACGCTATGACAATCCTGACGAAGCGGAAGCCGATATCGTCAAACGTGTCGCGGAAAAGCAAGTCATCATCGGCTTCGGCCATCCGGTCTACACCGTGTCCGATCCGCGCAACGTGGTCATTAAGGAAGTGGCACGCAGTTTGTCGAAGCAAGCCGGCAATATGAAGCTCTTCGATATCGCCGCGCGGCTTGAGACCGTCATGTGGCGCGAGAAAAAAATGTTCCCGAACCTCGATTGGTTCAGTGCCTGCTCGTATCACATGATGGGTGTGCCGACCTCGATGTTCACGCCACTATTCATCATCAGCCGCACTTCCGGCTGGGCGGCACACGTGATTGAGCAGCGTATCGACAACAAGATCATTCGACCGAGTGCCAACTACGTCGGGCCAGACGACATGAAGTTTGTGCCGCTGAAAGACCGCAAGTAGTCGATCGACATCACATGAACCTCGTTTTGATCAAGCTACTCGTATCGGCGGCGATCATCGCCGCCGCGAGCGAGCTTGCAAAGCGGGTTCCCGCGCTGGCGGCGTTGATCGTGTCGCTGCCGCTTGTGTCGGTTCTGGTGATGATTTGGATGCAAGTTGAAACCAAGGACGCCGCAAAAATTGCCAGCCATGCAGAGGCAACATTTTGGTACGTGCTGCCCTCGTTGCCGATGTTTCTCATCCTGCCGGCCATGTTGCGCGCCGGTATGAATTTCTGGCTTGCCCTCGCCGCGTGTTGCGGCATTACGGCACTGCTGTATCTCGCCACCATCCAGCTCGCGGCGCGTTTTGGCGTATCGCTCTAGCACCATTCCCTGTCAATTGCCTGCATTACCCAGAACCCCATGAACACCGCACATCGCAAACCCCTACATTTCACCCACGTCGGCTCCGCACTAGAATACTTCGACGTTCAAGGCGCGGTTGATGCCATCAAACCCGGCGCATTTGCCACGCTGCCCTATACCGCACGGGTTCACGCAGAAAACATTTTGCGCAAAGCCGACCCCTCGATCATCGACGAATGCTTGAAGCAAATCATTGAGATCAAGCGCGACCGTGACTTCCCTTGGTTTCCCGCCCGCGTGGTGTGCCACGACATCCTGGGCCAAACTGCGCTGGTGGATTTAGCGGGGTTGCGCGACGCGATCGCCGATCAAGGTGGCGACCCGGCGAAGGTCAATCCGGTGGTGCCGGTGCAATTGATTGTGGACCATTCGCTGGCAGTCGAGTGTGGCGGCTTCGACCCCGATGCATTTGAGAAGAATCGCGCAATTGAGGATCGTCGCAACCAAGATCGCTTCCACTTCATCGAGTGGACCAAGAACGCGTTCAATAATGTCGACGTGATTCCCGCTGGCAACGGCATCATGCACCAGATCAATCTGGAGAAAATGTCGCCGGTGATTCACGCGCAACACGGCGTGGCGTTTCCTGATACTTGTGTGGGCACCGATAGCCACACGCCGCACGTCGATGCGCTGGGTGTGATCGCCGTCGGCGTCGGCGGACTTGAAGCGGAGAACGTGATGCTTGGCCGCGCGTCTTGGATGCGCCTGCCAGAAATTGTTGGCGTGCATTTGACCGGCAAACGCCAACCCGGCATTACCGCGACCGACATTGTTTTGGCCCTCACTGAGTTTTTGCGCAAGTCAAAAGTGGTCGGCGCGTATTTGGAGTTTTATGGTGATGGTGCCGCATCGCTGACGCTGGGTGACCGCGCCACGATTTCGAATATGGCGCCGGAATACGGTGCAACCGCAGCATTATTTGCCATCGATGAACAAACGATTGAGTATCTCAAGCTCACTGGCCGCGACGATGCGCAAGTCAAGCTGGTGGAAACTTACGCCAAAGTTGCCGGCCTGTGGGCGGATAGTTTGAAGTCGGCTGTGTACGAACGCGCGTTGTCGTTCGATCTCTCGACAGTAGTACGAACCATGGCCGGCCCGTCGAATCCACACGCGCGGGTTTCGACGACTGACTTAGTTGCCAAAGGCATCGCAGCACCTTGGACGGAAACTCCCGGCCAGATGCCGGATGGTGCCGTGATCATCGCTGCAATAACTAGTTGTACCAATACCAGCAACCCGCGCAATGTGATTGCGGCAGGGTTGCTTGCACGCAACGCCAACCGGGTGGGGCTGAAGCGCAAGCCTTGGGTGAAGTCCTCCCTCGCCCCCGGTTCCAAAACGGTCGCACTCTATCTGAATGAAGCCGGGCTGATGCCGGAGTTGGAGAAACTTGGATTTGGCATCGTCGCCTTTGCGTGCACCACGTGCAATGGCATGTCCGGCGCGCTCGATCCCGCCATTCAGAAAGAAATCACTGACCGCGATTTGTATGCAACGGCTGTTCTATCGGGCAACCGCAATTTCGACGGCCGTATTCATCCTTACGCGAAACAAGCCTTCCTCGCCTCGCCACCGTTGGTCGTCGCCTACGCGATCGCCGGGACCATTCGCTTTGACATCGAGCGCGATGCCTTTGGCCTAGACCAGAGCGGCAAGCCGATCACGCTCAAAGACATCTGGCCGAGCGATGACGAAATCGATGCCATTGTCGCCAAGGCGGTGAAGCCCGAGCAGTTCCGCAAGGTGTACATACCGATGTTCGAGGGTCGTGCAAGTTCCACAGCCAAGGTCACGCCGCTCTATGATTGGCGTCCACAAAGCACTTACATTCGTCGTCCACCGTATTGGGACACCACTGGCGACGGTGCGATTGGAGGCGAACGTACATTGAAAGGGATGCGGCCCCTCGCACTGCTCGGTGACAACATCACTACGGATCATTTGTCACCATCGAATGCCATTATGGCCAACAGCGCGGCGGGCGAGTATCTCGCTAAAATGGGTTTGCCCGAAGAAGACTTCAACTCTTACGCGACCCATCGCGGCGACCACCTCACCGCGCAACGCGCGACATTTGCCAACCCAACGCTAATGAATGAGATGGCGGTGGTTAATGGCCAGGTGAAGCGTGGCTCGCTCGCTCGTATCGAGCCCGAGGGCAAGGTCACGCGCATGTGGGAAGCCATTGAGACCTACATGCAGCGCAAGCAGCCGCTCATCATCATCGCTGGTGCCGACTACGGCCAAGGGTCTTCGCGCGACTGGGCGGCAAAGGGCGTGAGGCTGGCGGGTGTCGAGGCCATCGTCGCCGAGGGCTTCGAGCGGATTCATCGCACCAACCTCATCGGCATGGGGGTATTGCCTCTGGAGTTTTTGCCTGGCACCAATCGCCTCACGTTGAAACTCGACGGCACGGAAGTCTATGACGTGGCCGGCGAGCGCACACCGCGCACCATGCTTGCATTGCTCATTACACGCAAGAACGGCGAACGGGTTGAAGTGCCGGTAACCTGCCGCCTGGATACGGCCGAGGAGGTGTCCGTGTATGAGGCAGGCGGCGTATTGCAACGGTTTGCCAAGGACTTCTTGGCATCAGCGAAGGCGGCATAACGATGTCTCGCGCTCCGCAAATCAAAATTCCCGCAACCTACATGCGCGGTGGCACATCTAAAGGTACCTTCTTCAAACTTACCGATTTGCCTCATGCCGCGCAAGCGCCGGGCGAGGCGCGCGATGCATTGTTACTTCGTGTCATCGGCTCGCCAGACCCTTATGGCAAACAAATCGACGGCCTGGGTAACGGCACCTCCAGCACGAGTAAGACCGTTATCTTGTCCAAGAGCAATCGCCCCGACCACGACATTGACTACTTGTTTGGGCAGGTGGCGATCGACAAACCGTTCGTTGACTGGAGCGGGAATTGCGGCAACCTCAGCGCGGCGGTCGGGCCGTTCGCAGTGGCCAATGGTTTGGTCGACCCATCGCGCATCCCGCAAAACGGCTTCGCGATCGTCCGCATCTGGCAGGCCAATATTCAGAAGACCATCATCTCTCATGTGCCGATCACCAACGGCGAAGTGCAAGAGACCGGTGACTTTGAACTTGACGGCGTGACCTTCCCCGCGGCGGAAGTACAACTTGAATTCATGGACCCGGCCGCAGAAGAGGGAGGTGCAGGTGACAAAAGCGCGGCGGGCGCAATGTTTCCGACCGGTAATGTCATCGACGCGCTCGATGTCCCCGGGGTTGGATTATTGCGCGCGACGATGATCAACGCAGGCATCCCCACCATCTTTGTCGAAGCCGAGGCGATTGGATACACGGGTACGGAGTTGCAAGACCACATCAACAGTGACGCAAAAGCGTTGGCCATGTTCGAAACCATTCGCGCCCATGGCGCGATGCGGATGGGGCTGATCAAACAATTAGACGAAGCCGTTAAACGCCAGCACACGCCGAAAGTTGCCTACGTTGCAAGGCCAACAGACTACCTCGCATCTAGCGGTAAACAAATTGCCGCGAACGAGATTGATTTGCTGGTGCGCGCGATGTCGATGGGCAAGTTGCATCACGCGATGATGGGAACGGCCGCCGTCGCCATCGGCACAGCCGCAGCGATTCCCGGCACGCTGGTCAACCTCGCCGCCGGCGGCGGGGCACTCAGCGCTGTTCGCTTTGGGCATCCATCGGGCACATTACGCGTGGGCGCCGAGGCCGCGCAGGTTAACGGCGAGTGGGTGGTTAAAAAAGCAGTGATGAGCCGCAGCGCGCGCGTGCTGATGGAAGGGTTTGTGCGGGTGCCGGGCGAGGCGTTCTAATCTGCCAAAGTCGCCATTCGGCGGGCATTTTCAAGCCTTTTCAGCTGGAACCAAGCGAAAATAGGCCGCCGATCAAACCGGTGTCTCACCCTGCCTGCTCCGTTCCACAGCGCGCGCGACCCGGCTTCCCCCACTATCTCCGCATATTGTTGTCTGATGCCAAGCAAACCAAAAAATCACGGGCCTGATCGCCTCGGTTTTCGACAGGTGGTGAACCAAATCCGCGAAACCTTTGGCAACGCAATCACTGCACGCGCCATCGGCATCGAACGCGATAAACATGACATCTTGTGGCTGTGGGCGAAGCAGACTCATGATGGAGAGTGGCTTGTTCGCGGCGAAGTACAGGGCACGGCCGATGAACCCTATCAGACGAGTATCGAGCTTACAGCTAACCTGAGTGACGGCGAGTTCTATGTGATCGATTCTGAGTGCACCTGCCCGGTGCAAAACAACTGCAAACACGCTGCCGCGCTCGTATTGCGCTGGGTCGGTAGCTGGAAATCAGCGGACGATGGCCCAGGGTTTGCGTCGATTACCGCGATCGACACGAGGCAGCCTGGTGTTGTGAAGCCCGCGTCGCAGTCCGGCATCGGTACAGTGACGGGCCGCAATGGGCACGCGAGTGATGTCCGCAAAGCAACCGATACGACGGCGCAAAACCCATTAAATGAAGTGGGGAGCCCTAGGCCAACCATGCAAAAGACGGGCCTACCCGCACCGTTGGCTTCTTGGCTTGAGACAACGATTCGACTTGACGCTGAGGGAGGTGGTGGCAGCACCGCGCCATCCGCCAAGAAAAAATCATCCCCTACCGCACGTCAGGTTTGTATCTTTTACCTGCTGACTGATGATGGTGTGTTGCACGCGCTGCGCGGACGGCGACGCCCCGACGGCAGCGAACCCGAGTTGACGGGCGAATACGCCACGACCGCCTGGCTGGGTACTGGGCGCGAACTGCCAAGTTATGCGGATGAAAACGATATTGCCGTCCTGACGCTGATGGCTACTAAACGCGAATACGCCTATGGCCACTTATCGACGCGAATCAACGGCGTACAAGGATATCAACTGCTGCAATTGGCGCAGCATACGGGCCGCCTGCATGCATTTCGCCGCAGTTCGCTCGCGGCGGCCCTGTCTAAATCCGCACTCCCCTCAGAACGCAGCCTGCGCGATGCGCTAGTAATTGGCGAACCACGGGCCGCCTCGCTGACGTGGCGCGCCAATGATGCCGATCCCGCCAACAAGATGCGGCTCGCTGCCAGCATCGAAGGTATGCCCGTCGTACTAATTGCCAGCGATCCGCCCTACGCGCTTGATCTGCCGCAGCATCGATTAGTGCCGGTGAGTATTGCGATCAGCACGCCGACATTAATACGCCTCGCCGCCCTGCCGGCCATTAGGCCCGATGATGACTTGGCTTGGGCATACGTGCGCGACGCCATTGAAGCCTTACCCGACGCCGTGAACGTGCCGCCCGTGCCGACGGCCAATGCCGCGCGACTTCTCATCCCTAAAGCCGTGCTTAGTTTTGTGCTGATTGAATACGATGCCGTAAAGGTCTGGGGACACAAAACAAACATCAAACCCCGCATCTTTCCCGCCGTGCAATTGCTATTCGACTACGACGGCCAGCGTCGTCCCGCCGAGCCGCAAGGCTTCAGCACCGCAATTGAAGTTGAGACATCGGGCAACTTAGTGCAAGCTACGCGGCTGCGAAACGTACGTGCCGAAGGCGAGTGGCAGCGCAGGCTGCCAGCACTTTTGCTGCGCGCCCTGCAGGTGGAGTATGACATCGCGCACGCCGAGCTTGACGGCAATCTGACTTCAAAATCGTTATGGATGCTGCCCTCCCACGATTGGGCGGGGAAAGGTGCCGAAGTGTTGGCAGATGCGCAGGCTGCAGGTTTTCAGATCGAGATTGACTCATCGTTCCCGCTATCGCTCGAAGACATTCCCACGGCGGAGCTGGAGCTTTCCGCCGCGCCGGAAAATGGCTGGTATCGCATCGCACTGGGCGTTAATGTCAATGGTGAGCGCGTAGATTTGGCCCCGGCACTAGCAAAGCTGATCGGCGCGCAACACGATCCGGAGGCGTGGCTCGCTGCGATGCCCAGTGTGCCGACCGTGTTGTTGACAGTGCCACCGAAAAAGGGCAAACACGCAGCACTCGTGGTACGACTGCCAGGAGAACGCGTGCACGCCCTACTGGCACCCGTGTTTGACTGGTTCAGGGGCGGCGAGCTCGCGCCAATTTCCGGATTGCAGGCAGCGCTGGTGGCCGACCTGCCCCCTGCGGCAGTCCGCTACCTCGGCCGCGACAATCCACGCTGGCAGAATTTGCGGGCGGCCATTGCCGAAGGTGCAACGATCACCGCCACCACACCACATCCGGCGTTTCGGGCAAGCTTGCGTCCCTATCAATTACACGGCCTCGCATGGTTGAGCCACTTGCGCGCGTTATCAATGGCCGGCGTGTTGGCCGACGACATGGGGCTCGGCAAAACCGTACAGACGCTCGCGTTTTTGCACCAGCGCGCACAGGCCGCCGCGGTAAACCGCAGGCCAAGCCTGATTGTTGCGCCAACCTCGGTCACCGTGAATTGGTTAGCCGAAATCCGCCGGTTTGCACCATCGCTTCGCGTCGTTTCTCATTACGGCCCATCGCGTCTAGTCGATGATGCTGCAATGAAAAACACGGATCTGGTGTTAACCAGCTATCCAATCTTGCAGCGCGATGAAAAGCGCCTCAGCGAAATCAAGTGGGATGTGGTGGTGTTTGATGAAGCGCAGACCATCAAGAATGCCAAGGCCAAAACCTACCAAGCAGCGCAGTCATTGTCCGCCGAACTGCGGCTCGCACTGACCGGCACACCGATGGAAAATCATCTCGGCGAATTATGGGCGCTATTTAATGTGCTGCTACCCGGTTTGCTCGGTGATTTAGAAACCTTTAACCGTGTGTTTCGCCATCCAATTGAACAGCGTGCAGCGACCGAGCAGCTGCAAAAGTTACGCGCTCGCATACGACCATTTATGCTCCGCCGCACGCGCGAACAAGTGCTCGCGGATTTGCCGGAAAAGACCGAATACACCCACTGGATTGAGCTACAGCCTCTACAAGCGGATTTGTACGAGAGTCTGCGTACCGCGATTCACGACGACATACGCAGCGTGATCGACAAAAAAGGCTTAAAGCAAAGCACCATTCACATCCTCGATGCGCTGCTCAAGCTACGCCAGGTTTGTTGCGATCCACGCTTGGTGAAGTTACCTTCAGCGAACAAACGGTTCAGCAGCGTTGGCTCGGCGAAACTCGAATGGCTGATGGGGCATCTGCCGGAGTTACTCGAAGAAGGACGGCAAATTCTCGTGTTCTCACAATTCACGAGTATGTTGGCGCTGATCGCTGAAGGGCTAACCGCACAAGGTATTGAATTCGCCACCCTTACCGGCGAGACCGTCGACCGCGAAACGCCTATCAGCCAATTTCAGTCCGGCGAGGTGCGGGTTTTCTTGTTGAGCCTCAAGGCCGGCGGCGTTGGCCTGAACCTCACCGCTGCGGATACTGTTATTCACTATGACCCGTGGTGGAATCCGGCGGTAGAAGCACAGGCTACCGCTCGCGCGCACCGCATCGGCCAAACCAAGCCAGTATTTGTGACCCGTCTCGTGACGCAAGGTACGCTGGAGGAGCGCATGATTGCGCTATTGGCACGCAAACGCGAATTAGCCTCGGCATTACTCGAGGGCGAGGGCAGTGCACTAACAGGCATCACGCTGGCCGACGTGGAGTCGCTGTTGGCACCGCTGAATTCATTAGCGGCAACACCATTCCAACCGCAGTAACGCGATAGGCAATGGTTGAGCACGCTACACAACTAGGCTGGCAGCAGCCTGCCGAAGTCAGAACCGGTTGAATGGCCGGTGGGACTGAACGCGTGAGTAACGCCCGCACTGCGCGTCGCGACCAACAGACGTTACTATCCTACGTATTCGGCAATTGACAACACAGCCTCAGGCTCCAGCTTCAGGAATCGCAGGCCAATTCTGAAATTTTGTTGAGCGCTACCATAAATGCTGTGGGTAACTTTCACGGTTGCTTGAATCGGTGTTCTTTCGCCGGAGTTCGCTGGAATACTAAAGCGAATAAACAGCGTCTCACCGATTTTTGGATTCATCGCACCAATGATCGCGAGCCCGCCAGCGCTGACGTCAGTCGTACGAACCTCGACAATCTGACTATCCGGCAGCGCGACATGGGCTGTAACGTGCAAGTATCGGCGTTTATGCTGCCTTTGCTCAATGCCGGGGACGGGAGTATCAATGCCGGTGACGGGAGTATTCATGAAATTTTCGGCCTAACGCTGGCGGTTAGAAGCGCAGAGGGCGCGGGAAAAGCCTGATTGCGAATCGGACCTGATGAGTATTGTCAGGCAAACCATGTGCGCAATTTTACCTGAGCAAGCGACGTCTCGCGCTTTCGCGCAGTGCTCGCCTAGATTTGGCCAAGGCTCGCGACGCTGAGAGGTTCAATGCGGCAGAAGTTGAGGATGGTGCGTTTCATCTGGTGGTGGACGGGCACACGAAACACCCTACGCAAACACCCAGGAAGCGTATCGATGGCAACAAGAAGATGTGCGGTACACTCGGAACGCAGGCGATCCCACGGCATAGAACCTTCAGGACGCTTGCAGGCAGAGTCCGGCCGGAACACCCGGTCAATACCGCATCACACTGATTTGACAATCTCGCATCGTCGAAATCGGTAACTGTCAGATCGGGTCGCAACTTCTACAGCTCAGGCCGCACTGGTCGGCGGGAGCGCGGCGATGAGTTCCACCTCCAGCCACCAGTCGGGCTCGTTGAGTGCCGTGACACCAACGAACGTGCTTGCTGGCTTGTTCACACCATAGTAGCGTTCGCGCACGGCAACCACTTCGTCAGCGAGATCCATTCGCGTGATGTATAGAGTGGCCTTGACGATATTTTGAAAATCAGCGCCATGCGCACTGAGAGCAGTTTTCAGATTCTCGAAGACTTGTTCAGCCTGACGGCTCATGTTGCCGACGCCGACGGTCTTGCCTTCAGCATCTCTCGCGACTTGACCTGATATGAACAGCAAGCGCGTGCCCGCTTGCACCAGAGTACACTGCGAAAAATGCCCGTCAGGCGGAGCAAGGCTGCTTGGATTACTTTCTTCGTGAACTCGCATGTTTCTTCTTTTACAGTAATGTTAGGGTCGTGGCGTTTTTGCGGCATTAGGCACCATGGCTGCGATTTCGAAGTTGCTGAATTTCTGCAATGACCTGTTTCGATACAGATAGGGGAACCCCCCAATAGTCAAAGATGCCTCCGCGCTTCGAGTTTTGGCCGCAAACCACCAACACGCCTGTGCCGAGCCGGTCCTTAAGGTGAGAGGCCAGCCAGCCAACAAAGCCTGAGTTGTCCAAACCATGTGCAAAGTGAAATCCGAAGATCGCAAATTGCTCTTGGTCTGGGGATGAACTTGGGACAAGCGCACTCCACACATCTTCATCCCTGACGAAGGCGAGGGCTAAGGGAAGCAATTCTACGGGAAAACTGGAGACCGTAACTTCGACGAAAGCAAATGGACGGTCGTAGATGACAAATTCTGATGCTGTAAGCACGCGAGTAAGCCGAGATTGCATTTGTTCTGCTGTTTCTTGACTAATGTACATTTTTACTCCAAATGGCGTCTGACGTCAGTGGCGAACGAAGTGAGTCCGCTGCACGCCGTGGTTAGGCCTCGATAAGGGATTTCGACAGATAGCGCGTGCCGGGGATGGGGTTGGGACGGTAAGGGGGGATGTCGCGGAAGCCTAACTGCTCATACAGCCGTTGAGCCTCAGCCATCGAAGGCAGTGTATCGAGAACGACCTCGGTGTAACCGATGTAGGTGGCGTGCGTGAGAACGGCAGAGACAAGGGCGCGACCGACGCCAAGGCCACGCACCGATGGCCGAACAAAGAGCCGCTTCATCTCGGCGCGAGGCCAGCCTGCCTCGTGAAGAGCGACGCAGCCTACCGGCGAGCCGAGATGTCTGGCGAGAAGAAGGCGGCCTTGGGGGGGAGCGTAGGAGCCAGGTAGGCCGCGAACCTCAGCGTCGAATCCTTGGAAGCAGAGGTCAACGTCCAGCAACTCCTGATACTCGAGCATGAGGGCCCGAACTGCCGAGACGTCTTCGGGAGACGCCGCCTGTTTGATGTCCAGCAGGTGCATGCGACCGGGGCCTAACGTGGCGATGAGCGGCGCGCCGCGGCTTTATCGCGCAGCGTCCGAGTGGACCGCCGGGTTGGGCGTACTACTCGCCAATGTGGTGCCACTGATCCTCCGGCAGCTCACGTAAGAACAAGCTGACCTCTTCAAGGCAGCCGTGAGAAGCCGCCCACTCAATGTGCTCGCGCAGGCGGAGCATTTTTGACATCGCTGGCTTTTCCCACCATGCGGCGAGTATGAGTGGAAGAGACGGTTCCCAGCCTGCCCCTCTGCGCTGCTTGTTAGGCAGCATGTCGTAGAGTTGCTGCCACCTCTGCGGCTGAGGGCACACCCGTTTGTTCTTCTGAATTTCTGCCAATACTTCTTCGAGATTGGTCATATCGGATACTCGCCGCTGCGCTCAGCAGCTTGTGGCGGTGGAACGATGCAGAGGTCCAAGCGGCTTAGTTTGTCTCCGTGCGTCTTAGCCAGAACAAGCGCGACCAAGTTTGCTTCGTCGTTCTGGGCAAGGATGACGCAAGGCTGACTCTTTCCATAGGCGGCGACCGTTCCCATTTCGGCGAACACTATGGCGTTTGAGCGGCGAATCGTTTCAAGCTTGGGGATGATGTATTCGAGAAATGCCTGCTTGGACTCCAGGGCTTGAAATACTGTTTGCGACTCATTGGCGAAGTTATCCGCAAGAATCGACTCAAGCGGCTCCACTGAGATTGTGTTCATCATCTTTGCGTATGCCCGTAAGGCAACGACTTCAGTCAATTCCATGTGCTGTTCTCCTGTGGTGCCCAACTCAATTTAGGGCGCACGACATTCGAGTCTAAAACGCGCTTGCAATCAAACACGTTCATTCAACTACTGTACATATATACACTAATAACAAATTCACGATTTCCATCAATGCCATGAACCAGTCCCGTCCAGTATGTGCAACTTATCGAAGGCATGCTAACACTGACCTTCCAGCCCTGGAACCAACGAAAGTGCTGGATCAACTACGTGAACGAATACGCTATTTGCACTACAGCATCCGTACGGAAGAAGCGTACGTCTACTGGGTGCGTTTTTTTACTCGGTGGGCTGGCGTGCGGCATCCGCGCGAGATGGGTGCGGATGAAGTTCGGGCGTTCTTGACCTACCTCGCGACCGAGCGCGACATTGCCGTCTCGACGCATCGCATGGCGCTATCCGCAATTTTGTCTCTCTACCAAAAAGTGCTTTGTGTTGACCTGCCATAGCTCAATCGCCTCGAGCGCCCCTCAGCACCGAGGTGCCTGCCGGTGGTGTTGACGCAGGCCGAGGTTCAACGCGTATTTTCCCACTTAGCTGGTACACACCTTCTGCTCGCGCGGCTGCTTTATGGTACAGGCATGCGGATCACCGAGGCATTGCAGTAGCGTATGAAGGATATTGATTTCGCCCATCGTGCTATCCTGATCCGTAAGGGCAAGGGTTTCAAGGATCGCGTCGTCATGCTTCCCCAATCGCTGGAAGCACCTCTGAAGGCACAGCTTGAGAACGCCCGTGCAATCTGGCCTCAAGATGTGACCACGGACAAGGCCGGGGTCCTCATGCCGTACGCATTAGAGCGATAGTATCCAAAGGCTGGACGAAGTTGGACTTAGTTTTGGGTGTTCCCTCAAGCAACTCACTCGACCGACCCGCGATCCGGCGTAGTGGGACGGCACCACTTGTTTGACCAAACCTTCCAGCGCGATTTCAAGCGCGCGGTCACACACGCGTCAATCGCAAAGTCCGCCACGCCACATACGATGCGCCACTATTTCGCCACACATTTGGTGCAATCCGGCTGCGACATCCGCAGCGTGCAAGAACTTCTCGGCCACGCGGATGTGAAAACCACGATGATCTACACCCACGTGCTCAACGTCGCGGGGCGGGATGTGCTGAGTCCACTCGACCAGCTCTGAACGTACTTAGGAAGCCGTTGGAAACCTGGGGTTCTCGACTGACCGCGCATGGCGTGGATTTGGTCGCAGCACTCGCGCATGGACTACTATCTATTTGATTTATTGTGGAAACTTCCATCTCTTCCCACTGCCGCGACCGCGGCCGAGAGGGATTTCCGTATTCCTAAGTATGTACTAGTCAAGCATACTTCTTGCGTCAGAACAGCTCCGGGCGCATACTCTTTATCCTTCCCTCAACCTTAAGAGCGCTCATGGATGCCACCGTTGCCGAACGCGGCCAAATTACTCTGCCTAAGGAAGTGCGCGACGCGCTAGGCTTGGTCAAAGGCACCAAACTGACCATCGAGGTCGATCACGGAAAGGTGATCTTGCGGAAAAACCCGAGGGAAGCGATCAATCGGGTTCGCGGCAAATTCAGCTTGCCCGATGGAATGACCACCGACGATGTCATGCGCGAATTACGCGGTCGTGCGCCGAGCGATCCGATTGAGCCATAGCGAGACCTGAGACGATGATCGCACTCGACTCTTCGGTACTCATTGATGTCCTCACCAGCGATCCTGTCTTCGGTGACACCTCTGCCGCAAAGCTGGAAAGCGCGATGGAGCGCGATGATGTCGTCATTTGCGATGTCGCTCTTGCAGAAGTTGCAGCACGGGTGAATCCCGTTGATGAGCTCATGGACAGCCTCGCGGACATGGGGGTGAATTTCTCACCCGTCAGTGAGCAAGCGGCGATCCGCGCAGGCATCATGCAGCGACGCTTCCGCGAGCGTGGTGGCAAGCCGACAGAGCGCGTCATCGCCGACTTTTTGGTGGGCGCACACGCACTACTTCATTGCAACGCACTGATCACCCGCGACGCTGGTTTTCACCGCGATTACTTCAAAGGCCTCAAAATCATCAATCCCGCCGCCTGAGCGCTGACTCAGGTTCTTTCTCCTGCAAGGAACATCCATGCCACACAACACCCACAATACCCTGCAATCATTCACCCTAGCCAGCGGCAAGACCGGTCAGTACTACTCGCTACCCGAACTAGCGAAGACCTACCCGAATGTCGCCAAGCTACCGATCTCAATTCGGATCGTGCTGGAGGCAGTGTTACGCAATGTCGATGGCAAGAAGGTCACTGAAGAACATGTCAAACAGCTCGCCAACTGGCAGCCAAACGATCCCCGTACCAACGAGATCCCGTTCATCGTCGCCCGCGTGGTGCTGCAAGACTTCACCGGCATTCCGTTGCTGGCGGACCTGGCCGCGATGCGCGGCGTGGTGAACAAACTTGGCAAGAATCCGAAAGTCATCGAGCCGTTAGTGCCGGTTGATTTGGTGGTTGACCACTCGGTACAGATCGATCACTACGGCAACAAAGACGCGCTCGATCTCAACATGAAACTAGAGTTTCAGCGCAACGTCGAGCGCTACCAATTCATGAAATGGGGTATGCAGGCGTTTGATACGTTCAAGGTCGTGCCACCGGGCATTGGTATCGTGCACCAAGTGAATTTGGAGTACTTGGCGCGTGGGGTACACAACAAGGACGGTGTGTATTACCCAGACACCTTGGTCGGCACCGATTCCCACACCACCATGATCAACGGTATCGGCGTAGTCGGCTGGGGCGTGGGGGGTATCGAAGCCGAAGCCGGTATGTTGGGACAGCCGGTGTATTTCTTGACGCCAGATGTGGTCGGCGTAAATCTGACCGGCAAGTTGCGCGAGGGTGTGACCGCAACCGACTTGGTATTGACCGTCACCGAGATGCTGCGTAAAGCCAAAGTCGTCGGCAAGTTTGTGGAGTTCTTCGGCGAAGGCACGGCCTCGCTCGCGCTGCCAGACCGCGCGACGATCGCCAACATGGCCCCTGAGTACGGTGCCACGATGGGCTTCTTCCCGGTTGACGACACCACCGTCGATTATTTGAAATCGACCGGCCGCACCGCAGAAGAAATTGACGCCTTCACAACCTACTTCAAAGCGCAAGGCCTGTATGGCGTACCAATGGCCGGAGACTGCAACTACTCAACATCCCTAGCACTCGACCTCGACTCGGTGCGCGCTTCACTCGCGGGGCCGAAGCGTCCGCAAGACAGAATTGAGTTGGGCAATATGAAGTCGCAGTTCACCACTCTGTTTTCCAAGCCGCCGACAGAAAACGGTTTCGCCAAATCGGCGGAAGACCTCAACAAACGATTCGCCACCAAAGACGGTATTGAAATTGGTTCGGGCGATGTCTTGATCGCCGCCATCACCAGCTGCACCAATACCTCCAACCCGGGGGTTTTGTTGGCAGCCGGCTTGCTCGCTAAGAAAGCCGTGGAAAGAGGCCTGACGGCCAAGCCGCATGTCAAGACCTCGCTTGCGCCGGGCTCGCGCGTGGTCACCGACTACCTGACCAAAGCGGGATTGCTGCCGTACCTAGAAAAGCTCGGCTTCTTCTTGGCCGGTTACGGTTGCACCACGTGTATCGGCAATGCGGGCGATCTTACCCCGGCATTTAATGAAGCGATTACCAGCAATGACGTGGTCGCCGCTGCCGTACTGTCCGGTAACCGCAACTTCGAAGCACGTATTCATCCAAACATCCGCGCCAACTTCCTCGCCTCGCCGCCATTGGTGGTTGCCTACGCCATCGCCGGCACCGTACTGAAAGATCTCGAAACCGAACCACTCGGCATGGGAACAAACGGCCCCGTGTTCTTGAAGGATGTTTGGCCGACCTCGCATGAAGTTGCCGCTGTGATGGGCTTCGCCAAAGACCCGGCGACCTTCCAACGTCTGTATTCGAATCTCGGCGCGGATAATCCGCTGTGGCAGAACATCAAAGGTGTGACCGGCCAGGTTTATGATTGGCCGAGCTCAACCTATATCGCCGAGCCGCCATTTTTCGGTGCGAACTTCGGTATGCATGCCGGCACGGCAAAGGATGTAACCGGCGCACGCGCGCTCGGCATCTTTGGCGATTCCGTCACCACCGATCATATTTCTCCCGCAGGCTCGTTCAAAGAAACCACACCTGCCGGCAAATATTTAGTTGGCCATAACGTGATGAAGGCGGACTTCAACAGTTATGGTGCACGTCGCGGCAACCATGAAGTAATGATGCGCGGCACCTTTGCCAACGTGCGCATCAAGAACCTGATGCTGCCGGCAAAGGCAGATGGCACCCGCGTGGAAGGCGGCTATACGCTGTTCCAACCCTCGGGCGAACAAATGGCGATCTACGATGCGGCGATGGCCTACATTGCCGCCGACACCCCGACGATGATCTTTGGTGGCGAAGAATACGGCACGGGCTCTTCGCGCGATTGGGCGGCCAAAGGTACACAGTTGCTTGGCGTAAAAGCTGTCGTTGCCAAGAGCTTTGAGCGCATCCATCGCTCCAACTTGGTCGGTATGGGTGTGTTGCCGTTGCAATTCAAGCACGGCGAATCGGCCGAGTCGCTGGGTTTGAAAGGTGACGAAACATTTGCCATCACTGGAATCGCCGCTGGTATCAAGCCGCAGATGGATGTCACACTCACCATCACGCGCAAGGATGGTTCAACCCATTCGACCGCCCTGCTGTTGCGTATCGACACACCGATCGAAGTGGATTACTACCTACACGGCGGAATCTTGCCGTATGTGTTGCGTGAGTTGATCAACAAAGCCGCGTAGTATTTTGTGGTGCCCGTTAACATTACCGACGAGAAGAAAAGAACGAGGTGCAATGCACCTCGTTTTTGTTTGCGCTCCTTAACGAAAGACCATATGGCTGCCCCGCTCACGCACCACCGTTCCGCCCTCCGCAGCGCCGCTTGTGCTGCGGCTATTGCAGGTTGTTTTGGTTTTACTTCCGCATCGGCCCAAACTATCAGCGCTTCATCAACACCATCCTCAGCGCTCGCCGCGCTGGGTGAAAAATATGTCGACGCCACTTACGCGCTAAACCCGCTCGCCGCGACTTCGGCCGGTGATGCCCGCTTCCATGACAAGTTTGTCAACGACCTCACGCCCGCCGCGCGTGAACGTGACCGCAAGTTGCAAGCCGAAACGTTGGCAGTGCTGAAGTCCATCGACGTGGCTGCACTTTCTGCCGACGAACAGCTCACCCACGCAGTGATGATGTATCGGGCGCAGTTGCGCCTCGACGCCTTGGCACTGGATTTTCACCTGACACCCATCAACCATTTTTTCTCGCTGCCACTGTCGCTGGTGTCCCTTGCGCGAGCCGAAGGTGCACAGCCGTTCAAAACCGTGGCTGACTACGACGCCTTTCTAACACGCCTCGATGGATTTCCGGGCTGGGTGGATTCTGCCATCGCCAACATGCGGGAAGGTATGCACAAAGATGTGGTGCAGCCGAAAGTAGTGATGAATCGCGTGCTGCCCCAACTCAAAATGCTGATGGTGAGTGACGCCACACAAAGCAGCTTTTACGTTCCCATCGAAAAAATGCCCGCGAGTTTCTCTGAGGCACAGCGTGCAAGACTAACAGTCGCGTACCGCACCATCATCAGCGACAAACTCGTGCCCGCGATCACCAAGCTGCACACATTCATTGCACAAGAGTACCTGCCGAAATGTCGCGATACGGTCGGCCTCGCGGGAACGCCGAATGGTGAAGCGACGTATGCGTTTCGCGTACGCGAAGCCACCACCACACCGTTGCCACCTGCAGAGATTCATCAAATCGGCCTGCGTGAAGTCGCACGTATCCGCAATGAGATGGACACCGTCCGCAAGCGTGTCGGCTTCAATGGCGATGTGCAAGCCTTCATCGAATCAATTCCAAAGAATCCGGCGCTGATGCCATTCAACACCGAACAGGAGGTAATCGAAGCCTTCCGCAAGATTCAGCGTCGTGTTGATCCGCTCATCGACAAGCTGTTTGTACGTCGCCCTAGCGCGTTACTCGAAATTCGCCCTGAACCCGAAATTACCAAAGCCACCGCTGCAGCCAGTTACCGCGCTGGCGCACGTGACGGCTCGCGACCGGGGGTGTTCTTTGCCCCGATTCCGCTGCCGACGAAGTACCTCAATACGCGTATGACGGCACTGTATATGCACGAAGGTATTCCCGGCCATCATTTTGAGGTCTCGCTGGCGCAAGAGTCCGATCTCCCCCGGATTCGGCGCAGCAGCCGATTCACCGCTTACAGCGAAGGCTGGGCGCTTTACGCGGAGAGCCTCGGCGTCGAGCTTGGCGTGTATGACGACCCCTACCAAGACATGGGTCGGCTCATCAGCGAAATGCATCGCGCGATTCGCTTAGTCGTCGATACCGGCATGCACCTGAAAGGCTGGACGCGTGAGCAAGCGATTCAGTTCTCGCTCCAAAACGGTGGTCGCGCCGAGTCAGAACAAGTGCAAGAGGTAGAACGTTACATCGCGATTCCCGGCCAAGCACTGGCTTACAAAATCGGCGAATTAAAGATCATGGAACTACGCCGCTACGGCGAACAAACCCTGGGACCGAATTTCAGTCTTGCCGCATTTCATAACGAGCTGCTCAAGGACGGCAACCTGCCGCTCGCGGTTTTGGAAGCAAAGATGCGGCGTTGGGTTAATGCGCAGGCCACACGCCAGTAGCCTCAAACAGTGCATCATCAAATGAGAACTTCCAAACTCTTTCGTCCCGGCCTGCGCCGGGGAAACACTCAATTATTTACTGCATCCGCTCTCGTTATCGAACCCCTATCTTCAACTGAGCGCCTCATGAATAAACTCCGCGCTGCGGTGACAGCCGCCTGCCTCCTTTTATCACTAATTGCCCATGCCGCCGTCGAGCGAGTTGAAATCAAAGAACGTGTGCCCTTCGCCGAAGGCAAGTCGTTTGGCGACGCGGGTGCCTACGAAAAAATTCGCGGTGTGGCGCACTTCGCGCTCGACCCCAAACATCCAGCGAACAAACCAATCGTCGATCTGAAATACGCACCACGCGATGCGAAAGGCCGCGTCACGTTTAGCAGCGAGTTCGTCATGCTGCGCCCAACCTCCGGCAAATCCGCGACGCTGCTCTACGACGTCAACAATCGCGGCGGCATCGCCATCCTCGGCCAGGTCAATGGCAAGAGCCCGACCAACAACGACCCGACCACGGTTGCGGATGCCGGCGATGGATTCTTGATGCGTCACGGCTTCACCCTGCTCTTCTCGGCATGGACGTGGGACGTGGCACCACAAGCGCCCGCCAACCGTGCGCTGGTGTTCACGCCGCCGGTCGCCAAAGGCACCAAAGGCACCAATGGCAGGCCCGGCAAACCCATCACCGGCAAGGTCTACAATGAAGTCATCGTCGATGCGCCAACCGACATCGCCACATACGCCGGCATGCGCGGCCTGACCTACGAGCCCGCCACACCCAACGACCCGAAAGCAGTGATGACTGTACGCGACAAACCCGACGGCAAGCGCACCGTGGTGGCGCGTGCGAATTGGGAGTTTGTTGCCCCAGAACGTGAAGGCGGACCGGGTCGCGTCAAGCTCAACGGTGGATTCAAACCCGGCACCATTTACGAACTCACCTACGTCACCAAAGACCCTCGTGTGACCGCAGCAGGACTCGCCGGCATTCGCGATCTCCTCGCGTATTTCCGTGACACACCGTTCGAAGGCGCCAGCATCCCGAACCACGTGTTGATCTTCGGCATCAGCCAATCCGGCCGTTTGATCGGCCGCATGATGCACGACGGATTGAACGTCGATGAAACCGGCAAGCTCGCCTTTGATGGCGCGTATATGCAAGTGCCGGGTGCCGGTGGCTCAGCAGGATTCAACAGCCGCTTTGTGCAGCCCACCCGCCACCCGTCGCTGCTGCAAGAGCACGACTACCCTGCCGATAGTTTTCCATTTACGTCCACACCGACGCGCGATCCGGTGACCGGCAAAGTCGCATCGACCATGGACCGCGCAAAAGACGCCAATGGTCACTTGCCGAAGTTGGTGATCGCCAATACCTCCGCAGAGTTTTGGAATCGCGGCGCATCACTCATCGCCACCACACCTGACGGCATTAAGGACGTCGCACCCGCCGACAACGTTCGTATCTACGGATTCATGGGGGCACAGCACTATGTTGGTCGCTCCAAGACCCGCGCGCCAAACGTGAACTGCGTATCAACCACCGACCACTATCTGCCGATGCGCGCCCTCATCCTGGCACTCGATAGCTGGGTGCGTGGCGTCACACCGCCACCGAGCGCCTACCCGAGGCTTGCCGACGGCTCGCTAGTCACGGTTGATCAATACCGCGCGGCGTTCCCGACCGGGCTTGGCATCACGCCACCCACATTGAACCTGCGTGAGCCGCGTCTGAATTTCGGCAAACGTTTTGCCAGCGAGGGCATTGCCGACCTCGTGCCGCCGATCAAGGGCAAAGCATACGAGACCCGCGTGCCGGCACCGGACGCGGATGGCAACGACCGCGGTGGTGTGCGCATGGTCGAGCTGCGCGTGCCGCTTGGCACCCACACGGGTTGGAATCAACGCGCACCGGAGACGGGATTTGGTTGGGCCACCGCGCGCTTTGACGGCAGCTTTGTGCCGTTCGCCCGCACACAAGCAGAACGCATCGCTGCCGGCGATCCGCGCTTGAGTCTCGCTGAGCGCTATCCGACGCGCGAGGACTTTATGGCGAAGGTAAAGGCGGCGGCCGCTGAGCAAGTCGCGGCGAGGTTATTGCTAGCGGAGGACGTGGCGCGGAACGTGAATAAGCACGTGGGGTTATATGACCGCATCATGAAGCGCGAGCCGGGCGACCAAAGCTGTACGTATTTGTTTGCGGAATAGTAGAGGCATGCGGCGTGGCTCATTGCCAATCAATCTTGTCTTATATACAGAAATCTGTATGATGACGTCATGAAAACAACCCTTGATATCAACGACCGCCTGCTTGCCGAGGCCAAAGTCGCAGCGGCGCAGCAGCGAACCAGCTTAACACGCTTGATTGAGGAAGGTCTGGCGTTGCGTCTGCGCGGCGCGCCGTGCCCCGCAGTTCGCAACCCGCGCATTGCCGTTTACAAAGGTAGAGGCGGATTGGTTGCCGGCGTGAACGCTATTAGCAACAAAGCGTTGCGAGACGCCGCTGACGATGACGCCTGATGTGAATGTGCTTCTGGCGGCGTCCCGCGCTGACCACGCGCATCACAAAGCCGCGTATCGTTGGTTAATTTCGGCCATCGCCGCCTGTGCAACCGGTGGCAGTGTTAAGCTGATGCCCGTGGTGGCCACAAGTTTTTTACGGTTGACGACTCACGCGAAGATTTTCGTCCAGCCTACACCGATTGCAGGAGCCGTTGCATTTGTCGACAGCCTGCTCTCAATACCAGGCGTTGAAATGCCCGCGTGCGGTCCAGAGTGGCGAATACTCCGCACATTGTGCCTCGATCAAAATTTGGTCAGTAACGCCATACCGGACGCATGGCTTGCGGCAGCAGTACTGCACGCTAACGAACACCTCGTGACATTCGACCGAGACTTCAAAAAGTTGTTACCCCGATCGCAGTTGACCATTCTTGCCACTGCATAAAGCAAAAAACGCCACCCAGAGGTGACGTTTTTAGGTACTGGCGCGCCCGGCAGGATTCGGCCCCCTTCGACAACCCGGCTGCGGCGGCCTGCGGCATCGCCGTCAACTTTCGAATCCCGCCCCAAAAGCAAAGCAGTTTGCTTTCTCGCGCGAATCCCAAAAGTAAAAAACGCCACCCGAAGGTAGCGTTTTTTGGATGCTGGCGCGCCCGGCAGGATTCGAACCCACGACCCCTTGGTTCGTAGCCAAGTACTCTATCCAACTGAGCTACGGGCGCTAAAAACCGAATTATAACAAGAGATTAGAGCGAAAGCCAGTTGGCGGAGACCGAGGGATTCGAACCCTCGATGCAGCTTTTGACCGCATGCTCCCTTAGCAGGGGAGTGCCTTCGACCACTCGGCCAGGTCTCCTAGCTGCTCTAATTTCACGCCATTATACGCGGAGATGGGTGCCCGCAGGCACCCATCTTATCTTCCTAAGCGAACAAATCGCTGATTTTTTGGCTATTTCAGCTCACCCAGCAGGAACGCCCACTGGAACGCCGTGCGGTAGGCCAACTGTGCATTGTTGGCTGACGCCGCGTGACCGCCCTCGATGTTTTCGTAGTACAGCACGTCGTGGCCTTGCTCTTTCATCCTGGCCATCATCTTGCGCGCGTGGCCGGGGTGGACGCGGTCGTCGCGGGTCGAGGTGATGAACAACACCCGCGGCATTTTCACGCCGGCTTTGACGTTTTGATACGGCGAGTACTTCGAGATGAATTCCCACTCTTTCGGGTCATCCGGGTTGCCGTATTCGGCCACCCACGAGGCACCGGCCAAGAGCTTGTGATAACGCTTCATATCGAGCAGCGGCACCGAACAAATCACCGCTTTGAAGAGCTCCGGACGCTGGGTCATGACGGCACCCACCAGCAGGCCGCCGTTGGAGCCACCGGAGATGGCGAGATGTTTCGGTGAGGTGATTTTTTGTTTGATGAGGTTCTCCGCCACCGCGATGAAGTCATCAAACACTCTCTGTCGATTTTCCTTCAGACCCGCCTGATGCCAGCGCGGACCAAACTCACCACCGCCGCGGATGTTGGCCACCACATACACCCCACCTTGGGCCAGCCAGCCGTTACCGATGCTACCCGAATAAGACGGCAACTGCGAAATCTCGAAACCACCGTAGCCATAGAGCAAGGTTGGATTCTTGCCGTCGAGCTTGGCGTCTTTTTTCATGATGACGTAGTACGGAATCTTCTCGCCATCTTTGGAAGTCGCTTCGAATTGTTCAACCTTGTAGGGCGAGGCATCAAAGAACGCTGGCAGCGACTTCAACTTCTCGCGGTTGTCCGTGCCACCTTTGGCGAGGAACAGTGTTGAGGGCGTCAGATAGTCCGTCATGGTGACGAAGTAATCATCACTGTCGTCGGGGTCAATTGCCGACGCGCTGACTGTACCCAGCCCCGGCATGACAATCGCGCGGCGATGCCATTTGCCATCGCGATACGATAATTCGTAGAGCTTGTTCTTGACGTTATCGAGCTCGTTCAATATCAGGAAATTCTTGGTTGCCGTAAAGCCTGCGAGCGACTTGCGGTCACCGCCCTCAAACAGCACGTCAAACTTGCGGTCGCCTTTCAAAAACTTCTCGAACGGTATCGCGATCAACGATCCTTGCTTATACGTCGTGCCGCCAACTGTCCACACCGACTTGAGGCGGACACTCATCCAGTCGCGCCAGTAGCTGAATGTGGCGTCAGCCGGAATATCGATCTTGGTGAGTTTGCCAGCCTCGTGCAAATACGTTTCGCTGGTAAAGAACGTGACGCCACGGCGGATAAATTGGCGGGTCGAGTAACCTTTCTGTTCGACCTGGCTGCCGCTGACACTAATGTCGGCTTCAGTGCCTTCGTAAACCGTTGTTGCCACATCAATTAGCGTAGCACGTTTCCACATCTTCACGATCCGCGCATAGCCCGATTTTGTTTGTGAGCCGGGGCCGAAATCTGTCTGGACGAAGAGTGTGTTGGCATCAATCCAATCCACCGAGCCCTTGGCTTCTTTCAACTGAAAGCCGTCTTTCACAAACGACTTGGTGGCCATGTCCCATTCACGAATCACCACGGCATCGGCACCACCGCGTGAGAGCGAGATCATGCACTTGTCGTATTCGGGATAGAGGCAGTTCGAGCCGCGCCAAACCCAGTTATCTTTTTCGTCCTTGGCAAGCTGATCGAGGTCAAGAACCGTTTCCCACTTGGGCTGTGTTTTCTTGTATTCCTCCATTGTGGTGCGACGCCACACGCCGCGTACGTTGTTGCGGTCCTGCCAGAAGTTGTAGTACCAGTTGCCACGCTTTTGCACGCCCGGAATCCGTTCGCGTGAATTGACCACTTCCAACACCTTGTCGCGGATCGGCCCAAACTCGGCGCGCGCCTCGATTTCTTTCTGTGAGTTGGCGTTTTGTTCTTTCACCCATGCGATGGCCTTTTCGCCCATCACTTCTTCGAGCCACAAGTACGGGTCGTCCTGCGCGCCGACTAGCGTTGAGGCCATCATGCAACAAAGTCCTATCAGCAATAAACGAAACTTCATGGGTTTCTCCAAAAAACAAGCCCGCGAATGGCGCGCTCGATGACTAATCACGACAAGTTCTATGCGGGCGTCTTCTCAAGCTCGAACGCGGCATGCAGTGCGCGGACCGCAAGCTCCATATATTTCTCATCAACGACAACTGACGTTTTTATTTCGGAGGTCGAGATCATTTGGATGTTGACGTTCTCGCGCGCCAGGCACTCGAACATTTTGGCGGCGACACCCGCATGAGAACGCATGCCAATGCCAACAATCGACACCTTTGCGATCTTGTTGTCTCCCGTTACCCCTTTGGCATTAATTGCAGGCTTCACAGTGTCATTGAGCAAGGCAAGCGCACGTGCGTAATCGTTGCGGTGAACGGTGAAGGAGAAGTCGGTAATGCCCTCAGAGGATGTGTTCTGAATGATCACATCAACGTCAATATTTGCTTCGGCAACCGGGCCGAGAATCGAATAGGCAATACCCGGACGATCGGGCACGCCGGTGACGGTAAGTTTGGCTTCGTCGCGGTTGAACGCAATACCTGCAATGACGGGTTGTTCCATATTGTCTTCCTCATACGTAATCAGTGTGCCGGTGTCGTTCGAATCGTGCGGAGTGAATGACGACAACACGCGCAGTTTTACTTTGTACTTGCCGGCAAATTCCACGGAACGTATTTGCAGGACTTTCGAGCCCAAACTGGCAAGCTCAAACATTTCTTCGAAGGTGATTTTGTCGAGCTTGCGCGCGTCCGGCACCACGCGCGGATCAGTGGTGTACACACCGTCCACGTCGGTGAATATCTGACATTCGTCCGCCTTCAACGCCGCCGCGATGGCCACCCCGGTGGTGTCGGACCCACCCCGTCCCAGGGTGGTGACGTTGCCCTCGCTATCAATTCCCTGAAAGCCCGCCACGACGGCAACATAACCCTCAGCCAAATCGCGCCGGATCTTGGCGTCGTCAATCGACAAAATACGCGCCTTGGTAAAGGCGCTGTCGGTCGTGATCTTCACCTGCCAGCCGGTATAACTCTTCGCTTTCAGCCCCAAGCTTTGCAGCGCCAGCGCCAGCAGACCGACGGACACTTGCTCGCCGGTTGAGGCGATCACGTCCAGTTCTCGACCAGAGGGATCGTCGGACAACTGTTTGGCAAGCCCCAGCAGTCGATTGGTCTCTCCGGACATTGCCGACGGCACCACCACCAATTGGTGGCCCTGCGCATGGTAGTGGGCGATACGTTTGGCGACTTCGCGAATGCGCTCTGGCGAGCCCATCGACGTGCCGCCGTATTTTTGGATGATCAGTGACATAGAAGAAGCGTTGGTGAAGCGTGGAGTAATGTTCGCGAAAGTCCACCATTTTAGCGGTTCAGCAGCGGCAAGGCCAATCCACTGAAGAGGCAAACAGAGTGCTGCTTTATACTGCAAGGCTATGAGCGCCGATAAAACAATCACGGTGACCCGCCGCTTGGAGTTCGACGCTGGCCACCGGCTGCCGCATCACAAGAGCCAGTGTCGGAACATCCATGGGCATCGCTACACCATCGAGATCACCCTGACGGCTGATCTGGTGCACGAAGAAGGTGCGTCCGATGACGGCATGGTGATGGACTTTGGCGACATCAAAGCCATCGCCAACGAAAAACTCGTCTCCCTCTGGGATCACGCATTTTTGGTCTGGAAAGGCGATACCGTCATGCGCGACTTTCTCGCCATGATTCCGGACCATAAAACGGTAGTGCTCGACGATGTACCGACGGCGGAAAACCTGGTGGCCGCCGCATTCAAGATTCTGCAGCACGCCTACCGCGATCGCTTCGGTCACGAACTTACCCTGACACGCGTGCGCCTCTACGAAACGCCGAATTGTTGGGCGGACGCGTTATTGAGCTAGTCGCGCCGGTCGTTTGATGATTTGCACTCTGGGCATTTGTCGCTAAACTCTTGATGGTGAGCACCGCACCAACACGCTGTCCCACTTTCTTAGAAAGGATCCACATGTTCAAGACTGCCGCTGCAATGTTTGTGGCCACCGCTACGCTCGCCGCAAGTTCCGCATTCGCGCAAGCGAAGCCAGAAGATGCAATTGCCTACCGCCAGGGTGCCTTCAAGATCATCGGCTGGAACTTCGGCCCGATGGCGGGTATGGTGCAGGGGCGAATCCCCTACGATAAAGAGGGCTTTGCCAAACGCGCGGCGAACGTGGCTGCGGTCGCCGCAATGCCATTTGAGGGCTTCGGCCCCGGCACCGACACTGGCGCGCCTACCAAGGCAAAGGCAGAAGTTTGGTCAAAGTCGGCAGACTTCAAAGCGAAGGCGGACAAAATGGTTGAAGAGACGACCAAACTCGCGGCGATTGCCAGGACCGGTAACCTGGATGACATCAAAAAACAGTTCGGTGCGACTGGTGCCACGTGCAAGGCCTGCCACGACGATTACCGGAACAAGTGACGTCGTTGTCCAAGAGCAAGCCCATTAGGGCGCAGCGATTCGACGACAGGCAACGAAAAACGGAGATTGGCGATGCCAATCTCCATTTTTTTGAGCCCGCCACGATCTAGGCCGTTGGCGGAACCGGTGGAGGGCCGGGCGGCGGGGTTGGCCCGGGCGCTGCCGGTGCCGCTATCACCATCGGCTTGTCGATCGGCACAAATACCCACAGCAACACATACATCAGGATGCCGAGACCGTGCAGGAATGCAGTCAGGATAAACAGAATGCGCCACGCCCAAGTCGGAATGCTGGTCGCCTCTGCCAGTCCGCCTGCGACACCGCCCAACCAACGATCGGTCAACGAACGCTTGAGTTGCTGCATCGCCGAACGCGACTGTTCGATTGCGGCGCGTGCCGGCGGCGTTGCCGGTGCCGGGCCCAAGTCACGGATGACCCGCGCTTTCGCCGCCGTGTATTCCTCGTCGGTCAACGCGCCTTGTTGGTGAAGTTGTTGCAGTTTCTCAAGTTGTTCGGCCCAGTTCATGCTGCCTCCTGTTGCAGGTTATGCGCCAGCGATATTGCTGGTGCAGATGTTCTGCATGATGGGGACGATCCCGCCCAAACCAAACATTGAAGCGACCAGTTGCAGGCACAGGCGCGTAACTTGCGGATTCGCCCGTCCACGATGCACTTGCCAGTGGCTCAATTAAGCCGACCGAGGTCTTCGCGTCAGCCAAACCATCGCGTTGCAATGGCGTAGGTTAGTGCCATTGAGAAAATGGCGCAGGCCCAAGCAAGCCAGACCGGGCGGGCATTTTCAGGCAAAACCGTCTCAAACTCCCCGTCAATACTAGATTTTTTCCCGGTAATCATCGGCTTCACCAGATTATCGCGTTTGATGAGGAGATAGAAGCCGATCGCCGCCAAATGTAGCACCACCAAGCCGATGATCACGTTCGAGTTGATCTTGTGAATCTTGGTGAGCAGGTCGCTGATTTCCTTGCTGACCGCAACTGCGTACGGCCCGCTCAGCATGATGTCGTCGTCGGCAAACAGCCCGGTGGCGGCCTGAAAACCGATCACCAGCAAAAACGCGATCACCGATAACGCGCCAATTGGGTTGTGCCCAAGGTAGCGCTTCGTCTGCGGATTCTTCATGTCACGCATGTACGCCAATACCGCTGACGGCCCGCGCACAAAACTCACGAACCTCGCATGCTGACTGCCGAAAACCCCCCACTGCAGGCGGAACAGAATCAAGCCAATGACAAAGAAGCCCAGCCGCGCGTGCCACTCCATCCAATTACCGCCGAGCTCTTGCGTGATAAACAGCCCGACAATCGACAGCACCAACAGCCAGTGGAACAGACGGACGGGTAAATCCCAGACTCGGATCGACTTCAAGGCTTGACTCCTGATTGGGGATACCTACTTGGCAGGTTCGACACGTAACAATGCGCCGTCGATGGAATCGGTAAGCAAATAAATGTTACCGTCCGGGCCATTGCGCACGTCACGGATACGACCAAGCTCGTTTACGAACATGCGTTCTTGCGCAACGACTTTGTCACCTTCGAGCGTCAAACGCACAACAAGCTGTCCTGCCAACCCACCGACCAAGAGATTGCCTTTCCATTTCGGGAAGTTGGACGGCCGAACACCTCCGTTGCCATCGCTACCGATGAATGCCATCCCCGAGGCCGCAATGGACGGCACCCAATAGACCAGTGGAGGGGTCATGCCTGCTTTTTCCGTTCCCTCACCGATCTTGGTGCCCACGCCGTAGTTGACGCCGTAGGTCACCACCGGCCAGCCGTAGTTGGCACCAGGCACCATGATGTTGACTTCGTCACCTCCTTGCGGACCGTGTTCGTGGGTCCACAACTTACCACTTACCGGGTTCAGCGCAGCACCCTGCATGTTGCGATTGCCGAGGGTGAAAATCTCTGGCTTCGCCTCTTTCGTTTTGACGAATGGATTGTCTGGTGGCACACGCCCATCGTCGAACAAGCGAATCGACTTGCCGGCGTGATCGTTTAGCTGTTGGGCACGTTGTGCCGCACCCTTGGCCGGGCTATCGCCACGGTCACCAAAGGTGACAAACAGGTAACCCTCGCGGTCGAAGACGATGCGCGAACCAAAGTGGAACCCGCGATCAGACTTTGGCGCAAGCTTGAACAGGACCTGCACGTCGGTCATGGTTGGCGCGTCTTTGCTACCACCAAGTTTGCCCCGCGCGACCTCTGTGCCGTGCAAGCCGCCCTCGGTGGCGTTATAGGTCCAATAGATCCAACCGTTTTCCGCGTACTTCGGGTGCAGCACGACATCGAGTAAACCGCCCTGGCCGAACTCGGTCACCTTTGGCATGCCGTCGACGGCCTTCTGCACCAGCTTGCCGCCGTCAACAACACGCAGGGTGCCGCGCCGCTCAGTCACCAACATACGACCATCTGGAAGAAAGGCGACTGCCCAAGGATTTTTCAGGCCTTCGACGACCGTGACAACGTTTACCTTGTATTCCGAGGTCGATAACGTCTTCGATTTCTGCGCAAACGCGGGAACAGACATCCAAGCACACGCGGCCATGGTGATTGCGAGAAAAACAGCGGACTGCCAGCGCGGGAGTTGGCACAAAAAGCGAGGATTCATATTGACTTTCGGGGGAAAAATTAGGGCTCGATTAGCTACTGCAAAGACAAAATCGCTCAAAAGCGCACTGCTGCTGCGACACCCAACATCACGCGACGTCCGGGGGCACTTTCAAAGAAACGCAAATTGGCGTCGTTGACAATGACACTTCCGACATATTTTGCATCAGTCAGATTATCGCTGCGCACGAACGCTTCAATCTCCAGCGCTGAAGCCGCGGGGCTCGATATGCGCACGTCGCGCCAGCGATAACGCACGTCCATACCAAGCGCAGCATAACCGGCCGCGTAGGCCGTATTGGTATCGTCAGCCGCCATCCGGGAGCGCGCCATAACGTCGGCACCTACTGACCAGCCCGACCAGCCGTCACTCCGAACACCAGCGGGACGCCAGCGGAGCGCGGCAAACAAGTTACCGCGAGGCACGGCCGTCATCATACTGTCACTCGCCACTGTTCTTCCGCCCGCCACATAAGCCTGCCCCACTTCTGCGCGAATGGCGGTCACTGCCGCAATCGCGGTTATCTTCGCGCTTGGCTTCCAATCGACGCTTAACTCAAGTCCGCGCCGATTTGTCGACGCCGCATTCTGAAACGTCGAACGCCCGCCGACCGCAGTCGCTTGGACGATTTCATCTTGTGATCGAATTGCAAACGCTGCAGCCTTAACCGATAAAACTTTGTCGATCCACTTCCAGCCCGCTTCCCATTGTTTCGAGGTGCTGGGCTTCAATGCAAAATTTGGCCCGGCGGCTTGATCGGGTCGATACGCCAGCTCCGCACTGGTGGGCGTTTCAAAGCCGCGCGAAGCTGACACATAGGCCGACAGGGAGGTATTCAAACGTTTTGAAAACCCAACCGCAGGTGTGAGTGCGGAGTAACGGACGCCGCCACTATCGTCAGCGTTCCCCGCTCGTATGTAGCGATCTGCCACCTCGAAACGAATTTCACTATGACGCCAGCCAACTTGCACCGCCATGGTGTTGTCGATTGCCCAATTGGCTTGCCCAAAAAAATCATTAGCGCGCTGGCGTCCCGTCTCGTCGCGTCGCAGGACGCCGCGCACACCCAGCTCGGTTGCTGTTACGCGCTGAAGGAAATTCTCAAAACCCTTGCGCTCGTCACATGCGCGATCGAAGTCGAAACCCAACGCCCACGTGAGCGGTCCTTGGGCACCAGCAACACGCAAACCGACACCACTAAACGTGCGCTCAAAATCGACCACTCCGCCAGCGCTGGATGCCGCGAGCTGCGCACTCAGCGGTGTAGCGAGGTACTGCACTACCGCACGCGTTCCACCGTAGACAATCGCCTTCACATCGAGTGCCGCCAAGCGTAAATCCCAAACTAGGCCCGCCTGACGGTGGCGGATGGATTTACGCGTATTAAATTGTGTAGCCACTGCCGCAACCTGCCGCGGATCGGCTTCAAATTGAGCACGCGTCAGCCCGAGCGGGTCCTGCGTGTCTGGCTGGTCAATCGCATTTGCCGTCAATATGATTGATGAGGTTGGGGCAAGTCGCAGCACTAGCTTCGCGTAAGTCTGATCACGCTGTACGCGACTGTGGTCGCGGTAGCCATCACTGGCGAGGCGTTGGGTGGCGACAAGCCCATTGAAGGCATTTGCAGGACCAGAGGGAGATGTTGGCGTCGCAATTTGTAACGTGGTGATTCTGGTCGCGTCGGCCCCCATCAATAGGCGCGATTCAACACCAGCAATTGCCGACGCGCTACGGGTTCTGGCGGCGATCACCCCACCGGCAGCATTGCCATAACCCACCGCCCAAGGGCCACGCAGCACCTCGATGGTATCAACGGTGAAAAACGGCACCACCGCGCCTTGCCCCTGTCCATCCGGGATGGTGGCAGGAATGTCATCCACATAAAGCTTGATGCCACGCATACCAAAGGCCGAGCGGGCACCGAAGCCACGGATGCTGATCTGTGTGTCCTGTGCATAATTCTGACGGTTCTGCGTGTTGATACCGGCCACGCGACCAAGCACCTCGGCGGCATCAATCATGGGAAGTGTGCCGCGAAGATCTTGCAGACGAATGAGATCGACGACGGCGGAAACAAGCGGATCGGCGGTTGGCATTCTTGTGGCGGTCACAACAACATCTGCCGCGTCATCAGCCGCCGCAGCACTCACGCACATGCATAGAGCGATCACTAGGGAACTTCTAAAAACCGTCGCGAGCGGGTGAAGTTGGCAGTGAGGAGCAGACACGTACCCAGTGTACGGCGAGCACCGGAACTGACAGATTCGCCCGCGCAGTAGGTTTTTAGAAGTTCCCACTAGGAAAAGTGCCCTATTGGCGGTCATTTTCCGATAAAAATGGTTGAAGAAGCCCGCCAAATAAGGACTTTTCGGCTTCAATTTAACATTCACCTAGCGACGCGACGAGGCGACCGACACAAAGGCTGGGCACGCGATGATGAGCATAGACATGGCGCTCAAACTTTAACCGTTGCGCAGAATGCCCATTCCCGGTTAATGGGCAAGAGCCACGAGAGCCAAACTGGCGGAGGCGGTGAGATTCGAACTCACGGATGACTCGCGCCATCGCTGGTTTTCAAGACCAGTGCCTTAAACCGCTCGGCCACACCTCCTGAAAGAGCGATCATTTTACCATTTCACCGGCCAGACCAGGTTAAGTGCATTTCCGGCACCGCCAGATCGGTCGCGACGGTGCGCGCCACCTAACTTACGCCACCGAATTCACGCGGAATCCCACAGAAAAAATGGGGTTGATTTCGCTATCTATCTCGTTGAAACTTTTGCTCCACCCTGCGGTCTTTACTTCGTGTTGTAAGCCGCCTTGATCTTTTGGCCAATTTCCTAGGAAGACTACTATGCAAAACGACGTTTCCGTTTCTTCGAGTTACAGCCCGCAGGCGGGCACAATCGGCGCTGCGCAGAACCGTGTGTTGCGCAACACCTATATGTTGCTCGGTCTCTCGCTGATACCAACCGTCATTGGTGCCGTCGTCGGCATGTCAATGAATTTCTCGTTTTTCTCGGGCTCTCCCGTAATTGGCTTCTTTGCTTTCCTAGCAATCGCCTTCGGTTTTTTCTATGCAATCGAGCGGACCAAGAATAGCGCGTGGGGTGTCGCTATCTTGTTGGGCTTTACATTCTTCATGGGCTTGATGCTCTCGCGCTTGGTCGGGCGTGTGCTAGGCATGTCCAACGGCGGCCAGTTGATTGCGCTCGCCGCAGGCGGTACGGCAGTCATCTTTTTTGGTATGTCCACACTTGCGGCGACCATCAAACGCGACCTGACCAACATGGGCAAGTTCCTGTTTGTCGGCATGATCATTCTGCTCGTGGCTGGTTTTGCCAACATTTTCTTGCAGATTCCCGCGCTGACGATCACGCTGATGGTGGTTGCAATCGGCATTTTCTCGGCGTTCCTGATGTATGACATCAATCGTGTCATCTCTGGTGGAGAGACTAATTACATCAGCGCGACCTTGGCGATCTATCTGAGTATCTACAATATTTTCGCCAACTTACTCGCCTTGCTTGGTATCACCAACTCATCGGACTGATGCTCGATTAGGAACAAACGAAACGGCCATCCTCGGATGGCCGTTTTTTTGTTCTGCTGAACATTCCAAACGAGGATCAACGTTCGAACACCGCAACCGACTCAACGTGCGCAGTGTGCGGGAACATGTTGACAACACCCGCCGCCGTTAAACGAAATCCATTCACGTTTACCAGTACGTCCGCATCACGCGCCAACGTCGATGGACTGCACGAGACGTAAACCAGGCGCCTTAACTCTGATCTTGCCTCCACGGTCAACAACTTGCAAACCTCCATTGCCCCATCGCGCGGTGGATCGATCAACATCTTGGTGACGGCAGGCACGCGCCGCATGGCGCTTTCTTGATCGGTATACAAATCTGCCGCGAAAAAAGAAGTGTTGGCTGCAAGACCGTTCCGCCGTGCATTTTCCGTACCACGCTCGGTCAACGATGCACTCCCTTCAACGCCAACTACATTCGCCCCGCGCCGTGCGATGGGTAACGTGAAGTTACCCAGGCCGCAGAACAGGTCTGCGACAGATTCATCCGGCTGCGGATCGAGCAAATTGATCGCCCGCTCAACCATCAGGCGGTTCACACGATGATTAACCTGGGTGAATTCGGTTGGTCGGAACAAGATTTCCAAGTCAAACTCGGGCAACAGGTAGGTCAGCTCCGGCGCGTCGGGAGGATAAAACGCATAGGCGGTTTCCGGGCCTTTCGGCTGCAACCACCACTGAATCCGGTGTGAGTCCCGATAGCGATCTGCGAACGCCATGAGCCTCGCCGCATCGGTCGCGGAAACCGCTTCGAGGTTACGAATTACCAGTGCCGTGACGTGTTCACCAACTGCTAATTCAATTTGTGGCATCCGGTCCTTTGCGTCCAATGACGACATTAGTTCACGCAATGGTGCAATCAGGTGCCCAACACCGCCGGCCAGTACCTCGCAAGAGCGCATATCGGCGACATAACTGGATTTGCGCTCACGGAAACCTACCAAAACCCCGCCTTTCTTGGCCACGTAATGCGCGGAGATACGCGCTCGGTGGCGATACTCCCAAGGCGCCGCGTAAATCGGCGGCAGAATCTGCCCCGGCGTAACCTTGCCGATGCGACGCAGGTTATCTTCCAAGACGCGTTGTTTGGATGCGACTTGCAAGCGCAAATCTGCATGTTGCAAAGCACAACCGCCGCAGATTTCGAAAAACTTGCAGCCCGGCGTCACCCGCTGCGGCGAGGCCCGCTTAACGTCGACCAGCGACGCCGTCTCAAATTGCTTTTTCTTGCGTGCCGCCTCGTATGTCACCGTCTCGAACGGCAGCGCGCCCTCGACAAAGACAACTTTGCCGTCGACGTGTGCAACGCCACGGCCCTCGTGATCCAGCGACTTGATGGTGGCGACAGAGGCGGCCTGCGGGCTGGGCGTTATTGCCAATTTCGCCATTGCCGCATTGTTTGCAGGGGATGGTGGGCTATCGTGCATGCGAAAAGCTTTATGTTCAAAAATTGTGCCGTATCTCTCGATTTGGCGTTTTGGGAGGCCAGGCGTGCTGCGTGACATCATGGCAGCGACGCTTGGGCCGACATTATCAACCGGATCTTTCCGTTTGCTTCGAATCCACCATTCGCTACACGATGGGCGCGGCCTCGTCGGGGAGGCGTGCTGATAATCTCCCGCCGAGTGAACGATTTCATGGCAGAAGTATTCAGCGCATCACTCGAGACACGCCGCGCTTTGCCGGCATAGACCGAAGCCGGGCGCGACGTGTGCCAAATAAGATCGCTGCAAATTTGACTTCGGTGCCTACTGCCGGACCAGCAGGCGCTGCAATCCCAGCCACTGCTGCCGCCAGAAGGTGTCGCCGTATTCGCGGCCATCCGCTTGGTCGCGGATACCCGTCGCCGGAAAGGTGGGTTCAAAGTTAGCCGTACCGAACATCACATCCCAAATCGGAAACAGCACGGCAAAGTTGCAGCCTTGCGTACGCCCCTCATGGCCAACACCTACCCCATGGTGCACACGATGGAATCGCGGGCTGACCAGCAGCCGTTCCCCAACACGCCCGAAGTGCAAGCGCAAATTGGCGTGTGACAGACTTTCGATCATGCGCGATGCCACTACCAGCGCAATAAACTGACCGGGCGGGACACCAATCAACAGCGCCACCATGACGTGGGCGCTGTCGATCAGCAGATCGTCCAGCAGGTGATTGCGATCGTCAGACCAAAAGCTCATCTCGCGTTGCGAATGATGCAGCGCATGTAGCGACCACCACCAGTTGAATCGGTGCTGCCACCGGTGTAACCAGTACGCGACGAAGTCGAGAACTAACAAATAAACCAGGAACGATACAAGCGGCGCACCCGCCAGCCACGGCACCCAATCTTCTAGATTCGGCGGGATGATGTCGTGCATGCGCAACGCCCCATCCAGCGTGTCAACTAACGGCATAAGCATGAAGAACAACAGTAGCGGCACAAAACCCAAGCGATGCAACATCGTGTACAACGCGTCGGTTTTCTTCCACCCACTATGTGATTGCACCTCTACCGGTCGCCACTTTTCCAAGGTACCAAGCACAATCGCGAGGAAGGTGATTTCAATGGCACCGATGAGGAACAACTCGGTGGCATTAAACGCACGTTCCGCCTCACCACCAAGTTCAAGCGCGTAGAGCACCGGCAGTACTCCGGACTCAAAGACGTGCTGATGAAGCTCCGCAAACAGCTCTTGTATCCAGTTAAACACTAACGCCTCGCGGTCTGGTACTCAGCCCTATCGGTGATACGCGCAAAACAAAACCCCTTCTCCTTAAGCCCTACAATCAAATTATCTAACTTTGGGTACAGCGCGTCTTTGCGTGACCAAATACCAAGGTGCCACAACAGAATGTCGCCATCCCGAATGTTTTTCAACTGATTTTTGATAAGCCTGTCACTCGGATATTTTTCGCTCGGCAATTCATCCCCCGAAAAACCCGCCGGGGACCATGCGACGTGTTTGTATCCGCAAGCTTCTGCGAACTTTATGGTATTGGGTGTGAGCTTACCGCCGGGTGCGCGCCAGATGGGGTCCATCGCCCGACCGGTCATCGTTTTGAATACATCGTCACTTCTGCGCAGCTCCCGGCAGACCTGCTCCGAACTTAGCTCTTCGCCGACCTTGCTGCCCCATGGAGCATAGCGAACCTTCTCCGCGCCAACATCGCCTCGGAAATACCAGTGCCGCCAAGTGTGCGTGCCAAATGCATGGCCCTCGTCCGCGCGGGCTTTCCAAAAGCTTGTCCATGCGGGAGCAAGCGAGGTATCCCCTCGCTGCGTTCTTTCGTTGGCGAGAAAAAAGGTCGCCTTTACATTGTGTTTCTTCAAAATCGCCGCTATCTCCTCGGCGGGTGCCATATGGCCGGTATCAATTGTCAGATAGACTGTGGCTTGGCAGTTTCCCGCGGCTGCTTTGGTAGGCACAATCACAGACAGCAGCAGCATTCCCGCGAAGGCAGCAGTCCACGCGCCGACCCAACTACTTCCGCGCCGCATGACCCATGAAGTAAATACCGTGCGGCGAGTTGCCGACCGGGATTTGCTTCGCAATCTGTTTGCTCGCCATATCAACGATGGTCACCTTCTTCGCCCACCGCGAGGTCACCCACAGTTCCTTACCGTCAGCGGTGAGTTCCATGCAGTCCGGGCCACCGGGCACCCTGATAGTGTCCACCACTTCGAGTGTTTGCTGATCGATGATATTGACGGTGTTCGCAACGCGATTACTCACCAGAATACGGCGCCCATCTCCCATGGCAATAAAGTTGTGTGCGCCCTTGCCTGTCTTGATTTTCTTCACCGTCTTCTGCGTCCGCCAATCGACAACTTCCACGTAATCGGCACCGGTCATACCCACTAGCACGTACTTGTCATCCGGCGTGACCCACACTCCGGCCGGCATCGTTCCGACCGGCATCGTCCACTTAACGACCTGAGTGGCAAGATCAATCGCGGCCAATTCGTTCGAATCCTGTAGCGTAATGAAGGCCAGCTTGCTATCCGACGTGAAAGCAACGTGTGAAGGGGCCTTTGGCGTGGCGATACGTTTGACTAACTTGAAATCCCCGTCGTAGACATCCGTGCGGTTTAGTCGCAGGGAAACAGAGACAAACCACTTCTTATCAGGCGAGAAGCCGATCTGGTACGGGTCTGAGATTTTGTCGATACGCCGCCTGATCTCGCCGGTCTTGGGGTCGAGTAGGACAAGGTCATTCGAGACCGCGTTGGCAACGATTAGAAACTGGTCATCCGGGGTAGCCATCAAGTGGTGCGGCTCTTTGCCGACCGGGATGCGTTTGACTTCCTTCTTTTCCGCTTTGTCGATGATGCTGACAGTGCCATCACCGGAGTTCAAAACAATTGCCACTTGTGCGAAGGCCGGCGCAACGAGCAGCGCCCCAGCAAGCGATAGTGCTTCCAAAACCAAACGTACTTTCAATCGTAAGTTCCCGCTTCAAAGTGACTCTGAAAAGTGCCGTATGCTACCATGCCCCCCATGGAAAACGTTCTGCTGCTACTGCCTGTTGACGCTATGTTCAAGTTTTTTTTCGCGGACGCATTGCCTCGCGAAAGGTTTTAATGTCACACATTGCGCCGCGCTTTTGCACACAATGCGGCAGTGATCGCGTTGCCCGGCGCATGCTCGATGGCGACGACCACATGCGCGATGTGTGTGGTGCCTGCGGCCACATTCACTACTTCAACCCGAAAATTGTCGTGGGTGCGCTGCCGACCTGGGGTGAGCGCGTGTTGTTGTGCAAACGCGCGATCGAGCCCCGCTATGGCAAGTGGACACTGCCGGCGGGGTTTATGGAAGAAAACGAGACACTTGAGGGCGGTGCCACGCGTGAAACGCTGGAAGAAGCCGGTGCACGAATCCACATCGACGGCCTCTACACAGTTTACTCACTGCCCGATATATCCCAAGTGTATGTGCTCTACCGCGCCACACTGGCCGACCTCAACTTTGCGGCGGGCACCGAGAGCCTCGAGGTCGCGCTCTTTACGGAGCAAGAGATCCCTTGGGACGAGTTGGCATTCCGCACCATCGCAGCGACCCTGCGGCACTATTTTGCGGATCGAGTTTGCGGAAACTTTGCGGTGCGCAGCGAAACATTGCGTCACCCAACAAAGACCGCAACGCCGCCCGGCCAGTGAATCGGATTTGAGAAAAACGCCAGCGGGCGTCGCTAGAAAAATCTAGATACTAGGCTAACGCCGCGTCGCAATTCCGGCCACTGAGCACGACGCGGCATTATTGCCTATTTCACCTTCTCGCCATTTACCACGCGAGTCAGCAGTTCTTTGGTGACCACGCCCGTCTTGTTGTACGCGACTTTGCCGTCCGGCCCATAGACAATCGTGGTCGGCATCCCCTTGATCTTGCCGAACACCTTTTCAGTCTTATCGTCTCCCAGCACAAGCGGATAGGCGTGTCCGATTTTTGTTGCCGCGCGTTTGAGCTTGGCTTCGTCGGCGTCCTTCTTGCCACTTCCATCCCAATCGAGAGCGATACCGATCACACGGGTCTTCTTGCCTTGTTCCTTTGCGAATTCGGCGATCTCCGGGATTTCCTTTACACACGGCGCGCACCAAGTCGCCCAAAAATTCACCACCACCCAGGTGCCCTTGAGGTCTTTTAGCCGCTGCACACCACCATCGGTGTCCTTAAGGTCAAACGCTAAGCACCGCGCAGGCACCAGCACAACTACCATCGACAACAGCCCGGCAAAAAGTATCGACCTTCGTGATGCATGCATCTGAATTTCTCCGTGAAAAATGCTGATGATATCCTCTACTCGGCTTTCCACTACGTTAGCCCACCAGTTGAGTGAGAAATCGTCGGCATCTACCGATGCAGCCGATACCTAAGCTGCATCCTTCACCAGTACCGCGGACGGCACAGCTAACGCCAATAATCTTGCAGGTCAACTCCAAGAACGCCCGGGAGTGAGTCGAATCTTGGTCACGTACCTAGGCCATTGAGCCCGACCGAACCCGGCCATCGTCTTGCCTATGACCCATCGCGCCAAGCCCGCGGCGGACGGGTGCATCGAACGGACTGCACGGTTCGAGCTGTTTGCGTTTCAGCCACCCTGGCAATCTGTGTGCTGGGCACGCCGCCTTATACTTTATGCTTTAGGCATCTGTGGCAGCGCATAGCGCACCGGTCGACCAACAACCTTCTCCACCATCATCCGATCGAGCAGCAGGTGCAAGGCATCCTCCGCGACGTCAAGCGGCATTGGCGCGGCAGCTCTGAGCTGTTCTAGGGTTAACGGCACATCAGAAACACTTATCGCGGCAAACAATCTTGCTATTGATGTCTCTTGATCCAGCGGGGCAAGTTGCGCATCTGTATGCCGGAAGTAAGACAGCGTGGCGGCAATTTCGGCACCGACCAACACGACAAGCCAGCAGAGAAACATCCAAACGAGAAATATCGGCACACTCGCGAAAGCGCCATAAACCAAGTTGTATGTTGGCACCCTCGTGATGTACAAGACAAACAGCGCCTTCATCAATTCAAAGAGAATCGCGGCGATGATGGCACCCAACAGAGCGTGCCGAGCAGGCACATGGCGGTTGGGAATCCACCGGTACGAGAGATACAAAACCAGCGAAGTCGTGATCAACGGAATTAAACGTAACAAACCGTCGTCCAGCCACGGCAGTGTAGCTTCAAAGGTACGCGACAACTTGACAAAAAACATTGACACGGAAAGGCTGGTCGCAATCAATAACGGACCGACCATGAGCAACACCGCCGCCCACCGTAGCCGCTGACCCCAGGACCGTTTTCGACGAGTACGCCAAATGCCGTTAAAACTATTTTCGATCGTAAACAAAAGCGCAACGGCACTGGCAATAACGATACACAATCCAATCGCTGTAAGGCGGGAAGCGTTGTTCGAAAATTGGTCCATATAAGTACCAACCATCCGGCTCGCCATCTCCGGAACGAAGTTCTTCAGGACAAACGCCTTCAGTTGCAGAATAAGATCGCGTGTAAACGCCAATTTTGCGGTCAGCGTGATAGTCACCGTAAACAGGGGCACGATCGCCAAGAGGGTGGTAAACGTCAAACTTCCCGCAACCGTCAGGCACTTGTCCTCAACCGCCCGTTTGCAGGCAAACACGACGTAAGCGAGCGAGCGGGCGATGTTATCCCGTAAAAAAACCAGTTGTTGCCTGAACATAGTGACGTCTGTACCCTGACCAGTTCTTATAATGACAATATCAAGCGATAATCCCAGCCGCGACACTTTTCCATACTATCGAACAACCCCAACATGGCGGACATTTTAGTCTTGTACTACTCACATACCGGCAGTGTTCGCGAACTTGCCACCCATGTTGCGCGAGGGGTCGAGAGTGTCCGCGGTATGAATGCCCGATTGCGCACTGTACCGAGGGTCTCGACCATCGCCGAGGCAACCGGACCGGCAGTGCCCGACAATGGTCCGCCATATGTCAGCAATTCAGACCTGCGCGAATGCGCCGGACTGGCTTTAGGCTCACCAACGCGTTTTGGCAATATGGCGGCGCCGATCAAATATTTTCTCGACGGCACCGGCGGAGAATGGATGAGCGGCGCGCTGGCGGGAAAGCCGGCTTCAGTATTCACGTCGACCTCGACGATGCACGGTGGCAATGAGGCCACACTGTTGAGCATGATGATCCCGCTGCTGCATCACGGCATGTTAATCGTCGGCCTACCCTTCGCGGAACAGGAACTATCCACCACGCAACAAGGCGGGACCCCCTATGGAGCCAGTCATGTCGGTGGTAGCAACGGCGCTCTGCCTGTGTCGAACGTTGAAAAACAATTGGCATATGCGGCGGGGAAACGCCTGGCAGCCATTGCAGCAAAGCTGATTTCGTCATGAACGAAGTCACTGCAAGGCGGTCTCATATGATCGCGTTGACGGCACTTTGTATGTTGGCCGCACTTTGCCTTCTCTGGGAATGGCTGCTGGCTCCAGTTCGGCCTGGCGGTTCCTGGATGGTGCTCAAAGCACTCCCACTGCTGATCCCGTTACCCGGCATTCTTAGCCCGTCGCCAAGACGGCGCTACACCTATCAGTGGTCGACACTGTTCATTTGGCTGTACTTCACCGAGGGCGTGGTGCGCGCATGGTCAGACATCAGCACTGTTTCAAAAACGCTCGCCGCAATTCAGGTTGTATTGTGTGTGGCGTTCTTTATTGCCGCGGTCGGTCACGTTCGCAACACGCCGTCACACCTCGCCAAAAGCTAACTGGGTGTTTACTTGCCGAGCCGCGCTCGCAGCATGCCAACGGCAACCGGCATCAGACTCAGCGCGATGATTCCGATCACCAGCAATCCCAAGTTTGCTTTAACCCAAGGCAAGTTGCCAAACAAGTATCCCGTGTAGCAGAGCGACCCGACCCATAGGGCGGCACCGACCAGCGTGTAGACGACGTACTTCGGGCGGTGCATCGCGCCAATACCGGCAACAAACGGAACGTAGGTACGGAGAAACGGCACAAACCTCGCAGCGATAATAGCCACCGAGCCCCACGTCTCGAAGAACAGGTGCGTTTTGTCAATTTGCGAGGGCCGCAGCCACGCCGCCTTCGGGCGCCGAATAACGCGCGTGCCGAACCAACGGCCAATTTCGTAATTGGTCAGGTTGCCCAAGGTAGCCGCAATGAACAGCAGCACCACTAGCAAATGAATATTCATGCCGCCCAACGCGGCAACTGACCCCGCAATGAACAACAATGAATCACCCGGCAGGAAGGGAGCCACCACCAATCCGGTTTCCGAAAAAATGACGACAAACAGGATGACGTAAATCCATAACCCGTACTGCGCAACGAGAAAGGCTAGGTGTTTGTCGAGCTGGAGAACCATGCCGACAAGGAAGTACAGCCAATCCATTCGCAACTTCCGCTAACGAGCGCGGGCCTAAGGCTGTGCCGAAATGACTTCTGGCTCACCCTCTTTTTTTGCGGGTTTAACAAAGTCTTCACGCGATACGCCTAGGTAGTTTGCAATCGGACACGCGACCAGCACCGAAGAATAAATGCCGAAGCAAATTCCGATGGTTAGCGCTAGGGCGAAATAATGTAGCGTAGGCCCGCCAAGCACCAGCATCGCAATGACCATCATCTGCGTTGTTCCGTGAGTAATGATGGTTCTTGAAATCGTCCCAGTAATGGCCGCGTCGAAAACTTCAGGCGTCGTCGCTTTGCGCATCTTCCGGAAGTTTTCCCTTGCTCGATCAAATACAACCACGGACTCATTTACCGAATATCCAAGGATCGCCAGCACCGCAGCGAGTACGGGCAACGAAAACTCCCACTGAAAGAATGCAAAAAAGCCAAGAATGATGATGACGTCGTGCAAGTTCGCGATGATCGTGGCAACGGCGAAGCGCCATTCAAATCGAATAGCCAGATAGATCATGATGCCAATACAAACCGCCAGCAACGCTAGAGAGCCATCGTACGCCAACTCCTTGCCGACCGCCGAACCGACGAATTCCATGCGCTTCAACTCTGCAGATTTGTCGGCGGCGTTGAGCGCCGTCATCACCCGCCCCTTCAGCGTCTCCATCGCGTTGTTCTGAGTCTGATTTGCCGCAGTCGGTAGCGGCAGGCGCACCAGAATATCTTGCGCCGAGCCAAACTTGATGACTTCCGCGCCCGTAATACCTGCGCCGTCAAGCGTCGTCCGAATTTTGTCCGGCTCAACGGCTTGCGCATATTTGACCTCCATCACTGCGCCGCCGGTGAATTCAATCGACAGGTGTAAGCCATTTTTCCAAAGGAAAAATATTGCCAACAAAAACGTCAAAAATGAAATCACGTTGAACCACAACGCATGTTTCATGAACGGGATCGACTTCTTAAACTTGAAAAACTCCATGGCGATTGCCCTTTCTGATTACTGCGGAATGCTGCTCCGACGTCGAATGCGGCTCGGTTGAATGGAAAGTCGGCGAAGCCGTGGGCTAGGCCTTCGCCGCTTTCGCCCACTTGACATTGCCGATAGACAACATCGTTACTTTCTTCTTGCCACCGTAGATCAAGTTGACGATTCCCCGCGAGACCATCACGGCCGAGAAGATCGAAGTCAAGATACCCAGGCAATGCACCACCGCAAAACCCCGCACCGGTCCCGAACCCCAGATCAACAGAGCAAGACCGGCGATGAGAGTGGTAATGTTTGAGTCAATGATGGTGTCAAGTGCGCGCTCATAGCCTGCTTGGATCGCCATTTGCGGCGACATGCCGTTGCGCAGTTCTTCACGTATGCGCTCATTGATCAGTACATTGGCATCAATGGCCATCCCCAGCGTCAGCGCGATCGCGGCAATACCAGGCAGCGTGAGGGTCGCTTGCAGCATAGACAGCAGCGCAATCAGAAACAGCAAGTTGGCTGCGAGCGAAACAACCGAAACCACACCGAACAGCGAGTAATAAATGACCATGAATATCGTGATTAGTGCAAAACCAAACAACAGCGAGTTCTTGCCCTTCTCGATATTCTCTGCACCTAGGCTCGGGCCAATGGTTCGCTCTTCGATAATTTCCATCGGTGCGGCGAGCGCGCCTGCACGCATCAGCAGTGCGAGGTTTTTTGCCTCCAACGAGCTAGGAATACCAGTAATACGAAACTGTGCTCCTAACTCACTTTGGATAGTCGGCCAACTTAACACCTCTGGCTTACCCTTTTCAATCAGAATCACCGCCATGTTCTTGCCGACATTCTCACGCGTCGCCAAAGTCATGGCACGTCCACCGGCTCCATCGAGGCGGATGTTTACCAGCGGCTTATTGCCCGCTTCTGTATCGAAGCCGGGTTGCGCGTCAGTGACTTTATCGCCGGTCAAGATAACGGTCTTACGTACTAACACGACCTCACCGCTGGAGCCGATCATTTTCTCGGTATTGAAAGGTGCCGGCTCATTACGGAACTGCTCAAAGGAGCGCCCACCGGCGGCGTGTTCTTCCGCGACCATACGGAACTCCAGGGTCGCTGTTCGACCGATAACGTCCTTCGCACGGGTTGGATCTGTCACGCCAGCCAGTTGGATAAGGATCCGATCCAGCCCTTGCTGCTGCACGATCGGCTCTGACACACCAAGCTCATTGACACGCTTGCGCAACGCGGTGATGTTTTGCTGCAATGCTGCTTCCTGAAGTTTGAATACCGTTTCGGGCTTCATGGTCAGGGTGATGACGACTTCTTCACCTTGATTGGCGTCGCGAAGCACCAAATCAGCAAACTGGGCGTTTAGTTCTTTCCGCGCTTTGTCGGCTTCTGCCCGCTCTTTGAAGCGCAGAACAACGTTATTTCCATCGCGCGAAATGCCTGAATAAAAGATCTTCTTATCCCGTAGCAGCGCCCGCGATTCACCAAGGTAACGATCAACCGCCTTATCAATCGCCGCCTTCATATCAACCTGCATCAGGAAATGCACCCCGCCGCGCAGATCCAGTCCGAGATACATTGGCAGCGCATTCATCTTTGTTAGCCACGCCGGGGAATTTGACAAGTTGAACAATGCCGCAACATAGCCCTCACCGAGCGCCGCCTGAATTGCGTCGCGCCCCTTAAACTGCGTATCCGCGTCCTTGAATTTGACACGCAACGTTTCGCCTTGTAACTCAACCCCCTCGTTGGCGAGGTTTGCCGTTTTCAGCGTTTCTGCCACCCGTGTCTGCAAGCCAGCATCCACCTTGTTGGTGCGCAATCCGGAGACCTGTACGGCGGGGGATTCACCAAACAAATTCGGCACGGTGTAAAGAAACGCGACGATCAGCGCGCCAACAATCAGAACATACTTCCATGCAGGATACTTATTCATTAAAACCTCGGGCAGTCAAAATCATGCACACCACGCAGCAAGCTACGAAGCCACGCAGCGGGAAATGCATCACGACTTGGTTACGTCGTTGTAAGTACCTTTGGGCAGCAATGTCGTGACGGCCTGCTTTTGTACATGCAAAACCTTGCCTTCGCCCACTTCCAAGCCGACATACCCGTCCCCCACCTTGGTGATACGACCGATGATGCCCACCGCAATGACTTCATCGCCTTTTTGCAATCCGTCGACCATGGTCTTGTGTTCCTTCGCCTTCTTCATCTGCGGTCGGATCATGAGGAAGTACAGCAAGATGAACATCAAGAAAATTGGCAACAAGCCAATCAAAGTATCGCCACCTGAGGCTTGGGCGGTTTGCGCGTGCGCGAGGCTTATCATGGAACTCTCCGGTTTCTAAAGATGGATATTCGGCGAATAGCGCCTGAGAATGAGGCGCGAAGCTGTGTGGCTATCGTCGTACTGAGACGCGAACGGCAGCGTGGGCTAGCCCCGAAAAAATCAGCCTGCGATTATAGCGGATTCCGCTAGAGCGCCCCCGTAATGTCGTTGCCGCCGGTACCGGAGTCCTCGCAACCTCTGTCAATCCGTTCCGTGCGCCCGATCCGCGTAGAACTGCGCCCGTAACCCGTCGAAGGCGTCGGCTTCTATCGCCGCGCGGATTTCGCTCATCAACCACTGGTAATAGAAGAGGTTGTGAATCGTGTTGAAGCGCGCGCCGAGAATCTCATTGGTTCGCTGCAAATGGTGCAGATATGCTCTCGTTGCCGTCTTGCAGGCGTAACACTGACAAGTCTCATCGAGCGGTCGGGTGTCGTCCCGATATCGGGCGTTTCGAATTTTCACGTCACCGTAGCGGGTGAACAACCACCCATTGCGGGCATTGCGGGTCGGCATGACACAGTCGAACATGTCCATTCCGCGCGACACCGCCTCGACCAAGTCCTCCGGGGTGCCGATGCCCATGACGTAGCGCGGCTTGTTCGCCGGCAATTTAGGGGCAGTATGGTCGAGAATGCGCAACATCTCCTCTTTCGGCTCACCAACAGAAAGTCCGCCGATCGCGTAGCCGTGGAAGTCCATGTCCACCAAGCCAGCGAGCGATTCATCACGCAAATCTTCGTACATACCACCCTGCACGATGCCAAACAGCGCATTCGGGTTCGCCAGCCGGTCAAACTCCTCACGACACCGTTTGGCCCAGCGCAGTGACAAACGCATCGATTGCGCGGCATCGGCGTGGGTTGCGGGATAGGTCGTGCATTCGTCAAAGATCATGACAATATCGGAGTTCAACGTGCGCTGGATACGCATCGACTCCTCCGGCGATAAGAAGCATTTGTCGCCGTTCACCGGCGATTGAAACGCAACCCCCTCTTCGGTGATTTTCCGCAGGTCTCCCAGACTCCACACTTGGAAGCCGCCGGAATCCGTCAATATTGGCTTTTCCCACGCCATGAAGCGGTGCAACCCCCGGTGTTTGGCGATGACGTCCAAGCCCGGCCGCAGCCAGAGATGAAAGGTGTTGCCGAGAACGATCTGGGCACCGATTTCGTCAAGCTCCTGCGGGCTCATCGCCTTCACCGTTCCATAGGTCCCCACGGGCATGAAAACGGGCGTTTCTATGACGCCGTGTGATAACTCAAGGCGGCCGCGCCTGGCCACGCCGGAACGGTTTGTACTGTTGGCAAGCAGGGTAAATCTCAATCGGTTCTCCAAAATGCAGCGATCAGGACGCGCCCACAGGACAATGCGAACCGTCTTGGGAAGCGGCAGGCAATGAATTTGAGCAGTTCAGACAAATATTTATCGGCTACCCGCCAATTTGAACAGAACCGCACGCATTTTTTGCGGTTCGTCCCCGGCGCGTTGTTTATAATGTAAAAAATTGTTAAATGTACTGCCCCGCACAAAACCTTCGTCGCGTCCAACACTTTTGGGGAACCGCTGCTTCTATGCTGCAAAAGACGGCCGTTAAGGACCTAAAAGTTGGCATGTTTGTCGCCGACCTTGATCGCCCTTGGATGGATACCCCCTTCCTACTGCAAGGGTTCATGCTTGAAAACGCGGAAGAAATTGCGCAACTACAGGCGCATTGTCAGTGGGTTTTGATCGATCCGGTGCGATCCAGCGGCCCCGAGTTTGAGCAGAAGCCGCAAAAGAAAGAGGTGCCAACAAAGCGCGATCTTGGAACCGATCCAATCGTGGTGGTGAACCGAACCGCGGCACCAAAACCTCTCACCGTTGAAGAACTACGTGCGGCAAACCAAGCGCAGGCTTCAGCGCGCTCCGCCAGCAATACCGGGAAACCAAATACGACCGGCCCCTTCCAAGCCTCGAACTCAAGGAAACCCCCTTCGGCAGGACCACAGCACGCAAAGCCCGATGAATTCGCACTGCCGATTAGCCCGCGCGACGCAAAACGCCGCGCTCCTGAGAACTCACCCGCTCGGGGCCTTATGCCCCCAAGGGGTTCACCTGTTAGTCACGATCGGGCTGCTGAGCCGGGGGTGACTGGTCGTTTCCGCGGCTTGATTGGTCAACTCAAGCAGGATGTGAAAAGCCTGTTTTCATCAGCGCCAACGGATGAGTTCGACTACGATAAGTACGGTGCCAAAGCCAGCGCGCCGCCGCCGTTGGCGCGCCCCTCGTTCATCCCCGAAACGGTGCAACTTACCATCTATGAAGATAAACAAGCGGTCGAGTCGGAACTTGGGGCGGCAACGACTGCATTTGCCAAAACGCAAGATCTATTGCATCGCGTTGTCAAAGACATTCGCTCAGGCAATCAAATGCAAATAGACGTTGTTGAAAACGTCATCGAGGATATGATCGACAGCATGGTGCGCAATCCGGACGCAATGATGTGGGTTGCTCGTATGCGAGAACAGAGCACTGTGACCTATGACCACGGCCTGAGTGTGGCGGTCAATTTGGTCGCATTTGGCCGACACCTCGGTTTTCCGAAGGAGCAACTGGGGTCTCTGGGCGTAATGGGGCTGTTACTCGACATAGGCAAGATTCGCATCCCGAAGGAGATGTTGGAAAAGAACACAACTCTGACGGCCGATGAGTTCAAAGAAATGAAGCGTCACGTTTTGTATAGTATGGAGATACTCGGCCAAACTCCCGGTGTCAGTGCAGATGTCACAGAGGGTGTCGCCCAACACCATGAACGCATGGACGGCTCGGGATACCCGTATGGCCTCACAGGAAAAAACATAAGCATTTACGGCAAGATGTCGGCGATTGCGGACACTTACGCTGCCATCACCAAGAAACGCCCCTACGCCCAACCGGCGTCCCCCCATGATGCTTTGCAAATGCTGTCTAATTGGAGCGGAACCCTTTTCCAAGCCGATATGGTCGACCACTTCATCCAATCGATCGGCGTCTTCCCAGTGGGCAGCCTTGTATTGCTCTCAACTGGAGAGGTTGCGGTGATTGTTTCCCACAACAGGCAAAAACGGTTGCGACCGAAAGTGCTGATTGTGACTGATCCAGACAAGACAATGCGCAAACACCCAAGTGTCAAGGACCTGCTCTATGATGTTTCGGAAAATCCCGTTTCTATCAGGCGCGGGCTACCAAGTAATGCCTTTGGGATTGATCCAAGCGAGTTCTACCTCACCTAGTAAACGGTACCAGCAGGGACAACCAAGCATTTCTCTGAGGCACCCCAATTCTTCTTGCCGCCGTTCATGACTGATCATGCCACACCGCCCAGACCGCCCCAACCCGCATCGCATGAGACCGCAATGCGGGCGACCGCCCCCGCAACAACTAGTACGCCCTCAGAGCACTTTTCGGTAACCCGGCGCGGACTGATCACGGCGATTGGTAACGCAATTCAATTTGCGCGATTGTCAAACCGCTCCGTTGCGCTGCTGATGGTGCAACTTGTGCGACCCGACAAACTTGAGGCCGTGGTCGGCATACCAACACTCGAAGTCATGAAACATGCGCTGCGCCGACTGCCCGGCGTGTTACGCGCGGTTGACCGCGCCCTCGCTGTCTCCGAAGACAAAATCGTCATACTGCTACCAAACCTGAAGAGCTCCGCACAAGCTTTGCTCGCCGCTGGCAAAGTGCAACAAACACTGGAAGAGGGCTTCACCGTTGATGGCGAAATGGTGAAGGTGCGCCCGGTGGTCGGTATCGCAACTTATCCAGAGCACGCGGAGCTGCCCGAGGAACTCATCGTCCACAGCGATATTGCCGTCGGCATCGCCAGTCACCGCGATCTCGCGCAACACGTCTTCCAAGCCGAAGACAGGCGCGATTCCGACATCTATCTGGGGCTGGAAGCCGCGCTGCGCGAGGCGGTGCGCACCAACCAATTGGAGCTACATTTTCAGCCGCAAATAGACATTACAACGGGTAAGGCCGCGTCGGCGGAGGCGCTGTTACGTTGGCGCGCCCCCGACTTCGGAATGGTGCCACCCTCAACCATCGTCAGGATTGCCGAAGCGAGTGGTATTGTCAGCAGCCTCAATACGTGGGTGATCAACTGCGCCCTGAGGCAGCAAGCCGATTGGCTAAAACGCGGGATTTTGATAAAGCTCAGCCTCAACCTTTCGACATTGAGTATGGCCGACGGCGATCTGCCAGCTACCGTAGAGCAGGCAATGGGCACATGGAATACCGATCCTTCCACCATCACCTTCGAGATTACCGAAGGTGCCACTGTCGGCGATTTGGTGCGCTCTGCAGAAATTCTCGTCAGGCTCAAAGAGCAGGGGGCGAAACTTGCCATAGATGACTTTGGCACAGGTTATTCGTCCCTGTCTTACTTGAAGAACCTTCCACTCGATGAACTAAAGATCGACAAACCATTTATCCAGAAGCTGACATCATCGGCTGCCGAACAGAAGATTGTTAAATTTGTGATCGCGTTGTGCCGCGATTTTGGCATGAAAGTGGTCGCGGAAGGCGTTGAAGATGACGCCACCATCAGCGAATTAAAGAAACTAGGCTGCGACCTCGCGCAGGGCTACGCATACAGCCCCGCGCTTCCTGCGGCCGACTTCATTGATTGGTTTCAGAAGCACAGCTAGTCGATTGAGCGATGCCGGAAGGTCCAGAGATCAAAAGGGCGGCTGACTCTCTCGCCGCAGCGCTTGTTGGCAAACGCGCCCTACTCGTCGAGTTCGCTCCCCTATCCCTCTACGAGCACGGGCGTGCGCTGACCGGCAAAACAATTCTCGACATTACACCGCGCGGCAAAGCAATGCTCACGCAATTTGAGGGCGGCAAAACCATCTACAGTCATAACCAGTTGTACGGTGAGTGGGACGTGATTGCCAACGGCGCACGTCCGCACCCGACCAAACAGGTTCGCCTCGCCATTCATACCGGCGCTGAAATCGCGATACTCTACAGTGCGTCGTCGATTGAAGTTCTACCGACTGCGCGCATCGGCGCACACAACTACATCCAAAAGTTGGGCGTGGAGTTACTCGACGACGCAACCACAGAGGCACGGGTGCTTGCGCACATCGAGCAGCCGCGGTTCGGCCGAAAATCCTTGGCGGGTCTTCTGCTCGATCAGGCGTTTCTCGCCGGCGTTGGCAACTACCTTCGAAGCGAGATTTTGTTCGTTGCGCGCATCACACCCAATGCCAGCATGGCAGAGCTCAACCGAGACCAGCGTCGCGAACTCGCGCGAGCCGCCTTAGCGCTCACCCGTCAGTCTTATCAAACCGCAGGTATCACCAACGATCTGACACTCGCCGATCACCTGCGAGGCCGCGGCTGGGCATTCGGTCGCTATCGGCATTGGGTATTCGACCGCGACGGCGAGCCTTGCCATATTTGCAAGACGAAGGTGCAGCGTCAGAACCTCGGTGGGCGCGGTATCTACTGGTGTCCAAGCTGCCAATCTGGCAGAACAAAGTAGCAAACTCCTTTATCCACGGGTGCTTTCACCCATTAATGACTGGAACGCCCCGCCAAATATGGCGTTTTTGGCAAGAATGGCCACGGTACCTGCGCCCTTTTGTTCCCTTGGGCCCCGAACCAGGCAGGGCGTTGCGCACGGCAGAATAGCCGCGTCTATCGCGCCAGGTTTTCAGACCCTTTGTATTCTTAGTCGGGCGCGGATGCAAGCCGATCGGCAAGCTTTACTGCCATGTCGGATGGCTGTCTGATGATTAGGGTTTCCCCAAGGCCGCCCGATCTAGTCGCCAACCGATCGAAAGTCGTTGGGCGAATGCCCGGTCGCTCGCTTGAAGGCGCGAGCAAATGCAGATGCACTTTCATAGCCAACCGTCAGCGCGATGTCGCCGACACTTTCACGCGTCTCTTTCAGCCTCTGAGCGGCCAATTGCAGACGCCACGCCTGAAGATATTCGCCCGGAGTTTGCCCAAGATGGTGCTGGAACCGGTTAAAAAATGCGGTGCGAGACAGATGGGCACGCTTTGACAGTTCTGCGAGTGTCCAGCGATGCTCAGGTTGGCTGTGCATGGCAATCAGGGCGTACGTCAATCTGTCGTCTGTAGCGGCTGCCAGCCAACCGCTGTCGGCTTGGACATCCATCAAGGCTCGATGCAAGGCCTGAACGAAAAGAATCTCGGCGGCTCGACGCAACACAGCTGACGACACGCCACCTGGCTGCACCGCTTCCAGCCTGACCAAGGTGAGTATGGCAGCGACGCGATCGCTACCCGCACTGCCATTGCGCAAAACCACCATGGCTGGGGGTGCCGATACAATCGCCTTGGCCATCGCGGCGTTGCTGATAAAACTCGCCGTAAGCAAGCGCGTGCGCGCTCCTCCGCCGTCGTGGGTAAAGGTCGTCGCGATACGGTCGCGCCTGTCCATCGCAGCCACAGCCTCAACCGGAACGGCTGCTCTGCCCGGACGGTCTGCGACGACGTGTACATGATCGCGGGGCAGGAGAACGATGTCTCCAGCGCCGAGCCGGGCGTAGTCACTCTGACCGGCGAGATGGACAAGGCACTCTCCCTCCAGCACCGCATGCAGCGCCGCCAAGCGATTGCCAGGGAGCTTGAACGCCCAAGGTGCTCGCAGCTCGCTGATGCAAAAAAACCATCCCTGAAAACGCAAAGTATCCAGAACCTGTCCGATTAGCCGCGCTTTGGGTGAACGCTCTGCATCGAGTGAGGTACTTTCGGGCGCGCGTTGCGACGGCTTGAAAGCTATCCTTGAGGCCACTAAACGTCTCCGTTACAACCATGACGCAATTTTCACATGATGGTCGCCGCAAATTCATCAATCGCCGCAAATTCATCCGCTGGCTCGCGCGCATACTTATGTTGGCACCTCTGGTTGCAGGCGCTTCGGCCAGGCTCAAGCCCACACCGGCGGTCACTGTTGGCCCCTTCTACCCGCCGCAGCCAAAGGGATTGCCGTTGTTCGGGGCCAAAGCGCTGAAGCCGTTGCCCGAGGGAAGCGATTTGACGATCGGGCCCAGCGGAAAACACTGCGAGGGCGAAAAAATCAGTTTGAGCGGCCGTGTGCTGAACACAGCAGGACAAGCTCTTTCCGGGGTTCGAGTGGAAATATGGCAGGTTGACGCCCGCGGCCATTACGTCGTCGAGACTGCGGCCGATAAAGATCCGGACTTTGCAGGATACGGCGCAGTCAGCACCGACGCTGCAGGTCGCTACGGATTTACCACCATTCGGCCCAAGGGCTACGCGCGCTACGCAGGCTTGATCAAGCGCGCGGCCCATATTCACCTTCGGGTTTCTGGCGCGGGCCTGTCTCCATTAGCAACCGAAGTCTGGTTTGCTGGCGACCCAGGTAATGAGCGCGACAGCTTCGTCAGCAGGATAGCCGACCCGCAGTTGCGCGACCAAATGCTGGTCCGTTTGGCGGCGGTTGAAGGGGCCCATCCCGTCGGCACTTTCGATGTGGTCCTTCCTCATACTTAAGGAGTAGCTATGAAGCTGGTTGTCTTCGGCGCGTCGGGTGCAACCGGCGAACATGTCTGCAGGCTTGCGAATGAGACGGGCTGGAAGGTGCATGCATTTGTTAGATCCAAAGCCGCAGCATCGCAACTTGACCAAGCATACGTACATTCGATCGGCGACCCCACTGAGCCGAAGGACGTAGCTCTGGCACTGGTCGGCGCAGACGCGGTGGCGGTCTGCCTGGGCATATCGCGGCAAAGTCGATCACCCTTCGCCATGCCAGTGTCGCCGTTAAACCTCACCTCCCGATCCGTTGAGGCGATCGTGCAGGCCATGAAATCGCTGCAGATTCGGCGGATTGTTTACGCCAGCGCTTTTGGTGCGAGCGAAAGTTGGTCATCCATACCGTGGTGGGGACGGGCATTGCTCAGCGTCACACAGGTGCGCCACTCCATGATCGATCACACACGCAGCGAGTCTCTGCTAGCTCGGTCTGGCCTCGAATGGACGGCCCTTCGTCCGATAATGCTAGACGATACCTCAGGTTCCGATCCCGCGCGGGAAATGCAGCCAGGGGACTCGCTGCTGAGAAAGGTCTCACGACAGGCGCTGGCTCGTACGATGGTGCTGGCGCTGAATGATCGCTCAACCATCGGGCGTCCGATCGCCCTTGTTCCATAAGTTGCGAATTCTGAACTCGAGCGGCGGCAAAACCAACGGCCATCCGCAACATGCGACTACTTGACGCCTTGAAGATCTTGAAGAAGCTTCCGGCAAATCATAACAAACCACACAAGTAGACGGCCACGAGGCAGGGAAAGGTGGATTTTGATCCCACACCGGGACTCGAACCATTGCGTCTTGGCAGTCCTCAACGCAGGAAGCAACAAGTAAAGCCATGGTTTTTGGCTTCCGGCCCGATCAGTTTTACGATCGCTTTGGTTCGTCGAATATTGCCGAGTAGAGTTCAATCGCCCAATCCGCGAACACGCGAATACGCGCACTCAAATGACGGTTACGGGGATACACAAGGTACATAGGAAAATTGCTAGGGCGCCACGGCTCCAGAATAGGAATCAGCACCCCGGCAGCCAACATCTCGAGCACGATTCTTGATCGAGGAACTTGAGCCAACCCCATGCCCTGCTGCGCGAGTTCCAAATAAGCGTCGGCATCATTGGTTGCCACTTGATGCTGCAACACTATGGTCTGTAACCGCCCGTCAATCAGGAAATCAAACGGCATGACCTTGCCAGTTCTAGCAGAAAAGAAATTGATGGCTCTATGGTCTTCGAGCATGAGGGGCGATGTAGGTGTTCCATATTGCGCAAGATAACTTGGTGCCGCACAGGTGACCACTTCATATTCGCCGATGCGACGTGCAACGAGCGAATCATCCAACACGTTGCCACCACGAATCACGCAATCAACGCCCTCCGCAACCAGATCAACAGGGCGATCCGTGCAACCCAGATCTACCGTGATGTCAGGATAACGTCGCAAAAAATCGGGTAAGGCCGGGGCTATCACATGCCTGCCTGCAGAAGCTGGCACATCAACGCGTATGCGTCCACGTGGCTTTCTCGTGCGCCCCTTAAAGTTGTCTTCTACCTCATCAATTTCTGCCAGCAGGCGTTGCACCGTCTGTAGATATGCAACCCCGTCATCGGTGAGACGAACTCGCCGTGTGGTCCGCGCTAGAAGCTTGATTCCAAGCCGGTCTTCGAGCAGCGAAATGCGTGTGGACACTGACGCATTGGGTAGCTGGAGCGCCTGAGCAGCTTGGCTGAAACTACCCAACTCCGCGACCTTGGCAAAAGTTTGCATGCACCTGAATAGATCCAATGTTAGCCCCCAGCGATCCTATTATTCAGCTTTCTTGAACAATCATATCGCAGATAGAGTATTTATTGATTTCTCTACGACAAGTAAAGTCCATCGCGTACTTGGATCGCATCCAAGCCAATCCCTCTAACGTTGAATGAGGAAATTTACATGTCACAAGCTATTCTCATCACCGGTGTCTCGGGCGGTTTCGGTCGTTTGACGGCGATTACGCTGTTGTCGCAAGGTCATCGGGTTGTCGGCACTTTGCGTGACCCCAATGGCCGCAATACCGCGCATGAGCAACGCCTTCGGGCTGCGGGTGCCACCATCGTCGAGTTGGACGTGACCAATGACCAGAGTGTCGAAGCCGGAATTGAGAAAGCCTTCCAAGCACTGGGAGGCCGGATCGATGTCGTGATCAATAATGCTGGCCTCGGCGTGCACGGCATCCAGGAATGCTTTACAAGTCAAGACTGGCAGCGTCTCTTTGACATCAATGTGTTTGGCGTCGCTAGGATCAATCGGGCTACGTTGCCGGCGATGCACCAACAAAAATCAGGCCTACTGATCCACGTATCAAGCTTACTCGGCCGGATTGTGATGCCGTTTTACGGCCCCTACAACGCCAGCAAGTGGGCACTGGAAGCGCTCGCCGAGAACTACCGGGTTGAACTCGCCCCGGTAGGGATTGACAGCGTGATCGTCGAGCCGGGTGGTTACAACACCGAGTTTGCCAACAACCTAATGCATCCCAGCGACACATCGCGCTCTGCAAGTTATGGAGACTTCGCACAGCAGCCAGAGGCAGCACTCAAGGGCTTCATTTCCATGGTTGCTGCAACACCCGCGCAGGATCCGCAGCGCGTTGCCGATGCCATTGCTAATCTGGTTGCTATGCCCGCCGGCCAACGGCCCTTCCGAACAGCGGTTGACTTCATGGGTATGGGCGCAGCCATTGCACCCTACAACCAGCAATTGGAGACCATGCACCGCAACCTGTACAGCGGCATGGGTATGGCAGCGCTGCTTGAACGCAACATCAACTTGTAAGATAGGACTTCGTCATGAGAATTCTTGTCAACATGTTTCATCCCCAACTGAAGACTTCTCGAATAAACCGACGCTGGGTAGAAGAGCTTGAAAGCCAAGCCGCGATCAGCATCAATCGAGTGTGTGAACGTTATCCAGACTGGAACATCGATGTGGCTCGGGAGCAGGTTCTTTTGTTAGAGCACGACCGGATCGTTTTCCAACATCCATTCTGGTGGTATTCCACTCCCCCGCTGATGAAGAAATGGCTCGACGATGTGCTCACCTATGGTTGGGCATATGGCCCTAGTGGCACCGCGTTACATGGCAAAGAATGGGTTTCCGCCATTTCGACTGGAGGCCCCGCCGAATCCTACCAATGCGGCGGGTACAACAGCTACTCGATGAGTGAGCTGCTCAAGCCGCTACAACAGACTGCTAACTTGATCGGAATGAAATTCCTTCCGCCGTTTGTTCTGCATGGGGCCGTGCAAATTGGAACAGAAGAAATCGATGCCTCAGCCAAGTCTTACCTGACTCACATCAGCGACCCGCTGCTTGACCCTCGTCAGCGCTTAGCTCGCTTGCTCAGCAAGATGAAGGACGAAGGTCTGGAACTGAAGGCGGGTAGCTGAGGGGCTGTCTATGAGCAAGCCGGTTCTAACGTTTTGCGTTCAGTGTCTTGGTGCGCCAACTCCGACCGTAGGCGGATTGAGTCGGGCACTCTCCGCATCGCTTTTTGTCCGGCTGTTAATTGGTAAGTCGTGAAAAGCCGCTCGCACCGCGGCAGCGCGGCGACGGCTTACCGGAATCCGCGCGCCGTTTGTTAGTTCCGCATAACCGCCGGTACTGTCGACAGCAACTCGCACCACATGCGCCCAACTGACCCAGTATGACCGATGTACCAACATTCCCTTGGTGCCGTCTGCATCGATCTCCATGATGGCGTTAGCCAATCCGTGCAAGAGTAACTGCTCGCCACCGAAGAGCACGACACGCAAGTAGTGTTCCTGTGCTTCGAGAAATATTACATCTCGACCCAGTCTAGCGGGAACGCGAGCAAACAGTGACCTTGTGTCGGCAGCAGGCGCAAGCGGCGGCTTACGATCCGGCGTTGATTCTCGGCCACTGGCAGTGAGCTGCATCCGCCATGCAATAGCAGAGTTGACCGCGAGCCAGACGGCTGTCGTCTTCGGTGGCACGGCGAGCAGGTCTTGGGTGACTTCTGTCCATACAGTGAAAGGGGCTTGTGAGACCGCGTCACTCGCTTCCACAACGCTGAACAAGTGCTCAAGAACAACTGACCAGGGCGCCACAATCAGTCCAGACAAGAAACCGGCCACCGCCACCGTTATCCAAGGCCAAACGCTGCGGGTTAGCTTCAGGCTAAACAGCCAGCCCGTGAGCGGCCACGCGATGGCGAAGGCAGGGCCGATGTGCAAGGCGAAAAAAAACAGTCGATCAACAAACCCAAGCTCGCCGCTAATCCTAGGCTCGAACAGTGCCAGCAGCAACGTAATACCACCTCCGATTCCCGCGAGAAAAACGGGAACCGAAAAAGGCTTGAGCTTCACCGACATCGCCTCCGCCGATCGGGCTACCACTGGTGAAGAATTCCCGCCGCTCATGTAAATCCTCTTGAAATCAATAACTTGGAACAAAACAATGACGGTCGAAACCCAATCAATGTAGAACCTATTGGGTGCGACCCTACAACTTACTTTAAAGGAAATCGTTCATGATGCGCGTTGCAATTCCCCTTATGACGTTGGGCTTTACGCTTACCGCCGGGCTGGTCTGGTCGGCGTCAACATTCGCCCAAGGCAGCAGGGAAGAAAATAGCCGCTGGTATATGACCCTGAATGGAGGCTCTTCGGCTCTCAATAATGTGTCCGCCAATCTCCAGCGCCCCGCCCAGCCGTCGACCACGGGCAAGTTGAATCTTGGCGGGGGTGCTCTATACGGTGGGAGCATTGGCTACTGGATAAATCCATCGGTCCGTGTCGAGGGCGAGCTCGCTTACCGCTCAAACCGCGTGAAATCCAGCAGTGTCGTCGGCATCGATGCCCAACAAAGTGACGCCGATCTCGCCTCGCTGGCCTTCATGGTGAACGGCCTGTACGACTTCGAAGGCTGGCAGTCATCGTTTGCTCGCTTCCGGCCGTTTGTCGGCGCAGGGGTTGGTTTAGCGCAGGAAATTGACACCGACCTCAAGGTTGGCGGTGTCTCCAGAGAGTTCTCAGGCGACCGCTTTGCCTATCAGTTGGTGGGCGGGATGAACTGGTATTACCGCAGCGGCTGGTTTGCCGGGGCGCGTGTGAAGTGGTTCGACGCGGGTAGTGTTAACTTAGCATCGACCGCAGCGAACCTCGGCACACTCAAGACGGACTATCGTGGCTTGAGCGCCGAGCTAACAATAGGGTATCGCTTCTAAGTCTGCTCTCTGCGAAGCACAACGAACCGTCCGCTACCAAATGAACTGCGCCTACAACCCTATGTCGAAATCATTGGAACTCGACATTTTCCGTTACTGAGGTTATTCACACAAAACAATAAGAAAAGCCCAGATGCAATTCTGGGCTTTTTCATTTCACAGCCGCAGCCTCAGCATTTACATGCCGAACAAAAGCGGATCGTCTCGGCAACTGCAAGGCTCGTCGATACACCGGTTGGCCAACTCACGGCGTGGCCGCTGGACAGCATGTCGTCATTTTCGACCAATTGTGGTGCGGTCTCAGCGATGGCCGCCAGGCAGCACTCGCGGATTTTTAGCGTGGACAGGAGGCCGTGTGGAATGCGCGTATTGATCGCGGCATCAAAGTCCACAGGATGGTGGCATATTCGCTTGGGGATACCGCTGTGGCGAGCGCACCGCCCCGCAGTCTCATGCGAAAGCACATCAACGCACCGGCACCCTGGGTGGGGCTGATCTCGCCGCCAGCGTCATTGATTCGGTACTCAAAAATGTTTGCGCGGTATGTCGGCATCAGCGAGCGGATAGCCACGTGCGTTAGTGGTGGTTTAAGCAACGTAAAGGTGTTTGGTAGCAGGGATTCGAGCTGTCCATTGCGTGGCCGGCGTCCTTGCTCTCGCTCTGTTTACCCACGACAAAAAAGCGATTGCAAAACCAAGTATTACGGCACCTTCGCTCTGGCGTTGGCTTGGCCGGATGCCCGTCTTGTGGCGATCGACAAGCTTACACACCGCCGCATCCTACGCGACGCCAAGGCCATCAAGCACACAATCGACTAGCTGAACGATCGCGTTGAGTTTCAACGCCCGACGCCCATCGCATCGGCACCGTCGCCCTTGCACTAGTACCCGGCGCGGCATGATTGGTGCCACCGGTGGGCTTTGTGCGACCAACAGCCGCACGTGACACAATGGCGGTTCACCGCCACTGAGGAACACCTAAATGTTGTCGACAATGCAAGAAGCTGCGCCGCTGATATCACAGCTGATCGAACATGCGGCATTGAATCATGCTGATACTGAAATCGTTTCGCGCACGGTCGAAGGGGGCTTACATCGATACCACTACCGTGACGCCTGCCGACGAAGTAAGCAGCTCGCCAATGCCTTGAGGCACCTACAGGTAAAGACGGGTGATCGGGTTGCAACACTCGCGTGGAATGGCTACCGGCACTATGAACTTTACTTCGCTGTTTCCGGTATGGGTGCCATCGTGCACACACTGAATCCGCGACTTTTCCCAGAGCAGCTGACATGGATCATCAACCACGCTCACGACAGCGTTCTGTTCTTTGATTCGACCTTCGCGCCCTTGGTGGAAAAGTTGGCACCTAGCCTGCCATCAGTAAAACTTTATGTAGCGATGACGGACAAGGCGCATCTGCCGCCGGTCAAGCTACCCAACCTGCTCTGTTACGAAGATTTGTTGGAGGCAGAGCGCGACGATTACGTCTGGCCGCGTTTCCCTGACACAACCCCTTCGTCCCTTTGTTACACCTCGGGCACCACCGGAGACCCTAAAGGCGTCTTGTATACCCACCGTTCGACCATCTACCACTGCTATGCCGCCATCGCGCCTGAAGCCCTGAACATCAGCGTCACAAGCACCGTCTTGCCGGTGGTGCCGATGTTCCACGTCAACGCATGGGCAGTACCTTACTTGGCCAGCGCGGCGGGCGCAAAATTGGTGTTCCCCGGCGCAGCACTTGATGGTGCGAGTGTTTACGATCTAACGGAGCGCGAAGGGGTCACTATCAGCCTCGGCGTACCCACCATCTGGCTTGGGTTGCTCGCGCATATGGAAAAACACGGCCTCAAGTTTTCCACCCTCAAGGAGACCGTCGTCGGCGGTGCCGCCTGCCCGGCGTCGATCATCGAAAAGTTCTTGACCAACTACGGCGTCGAAACCGTGCATGCGTGGGGCATGACAGAGACATCTCCCATCGGCACAATCTCGCGCCTTAAGGCCAAACACGCGAGCCTCTCGAAAGCCGAGCAGCTGGCGATTCGGGCAAAACAAGGTCGACCGGTGTTTGGCATTGAGCTTAAGATCATTGATGACGCGGGCAACCCGCTACCGCGCGACGGCAAAGCGTTTGGTGACCTCATGGTGCGCGGACCGTGGGTGGTGGAGCGCTACTATGGCGAAGAAAAATCGGCACTCGTCGATGGCTGGTTTCATACCGGCGATGTCGCCACGATTGACCCCGACGGCTACATGCAGATCACGGACCGCTCGAAGGATGTCATCAAGTCGGGCGGCGAATGGATCAGTTCCATCGAACTGGAGAATATCGCCGTAAGCCATCCAGCAGTGGCCGAGGCGGCTGTCATTGGTGTGGCCCACCCTAAGTGGGATGAGCGGCCTTTACTATTGGTGGTGCTAAAAAAAGATGCAACTGCCACCAAACAAGAGATCCTTTCGACCTACGAAGGAAAAATTGCCAAGTGGATGCTGCCAGATGATGTAGTGTTCGTGGCGGAGCTGCCGCACACGGCGACAGGCAAGCTGCAAAAGCGCACGCTGCGCGAAAGCTGGGCGCGCCACTACCTGAGGTAAAGTCCAACGTAGTCGATCCCTTACACCACGAAAAAAAGCGCCGCAACCAATCTAGCTGCGGCGCTTTTCTCAGTGGCAACCGGCCTGCATCACGCAGGGCGGAGCAGGCCAATCTATTTCTTCGGTGCCTCCGTTGCCGTCGCAGGCGCGGCGGGCACCGGAGCAACTGCAGGAGCAGCAACTGGTGCGGCAGTTGGCGCAACCGGTGCGGCGACCGGCGCAGCCTTTTGCTCCATCTTCACCGGCGCAAGTGGCGCGCTGGTCGCAACGACCGCAGTACCAAACAACGGCACGATCATCAGCGCAACGATATTGATAATTTTGATCAACGGATTGACGGCAGGACCTGCAGTGTCTTTGTACGGGTCGCCCACGGTGTCGCCTGTTACAGCAGCCTTGTGCGCGTCAGACCCTTTGCCGCCGTGGTTGCCTTCTTCAATGTACTTCTTGGCGTTATCCCAAGCACCACCGCCGGTACACATCGAGATCGCTACAAACAAGCCGGTCACGATGGTACCCATCAGCATGCCGCCAAGCGCCTGAATGCCCGCTTCTTTGCCCATTAAGCCGCCAACAATCAGCACCACAAGAATTGGTGCCACCACCGGGAGCAGCGACGGGATGATCATTTCTTTGATGGCGCCCTTGGTCAGCAAATCGACCGCACGGGAGTAATCCGGTTTGCCCGAGCCATCCATGATCCCCTTAATTTCGCGGAACTGGCGGCGAACTTCTTCCACCACCAAGCCTGCGCAACGACCAACCGCTTCCATCGCCATGGCACCGAACAAATAAGGGATCATACCGCCTGCAAACAGGCCGATGATGACGGCGGGGTTCGACAAGTCAAATGTCAGGTTGTATCCGGCCTCAGTCAGCTTGTAGGTGTAGTCGGCGAAGAGAACCAAGGCAGCCAAGCCAGCAGAGCCAATCGCATACCCCTTGGTGACGGCCTTGGTGGTGTTACCAACAGCGTCGAGCGGGTCGGTAACGGCGCGAACTTCCTTCGGCATTTCGGACATCTCTGCAATACCACCAGCGTTATCGGTAATCGGGCCGTATGCGTCGAGCGCGACCACAATCCCAGCCATCGACAACATTGCGGTTGCAGCGATAGCAATTCCGTAGATGCCACAAAGTGCGTATGCGGCGTAAATCGAGAAACACACCGCCAATACCGGCGAAGCAGTCGAGCGCATGGAAACACCAATACCGGCGATGATGTTTGTTGCATGCCCTTTGGTTGAGGCTTCGGCAACATACTTAACCGGACCGTATTGGGTGCCCGTGTAGTACTCGGTAACCCAAACCAGGAATGCGGTTAACACCAAGCCAACCACGCAGCAAAGCCAGAGGTTCATCACGGTGTATTTTGCATAACCGGCACCGGCCACACCGCCCATGATCCACTCAGTCAATGGATAGAATGCGACAAGCGCAATCACACCGGCCACTGCCAAGCCGCGATAAAGCGCATTCATCACGTTGCCGCCGTCGTTGGTCTTGACAAACGCGCAACCGATGATCGAGGCAATGATCGCAAACCCACCCAGCACCAGCGGGTACAGCACCACCTTGCCGACCACCAACGGCGAAGAAATCATCAACGCACCCAACACCATCGTTGCGATAATGGTCACCGCGTAGGTTTCGAACAAGTCAGCCGCCATACCGGCGCAGTCGCCGACGTTGTCCCCTACGTTATCTGCGATCACCGCCGGATTACGTGGGTCATCTTCAGGAATATTTGCTTCGACCTTACCAACAAGGTCGGCACCAACGTCGGCACCTTTGGTGAAAATGCCGCCGCCCAAACGCGCAAAGATGGAAATGAGCGAGGAGCCAAATGCGAGACCGATCAGCGGCTTGACGATGTCACTCATCTTATCGCCGGTGCCAGCACTGCCAACCAGCATGTAGTAGAAGCCAGCAACGGACAATAGCCCCAGGCCGACAACCAACATACCGGTAATCGCGCCGCCTTTGAAGGCGACATTTAGCGCGGGGTTGATACCGTTACGCGCTGCTTCCGCAGTGCGTACGTTGGCGCGAACCGAGACGTTCATGCCGATGAAGCCAGCGAGGCCGGACGCAATAGCGCCGAGCACAAAGCCTAGTGCCGTCTTCCAACCCAGCAATACTAGAATCGCAATCGCCAAAACCACGCCAACCATTGAAATCGTCATGTACTGACGATTCAGGTAGGCCTTCGCGCCAGCTTGAACGGCCGCCGCGATCTCGCGCATCCGCTCATTGCCGTCTGATTGCGAGAGGATCCACTTTGTTTGGATCCCGCCGTAGGCGAGCGCAATAAGTGCGCAAGCCAAGGTGAAGAAAAACATTGTGCCCGACGATGCCATGTTGTTATCTCCCGAAACGTAATCTTGGTAATTCGACTGGCCATTAGCTGGGTGGCCAACGTGGAATGCGACAAACCCCTAAGTTTAGCAGAGACGCCTCAATCGGGGCAGATCCGTTTGTTCAGAGGTAACCTGCTTCGAAGCGGCGGGCGACCCATGAAATACTCAAGCCAGCACGTGCCGCCACGAATACGCGGGAGCGTAGTTGAGGACTTTACGGGCGCGATCGATCACATAGACCCGGTCAATAGATTGCGGTAGAGCCCAACCGCGTTGGGCAAAGGCCGCGACAAGCTCCGGACACCTCTGCTGAAGCACTGCCGGCGCATCCGCCAGCAATGTCTGACAGTCACTTGGCAGAAACGGCGTAGCGGCGGATACGTTGAGCGCCTCAAACTGTCGAAGTTGCGCTTCAAGCCCGCTGGCAAAAGCCTGCGCGACGTCGCGAGCATCGACGCCGCGATACAGCCGGTAGAGTGCCATTGACGGAAGTGGCTCTGGGAATGATCGGGAAAACCGCAGCGAGACTGTCGTAAAGTCTGCTGCAAAGGCCTCGCGGCAGAGCTGCTCAGCGGCGAGCTTGGTTTCATCGTAGATGTCTTCGGCAGCTGGCACCAGCGCCTCGGTGACCCATACGGCTTTATTGCCGGTCGGACGCATGGCCCGACCATAGACCGAGGTACTGCTTGCCAGCAGGAATCGTCGCACCCCACAATGCCGTGCCGCTTCGAGCAGGCGGGAAGTTGCACCCACATTGGTTTCAATGAATTCACTTCTTGAGCGCGTTTCTCGATCGGGGGCGTGTAACGCCGCGAAGTGTATGACCGCATCGACCCCCTCAAGCAAAGGTCGCCAAGCCGCCTCGTTTAGATCGTTGATATCACTCGCATGCCGGGTAAAGCGACCAGATGCCGTATCCACGCCCACCAGTTCATGTCGGCCGGCAAGACGTTCCGCGACGATCGATCCTACCTTCTGGCCCGACGAGCCCGTCATCAAGACCCTCATTGGCGCACCTGATTGAACAAAAACTCCTTTAACGACGGCTTATTTCAGCTAAAAATGCTTGGAACGACCCGCCAGCAAACGATTTTTAGATGTAATGCACTTCTACGATTTCATACTCGATAGCGCCACCGGGCGCGCGAACCTCAACCGTATCGCCAGCGGACTTACCTATCATTGCCCTTGCGATTGGCGACGAGAAAGACACCTTGCGTTGCTTGATATCTGATTCATCCTCGCCAACGATCTGGTAGCTGACTTTTTCGCCAGTTTCTACTGCCTCGAGATCTACCGTCACGCCGAACACAACCCGCCCGTCATCTTCCAATGATTTCGGGTCGATAACTTGTGCGCTGGATAACTTGGACTCCAACTCAAGGATTCGCCCTTCGACAAATGCCTGCCTTTCCTTGGCTGCATCGTACTCAGCGTTCTCCGACAAATCGCCCTGGGCACGTGCTTCCGAAATCGCAATCACGACACTTGGCCGCTCGATCGTTTTCAAACGATGAAGTTCATCGCGTAATGCCTCTGCACCGGCGACGGTAAGGGGGACCTTGGCAAGACTACTCATGGCTAATTCCTGAAAAAACGGTTGATGCGTGACGACACAGCGGAAAGCGGGAACTTGGCTGATGCGCCAAATCGACTCGGCATGCCAGCTACGCTGCGATTTGTCGATGAAGCGCTTGTAGCGAATAAACGGAAAGTCCCGATAAGTGTTGCATACCGACACAAGCCGCCTTCGCACCCGCAATCGTAGTGTAGTACGTGATCCGGCCTTGTAGAGCGGCATTGCGAATCGACCACGAATCCCGGATTGACCGCTTATCCTCTTCTACGGTGTTGATGATCAGCGTGATATCGCGATTTTTCACCATATCGACTATGTGCGGCCGACCTTCTAATACCTTGTTGACGGGCTCGGCGGGAATGCCAACCTTCGCCAAGTGGGCAGCGGTACCTTTTGTCGCAACCAGTGAAAAGCCAAGGTCAATCAATACCCGCGCGGTCTCCTCAATCTTCGGTTTATCGGCATTTCGAACGGAGATAAATGCCTTACCCGCGTTCGGGCCTGTCACTGGAAGTTTGACGCCCGCTGCCAGTTGCGATTTCACAAACGCTTCCGCAAAGGTCATGCCAACTCCCATGACCTCACCGGTAGACTTCATCTCAGGTCCAAGAATCACATCAACGCCGGGAAACTTGATGAAGGGGAACACGGCTTCCTTTACCGAAAAATACGGCGGCGTGACTTCTTTGGTGAAGCCTTGCGTCGCTAACGATTTGCCGGCCATCGCACGCGCGGCGATCTTGGCCAACGGCGCGGCGATGGCTTTGGACACATAAGGCACGGTGCGCGACGCACGCGGATTTACTTCAAGCACATACACGACGTCTTTGCCATTTTCTTTTTTGATGGCGAACTGCACATTCATTAGGCCCACCACGTTGAGCGCCTTCGCCATCGCAACCGTCTGTTCGCGCAGCACATCTTGTAATGAGGTCGAGAGTGAAAATGGCGGCAGGGAACAAGCCGAATCTCCAGAGTGCACTCCTGCCTGTTCAATATGCTCCATGATTCCGCCGATCACCACGTCGGTGCCGTCAGACACGGCATCAACATCGACCTCGATGGCGTCGTTCAGAAAGCGATCAAGCAACACGGGTGAATCGTTAGACACCTTTACGGCTTCGCGCATATACCGTTCGAGGTCCGACTCGACATGAATGATTTCCATCGCGCGGCCGCCCAATACATACGACGGACGCACCACCAGCGGGTAACCGATCTCGCGCGCTTTCTCGATGGCTTCTTGGTTGGTTCTTGCCGTCCGGTTTGGCGGTTGCAACAAACCGAGCTGGTGAATCATTTGTTGGAAGCGCTCGCGATCTTCAGCCATATCAATCATGTCGGGCGAAGTACCAATAATTGGCACACCGTTAGCTTCGAGTGCACGGGCGAGTTTCAACGGGGTCTGTCCACCAAATTGCACAATTACCCCAAACGGTTTTTCGACATCAACAATTTCCAGTACGTCTTCGAGCGTCAATGGTTCAAAGTAGAGCCGATCAGAAGTGTCGTAATCCGTCGAAACCGTCTCGGGATTGCAATTGACCATAATGGTTTCAAATCCGTCTTCGCGCAGTGCCAGCGCGGCATGGACACAGCAATAATCGAACTCAATTCCTTGGCCGATGCGGTTGGGCCCACCGCCGAGGATCATGATCTTCTTTGCGTTGGTCGGCTTGGCCTCACACTCTTCGTCGTAGCTGGAGTACAGGTATGCGGTGGAAGTCGCAAACTCGGCCGCACAAGTATCTACCCGCTTATACACCGGACGAATATCGTGCGAGTGGCGAAGGTGGCGGATATCCGTGTCGCTCACCTTCAACAAGTACGCCAGACGGCGGTCTGAGAACCCTTTGCGTTTCAGCATGCGCAGATAGTCGGGCGCGATCTCCGCCAGGGTCTTCTTCTCAACCTCCAGCTCAAGATTGACGAGCTCCTGGATTTGCACCAGGAACCACGGGTCTATCTTGGTGTAGCCGTGAATTTCTTCCAGGCTCATGCCGATACCAAAGGCATCAGCGACATACCATAGCCGCTCGCCACGCGGGTAGGCAAGTTCGTCACCAATTTTCTCGGCGTCAACCGTCTTCAAATTAAAACCATCCACCCCAACCTCAAGTCCCCGCAACGCCTTCTGCAAACTCTCTTGGAAACTCCGACCGATTGCCATCACCTCACCCACACTCTTCATCTGCGTAGTCAAGCGATCATCAGCCTGTGGAAATTTTTCAAACGCGAATCGGGGCACCTTGGTGACAACGTAATCAATCGAGGGCTCAAAAGAGGCCGGCGTCGCGCCGCCGGTAATGTCATTGCGCAACTCGTCGAGGGTGTATCCCACCGCCAGCTTGGCCGCGATCTTGGCAATCGGGAATCCGGTCGCCTTAGACGCGAGAGCAGAAGATCGCGACACACGCGGATTCATTTCGATGACGACCATCCGGCCATCTTTTGGATTCACCGCGAACTGCACATTTGAACCGCCAGTTTCAACACCAATCTCGCGCAAACAAGCAATCGATGCGTTGCGCATGATTTGATACTCTTTATCCGTCAGCGTTTGCGCCGGTGCGACCGTAATTGAATCACCCGTGTGCACACCCATTGGGTCCAAATTCTCGATAGAGCAAATAATGATGCAGTTATCCGCTTTGTCGCGGACAACCTCCATCTCGAACTCTTTCCAGCCTAGCAACGATTCTTCGATTAGCAGCTCACGGGTCGGCGAGGCTTCAAGGCCGCGCTCACAAATCTCGACGAATTCGTCCCGGTTGTAAGCAATACCACCACCCGATCCGCCCATGGTGAAACTCGGGCGAATGATGGCGGGGAAACCAATCGCAGCCTGCACCTGCAGCGCCTCTTCCATCGAGTGCGCAATCGCGGAACGTGCCGACTGCAGGCCAATCTTGGTCATCGCCTTCTTGAACTTCTCACGATCCTCAGCCTTGTCGATCGCCTCTTTGGTTGCACCGATCATCTCGACGCTGTACTTCTCGAGCACACCGTGTTTGGCAAGATCCAGCGCACAGTTCAAAGCCGTTTGGCCACCCATCGTGGGTAACAATGCGTCTGGACGTTCCTTTTCAATAATCTTTTCTACCATCCGCCAAGTAATCGGCTCGATGTAGGTTACATCGGCCATGTGAGGGTCGGTCATGATCGTAGCGGGATTGGAGTTGATCAGGATGACCTTGTAGCCCTCGTCGCGCAGCGCTTTGCAAGCCTGCGCGCCAGAGTAGTCAAACTCGCAGGCTTGGCCGATCACAATCGGCCCGGAACCGATGATAAGGATGGATTTGATATCGGTCCGCTTACCCACGTTGCTTCTCCATCATTGCGACAAAGCGATCAAACAAATAGCTCACTTCATGCGGCCCCGGACTGGCCTCGGGGTGCCCTTGAAAGCTGAACGCCGGCCGGTCAGTGCGCTCGATCCCCTGACAGGTGCCATCGAACAAACTACGGTGTGTGATGCGCAGATTTGCAGGCATCGTCTTTTCGTCCACCGCAAAACCGTGGTTTTGGCTGGTAATAAAGACGCGCTTGGAATCCAGATCCTGCACGGGATGGTTCGCACCATGATGCCCGAACTTCATCTTCATCGTACGAGCACCTGAGGCGAGGCCGAGCAACTGGTGCCCGAGGCAAATGCCGAATACGGACATGCCCGTCTCGACAATGTGCTTAATGGCGGCGATTGCGTAATCACAGGGCTCGGGGTCGCCGGGGCCGTTGGACAAAAACACGCCGTCCGGCCTCATGGCGAGCGCCTCAACGGCGGAGGTTTGGGCTGGTACCACAGTCACACGGCAACCCCGGTCGGCGAGCATCCGCAGAATGTTATGCTTCACGCCGTAGTCGTACGCCACCACATGAAATTTGGCGGCACCCATTTTCTGGTAACCGACACCCAGCGCCCACGAACTCGTCTCCCACTCGTAGGGCTTTGGACAGCTCACCACCTTGGCCAGATCGAGCCCCACCATCTTCGGTGCGGCCTGCGCCATTGCATGCGCCTTCGCCACAGCCGCATCACCGGTTGCCCCTACCAGAATGCAGCCGTTCTGCGCGCCCTTCTCCCGCGTGAGCCGCGTGAGACGTCGTGTATCAATGTCCGCTATCGCCACAAGCTTATTGCGAACGAGATACGCATGCAACGTTTCTTCGCTGCGGAAATTCGATGTCAGTAACGGCAGGTCGCGGATGATCAAGCCGGCCGCATACACTTTGTCCGACTCTGCATCCTCGCGGTTGGTACCGACGTTGCCGATATGGGGATACGTCAGGGTGACGATCTGCCCCATGTAAGAAGGATCAGTCAGAATTTCCTGGTAGCCTGTCATCGCGGTGTTAAACACCACTTCCCCAACAGCGATACCGCCGTTCGCATCGGTTGTGCCGATAGCAGTGCCCTTAAAGATCGATCCGTCGGCTAGAACCAATATAGCGGGCGGGAACGATTTCAAACTCACGGCAGACTCCAGAAGACCTTGACGATTGCTTCTCGCGATCACCGATTGCATCCGGCATCTATGGGCACACAAATCTAACGGGCATAAAAAACGGGAAAGGCCTTAGGGACGCTTGACTCAATCCCGATGCACTTTCCCGCGTTTTTGCTCCGCAACTTGTCTGCGACGCGATTAAAGCCGTAGTCTACCCGAATATCACTGAAGCCGCAATGCGCGCTAGTGGTTTCCGCCAAAGGCGCGCCCGCTACACCCAACACGCTCAACGTTTTGTGTCTAACCCGAGCACATCGCTCATGGCAAAAAGACCGGTACGCTTGTCTGCAAGAAACTTCGCGGCACGAATCGCACCATGGGCATAGGTTTCGCGCGACGAGGAGCGGTGGGTAATTTCAATACGCTCCCCGTTCAACACGAAGAACACGCTATGGTCACCGATGATGTCCCCCGCCCGCATTGAGCTGAAGCCAATGCTGCCGGGCTGACGTTCGCCACCGACAGCGTGTCGATCAAACACCGCGACATCGGCAATGTTCTGCGAACGCGCCTGTGCAGCGACTTCGCCTAGCATTAGCGCAGTGCCCGAGGGGGCATCAACTTTGAGTTTATGATGCGCCTCAAAGACTTCGATGTCGGCATCCATTCCAAGCGCACCTGCGGCCATCGCGACCAACTTGGCGGTTACGTTCACACCAAGACTCATATTCGGCGCAAAAACAATCGCAATCTTCGCCGAATACCCGCGTACGGTCGCAAGTTGTGCCTGACTAAAACCGGTGGTGCCGATAACCGCATTTACCCCCCGCTCTGCACAGGCGGCGAGATGCAAAAGGGTACCCTCCGGACGGGTGAAATCTATCAGCACGTCAGAATCGGCCAATGCCTCAACATCATCCGTAACTACCGCACCGCATATCGATTGCCCGACTGACGGGGAACTGGCATGGTCGATCGCCGCCGCGACCCGGACAGCGGGATCGGCTTCTGCGGCAGCAAGCAACATGCGGCCCATGCGGCCGCCGGCTCCGGCAATGGCAAGTCTAAGCGGCATTGATGCTACTTGCGCGGCTCTGGTGGCGCATTAGGCGGCGTCGCGTCAGGCGTCCTGCGTCGCTCACCACCACCCGTCAAGATCTCGACGGGCGACGCGACGCCCTCAACTCTCGCCACTTTTTCCCCATCAAAAATGACGGTGACTTTGAACTGCTGCTGAATTCGACCGAACGGATTGAGCTTCTTATCAGTATTGCGATCCTCGGTATAAATGTAATCCCAGCGTTTATCGCTGAAAGCATCCTGCAACAACGGTGTGCCGAGTAGATTTCTAACATCGAGCCGCGTCATACCCGGCCTTACCTTCGACACCTGCTCCTGCGTAACGAGGTTGCCCTGCTGGACATCCAGTCGGTAAACGCCAAAGTTAGAACAAGCGGAGAGTGCGCCAGCCAAGACCAAGGCCGGTATGACGGCGACGCGTGAGAGAGTGGAGGTGGGGGACAAATTCATCAGTGGAAGCGCATGGAGATAGGAGTTCGATTATAGCCGAGGGCCTCGCTTGACTATCTCCCAAGGCGGCACAACATCACGCCGCGTAAACGCGCTATGATTAGCCAATTATCTCCAAGCGAAAAGTGCGTATGCCTGATTCACGCGATCTGCACAATATTGGCCTGAAAGCGACGCTGCCTAGGCTCAAGGTTCTCGAACTGTTCCAAAGCTCGGCGGATCGACACATGAGTGCAGAGGACATCTACAAGCTGCTGCTGAAGGAGGATGCCGATATCGGCCTAGCCACGGTGTATCGTGTGCTTACCCAGTTTGAACAAGCGGGGCTACTGCAGCGGCATCATTTTGAGGGCGGTCGCGCCGTTTTTGAACTCAACGAAGGCAGCCACCACGATCACCTCGTTTGCCTCCAATGTGGCAAAGTTGAAGAGTTCTACGACGCAGAGATTGAGAAACGCCAGCACAAAATCGCCAAGGATCGAGGTTTTAACCTCCATGACCATTCGCTTTATCTGTACGCGGATTGCACCAAAAATCGCTGCCCAAACAAAATCCAATAACGTCAACCAACGCCGAAGATAGCCGCCGTGAACTTTTCCATTCGCCCATTCCGGCAATCAAACCATGCCCCTAGCGTTAGCGTAGGTTTTATCTTTTTCATCGTTTTTTTCGTCTTCACTTCATCTGCCGGTGCGCGTGATACGACGAGTATTGAAACAATCGCCGCTAGCGCCCTGCCGGAACAAGGCCGCGAGGTGCTGAAGTTAATTCGCGCAGGTGGCCCCTTCCAGCACGCGAACAAGGATGGTTCAACATTTGGCAACTTCGAACAGAGACTTCCGAAGCAGCCGCGCGGCTATTACAAAGAATATACGGTGCCCACTCCAGGAGCCAAGAATCGCGGTGCCCGACGCATCGTATGCGGCGGAGAGGTGCGCTCGCCGAGTTCCTCGACCTGTTACTACACTGCCGACCACTACAATTCCTTCAAACGCATACTGGAGTAATCATGCCTTCCGCCGAGCTTAAGAACATTCTGTCAAGCGATTTGCCACGCGGCGTTTATTGGCTTGCTTCCCATGCCAGCGTCAGCGAATTGAGCAAACTTGCCCGCTTGAAAGGCATGGCATTTTTTCACTTGGAGGGTCAAAAGATCGAGGGCAAAGAGCAATTCCTGAATCACGCTTCAATGGCAATGAAGTTCCCAGCGGATTTCGGCAAAAACTGGGACGCTTTTTACGACTGCATCACCGACATGGGCTGGGTGTCCGCTGATGGCTACTGCATCTATTTTGATCATACCGATGCATTTGCGCAGCATCACGAGAGTGAACTTGAAACGGTAGTTGAACTATTCGAAGATGCGATTGAATTCTGGAAACGTGAAGGCCAGTCGATGCTAGTGTTGCTATCAGGAGCGCACAAGCCCGACCACGTAAAGACAATCTAGAATATCCAAGCCTATGGCTTAGCCCAAATGCCGATAGCCGCGTGATAAGCGAATGCATCGGCTTCGGTTGCGTTTGTATCGGTCATGCCACCAACGGCGAGTATCTTGCACGGCCCCCCCAACGCTTTTCTGAGGTCACCAACCAAATTAGGCCAATACGGTACCCCATTGGCCAATCACACCCACAGGGGGGAATCGTTGCTGCCTTTGCGGTTCCCGTCAGCGCCGGGCAGCAACTGCCGAACAATTCACCACCATTCAATATGGCGGGCAATGCGCGCATCAATATCGGCATCCTGCCGCAACCCCGAAGCCGACCTATCTGCCAGCGCGAGCAAAACGCCCCCGGCGTTCATTTCCGCCACCCGATATTCGTTGAACCTACATCGCTTCCGGATATGACATGGCGCTGCCAGCGAACCCTCACTCCGACGCCGCAATCAATGCGGCGTTGCCACCGGCGGCGGCAGTGTTGACGGTGAAGGTGCGTTCAGTCGCAAAGCGGAACAAGTAGTGCGGTCCGCCCGCCTTCGGGCCGGTCCCCGACAGCCCCTCGCCACCGAACGGTTGTACGCCGACTACTGCCCCAATCTGGTTCCGGTTGACATAGACATTGCCAACCCTGGCCCTTCGCCGAATTTCAGCCACCGTCCCTTCAATTCGCGAGTGAATTCCTAGTGTCAGACCGTAGCCGGATCGATTGATCTCCTCCACTAAGTCAAACATCTGATCAGCCTCGAATTCAACAATGTGCAAGATGGGGCCAAACACTTCAGTCTTTAAGATGCTGAGCGAAGGAAGAACGAAGGCACAAGGCGCGAAGTAGTGCCCCTTGGGAACGTCGTTCGGCAACTGTACCTGACCAACTTGCGGGAAGTTACGCGCTAAGTATTCCCGGTGTTGCACCAGCATTTCAAATGCCTCACGATCAATCACAGGACCGATGTCGGTGCTTAGTACCGCAGGATCACCGACACGCAATTCTCGCATTGCGCCGTCGAGCAGCTGCCTTACGCGAACTGCGATATCGCGCTGCACACACAATAGACGCAGCGCCGAGCAGCGTTGCCCGGCGCTGTTGAAACCAGACGCAATGACATCGTTAACGACCTGCTCGGCGAGCGCAGACGAATCGACGATCATGGCGTTCAAGCCGCCCGTCTCCGCAATAAACGGAATAATCGCGCCGTCGCGTCTGGCCAAGGACTGATTGATCGCACGCGCCGTCCCCGTACCACCCGTGAACGCGACACCGTCGACGCGTTGATCGCTTACCAGGGCCGCACCGATGATCTCCCCCTTGCCGGGCAAGAGCGCAATCGCCTCGGCTGGCATACCGGCCTCCAACAAAAGCTTCACCGCCTCAAAAGCAATAATCGGCGTCTGCTCGGCCGGTTTAGCGATCACCGCATTGCCGGCTGCGAAAGCAGCGGTAATCTGGCCCAAGAAAATCGCCAAAGGGAAATTCCACGGGCTGATACAAACAAACGTACCGCGTCCATGCAAGCTGAGTTCATTGGATTCCCCGGTCGGACCAGTCAGCACCTCGGGCGCGGCGAAGTGGGTGCGGCACTGCTGGGCGTAATAGCGGCAAAAATCGACCGCTTCGCGCACCTCGCCAAGTGCGTCTGGAAGCGTCTTGCCCGCCTCACGAACCATCAGCGCCATGAAAAATGCGATGCGTTCCTCGAGGAGAGTGGCGGCGTTTTCCAATATGCTCGCACGCCCGGATGCTGGAAGCCCCGGCCACTGCTTTGTCAAGTCGAGCGCCAAGCCAACAAGGCTGCTATCAGCCGCTTCGGAAACGCCAATTTGCCGCACGTCGGCGGGGCTGACAACTGGCTCTGCCAAGCCGCGGACAGGTTGGCCGACAATGATGGGCCGGGCTAGCCAATCGGTTCTGCCTAGCAACGGAGCCATCTCTTTGTGCAGTTGGTCGAGGCAGGGTTGATCGGCAAAACTAAAGCCCAATGAATTCATTCTCGGTACCGTAGAAGATTGATACAGCCACCTCGGCAAGGGCAGCTTGGGATTGTGTTTGGGTTCATTCGAATCACATACCGCGATGGGATCGGCAACGACATCTTCGATTGCAACCTCGGGGTCGGCAATGCGATTCACAAACGACGAATTGGCGCCATTCTCAAGAAGACGCCGGACCAGATAGGGGAGCAAATCTTCGTGTGTACCCACCGGAGCATAGGCGCGGCAAACTGTACCCGCGTTTCGTTGCACGGCGTCATACAATTCGACCCCCATCCCGTGCAGCCGCTGAAACTCGAATTCGCTTCCCCTGACGGCCTTGGTGCGCTCAAGAATGGTCGCAACCGTATGCGCGTTGTGGGTGGCAAACTGGCAGAAAAATGCGTGTGGGGCGGCGAGCATTTTTGCCGCACATGCGAGGTAGGAAACATCGGTATTCACCTTTCTGGTGAAAACCGGATAACCGGACAGCCCCTGCATTTGGGTGCGCTTTATCTCGGTATCCCAGTAAGCGCCCTTGACTAGTCGCGTCATGATGCGACGACCGTGTTTCGCCGACAGCGCAATCAGCCAGTCGATCACGTGTGGTGCCCGCTTTTGATAGGCCTGCACGGCAAGCCCCAAGCCTTCATAACCTGCAAACTGCGGCAATGCGTACACCGCTTCGAATAACGCCAGCGAAATCTCCAATCGCTCGGTTTCTTCTGCGTCAAAGGTAAGTCCGATGCCACGCTCTCTCGCCATCCCCGCCAGAGTCACGAGTTTCGGTAGCATCTCGGCAAACACACGCGACTGGTTGGCCAAGTCGTAGCGCGGGTGGAGTGCGGAGAGTTTGACGGAGATTCCCGCTGCCTCGAAAACCGACTGTCCCGGCTTTACGTAGGTGCCGATTGCCTCAATAGCGCCCTGATACGCAATGTAGTACCGCTCGGCGTCGTCTGCGGTCATCGCCGCTTCGCCCAACATATCGAAGGAGTGTCGATACTTGCTCTGTTCTGCCGAAACGCTACGCTTCAACGCCTCATGGATGTCGCGCCCCATGACAAATTGTTCCGCCATGAGACGCATCCCCTGACGCAGGGCGGCGCGCACAATCGGCTCGCCCAGCGTGTTGGCCATGCGCCCAAGCCAACCGCCGATATCCGCCATATCCTTGGGCGAAACTGCGACCAGCTTGCCGGTCAACATCATTCCCCAAGTGCCCGCATTCACCAGCAACGAGTCGCTCGCGCCGAGATGTTTTTGCCAGTCGCCCTGCGCAAATTTGTCGCGAATCAACTTGTCTGCCGTTGCCGCGTCCGGGATGCGCAACAGCGCTTCGGCGACACACATGAGCAGCACCCCCTCTTGCGAGCCGAGGTCATACTGCGTCAAGAATGACTGCATCCCGGCGTTGGATCGTTGCTCGGCGCGGACTGATTTGACGAGCTGGGTTGCTGTCTCGGAAATACGCGCATTCATCGCCGCGTCAACTCTTGCCAACGACAACACATGAGACAGCGCCTCTTCTTCGTCGAGCAGAAAAGATGCCCTGAGCGCAGAAAAACCGGCGATAGTTTCAGCGTCGGTTGGTGGAGAGACAATCGATTCCGGCAAATTGCGCATAGCAGCGATGGGGGCGGCGATGAGAGCGGCATTGGCATACCGCAGAGAGCGATCGGTAGCAGCGAGCACAGATTATGTCATCTGCCTCCCCACTCAGGATGCTCAAGCTTGCAACCCAGGCCGGTGGGAACTTCTAAAAACCTACTGCGCGGGCGAATCTGTCAGTTCCGGTGCTCGCCGTACACTGGGTACGTGTCCGCTCCTCACTGCCAACTTCACCCGCTCGCGACGGTTTTTATTGATCCGGCAA
>JADCJC010000055.1 GCA_020247395.1 Rhodocyclaceae bacterium
AGCTTGCCCTTGTTCCACGGCGTTTTCTTGGTAGGTTCAGTGTTGGTTTGCATGCCAGCCTCCTGTTTGAGCGGGGCAGCCAGTGTGCGCCGGATCGCTGGTTAAGGCACGTGTATGGAGCTTCACTACAGTTGGTCCGCTGACGCTCCGGGACGGCCGAGAGCCGCCTACCAACTAGCCCCTAGCTTTTACTACGGCATTGCCGTATCATTAACAAATGCGAACCGTTGCCGAAACCGCAATCTTTAAGCGCTACGCCGACGAAATTTGGAGCGAAGAAGAGCGACTTGAGTTCATCACTTGGATCGCGCTAAACCCGAGTGCAGGCGCCCTAATACCCGGGTCTGGCGGGTGCCGGAAAGTGCGATGGTCACGTGCGGGCCAAGGTAAGCGCGGCGGCGTCCGAGTCATTTACTTCAATCCGACAGAGACGAAGCTTTGGCTTCTGATTGTCTATAAAAAAGCCAAGTTTGATAACTTACCGACAGCATTTTTTGCGCAGCTAAGACAGGAGATAGAAGATGGCAAATGACATGAAGTCTTTCCAGAAAGATTTGCTGGAATCAGTTCGCCAGATGCGGCGAGGCGAGGCATCGCGTGTCACCAAGGTTGAACTCCCCGCCGCAGCGGTGGCCCGTCATCAGATGGGTCTGTCGCAAGTTGAGTTCGCCGAATTACTTGGCGTTTCGCCCCGTACATTGCAGGACTGGGAACAAGGTCGGCGAGAGCCTACGGGCGCGGCGAGAATGCTCCTGAAGGTCGCCACCAAGCATCCGGCAATTCTGCGTAAGATCGCAGCGTAGTGCTAGCGAAATCGGCCAATAGCCAACGTAGAAGCTACCCGCCCATTCTTCCCCAAAGCCGTCATTCAATTCAGTTTATGAACGACGTTCAAAATTTTGCCTTCAGGTTCCGATTCCGTCACATGACAAAATCCAAACTGTTTTTTGCCACTCTCCTTGCTCTTCTATTTTATGTTTCCCCGGTCTCCGCGAGCGATTGCGGCGAAAAACAAGATCCATGCGGCAAGCGCACCGGATGGAGCAAATTTGAGACGGTTCGGTTGCGTCTGCATCAGGCAGGTATGTCTGTGCCAGTAAATTGGCTAATGCAGTCATCGCGCAAGAATAATGATTTGCAAGTAGATATTGAATATGCAGACCCCAAGCAGCCGCAGCGCGGCACGATAATGATGGTTGAAGGAATGACGTTTGTTAGCAAAGGGATAATTCTGACAAAAGGGCGCGAGATAGATCAATTGGATTGGCCGCTGTTATCTATTCTAGTGACGCAGAAAGCGTTGGGTCGCGCCCTACCCGACGGCCCGGAAAAAATTACTGGCAATCGACAAATAAAATTTGACGACAAAAAAACAGGAATTCAATTTGCGACACCAAGCGCGGAAGGATTTATTCCTCCACCTTGGTCACTTATCGGCCTAGTTGAAAAAAATGCAGACGGCTCGGTGGATTTCGACCTTAAGTTAACTTGGACTCAAAATGAAGGTAAACAAATTAAACGACCAACTGCGTTTACATTGACCGGGCAATTCAAGCACAGCAACGATTTTGCAATCGACAGTAACATGTCGCTTGAGGGACTAGACGTGTTTGGAGTTGGCGCAATTGTAGAAAAGACTGCGTCTGGAACACGCATTGATTACGGTGCAAAACCAACACAAGGGAAACCGCGGACTGTTGCCGATATTCGCAAAGCAATTGCCGCTGAGAATTACCCTGGAGAAGCAGACTTGTCCGTAAACTTTGCTGGGTTTTGGAAAGGGAGTTGTAGCGACGGCTTTGGGCTTAGGATTAAGCCTGTTGATATCCCTGGAATGTACACAGTGACCTTTTGCGGTCCTGGAGGGTGCGGAGATGAAGGCAATGAAAGAAAAACTTTCATTAAAGGCGACAAGCGGTACAACGTGATTAGCGCCACAGAATTGCAGGTTGGTCAAGAAGGAAGCAGATCAACTTATAAGAAGTGCTCCAACAACATGTTGCCTTAATGCTGCTCCTGACTGGGTGATCATCCAGCAATTTCGGCCAGAAGCCGCCACTCCCGGCCGCGTTCTGATATCCTAGTTTGACTCGCCAAATCAAATGACAACTCTGATACAGATATTTCAAGCTCTCTATGCTCAGTTAGGCACCAAGGCCCGTGTGGTGACGCTGCTGCTGGCCATCGCTTGTGCCCAGCCTTCTCCCGCGAGTGAAGGGTCTGTTACTTGGTCTACCTTTGCATCGCCGCTTAAACTAGTTTCATTTGACGAGACGACCTCGACCGGTACCTTCGAAGGCCAAGTTGTTATTAGAGGTCGTCTGTACTTTTCGTTCGATCAGCTCGATGGCGGGCGTTATGGAAGCGTGCTTAGCGCAAAGTTGGTTCCTTCACCAGACTCGATCAAGCGGCTGCCATATGTCGTGTCGGGTTTCCGACCTGCGCCGTTAACGCACATTCATCTTGTGCCAGCGGATCGCGTACTGGTCATGACGTTCGGCAAGGCGGAAGCAAAGCGTCTGCAAGACGGCCGAAAAGAAAGCATGTGGATAGACGCAGAGGTGTCGGTATCGAATTACATCGCAAGCGTAGAGTGCGATTCACGCGTTTACATTGCGCAGCCGATTGCCATCGCGCGCCCTCAACAGAATCTAGCTATGCGTAATGCCGCACAGCCGTCAGGTTGCTAACGCGTCGAGAACGGTTGCGCGCTTTGGTTGAATACGCCGCCAAGACCGAAGTGGCAGCCTAGACCTGGAGTGGCTGTACCGCCGCTTCCGGGCAACCGCAATGTCCGCTTCGGGTCAGACTCGGCGGCTCGCGCCGCCGCAAAGCGGCTATTCGCATTTAGGCTACGGTTCAGAATTCCCTAGCTCTGTACCCAAGGTAATCCCGCATGCCGCCATCCGCCTCGGTTACCGCGATGGCCTTGCTCATCCAGATCACCCTCGAAGCCGCCGATGATGTTGTAGACCTTGGTGAAGCCTGCGGCTGCGGCAGCGACCCCCGCCGCATGTGAGCGAACGCCACTTCGACAGAGCATCAGAACGATGTCGTCCGGCTTTGCGACGGCGCGCAATTGTGTAATGAAGTTTGGATTGTTTAGACCTTCGGGATAGAGCTTCCATGGTGCCAAGCTAGAGCCATGTACCCGTCCGACATACTCGTTCTCAAACGGATAGCGAACGTCGATGATCTTCGCACCGTGTTGTTGCAAATGGTGTGCCTCCCGCGGCGTGACTTCACCCGCATAGGGCAGGGACTTGGCCGCGCCGCGCGCAGCGGCGGTGGAAAAAACGGTGGTGGTGTCGGTCATATGTAGCGGGATGATGTGGTGATACTTGATTGCGCGGGTTGTGCTCAAACAACTTGGATCCCGGCCGGCGCAACCCCTGTGGTTGTGCGCCGGGATGACACTTTCAACATGGCGGCTTCAACAGGCTTTGGCGCGTGACGCAGGGTTCAGCATCATATACCTAGATGTTTACGCCGCTTCCTCAAACACCTTGTAGCGACGTGCCTTTAAATATACCTTGTTGCCCGCAGAAATTCGGAGGCGGTCGAACGGTTCGCGCTGGAGTTCGGCGTCGATGTGTTCGCCGTTGTCCGTACGTGTCAGCTCCAACCGGACCATCGGGCCAATCTTGATCGCATGATCAAGCGTGGCCGCGATCGCGTCGTCTTCGTTCGACCCAACAATTTCGATATCATGCGGGCGAACGTAGGCAAGCACATCGCGGTCGTCTTGGGGCCTAAATGTATTTACATGCCCGATGAACTGATACACAAACGGCGTGGCCGGATGGTCATAGATATCGTCCGGCGCACCGACCTGCTCGATCTTGCCGTTGTTGACCACCACCACACGGTCGGCCACTTCCAGCGCTTCTTCCTGGTCGTGCGTCACAAACACGCTGGTCAATTGAATTTCATCGTGTAATCGACGTAGCCAGCGGCGCAGCTCTTTGCGAACCTTGGCGTCGAGCGCGCCGAAAGGTTCATCCAACAGCAGCACTTTGGGCTCGACCGCGAGCGCGCGGGCAAGTGCGATGCGCTGGCGCTGGCCGCCGGAGAGCTGGTGCGGGTAGCGGTCGGCCAGCCAATCGAGCTGCACCAGTTTGAGTAACTTCATCACTCGCTGCTTGATTTCGGCTTCAGCAGGGCGCTCGCGGCGAGGACGCACGCGAAGGCCGAAGGCGACGTTTTCAAAAATGCTCATGTGGCGAAACAGGGCATAGTGCTGGAACACGAAGCCAACTTCTCGCTCTTGGATGCGCACATCGGTTGTATCCGCGCCGTTGAATAAGATTTGCCCGCTGTCAGGCTGCTCAAGCCCGGCGATCACGCGCAGCAACGTCGTTTTGCCGGAGCCCGATGGACCCAATAACGCCACCAACTCGCCCGGGGTAATGTCGAGCGACACATTGTCTAGCGCCACGAAATTACCGAAACGCTTGGAGACATTAACAGCTTGAATGGTCATGATCGTCGTTCCTTCTTCATGTTTCCTGTCTGAGGCGATGCTCAACGATGGTTTTGATGACCAAGGTCACCAGCGCCAACAGCGTCAGGAGTGAGGCACACGCAAACGCCGCGGCGAATGCGTACTCGTTGTACAAAATTTCGACATGCAAAGGCAGCGTATTGGTCAATCCGCGAACGTGCCCCGACACCACCGATACCGCGCCAAATTCACCCATCGCGCGCGCGTTGCAAAGAATGACGCCGTACAACAGACCCCATTTCACGTTAGGCAGCGTCACGCGCCAGATGGTTTGCCAGCCATTGGCACCAAGCATCACCGCCGCTTCCTCCTCTTCCTTGCCCTGCGCTTGCATCAGCGGGATGAGCTCGCGCGCCACAAAGGGAAACGTCACAAAAATGGTGGCGAGCACTAATCCCGGTACCGCAAAGATGATTTTGATGTTGTGTTCGCTTAGCCACGGCCCGAGCCAGCCCTGCAGCCCAAACACCAGTACATAAATCAACCCCGAGATCACCGGTGAAACGGAGAAGGGCAGATCGATCAACGTGATGAGTAGGCTCTTGCCTTTGAAATCAAACTTGGCAATCGCCCATGCGGCGGCGACACCAAACACTAGATTCAGCGGCACGGCAATGGCCGCGACGATGAAAGTGAGCTTGATCGCTGACAGTGCGTCAGGCTCTTGAATGGCGGTGAGATAAAACGAAACGCCTTTTTTCAGTGCTTCCGCAAACACGGTGACCAATGGCAGGAACAAGAACACCGTCAGGTACAGAAAGGCGATAGTGCCCAGCAGCAACGGAACCCACGGCAGGTCGCGCAGCCGCTTGGCGATGGTGGGTTTGCCGCGGCCGACCAGCGCGATATCAGGTGTATTCAGGATTGCGGACATTACGCAAGCTCCTGTCCGCGGCGACGACGCGCCCACCACTGCAAATAGTTGATGATCAGCAACAGCACAAACGAAGTGACCAACATCACGACGGCAATGGCGGTCGCGCCGGCGTAGTCGTATTGCTCAAGCTTGGTGATGATGATGAGAGGCGTGATCTCGGACACCATGGGCATATTGCCGGCGATGAAGATAACTGAACCGTACTCACCCAGCGCTCGGGCGAATGCGAGGGCGAAGCCCGTCACGACTGCCGGAAGCATGGTGGGGAAGATTACCTTGGTGAAGGTCTGCCAATTCGATGCACCAAGCGACTTCGCCGCTTCTTCGAGTTCCTTTTCCATGTCTTCCAGCACCGGCTGGACGGTCCGCACGACAAAAGGCAAGCCGATGAACGTAAGGGCGACCAACACACCAAGCGGCGTGAACGCGACTTTGATGCCGAATTCCGCGAGTGCGCCGCCCAGCCAGTTGTTCTTGGCGTAAATCGCCGTCAAGGCAATGCCGGCGACCGCGGTGGGCAACGCAAACGGCAGATCCACCAACGCATCGATGATTCTCTTGCCAGGGAACGTGTAGCGCACCAGCACCCATGCGACCAGCATGCCAAATACCGCATTGATGATGGCTGCGATGAGCGACGCACCGAACGAGAGCTTGTAGGACGCCACTACACGCGGCGCGGTCACGGTCGCCCAGAAAGCGTCCCACGTTAGCGTGAAGGTTTTGATGAACGCGGCCGACAGCGGCATCAATACCAACAGGCTTACGTAGAGCAACGTAAAGCCCATGGCCAGATGAAAGCCGGGCAGCACGCTGTAGGGGCGGTAATTTGCGGCGCTCATCTCGGTAGCCGCTCACTTCGCTCCGGGAGCGTAGATTTGGTCGAAGGTGCCGCCATCGCCAAAGTGCGCTTTCTGCGCTTTCTGCCAGCCGCCGAATACTTGGTCGATGGTGAACAAGTTTACTTTCGGAAACTGTTTTTCGTAGGCCTTTGCCACTTTCTCCAGGCGTGGGCGATAGAAATTTTGTGCCGCGATGGTCTGACCTTCTTCCGTGTAGAGGTAGTTCAAATACGCCTCAGCGACTTTGCGGGTGCCGCGCTTGTCGACCACTTTGTCGACGACGGCAACCGGTGGCTCCGCCAAGATGCTAATGGTGGGATAGACGATTTCAAATTTGCCCGGCCCCAATTCTTTAATGGCGAGATTGGCCTCGTTCTCCCAGGAAATGAAGACATCGCCTACGCCGCGTTCAACAAAGGTTGTTGTCGAGCCGCGTGCGCCTGAGTCAAGCACCAGAACGTTTTTGTAAATCGACTTTACAAACTCCTTGGCTTTGGCTTCGTCGTTTTTGTTTTTGCCGAGAGAGTAGCCCCAAGCGGCAAGGTAGTTCCAGCGTGCGCCACCGGACGTTTTTGGGTTCGGCGTGATCACGCCGACTCCCGCTTTGGCAAGATCATCCCAATCCTTGATGCCCTTGGGGTTGCCCTTGCGCACCAGAAATACAATCGTCGAGGTGTAAGGTGCCGCGTTGTTTGGGAGTTTCTTCTGCCAATCCGCCGCGAGCAATCCTTTGGTGGCGATTTCATCGATGTCATAGGCCAGCGCGAGCGTGACGACATCCGCCTCCAAGCCATCAATCACCGAGCGCGCCTGCTTGCCGGAGCCCCCGTGCGATTGCTTGACGCTCAGCTTCTGCTTTGCGGTGGTTTCCCAGTGCTTGCCAAACGCTTTGTTGAAATCCTGATACAACTCGCGTGTCGGGTCGTACGAGACGTTGAGAATCGATACTTCTTGCGCGAAACCAGGTGCCGACCCGAAGGCCACGATTGCCGCGCCTGCGGCGAGCCAAGATTTAAGAGACATGTCAATTCCTTTGTGTGTTTTATCGTGATGAGAGCGTTTTGTAAAGGCGAAACTCGCCTATTGGCGGGCGTTTTCAGGCACTTTTGCTTGAAACACCTCGTCTTTATTAGGGTTTGCTTAAGAGGTTCAACGAACCTGCCGGCTCCCAGAAGCCCCTTCGCCGCTTAACATCGCGACTGCTGGTGTACCTTTGGATGCTCTTGTTGCTCCGCGACCATCACATCCACCTCGTTCGTTACGGCGTAGACCTCGCCGATCATCAGCAACGCCGGGCCGGATAGTGTTAGCGCCGACTGCGCAAGACCGCCGAGCGTTGTAAAGAATCGTTGCTCGTCGAGTAGCGACGCATTCTCGACAATCGCGACGGGTGTTGTTGGTGACTTGCCGCGCGCAATGAGTTGCAACGCAATTTTTTCCTGGCCGGACTTGGCCATATAAAGCACCGCGGTATCGGCGTCAAAAACAGTATCGAGCCAGTCAGACTCAGCTTCGCCATCGCCAATACTCGGCGTGGCAAAGGCGACATTGCGGGCGACGCCACGTCGGGTGAGCGAGATGCCTAGTGATGCGCTCGCGGCCAAGGCGGCGGTGACACCCGGCACGACTTCAAAACTAATGCCAGACGCTTGCAGTGCGGCGATTTCTTCTTGCGCGCGACCGAACAACATCGGGTCGCCGCCTTTGAGGCGAACCACAATTTTGTGATGACGCGCGGCTTCGACCAGTGCGCGATTGATGAACCGCTGGTCGGTCGACACTTCCCCCGCGCGTTTACCAACTGCAATCTTGCGCGCGTTTGTCGCGAGTGCAACGGTATCCGGATGCACCAGTGCATCAAAGAAAACCACGTCGGCCTCTGCCAGCAGTCGCGCCGCACGCAGCGTGAGGAGGTCGGGGGCGCCGGGGCCGGCGCCAACCAAGTAAACCTTAGACATAGCCGCCATCGAGTTCTGGTTCGGACAACACCGTGCCCGCCGCAACCGTCGCGTTGGTGGCCTCGTCGATGATGATGAAACTGCCGGTCGCGTGATTGGCCCAGTAGGGGTCAACGATCAGCGGCTGCGAGGTGCGAATTACCAACTCGCCGATATCGTTAGTGCGCAACGTCTCTGCGCCGCGCGTCGCCTTCAAGGTCTCAATGTCGTAATGTGTTTCAACGCGTTCGATGGTCGCGCGCACCGCGCGGGTCAAATGTTTGATGAGATAACGCCGAGAAACTTCGAGCGGCGCATTGCCCAGCCAGCACACGTTGGCGCGGATGCGGTCCGTGATTTGTGGCATGCCGGTCGCTTCAACGATCACGTCCCCGCGCGACAGGTCGATCTGGCGATCGAGCGTGACGGTGATGGCATCGCCCACACCCGCGGTTTTGCGGCTGCCATCAACCGTGATGATCTCCAGCACCCGCGCCGTTTCGCGCGACGGCAATACAACCACCCGTTCGCCGACTTTGATGCGGCCGGATTCCACGTGCCCCAGATAACCGCGGTGCTCTTGGGTTGGCCCGAATTTGACACGCGAAACCAACTGCACCGGAAAGCGCAGGTTGGTTTTGCGTACACGGTCCACCGATACCGTTTCCAAAAATTCCAGCAACGTCGGACCGTTGTACCAAGAGAGATTGTCGACACCATCAACGGCTTTGCTGACCACGTTGTCGCCTTTGAGTGCGGAAATCGGAATGACGGTGAGGGTGCGGATGCGCAACTCGGCGGCGATTCCTTTGAAGTCAGACTTGATCGCCTTGAATGTGGACTCGCTATAACCCACGAGATCCATTTTGTTGACAGCCAGTAGCACGTGCGGGATGTCGAGTAGGGCGGAGACTGCCGCGTGGCGGCGGGTTTGCGGCAGGATGCCCTTTGAGGCGTCCACCAGCACGATTGCAACATCGGACGTCGAAGCGCCCGTCACCATATTGCGGGTGAATTGCTCGTGGCCGGGCGTATCGGCGATGACAAAGCGACGCCTCGGCGTGGCGAAGTAGCGATGCGCGACATCTATCGTGATGCCTTGCTCGCGCTCTGCGGTTAACCCATCGGTCAAGAGCGAAAGGTCGAGCCCATCTTGCCCGCGCTTGGTGGTGGCGCGGCCAACTGCCGCGATGGTATCTTCTAAAATCGATTTGCTGTCGTATAGCAGGCGGCCAATCAGCGTGCTCTTGCCGTCATCGACGGATCCTGCGGTCGAGAAACGTAACGAGTCGACGTAGGGTTTCATTAGAAATATCCTTCCTTCTTGCGCGCTTCCATTGACGCATCCGACGTTTGGTCGTCGAGTCGCGTAGCACCCCGCTCGGTCAGGCGTGCAAGCACAGTTTCTTCGATCACTTCATCGACGTTCGTGGCGTTAGAGGCTACCGGCGCGGTGCATGTGATGTCGCCCACGGTTCGAAAACGCACCGACAGTGTTTTGATGGTTTCGCCCTCGCGCGCCGGGGTTAGCGAGGTGATCGGAACCAGAAGTCCCTTGCGTTCAACAATTTCACGCCGATGCGCAAAGTAAATTGCGGGCACTTCGATTTCCTGTTCGGCGATGTATTGCCAGATGTCGAGCTCGGTCCAGTTGGAAAGCGGAAACACGCGAACATGCTCTCCCGGATGCATTCTCAGGTTGTAAAGATTCCAGAGCTCCGGGCGCTGATTCTTCGGATCCCACTGGCCCCACTCGTCACGGTGCGACACGATGCGCTCTTTCGCACGCGCTTTTTCTTCATCGCGGCGCGCACCACCAAACAGCGCGTCAAATTCGAATTCTTTGATGGCATCTAGCAAGGTCACCGTTTGATGTGGATTGCGACTCTCATCGGGGCGGCGCAGCACGACACGGCCGTTCGCTATCGAGTCGCCGACTGAGCGCGCGATGAGCTTCTCGCCCAGTTCCGCTACGCGCTTGTCGCGAAACGCAATCACTTCAGGGAAGTTGTGCTCAGTGTCGATATGCAGCAGCGGAAACGGGAATTTGTCCGGCCGAAAGGCTTTTTCGGCAATGCGTAGCATGACGATGGAGTCTTTGCCGCCGGAGAAGAGCAGGGCGGGGTTACGCGCTTCGGCCACCACTTCACGCATGATATGAATGGCTTCGGCTTCGAGGTTGCGTAAATGGGCGCGCAGGTTGGGGCGGCGTTCGCGCATGGCGAATCGGGCGGATGATTCAGTTGGATTCAAACGTTCGTCCGAAAAGGCGTTCAAGATTGCGTTCATGGCACACCTGCTTCGTTTGCGACAGCGGTCCGTTCTTGGTGAAGCACGGTGACCGGTACACTTGAAATTGCCGAATTAACATGCAGCCCGCATTCCTTTTGCCCGGCATCCTTTTCCCACCACCATCGACCTGCACGGGGGTCTTCGCTGGGTTGCACGGCGCGCGTGCACGGCTCGCAGCCAATGGACGGATAGCCACGATCATGCAACGCGTTGTAGGGCACGTTGTAGGTGCGGATGTAGTCCCACACCTCTGCGCTGGTCCAATCGATCAACGGGTTGAATTTTTCCATGCCGTGCTTGGCATCAAACTCCATCTCGGCGATGGTGGCGCGCGAGGCGGCTTGTTCGCGGCGCAGTCCCGTCAGCCACGCTTGTTTGCCGGCGAGCGCCCGCGCCAGCGGCTCGACTTTGCGAATTTCGCAGCAGGCCAGGCGAAGTTCAACGCTTTCGTAGAATGCGTTGAGTCCCGCAGTCTTGAGGTATTGTTTGACCGCAGCGGGAAGTGGACGATAGATTTGGATTTCCACTCCATATTGCAACGCGGACTCTGCGATCAGCGCCCGCGTCTCGCGCGGTAGGCGACCGGTATCGAGCGTGAACACTTCAATTGGCAGTTGTTCCCGTGCGATGATGTCGAGCAGCACCATGTCCTCCGCACCAAAGCTGGATGCGAAGGCGACTGGCTGAAATTGTTGCGCAATCGCGGCCAGCCGCTGGCGAAGCGCCGGCAATTTTTCCGTTGCGCTCATTCGGCGCCTCCGGCGGCGCGCTGCAACAGACGCTGGCGGTAGTAGGGAAGTGGCTGGTCGATTGAGCCCTGGTAGCTGACGGTGAAGTCATTGAACGCCGTGAGCGCATCTTCGATACTGGCACCAGCCTTGAGTTGGAAAGCATCAAAGCCGACGCGCTTCATGTAGAACAATTGGTCACGTTGCACGTCGCCCAAGGCGCGCAGCTCACCGGTGTAGCCGTAGCGTTGTCGGAGCAAATACGCTGTCGAATAGCCACGCCCGTCTTTGAAGCTCGGGAAATTGACGCCGACAACGGCGAGGCTCGGCAGGTCCTCTGCGATCGCAGCTGGATCCTCGTGGCTATCCAGCCATACGCCGATAGGGTGGGTTGCATCCGCAATCAATGCGTCCCGTTCTTCGAGCCATACGGTGAGCGGAAGGAGCCGCTTCTGCGGGGCGGCGCAATGCGTATCAAGTGAACCCTCGGCGAACTGTGCGAGTGTCAGCACCGACCACTCCTCCTGGCTGACGCTGGCACCGCTCTTGCTGAGGCGGACAAGGGTCGAAGCATGGTTAGACATCGGCGGGCTCCTTTGCCTCTTGCGTGCGGCCATTCGGATATACGGCGGCTTTGAACGGCTCGATCCCGACTCGATGGACCGTATCGATGAATTGCTCGTCTTCATGTCGCAAATTGACGTAGGTGCCAATGAGCGTCTCGATCACGTCCGCCATTTCGTCCTGCGCGAAAGACGGTCCGATCACCTTGCCGAGCGCAGCGTCGTTGCCCTGCGAGCCACCGATGGTGACTTGATAGAACTCAGCGCCGTGTTTATCCACGCCCAATATGCCGATGTGTCCAACATGGTGGTGGCCGCAGGCATTCATGCAGCCGGAAATATTGATGCTGATATCGCCGATGTCGAATAAATAGTCGAGGTCGCCCAGTTTTTCTTCCACCCGGCGCTGGATCGCCTGGGCAATCGGGATGGATTTGGCGTTAGCGAGGCTGCAGAAATCGCCGCCGGGGCAGGCGATGATATCGGTCAAGAGGCCGATGTTCGGGGTCGCCAGACCAATGGCCTTGGCTTCTTGCCACAAGGCATAGAGCTGGTCTTTCTCAACGTCGGCCAAGATGAGGTTTTGTTCATGGGCGACGCGCACTTCGCCAAAACTGTAGCGATCTGCGAGATCGGCAACGCCGTCGAGTTGTGTATCAGTCGCATCCCCCGGAGCAGAGCCGGTTGTTTTCAGTGATAACGTGACGGCCGCATAACCGGCACGTTTATGGCCGGAGACGCTGCGCGACACCCAGCGGCTGAACGCACGATCGTCAATTAAGTGCTGCTCAAATTTGCGGCTGACCCCAGGCAGGGTGCGGTATTCGGGGTCAATGAAATGATTCGCGACGCGCTCGAACTCTGCGGCGGGCAGGGTGGACGGGCCGTCCTTGAGGAACGCAAATTCAGCTTCGACTTCCGCGCGGAATTTTTCGACGCCCAATTCCTTGACCAAAATCTTAATGCGCGCCTTGTACATGTTGTCGCGTCGACCGAAGCGGTTGTATACGCGCAGCGTCGCGTCGAGGTACGAAAACAAATGCGGCAGCGGCAAGCCGGGGTGTAATTCGTGTCCTAGGATCGGCGTACGACCGAGACCGCCGCCGACTAGGATGCGCAATAGCGGCTCTCCAGAAGCCGACTTATAAATTTGGATGCCGATGTCGTGGAACCACGTTCCCGCGCGATCTTCGGCGGCAGCGCTGACGGCAATCTTGAATTTGCGTGGCAGGTAGGCAAACTCCGGGTGTAACGTTGACCACTGGCGAATTAACTCGGCATAAGGGCGCGGATCGACGACTTCATCGTGCGCGACACCGGCAAACTGATCGGACGTGACATTGCGGATGCAGTTGCCAGACGTCTGAATGGCGTGCATCTCAACCGTTGCTAAGTCGGCGAGGATGTCGGGTACGCTCGCTAGCGTCGGCCAGTTGAACTGGATGTTCTGGCGGGTGGTGAAGTGCCCGTAGCCGCGGTCGTACTTACGCGCAATGTGCGCCAGCATTCGCAGCTGTCGGCTCGACAGCAGACCATAGGGAATTGCCACGCGCAGCATCGGCGCGTGCTTTTGGACATACAAGCCATTTTGCAGACGAAGTGGACGGAAGTCGTCTTCAGACAGCGTGCCTGCAAGGAAACGCCGTGTTTGGTCGCGGAATTGGGCGACGCGTTCGTCGACAATCTTCTGGTCAATCGGGTCGTAGCGATACATCTTTGGAATCCAAACAAATGCCGACGACACAAAGTCGGCCATTGAAAACCAGCGATGCTACGGGATATTAAATATATCTAGAACGAATAATTATGTATGTATTATGCAAAAAACGCATTAACAAATTTTGGGGCACGGATTGTTGGGCACGCTTTCTTTCGTTTTTTTGCTCTCGCGCGCCAACGGTCAGTTCCCGAAAAAGTTTGCGCAGCACTACAGCTTCGTTTCGAGGTTTAGCCGAATCTCCATCCGCGACGGGGTGCGACTGGTGTCGCCAAGTGTACCGGTCGCATCAACATACCTTGATGTGTTGACGCTGTCTTCCCTCAGAATATTTGCCAACGTCAAGCGGAGTTGATCATTCTTTGAAAATTTCCACAAGCCATAAAAGTCCACCTCGCGTCGCGCAGGGTAACTTTCGAAGGTGTTAACTGAGGTGCGAGAATCGGCACCGCTTCGGAAAGTGATACTTCCACCTGCGACAAAATTGCCATCTTTCATTCGATAGTCGAGCCCCAGCGTTGCGCTAAACGGTGTTTGGCTGAGCAGTCGGTTATTGGGGCCGGGAACATTTTTGACCTCGGACCAGTTGCGCGAGAAATTGACGCGCAGATCAATCGGCGGCGAGTTGGCATAGAGCGTTTGGACCGGAAACTTTGTGTCAAGCTCGATAGACCGCGAGACCGCGCGGCCATCGTTTGTCGGTGCATTTACCCAGCGGCCGTCTGTGAGTACGGTGTTACGCCGGGTGACGTCTGAAATTCGCCGGACAGTTGCGCTTAGGCTAAGGCTGGAGCCTTTTTCCCAGAATTTCTCAAGCGCCACGTCAAGCCCGTTTGCGAGCTCTGGCTTGAGTTGCGCATTTCCACGATAGTCGGGCTCGGCGGGGCTATTGTTTAGCGAGACGTAAGTCACTCTCGGTGTGAGATCTGACTTGTCAGGCGCTTTGAATGTCTTGGTAAGTGCGAGGCGCGTCTGCCATCCTGGCGCATCCTTGAACTTCCAAAGGGTCTGCAGGATCGGGCTACCGACGCTGAACTGGTTGCTGACGCTGGCGTAATCGTTGCCAGAAATATCGGTCTTAATGGTTTCCCAGCGCAGTCCGGCATACACCGACCAATGCTCCGAAAGATTCCACTCGTTTTGCGCGATCAATGCAAGCGAGGAGACGCTTGGATTATCAATTTGCTCGGATAGCCGAAGCGGCGAACTGCCGATCGCGTTGTCGCGAATTTTTCGCTGGTAACGAAGCGCACCCACGCTGCTATCCCAACCTGCTGCAAGCGTGTGACCAACACCAAAAGGCTGCGTGTACTTGCCGGAGAACTTTAGATCGCGGTCGGGATTTGTGATTTCTTCGTTTCGACTGTAAATCAATTCGCGCTGCGGCGTGTAGCCATAGGTGTCCTCCTTCGTACGACGAACAAAACTATCGATGCCCGCCTTTAGCTCCCACTTTGCGCCGCCGGCCAATGTCCGGTTCCATGTCACGTCAGAGCGAGCAAACCACGTTGATCGTTCAACCGGATTACGTGTAACCGGATAAGGGGGAGGCGTGCCAATACTCGCTAAGGTCTCCCCCGATGAATTTGATGAGCCCTGTCCCCGGCCAAGGAAAAATTTCCAGGCAAAAGTGTGACCCTCGCCGAGTGTCCAATTGAGCTTTGGCGAGACGTTTGCGTTGGTAAATCGTCCCGTCCAATCGCCAGAAAACGGGCGGCGGTATATCAGCCTGCCAGTCGCATCGTCCGCGAAGGAGTCGCTTAGAAACTTGTAGTCAAGAATGGTTTGCCGCGCAGTCGCGACGACCGAGTATGAGAAGTTGTCTTTTTGCCGCGATGTTTGGTAGCTGACGTTGGGTCGGCGCGAACCTGTGGCTCGCCCATAGCCGATTTTTAGTTCGCTCGCGTCCGGCTTAAACTTTTTCTTGAGGACGATGTTGATTGTCCCCGCGATCGATTGTGTACTAAGGTCTGCCGTTGCCGCGCGAATGATTTCAACGCGTTCGACTTCGTCGGGCGAGATTGAATCAATGGTGAAGCCGGGTGGCGCTTTTTGCCCATCGAGGAGAATCTGGGTGTATCCGCCGCCTAAGCCGCGCATCATTACTTCGGTGCCGCGCACCGTGACGCTCGGCAGGCGTTTCAGCACATCTGCTAATTGGGTATCACCAAACTTCTTTATCTCCGCTTCCGTCACCACAATTTTTGTTGCAGTGTCTTCGCGGCGGGCGTCGTATTTGCCTTGGGACTCAGTAACCTCGATACGCTCAACTTTGGGTGCGGGGGCGGGGCTTACTTTGGATTCGGTCGGTATCGATGATGGCGTCTGCGCGTTGCCCTTCGCGGCACTAGCGGATACCAGCAAGCAAAGATAGAGTGCTCGTGTTTTCATTAAAACGTTGCCGCGCACTGCTCGCGTTGATGAGTTGGTGCAGGGAATTTAACGCAGCAGCCTGTGAAGCACAACCGGGGTGTTTGGTCGACGAACAAGTCACTTAAACAGCAGGGGCAATGCGATTACTGTCCAGCAGAAGCCCGACATCAGTACGGCAATAAAGACAGCGGCACTGCCTAAGTCTTTGGCCTGCTTGGCCAGTGGATGGATATCGAGCGAAGTGCGATCCACGGCGGCTTCGATAGCAGAATTCAGAAACTCCACCAATACCACCAGCATCAGTGAGAGTACAAGGATCATCTGTTCAAGTTGAGAAACCGGCAGGAGTGCAGCGATCGGAACCAAAACCGCCAATGCGATCAGCTCCTGCCGAATAGCAGCTTCATTTTTGACTGCATGTACGAAGCCGTCGTACGAATACCCCAACGCTTTCACCAGCCGCGACAAGCCACCCTTGCTTTTGAGTGGCGTTGAGGGCTCAGTCATTGGCAGTGACGACCTTTACCAATGTATCCCCTGCGTAATCTGCGCAAACGCCATCGCCTCCGGCGTCATCTCCACTTCCTTCGCTGCCTCGCCTTTCTTGCCCTGTGCGGCGGACGAATCCGGGAACATACGGAACGCGGTGTTTAGGATGATTTGGGTAAGCTTCGGCGATACCGCATGCAGGATGGCTCCGGCGATACCAAGACGTGTGGCGATACGGACGGGTTTATAGACAATCGCTTCGACCACCAAGTCAGCCGCCTGCTCCGGCGACAATGTTGGCACTGAGTTGTACATCTTGGTCGGCGCGATCATTGGTGTGCGCACCAGCGGCATGTTGATAGTGGTGAAGTTGATATGGTTATCGACAAACTCAGAAGCCGCGCAACCCGAGAATGCGTCGAGTGCCGCTTTTGAAGCGACGTAGGCCGAGAAACGTGGCGCTTGGGTGAGTACGCCAATCGACGAGATATTGATGATATGGCCGCTGTTTTGTTTCATCATTGCCGGTAAGAAACCCATGATGAGTCGCAAGCTGCCGAAGTAGTTCAGCGACATTGTGCGCTCGAAGTCATGGAAGCGGTCGAACGAGTTCGCAATGCCACGGCGGATCGAGCGGCCTGCATTGTTGACCAAATAGTGGCACGTGCCGAAGTCTTTCAACACGGCGGCGACTAGCTTGTCACAATCGTCCAGGCTGGAGAGGTCGCACGAGTAGAACTTCGCGGTACCGCCTGTCGCCTTGATTTTGGCCAGAGTTTCTTTGGCTTTTTCCGCGTCGCGCGCGACGATAACCACTTTCGCACCGGCTTCCGCCATCTTCAGCGCAGTCGCTTCGCCGATGCCGGATGTACCACCGGTGACCACCACCACTTTGCCTTCAACCTTACCGCGGAGTGTGCGGTCGATGAAAAGGTCGGGGTCGAGGTTACGTTCCCAGTAGTCCCACAGACGCCACGAGTAATCCTGAAGTTTGGGCACGCTGATGCCGGAGCCCTTCAACGCTTTCACGGTCTCGCGGTTATCAAACTTGGTCGGGTAGGAGATGAAGGAGAAAATGTCTTTTGGAATCCCCAGATCGTTCAGGATCTGGTTACGCGCACGACGCACCGGTGCAACTGACATCAGACCTTGCAGGATGTAGTCCGGCATAAAACTGAACATTTTGGCGTTCAGGCGCATCGTCATCTGCGGTGCGTGTGCGTCCTTGGCGAACGTGTTCAGGATTTCGCCGATACGCATCGGCTCCGGATCAGTCAAATGGAAGCAGCCGCCGTCCAGCCCTTTTTTGTGTGCGATGTAGTCCATCGCATCAACGACATAATCGACGGGCACAATATTGATGCGGCCCCCTTCGATACCAATCGTAGGCATCCATTGCGGCAATACCTTGCGCATCTTTTGGATGAGCTTAAAGAAGTAATACGGGCCATCTATCTTGTCAATTTCGCCAGTCTTGCTGTGGCCTACCACCATGCCTGGGCGATAAACCCGCCATGGCGTTTTGCATTCACTGCGAACAATGGCTTCGGAGTCGTGTTTGGTGCGGAAGTATGGGTGATCAAGTTCTTCGGCCTCTTCAAACATATCTTCACGGAAAGTGCCATCGTACAAGCCGGCTGCGGCGATAGAGGAAGTGTGGTGGAAACAGCCGGCCTTGATGGCTTCGGCAAGTTCAACGGCATTGCGCGTGCCGTCAATATTGGCCACGATTTGGGAAGCTGCATCCGCCGACATGTCGTAGATGGCGGCGAGGTGAAAGAAGTGCGCTACTTTACCCCTGAGTTTGGTGACGTCTGCCGGTGCCAAGCCTAACTTCGGTTTGCTCAGATCACCATTAATGGCAACTACACGTCTTTGTGTTTTGGGGTCCAGGCCCCACCACTTGACGACCTCGTCAAATTTTTTCATCGACTGTTTGCGCACGAGTACGTAAATCGTGCCCGCTTTTCCGCTGTCGCGCTTGAGCAGATTGGTGACTAGAAACTTGCCGACAAAACCCGTCGCGCCAGTGACGAAATAAGTCATGGAAAACTCCTCAATAATCGTTGCAGTTGGTCTATTTATTATTTGCGGCCGCAGTGCTTGTGCCCTTTGCGGGCAATGCACATTATTGAAGTTTACACTGCTCCTTTGCCGCTCGGCATTGGCAGGCATATAGCGGAGCCCGACAAACTTTTTTATGTCGCCGCGGTAAGGTAATGCTAAAAAGTCGTGAGTTGGCAGGCAGTTTCACACGAAACTGCCTGAAAAAGACCGCCGATTGGGGTGTTCTGAGTCTTCCTCGTACGAGGCGGGCCGTTGCCATTAGTGTGAATCCTCTAATCCCGCCGCCTAGACTTATGGCGTCTCATCGCAAGTGAGTTTGATCTAAGGTCCATTTCGCGCCTCGACTCTTCGTCGGCTGATCGTCTGGCGCAATCACCCAAGGAGTTTCACATGGCAGCAACAGTCACCAAACGCAATGTACGCACAAAATCAGCGACCAAGCCTGCGGCAAGCAGGGCGGCTGCAACTCGCGTCACCATGACACCGCGTAGCGTGGCCCTAGCGGGCATCGGTGCCGGTGCGTCCGCAATTGAGCGGGCGCAGAGCGAGGCAGTGAGGGTCTACTCAACAATCATAAAGCAGGCCGACACGCTACGTACCATGACCGGCGACGCAGCCGACAAGCTCGCTGCCAAGACCGGTATGTTTGTCCGGGAGGGCAAGAAGATCCAAAACAAAGCGGCGCTAACAGCACAGGCGCAGGCTAATGACGCTGCCAAAGAAGTGAAGGCATTTGCCAAGAAGAGCCAGAAAGTCCTGAAACAAAATGTGGCGAAGTCCATCGACGCAGCAGTGGCGAATGCCAAAGAAGGCGTGACTCGGCTTGAGCATGTGTTTGAGACGCGCGTTGCCAGGACACTCAACACCTTTGGTGTGCCATCAGCAAAGAACATTCGTGAATTGCAGACACGTATGGCTGACCTGCAGAAGGCATTGAATCAATTGAACAGCCGCGGCGTACGCGCTTAGTTCAGTCATCAATGGGCTGTGCGGCCAGATAGTGTCGTTGAGCATCGGACAGATTAAAGCGACGGGGAGGGGACATCAATGATGTTCCCTTTTTTACATCGACAAGAAGCAAAACACAACAGTTCTTCGGAGTGAGTGTGGCGGAAAAGTCATCTAACCGTAAGGCTACTCAGGCGCGCAAGAGAGTCTCGGCCAAGCGTTTGCCATCTCCGCCGATTGGCGCGCCACGGGCGAAAATCGGCTTGGCGCTTGCCGGAGGCGGCCCGCTTGGTGCCATGTATGAGATTGGCGTGTTGATGGCTCTCGATGAGGCGCTTGATGGACTAAATCTCAATGAGATGGACGTCTACGTTGGTGTCTCAGCGGGAAGTTTTATCTCCGCCGGGCTTGCCAATAGGTTATCGCCAGCGGAGATTTTCCAGCTTTTTATCGAAAATAAAGCGGCCGACAAACGCACCGGCGCGTTGAGGCCGGAAGTCTTTCTCCGACCCGCGTTTCGTGAGTATTTTCGCCGCGTGAAAATGCTGCCGCCGTTGTTTGCAGAAGCACTGTTTGGTTACGCGCGCAAAAAGGTGCGCCACCCATTCACCAGCGCTGCGCTGGAGAGTTTTGCGCCGCTTGCACGGGCGTTGCCAACGGGGGTGTTTGAAAACGATGCCATCCGCAAGTTTTTGCATGGCACTTTTAGCCAGCCTGGGCGTACCGACGATTTTCGCAAGCTCGACAGGAAGCTCTACTCGATAGCCACCGATCTGGATACCGGCGTGTCGGTGCGTTTTGGCGGTCCGGGATACGATCACGTCCCTATTTCGCAGGCTGTACAGGCGTCTGCGGCTCTTCCGGGGCTATTCCCCCCGGTCGAAATCGATGGCCACCATTATGTGGATGGTGCGCTAAAGAAGACGCTGAATGCGTCGGTGGCGCTCGAAGAGGGCGCAACGCTGGTGTTGTGTGTAAATCCGCTCGTGCCATACGACGCTAACAACGTAAGGCGCAGGGGCGGCCGGCGACTCAAGAAGCTCGCTGCGGGCGGGTTGCCTACGGTTTTGTCGCAGACCTTTCGCGCCATTATTCATTCGCGAATGCATGTTGGCCTACAAAAGTACCTCACGCAGTACAAGGACCGCGATGTGGTTTTGTTCGAGCCGGCTGCCGACGACGCCGAAATCTTCTTTACCAATTTGTTTTCGTACGCAACACGTAAACGACTTTGTGAACACGCCTATCAGCGTACGCGACAGGACTTATTGAAGCGTCGGCATGAGCTGGAGCCCATTTTTGCAAAGTACGGCATCACACTGAATCTTGCGGTATTGCGCGATGAAAGTCGCACCCTAGAGAGCGGCCTGTTCAGGCGACCGAGACAGTTGCCGAAGTATCAGCGGTTGCACGACGCGAGCCTCGATCTGTCCGACGCGATACTCGAGTTAGAGAGGTTCGTCGCCCGCACAAGGCGTCGGGCATCTTTTCCGGCCAGCCCGCAATAGGTCCCCCGGATTGATATTGGGGCATCGTGCATGCGGGCGCGCTAGGGATCGGTTTGTACGGTGTAACATTTCGACATGTCTATCTTTGCACCTCACGGCTCCCGCCCCCCATCCGCGCCACCGCCGTCCCGCTCGGCGCGCACCCGCGAACGCATATTAAAGGTAAGTCTGGATCTATTTAACCAGGAGGGCGAATCAAACGTCACCACCGGGCATATTGCCGATGAACTCGACATTTCGCCCGGCAACCTGTACTACCACTTCCGCAACAAGGACGAAATTATCCGGCACTTGTTTGCGGAATTTGAAAAACAAATCGACATCGCTCCCGGGCCAATCATGGACGCCGCGTCGGCTATGGAAGATCTATGGCTCTATCTGCACATGATGTTTGAACGTATCTGGCAGTATCGCTTTCTCTACCGGAATCTGGACGATTTGCTTGCGCGTGATACCAAACTTAAGTCGCACTTCAATATCATCATCAGCCACAAACGCGACGCCATTCGTACGATGTGTGAGTCGTTGGTAGCGGCCAAGGCCATGAGCGCGACAAGCAAAATCATCGAGGCACTCGCCGAGAATATCCTAGTCGTTGCCACCTATTGGCTTAACTACGAAAACTTAAAGCACCGCGCGGGAATTCACGATCATCCGGAGAAGCATCTGACCCGGGGTGTATATCAAGTAATGTGTTTAATCGCGCCGTATCTAGGTGGTGGGGCGAAGGAGCATCTCGACCACCTGTTGGAAATCTATACCCAGTAATGGACGACAGACAATCGTAAAACAACGAGAGGACGGAGAACATGGCGAACGCAAAATGGATCAAGACGCCGGTCGACGGCAAATCAGTGACATACGCTGGCGACGCGCTGAAAAAAGCATGGGAAGGCCTGCACAAAGGTGACAACGAGGTCTACCCGAAGGACGCCGATTTGCAAGAGGCGTGGCGCGCATTTCACGCGGGAGATTTCTCCAAGGCGGCGGAGTTGGGTGCTGGACACGTGGTCGCGGTGAAGGCAACCTCAATTTATGCCAATCATGTCGAGAAAAAGGCTGCCGTCAAGACCAAGCTGTTTCAGGATGCCATGAAACTGGCAGATGGGTTGATGAAGTCAGAGCCAAGCAACGCGAATGCTCATTATCAGTACGCCTATGCAGCTGGGCGCTACGCTCAATCGATTTCCGTGATGAAGGCGCTTAAAGAGGGTTACGGTGGCAAGATCAAGGCTGCGCTTGAAACGGCGCTCAAGCTTGACCCGAAGCACGCCGACGCTCACACCGCGATGGGTGCCTATCATGCGGAGATTATTGACAAGGTGGGCGCGATGATGGGCAAGCTCACGTATGGTGCCAACAAGGATGAGTCGGTGAAGCATTATGAAACAGCACTCAAGCTTAACCCGCAGTCGCCAATCGCGACAATCGAATATGCAAATGGCTTGTTAATGTTATTCGGCGATAAGGAAGTGGATAAGGCCACCAAGCTTTATGACAAGGCGGCAAAGATGAAAGGGCGTGACGCGATGGAACTAATGGACATCGAAAGCGCTAGGGCTGAACTGGAAGACGAATGAGTTGGAAAAGTCTGCTGTCTACAGCCATTTTCAAGCCGTTTGGCCTGAAGATGCCCGATGAATGGTCACTTTGGTATTGGGGAACTTCTAAAAACCTACTGCGCGGGCGAATCTGTCAGTTCCGGTGCTCGCCGTACACTGGGTACGTGTCCGCTCCTCACTGCCAACTTCACCCGCTCGCGACGGTTTTTAGAAGTTCCCATTGATTAATCATGCCCGTTACGCTAACCGACATACAAGCCGCACATCAACGTATCAAGCCACATATCCACCGCACGCCATTTATCAAGAGCGACTACATTAATCGAGAAGTTGGCGCGGAAATTTTCTTTAAGTGTGAGAACTTTCAAAAGGTTGGTGCGTTCAAGGCGCGTGGTGCCTGTAATGCCATCTTTACGTTAAGTGATGAGGCGGCTAGGCGCGGTGTGGTGACGCATTCCTCGGGCAACCACGGCGCGGCACTTGCGTGGGCGGCGGGCCTCAGGGGAATCAAGGCTACGGTCGTGGTGCCGGAGAATGCGCCTGCCCCCAAGAAGCGCGCCATTCAAGGATACGGCGCAACCATTCAATACTGCGCGCCGAACATCGCGGCGCGCCAGGCCGCAGCGGACGAGCAGATTGCCAAGTACGGCTTTGAGATGATTCATCCGTTTGACAATGATGACGTGATTGCCGGGCAGGGTACGGCGGCGATGGAATTGCTAGAAGACCTGCCGAATCTGGATATCATCATCTCGCCGCTCGGTGGAGGAGGTTTGTTATCTGGCACGGCAATCGCGGCGAAGGGAATGAAGCCCGGCATCAAAGTGTTCGGCGCTGAACCTCGCGGGGCGGACGATGGAGCTAAGTCGTTCGTCTCCGGCGTTCGCGTCACCAGCCAATCGCCGCAGACCATTTGTGACGGGCTCTTGACCGTACTCTCAGAACGTACGTTTAACCATATTCGTGCGAATGTCGACGCCATTGGTGTGACGAGTGAAGAGAACATCATTGGTGCAATGCGCATGATCTGGGATTACGGAAAATTTATCTGCGAGCCATCGTGTTGTCCGCCGCTGGCGGCGATTCTTGAGGGCACCCTAGACGTGAAAGGTAAGCGCGTCGGCATTATCATCACCGGCGGAAATGTGGATCTGGACAAATTACCGTGGGCACGCAAATGAAACTTGTTGATGATGCGTCGTTGCCAAGTCAGGCGGGTCGCGGTTAAACGTACCATCGAAGGGCGGAGGTTGAGCCAGGTTTGCCGTATCAAGTTGTAGTGGCCGTGGCTTAGGGTGATGAGAGTTGGTCACCCCTCGTTCAAGTGTAACGACCTCGCCTAACGCGGATAGTCGCGCAGCAATGCCAACAGGGCCTGCCCCGTCAGCGCGCTTGCCCTGACGAGAGCAGCGCGCGTCGAACAGTCACTATCTGTTGCGCCTCTTCGGCACGGAGTGGGTCGCTGCGGGCTTATCGCCGAACAATTGTTCGAGCGCTCCGTCGTATTCCGGCCCGTATGGCCCCATCAACGTCAACATGACCAGTTTTTCGAATTCGTCTGCGAATCGATTGATGATGTTGTGGGGATCGGGCACGAGTCTGTCGTCAGTGATCAATCCGAACTGCACCTTGCCGTTGTAAGTCAAGATTGACAGACCCATACCGATGCCACCAGATTGGGGGACCCAAAACTCGATCTCGTCGATTTCTGAGCCGGCTAGATAGAGCGGCTTTTGCGGGCCCGGTACGTTGGTCATGACTGCGGTCGCGTTACGACCAATTAGCCCGCTTATCTGGTCTTGCAAAATCTTGGGCCCCATCCCAACTGCGGACAGCAACACAAACGCAACGATGGGTTGTGATGAGCCCTTCAGTTCTGCCATACGCGTTCGCACAATTTCGAGTCGATCCAGAGGATCTTCGACGCCGACTGGTAAATCGACAAACACTAAGCCAAACTGATTGCCGAGTTCGTAGGCTTTTTCTACCGGGCGCAAATTGACTGGCACGACCGCGCGTAACTCAACGCCCCTTGTGTCGTCGCCGTTGCGCTCAAGGTAATCGCGGAGTGCACCTGCCGCAGTCGACAGCAGTACGTCATTGATCGACGCGCCCAGCGCTTTGCCGATGACCTTCACCTCGGCCAGTGGTAGCGGGTCGCACCACGCCACGCGCTTCTGCCGCCCGAGTAACCCCTTATAGCGGGTCTTGGAATCAGGCTGCATCATCGCAATCTTGCGTAACTCTTCGGCGAGTTCAACTCCCTTGGTGGCGAACTCGCGCATGGTCGCCGGGTCTTTGGCGATTTCCAAGCCCTGCTCAACAAGACCGCGGGTGAGCTTCATCGCGCCGGACATCACTGATGCCATCGGCTTGGTGACGGATGTCCAAAAATCCATTTCATCGCGCGGACGTTTGTCGGTCTTCTTCGGCTTGATCAAACTGGCTTCTGGTGATTCGCCGGTGAGCGACAACATGACTGAGACCAATGCAATGCCGTCTGCATAACAGTGGTGGATACGGGTAACGAGGGCGGAGCCGCCGCGATAGTTTTCGATCAGGTGAAACTGCCAAAGTGGCTTCGTAAAATCGAGCGGCTCACTCGCCGCCCGACTTACGTAGTCCTCAAGGTCACTCTTGGTACCCTTGCCGGGCAACTTGATTTTCTTGATGTGGTTGGCCAGATCAAATTTCTTGTCGTTCTCCCACCACGCGCCGGTTGGATCTTGCACGGCCTTTTGCTTGAATCTTGGATAACTTAAGAACCGCTGTTCGATAGTCGTCTTGAGCGTTTGGAAAGACAGAGTCTCCTTAAACATCATTACGCCGACGATCATCATGAGATTTGTCGGATGCTCCATACGCAGCCAAGCCGTATCGACGCCTGTCATGCGCTCGCGACCAAGCACGCTAAATGAGGGGATGCCGGATATGCTCGCCATAATCGATCTTTGTCGTTTGCCGAATGTTATTTTTGATATGCCTTACCCCTCCATTGGCAAGGCCGCCATGCGTACGCGGAGTCAGCGCTGCTCTGCATTCAAATTACTTGGCGGTATGGAGCAGTCCAAAACACGACAAATTGCAGGGGGCGACTGATTCGGTTACAGTTACTTTAGCCTCATTAGGCATCCCTGCAAACCCCTTCCGGGGGCGCTAGCCAGACGCTTGGCGCAAGTTAGCGGGGAAAAACACCAAGAACTTGGAGGAAATTGCGTAATGTCGGACACTAAAAAGCTGTTTGAAAAGGCCAGTAAGGACGTGACCAAGGCAAAGTCTGACCCCGGCAATGACATGAAGCTTCGCCTCTACGCCCACTATAAGCAGGGCACCGAAGGCGACGTTAGTGGCGACAAACCGGGTTTTACCGACTTTGTCGGCCGGGCAAAGTACGATGCGTGGGCGAAGATTAAGGGCATGACCCAAGAGGACGCGCAAAAGGCATACATCAAGCTGGTTGAACGCGTCCTGCGCGGTTAGGCACCACGCAAAAAAAAGCCCGAATCAATCGACTCGGGCTTGAGATCGTCCTTTTTCTTTGCGAATCGGGACGAGGAGGAGGGGGTATCGCCAGAGCTTCCCCAAGTCTCTGGCGGAAAACTTACTTCTTGCGCGCAACCTTACGCTCGGCAGGGTTTGTAATAACGGCCTTTTTGGCAGTCGCCTTTTGGGCGACAACTTTTCTGACGACGCCCTTCTTGGCCGCCGGGCGGACTGTGCCGACGCGTTTTTCTTGGGAGAGCAGGGCGCGTACGCTATCCGCCAGCTCCGCAACTTGCGCGGATAGTTGTTCAACATCTTTGCTGGTTAGAACGCCCAAACGGTTGAGCGATTTGTGTACTCGCGCTTCGAAGACCTGCTCAAGTTTATCGAACTTACCGGAAGCGGCTTCTAGGGTCTTGCTGGCCTGATCGCGAGCAGTCTCTATCGTTGCCTCAGCCACGTGGCGCGTGCGTGATTCAAGCGCCTCGCCCTGCTTAACCAAAGTTTCGAACACTTTTTTGCCTTCGAGCTGTGTCTTGGAGAATGCGCCCAAGCCGGCAAGCCAAATTTGCTGTGCGGATTCCATCACTTGTTTGGCCATTTGCTGCTCCGATAGGGAGGCGGCGACTTGACCAAGCTTTTCTGTGATCTGCTCAACAGGGGTGCTGGCTTTGGCCGACTTAGCGGACTGTTGGGCTTTTTTCAGACGTGACGACATACGTTTCTCCTAGTGGGTCGGTGGCGAGCTATACAGCGTTAAGTTTTTTGGCCATATTGCATCGCAGCAATTTGCGCACTGTAAACATGAAAATTAGAGTAATCACACTATGCTGCTCGAAACTGGCTACGGCCAATAAGCGCATGAACCAGCCGACTAAACCGCAAGTACTGACCCAAAAGTCATAAAAAAAGCATTGAGGGCTGCGAACGACGGAACCGTGAATCGTGCAAACTATCAATTATGGAGTTGCACAACGGCGACAAGACGCGGGAGGATCCGCTTGCCGCCACTATACAAAGAACACGAGGAGAACATATGAACGCAACGGCGACGCAGGCGATAGATCGGCCATGGCTGAAGGAATACCCAGCAGACGTTCCCGCAGACATCGATCCAGAGGCGTTTGATTCGATCAAAGACATCCTTAACCAAGCTTGTGAACGCTTCGCACCCAAGCCAGCATTTACTTGTATGGGCAAGACACTCACCTTTGCCGAGCTTGATCGCTTAGCGCGTGATTTCGCCGCGTACCTGCAGAACGATTTGAAGCTTACGCGGGGTGATCGCGTTGCCGTGATGATGCCCAACATTCTTCAGTACCCAGTCGCCATTTTTGGGATTTTGCGTGCTGGCTATGTGGTGGTGAACTGTAATCCGCTGTACACACCCCGGGAGCTTGAACATCAATTGAAGGACTCAGGTGCGAAGGCAATAATCGTTGTTGAAAACTTCGCTACAACGCTTGAGCAGTGTATCGCCAAGACTGGGGTCAAACACGTAATCACCACACAGCTCGGCGATCTGCTGGGGTTCCCAAAATCGCTCATTGTGAATTTGGTCATCAAGTACCAAAAGAAAATGGTACCGGCGTGGAATATCGCGGGTGCGGTTCGATTTAAGGATGCACTCGCTAAAGGAGCCGCATCGAATTACGTAAAGCCCGCTGTCGCGGGCTCTGATATCGCGTTTCTCCAGTACACCGGTGGCACGACGGGCGTGTCCAAAGGAGCGATCCTGACCCACCGTAACTTGGTAGCCAACATCCAGCAGGTCGGTTGCTGGACCGGGCTTGAACTGAAGGAAGGGGAGGAGGTCATTATTCAGCCGCTGCCGATGTATCACATCTTTGCGCTGAACACTTCCATTAACTTCATGTCCCGCGGTGCAGAGACGGTGTTGATTCCCAATCCGCGGGACATGGATGGATTCATCAAAGAGTTGAAAGCACGTCGCTGGACAGTATTGACTGGCGTGAACACGCTGTTTAGTGGTCTATTGCACCACCCGGAATTCAGAACCGTCGATTTCTCCGGCCTGAAGTTGGCGCTGGGCGGTGGCATGGCAGTGCAGCGAGCTGTCGCGGAAAAATGGAAAGCGGTCACCGGCAAAACGCTAATTGAAGCTTACGGACTTACAGAGACCTCACCTGGCGCGACGGCGAACCCACTCAGTTTGGCGGAGTTCAACGGCTGCATCGGACTGCCATTTCCTTCGACGATTGTCACCATCCGTGACGACGATGAAAACATACTTGGTGTCGGTGAGGTGGGGGAAATTTGTATTGACGGGCCACAGGTGATGCAGGGTTATTGGCAGCGTCCCGACGAGTCGGCGAAGGTATTTTGTAAAGACGGTGCGTTCAAGTCAGGTGATATTGGCGTGATGGACGAACGCGGTTACTTCAAGATTGTCGATCGCAAAAAGGACATGATTCTGGTTTCCGGGTTCAACGTCTACCCGAACGAGATTGAGGACGTCATCGCCATGTGCCCCGGCGTGTTGGAAGTCTGCGCGGTATCGATGCCCGACGAAAAATCCACCGAGGCGGTTCGCGTGGTGGTTGTGAAGAGTGATCCAAGCTTGACCAAGGAAACCATCATGGCATTCTGCAAAGAACGACTTACAGGATACAAGATGCCGCGGCAGATCGAGTTTTGGCCTGAATTGCCGAAGACAAACGTCGGCAAGGTACTGCGGCGCACGGTTCGGGACACCGCTCCGGTGAAGTGAAAAACGAGAATTTCTACATTCCAGAATGAAACAACACAATGAACCGTTGAGCTGGCTTCAGTATTTGGGCATCGCAGTCGTATGCTCGCTATGCTCCAGGTTTGTGGCAGACCAACTGGGTATTGTGAATAACGAGTTGTTTCTGGACGATGTAAATTGGTTGCACGCTTCGGGGCGTCTCGCCATTTTCGGTATTTTGTATTTTTTGGTCGTCAGCCTGGCGAACCACTTTGGGCTGGCGAATTACACGTTCAGCCAGGGCAGGTCGTTGAAGAAGCGTCCGAGCGTTAGCCTTTCCAACAGTGAACCTAGTTCCGATCAACGTCATGATCAGGCGCAGCCAAAATGAACAGACATATTGGGTCGAACAAGTCAGACCTACTAAACATCCCGCCTCTCTCTTCACGGTGGAAGGCACTAGCCATCACGGCCACAGTGCTGACGGTTTTGATTCACTACTCTAGGATCAGTGCGGACAAGGTGCCGGACTGGCTCGCCAATCTACCGGCTATTGGTGCAACCGGCTATGTTGCATTAATGGCCATCACATCCTATTGGTTCGTGATCTTCATCGGGCGTTGGGTGATGCGGCTAGTTGCGCGTGGGACAAAGGTTGAAGCGTTTTGTCGGCCTGATTTTATGTGGGCATTTCTGCTGGCCCTGCTGATCAGCCTATTGGATGCAGTAACGCTACTCGTGATTGAGATAAACACCGATCAAGTAGGTGCATTTATGGGTGTTTGCCTTACGTTTTTTTAGCGCTGCTCTTGCTAAACGTGGTGGGGGTTTGGGGCTGGTTAACAGTTAAACCAATCTTTAACGCTGATTTTTGGAGGACATTGGCGGCGATTTTTGTTGGACTGTCAGTCGTTCTCCTGATGTTAATGCCTGCAGTAAGTTTCTCATTCCATTTATGGGCAATTGATGCTCCTTTATTAGTTGGGTCGCTGGTCGGAACATTGGTTACTAGCGTTGCCCATATTCTTTACGCCAATAGCGCAGGTTTTCGCCAATTTTCAGGTGGCGAGGTGGATAGTGCCCTGCCCAATCTCAATTACGCGGCCACTGACCAAGATTTCCGCATTGGGAAGTACATCTAACCCCAAATGGCAGGGGCGACCTACCTGGACGCCTTGTTCAATGACGTACGAACAAGGTGTGCGTCCGTGATGGATCATCCAACCGCCGAGGTTTGCCGTTGCGGAACCGGTGCCTGGATCTTCGACTATGCTGCCGTGCTTCATAAAGAAAAAGCGCGACAGCAACCGACCGTCGTCATTATTGGCAAATACATATGCCATGGAACGACCGGTGTCACTCGTGACGTTGACGAGTAAATCCGATTTTGGCAAGGCTCGACGAACGGCTTCAGCTGTTGCCAGAGGAACGATAAGTTGTTCGCTGCCGGTGTTGAGCCAGCGAGCACCGGGAAGCACGTCCGCCTCAGTCAGCCCCAGCATTGCTGCAAGTTCGGCGCGACTCTTTTCACAATCACGCGACTTGGCTGCACCCGCCTGAAGTGTCCATCGATCGCCGCGCGCGCTGACCGGAATCACACCGGCTTTCATTTCCAGAGTGATGGCGTCTCCGCAATGTTTCAGTGCTCGCACCACGTGTGAACTGCCGAGGGTGGGGTGGCCGGCGAAGGCCATTTCAAACGTCGGCGTAAAAATTCGAACGCGCGCGGTGGCGACTTCTGAGGGCAGCACAAATGTAGTTTCGGAGAGGTTGAACTGTAGCGCAAGTGCTTGCATCTGCTGATCGCTGAGGCCGCGCGCGTCCTGGAAGACACAAAGTGGATTGCCGCCGAAGATTGTTTCGGCGAATACATTTACCAAGCGATAATGATAGGACGACATGGCAAGACTCAAGGTTACACAATCGACCTATAAGTTTAACCGTTGCATCGGCAGCCATGCTAAAACGTATCCCTCGTTCTCTGAGACCTACCGAAAGTTTCCGCATGAAATTTCCTAGCAATTTTCTTGTTGCGGCGGTCGTAGTGGCGACCGTTGCCGGTGTAACCAGTTCTCCAGTCAGCGCGGTGGAAACGCAAAAGCTTGCTCGCGCCCCCGCTCTGGTCGCGCCAGTCAGCACCGCCAAAGCAACGTTTGCCGGCGGCTGCTTCTGGTGTATGGAGCCGCCGTTTGATGCCATTGATGGCGTTTTGTCAACGACATCCGGCTATATCGGCGGGACAAAAAAGAACCCCTCGTACAAAGAAGTCTCTGCCGGAAACACCGGTCACACCGAGGCGGTCGAGGTTGTTTATGACCCCAAAAAAGTCAGCTACGAGCGGCTACTCGAAGTGTTTTGGCGCAACATCGATCCCACGGTGAAGGATCAACAGTTCTGTGATGTCGGGTCACAGTACCGCACCGGCATCTTTACGCATGACGATACGCAGAAAGCTGCTGCGGAAGCGTCTAAGGCGGCATTGGTTAGGTCAAAGCCCTTTAAGGCTAGCGTTGTGACAGAAATTACGGCAGCAACGACGTTTTATCCGGCGGAGGACTATCACCAAGATTACTACTTAAAAAATCCAATCCGCTACAAGTACTATCGTAACGGATGCGGACGCGACGCACGGCTGAGGGAGTTATGGGGCGCTGAGGCGGGTGGCGGGGCGATCAAGAAGTAACTCGGAGATTTCATCAAAGTCAAATAGGCACGGGCGTTTTCAGGCGATTCGGTCTGAAGACGCCCGTAAAATTTAGAGTTTGATGTTTCTCCGAATCATGTCAGCAGCCTTTTCCGCAATCATGATGGTCGGGGCGTTGGTGTTGCCGCCGACAATACGCGGCATGATAGACGCATCAATCACCCGTAAGCCGTTGATGCCGTGAACACGTAGGGTTGCGTCGACCACCGCCGCATCATCGCCACCCATCCGACAGGTGCCGACGGGGTGGTAGATGGAGTCTGCTTGACTGCGAATGAAAGCTTCAATCTCGGCCTCAGTCTGCGCCGTGGCAGAGCGGTTTAACTCACGCCCGCCATATCGTGCCATCGATGGCTGCGCCAAGACTTCGCGCATGATACGGAAGCCCTTAACCATTCGCGTAAGGTCTTCTTGGTGGCCGAGGAAATTTGGGTCAATTAACGGTGCGGCCAACGGGTCAGATGATTGCAAGGTCACGCTGCCGCGACTGTTCGGTCGAAGCACGCACACGTGGCACGAGTAGCCATGTCCGAAGGTGACCTTACGGCCATGATCAACTAACTTACCGATCACGAAATGGAATTGCAGATCAGGAATTGCTTCTGCCGGATTACTTCGGACGAAGCCACCCGCTTCGGCAATATTTGTCGTGAGCAAACCAGTACGGTGGCTTCGCCACTCGGCAATTCCGCGGAGTATATGCCAGACCCCGATAACCGAGACCCCGAGTAAATCGGTTAGTCTTGGCGCATCGTAGACTTGAACAGCATCCGCGTGGTCATGCAAGTTAAGCCCGACACCCGGCAAGTGATGCACCACCGGTATCCCCAGTTTTGATAAAGCGTTGGCGTTGCCGATGCCAGACAACAGTAGAATCTGTGGTGACTGCAGGGCTCCGGCGCTGAGCAACACTTCACGGCGTACACGAATCCGCCGCAACAAGCCATTGTGCAGGAATTCCGCGCCAACCGCACGCCGTCCTTCGAACAAAACGCGCGTAACTCGCGCGTTAGTCTCGATTGTCAGATTGCTTCGACCGAGATTGGGCGCGAGGTAAGCCTTTGCCGCGCTGAAACGTTCACCTGCGCGGTGGGTCACTTGATACATCCCGACACCTTCCTGCTCGGCACCGTTGAAGTCGTGGTTGATTGGGAACCCGGCCTCGCGCCCCGCGTCGATGAATGCCTGGCTGTACCGATTCGGGCTTGCCAGATCGCGTACATTGAGCGGGCCGCCAACGCCGTGAAATTGGTCGCCGCCACGTTCATTGTTCTCGGCGCGTTTGAAGTACGGCAGAACATCCTCGTAGGCCCAACCGACATTGCCAAGTTCCGCCCAATGATCATAGTCCGCACGATGCCCGCGCGCATAGATCATCGCATTGATCGAGCTTGAGCCACCCAACACTTTGCCTCGTGGTTGATAGCCTGTCCGGCCATTTAGCCCGCGTTGGGGAACAGTATTGAACCCCCAGTTTGCCGTGCCGGTTTGCGCCATCACCGCCATCCCTGACGGGCAATGAATCAAGACGCTGGAATCCTGCACACCAGCTTCGAGCAGGGTAACGTGTGTGTCGCGCTCTTCAGAGAGACGTCCGGCGAGTGCGCAACCCGCCGAGCCTGCCCCAAGGATTAGGTAGTCGGTGACGCTGTCAGACATAGTTGTTCAAGGACTCGGTTGGCTAATAAAGTGCCCATATCAGTTGGCGAAAGCGGCGAATGCGCCGATTCGCGGCAAATGCAACTCGCGTCAAAACTCACTTCAGCAGAAACTTGATGAGCGCCTCGAAGCGCTTGCCAAAAGGCGGTTGGAACATGGCTAGGCCATTAAATCTGGACTGGTGAAAGATGGGTTTTGACTTGGAGAAGGTGTCAAACCCGACCTTGCCGTGGTAGGCACCCATTCCGGACGAGCCGACGCCGCCAAACGGCAAATCCTCTTGTGAGATGTGCAACAGAGTTTCGTTGATTGATACGCCACCGGCGACGGTCTCGTTGAGCACTTGATCGATCTGGCGGCGATCATAGCCGAAGTAGTAAAGCGCGAGCGGGCGCGGGCGGGCATTGATATAGCTGATTGCGCTATCGAGCCCATCGTAGGCAATCAGCGGCAGAATCGGTCCGAAAATCTCCTCTTGCAACAGTCGGCAATCATCACCTGCACCGGTCACAATCGTGGGTGCAAGTTTTTGCGTAGCTTCCAGATTCTCGCCAGCGTCGCTGAGCGGGCAAACTGCTGCGCCAGCGGCGCGCGCTTCATTGAGGTAACTCTGCAGACGCGACAGATGATGTTGGCTTACCAGCGCGGTGTAGTCGGCGTTATTCACGAGGGACGGGTAATGTGTCGAAACAAAACGTCGTGCAGCGCTGATGAACTCGCCTTCCTTGCCGCGTGGCAACAGCACATAGTCGGGCGCGATACACGTCTGCCCCGCATTCAAGCACTTACCGAACATAATGCGGGAGACGGCAGATTGTAGGTCGGCGTCTGGCCCGACGACGGCGGGGGATTTGCCACCGAGTTCGAGGGTCACCGGGGTGAGATGCTCGGCGGCGGCTTGCATAACCAGTTTGCCGACGGCAGTTGAGCCCGTAAAGAGTAAGTGGTCGAAGGGAAGCGCTGAGAATGCCCGCGCGACCTCGGCCCCACCGTTTTCTACCAGCACCTCGTCGTGCGTGAAGTAAGTCTCGATTAATGCGGCAAACAATTTGCCGGTCCGAGGGGTAAATTCGCTCATCTTGATAAAGGCTCTGTTGCCCGCCGCCAATGCGGCTACCAAGGGTGACACCGCCAGCAAAATCGGATAGTTCCAAGGCACGATGATGCCAACGACGCCGAGCGGTTGCGGGCGAATCTCATTACGTGCCGGCAAGAACCACATAGATGCCCAACTACGCTGCGGCTTCATCCAGCCGCCCACATGGCGACGGGCATGCTTGATTGCGGTGATCGCCGGAAACAACTCGAGCAACTGAGTTTCATGGTGAGAGCGGTGGCCAAAGTCAGCGGCAATTGCCACACAAATTTCTTCGATATTATTGCGCAGCATGGTTTCCAGCCGCGCCAATTGTCGGCGACGCCAATCAACGCTTGGCATGCGGTTGGCTGCATAGGCAGCACGTAGACGGTCAAGCTTGGCTGTCAGCATCGCGCCGTGAGCGGCTTCTGCCTCAGGTATGCTCGGATTGCGAAACTGGCGATTCAGTGTATTGCTCACGTCCATATGTCTATCATGTTTGGCGCAACGGGATCATTTATCGGAACGGTCGCTAGAATAGCAGTGGCGACTGGAGCACGGCAGAATCAATTAGATTGAAGCGTCTAATTTGTCGCACTGCAACATCCGTTGATTTTGGAGATTTGGTGGGTGCCTACCTCGATGCTTGAACATTTGAATCGATTGGAAGAACTGCGTGGACCAACGAAACGCGAGTCGGAGTTTCTGGCCGATGTTAAGCGCGTAAAGCAGTGGCAACATGCGCGGCTGCGCTACACGTATCACGACCTCAGTATCGACCATCGATTTGCCCCGGCAACCGCATTTTTTTTTGATGAGCTCTATGGTGAGAAAGACACCGCACAGCGGGACCGGGATTTGCTGCGGATGTATCCCACCATCAAACGTCTGCTGCCCAAGTTTGCCTTCGAGACGCTGGACAATGCCCTAGCGCTGGATGTCCTCTCGGAAGAGTTTGATCAAGCGCTGGCCGCGCAGACGCGCGGCGTGGCGATCAACAACGCGGTTTATTGTGAGGCATTTCGCGCCGTAGGCCGAAAAGTTGATCGGCTTCGACAAGTCGCGTTGATGCAAGAAGTCGGTCACGGTCTTGACCTTGTGGTCAAGAAGCCGTTGATCTACTCCACACTGAAGATGTTGAGGCGCCCCTCGAAACTGGCCGGACTTGCAGAAATGCAGCAGTTTTTGGAGGCGGGCTTCTCTGCGTTCCGACACATGAAAGGGGCAACGCCATTTCTTCACGCCATTGCAGAGCGCGAGACGGCACTCATTGAAGCCATTTTCTTGCGCGGCGTACCCAACCTACCGCCCGAGAAGTAGGCGTGCAGCATTTTCGTTTCCCGTTTCGGGCGATGGCATGTGAAAACACCATCGAACTTTTCGCCCCCACGTTTGAGTATGCTGAGTCTGTTGCAAATATCGCTATCGACGAGGTGCGGCGCATTGAGCAGAAGTACTCCCGATATCGTGAAGATAGTGTACTGACCGGCATTAATCAGGCGAGCCGCCATGCAACTAGCGCTGCGTGGACTGAGATTGATGCTGAAACATCGCAGCTATTGGATTTCGCGGATTCGTGTTTTCAGCAAAGTAGCGGGTTGTTCGATATTACGACCGGAGTCTTGCGGCGAGTTTGGGATTTCAAATCAGGTCAATTGCCTTCCCAACAGGCCATCGAAGAGCTGTTGCCGCTGGTGGGTTGGCGGCACGTCAAACGCCGGCTGAACGCCATCCAACTTACCCGTAGCGGGATGGAGATCGATTTTGGCGGGTTCGGCAAGGAATATGCGGCGGATCGAGCGGCTGCGGTGTTACTGGCAAGTGGGGTCGCGCATGGCTTCGTCGACTTAGGTGGTGACGTTGTGGTAACGGGGCCGCAGTTCAGTGGTGCGCCATGGACGCTTGGCATCCGCCACCCGAGGCAGCCCGGCACCGTGCTGGCAACGGTGGAGATTGCTAGCGGAGCTGTTGCCACCAGCGGCGACTATGAGCGTTTTATGGAAATCGACGGTGTGCGCTACTGCCATATCCTCGACCCGCGCAGCGGACAGCCGACGATAGGTTTACAGTCAGTAACCGTGTTTGCCCCGAGCTGTTTGGTCGCTGGGGCGATTACCACCATTGCCATGCTCAAGGGGAGTCATGGAGGCGGCTGGCTGGCAACTGTGCTCACCGACGGCTTGCGCGGGCTGGTAGTCGACCAGCTCGGGCGCGTTTGCAGGTATTAGGCCGCCATCTTCTAGAAAGCGGCACTTGTGCCCCCTGTTATAGCGACTCTCGACGAGGCTGCGTGATAAACTTTCAGTGCTCTCGCCACCACCCCGTGCAGCTTCCGTCCTCTCTCCGGGGCGAGTACATGCGATTGTTTTGATTATTTTTCGGGAACCCATCATGCCAGATACCTTTCAGGCCTCACAAACGCTCGCTAATGTCGACCCGGAAATCTTTGCCGTGATTCAGCAGGAGAATCGCCGTCAGGAAGAACACATTGAGTTGATTGCTTCGGAGAACTACACCAGCCCTGCCGTGATGCAGGCGCAGGGCTCGCAGTTGACCAACAAGTATGCAGAGGGTTACCCAGGAAAACGCTACTACGGCGGCTGTGAATACGTCGATATCGCAGAGACTCTGGCCATTGAACGCGTGCGTAAGTTGTTTGGTGCCGACGTCCACGGCTACTCGGCTAACGTGCAAGCCAACTCGGGCTCACAGGCTAACCAAGCGGTCTTTCTCGCCTGTCTAAAACCCGGTGACACCTTCCTCGGCATGAATCTCGCCATGGGCGGACATCTCACGCATGGTGCTTCGGTCAATATGAGTGGTAAATGGTTTAACGTCGTCAGTTACGGCCTCGATGCAAACGAAGTGATCGACTACGCAGAGATGGAGCGTCTTGCACGAGAACACAAGCCGAAATTGATTCTCGCCGGTGCCTCCGCCTATGCGTTGAAGATTGATTTTGCGCGTTTCGCGGCGGTGGCGAAGGAAATTGGTGCCGTGTTTATGGTCGACATGGCTCACTACGCGGGGCTCATCGCGGCGGGCGTTTACCCTTCGCCGCTGCCGCATGCGGATGTCGTCACGTCGACGACACACAAAAGCCTCCGCGGGCCGCGCGGCGGCATCATCTTGATGAAACCCGAACTTGAAAAGGCGATCAACTCGGCGATCTTCCCGGGTTTGCAGGGCGGCCCGTTGATGCACGTGATTGCAGCAAAGGCGGTTGCCTTCAAGGAAGCGCTGGACCCGTCATTCAAGGCCTATCAAACTCAAGTCTTGAAGAACGCCGACGTGCTGGCAAAAACGCTTATTAAGCGCGGGTTACGCATTGTTTCGGGCCACACGGAATCACACGTCATGTTGGTCGATTTACGCGCCAAGAACATCACCGGTAAGCAAGCCGAGGCGCTGCTCGGTCAAGCACATATCACGGTAAACAAAAACGCGATCCCGAACGACCCTGAAAAGCCGTTCGTTACGTCCGGCATTCGTCTGGGTTCGCCAGCGATGACGACACGTGGCTTTAAGGACGCCGAAGCTGAGCTCACGGGCAATCTGATCGCCGATCTGCTCGACAATCCCCACGACCCGGCCAATATTGCGGTAGTACGCGAACAGGTCGCCGGCCTGACTAAACGTTTCCCGGTTTATGGCCAGTGAGGAAGTGAGGAGCTGAGAAAGTGAGCAATGCGCGCCGATCCATCGCTTACACAAAGAGTTGGCTGTCGGCGCGTCGTCAGCTTTGCTGCCCCGTTACTGCCTTGCCTAACTCACTGCCCCGCCGCAAACGATGAAGTGCCCTTTCTGCGGCGCACAGGAAACACAGGTCATCGATTCGCGGGTGTCCGACGAAGGCGACCAAGTGCGCCGACGCCGACGTTGTACAGTGTGTCATAAGCGCTTCACCACTTATGAAAACGCAGAGCTGCGTATGCCAACCGTGGTGAAGTCTAACGGCCAACGAGAAGACTACTCACGGGCGAAGATTGAAATCAGCCTGCATCGTGCGCTGCATAAGCGACCGGTTCCGGAGGAGCAAATCGCCGCCGCAATTGAGCGCATCGAACAGGTGCTGCTAAACGAGGCACGCCGAGAATTACCGACGCGTAAGGTGGGTGAAATGGTCATGGCAGAGCTGAAACAACTCGACCAAGTTGGATATGTGCGCTTCGCCTCGGTCTACCGCAGTTTTTCCGATGTCGAAGAATTTAAACAGGCCATCCGGGAAGTGACGAAGTGAGGCTCCGGCCCGTTTGTGCCGCGCGCGGCTGTCGAAGTGCACGAGTGGGCCGGGTCGCCAGATGACGCGTTTTACGGCGCTAGATTACGCCATGATGTCCAGGGCAATTCAGCTGGCCGAGAAGGGGCGGGCGGTGACCACGCCCAATCCCTTTGTGGGCTGCGTCATAGTCAAACACGGTCGCATCATCGGTGAAGGCTTTACCCGCGCAGGTGGTCGACCCCACGCCGAAGCTGATGCATTGGAAAACTGCCAAGAATCCGCAGAAGGTTCGACCGTCTACTCAACCCTTGAACCATGCGCGCTGCACGCCAATTCGCGGGGGCCGGCGTGTTCTGATCTTCTCATCGCCGCTAGGGTCGCGCGGGTGGTTTCTGCACTGCACGATCCGTTTGACGGTGTGGATGGAAAGGGGCATGATAATTTGGTCAGGGCAGGAATCACACTCGACACGGGCCTGATGAGTGCCGAGGTTGAGCGCCAGCTAAAGGCGTTTTTACAGCGCGTACGTAGCGGGCGGCCCTATTTGACGATGAAGGTAGCCGCCAGTCTTGACGGTAAAACCGCGCTGGCCAATGGTTTATCGAAGTGGATTACGTCAGCCGAAGCTCGGCGTGATGTACACGCGATGCGACGCGATAGCTGCGCGGTTATGACGGGCATTGGCACCGTGTTGGTCGATGATCCGGCGCTGACGGTAAGAGAGATTCCTTGTGAGCGCCAACCACTGCGGATACTGCTGGACAGCCGTCTGGACGTCGCCGACGGCGCAAAGATATTACTTGGCGGCAATACCATGGTGGTAACCGCGACAGGGACGGAGGCGCGTGCTAACACGCTCCGCGCGGCGGGGATTGACGTCTGCCGCGTCCCGACCGAGGCAGTCAAGGGGAAGGTAGACCTCACCGCCATGATGCAGATGCTTGGCGGGAGAAAGTTAAACGCAATCATGGTTGAAACCGGCGCGAAATTGAACGGCTCGTTGCTCGCCGCCGGCGTGGTGGACGAAATCGTTGCCTATGTCGCACCGTCGATTCTAGGGGATGACGCAAAGGGTTTGTTTGCACTTGAGCCGCTCGCCTCACTGGGGGATAAAATCATGCTTTCTTTCAGCGATGTGTGCCAGATTGGGCCGGATCTAAGGATCACCGCAAGGATTGCAAAGTAATCATGTTCACGGGCATCATTGAAACAACGGGGGTCATTGAAATAGCGGACCCATCTCCGACAAACCTGCGGCTGACAATTAACGCGCCCAAGTTGGGGCTACACCAGGTCGGCCTGGGCGACTCAATTGCAGTCAACGGCTGCTGCCTGACCGTGGTCGCCAAGACGGCAGATACGTTTTCTGTCGATGTCTCCAATGCATCTCTTGCGCTGACTTCCGGCTTTCCGCAGGGCGCGGTCGTCAATCTAGAGAAGTCGCTACGTTTTGGCGACCGTCTTGGGGGGCATCTGGTCAGCGGTCACGTTGATGGCGTCGGCACCGTTAGCCAGATGGAAGACCTCGGCGCGTCGTGGCGATTAGTCATTGAGGCCCCACATGACTTGGCAAAGTTTGTTGCGCGCAAAGGCTCTATTACGGTCAACGGAGTTTCGCTCACGGTAAACCAGATTTGTGATAACCCAAGCGGTAGCTGCTGCTTTGAGATAAACATCATTCCGCATACCTATCAAGTCACCAGCATTCGCGGCTTACGCAGCGGCAGCAAAGTCAATCTTGAAGTTGACTTGCTGGCGCGGTATGTTGAACGACTGATGCAGCACAGCGTGAAATCGTAAACCCGCTGGTTGCCGCCGCGAGTAATAAAGACACAATGGAGCACAACATGTCGATCTCCTCGACAAAGGAACTAATCGAAGACATTCGCCAAGGCAAGATGGTGGTATTGGTTGACGCTGAAGACCGTGAAAACGAGGGTGATCTGGTAATGGCGGCTGACTTTGTCACGCCTGAGGCGATTAACTTCATGGCTAAACATGCGCGTGGCCTGATTTGTATGCCGATCACCGAAGAGCATGCCACACGCCTGAATCTTCCGCCGATGGTAGCCGATAACCGGACGTCACACGGTACCGCGTTTACCGTCTCAATTGAGGCGGCGACTGGCGTCACCACCGGTATCTCCGCCGCAGATCGCGCACGTACCGTGCAGGTTGCTGCGGCACGTCACGCCAGGGCGGAAGACATTGTGCAGCCGGGGCATATCTTTCCCTTGACGGCGCAAAACGGTGGTGTGTTGATGCGCGCCGGGCACACAGAAGCCGCTTGTGATCTCGCCAGCCTAGCGGGCTTATCGCCAGCGGGTGTAATTTGTGAAATCCTCAATGAAGACGGCAGCATGGCGCGTCTCCCGGATCTTCTCCCTTTTGCCAAAGCGCATGGGCTCAAGATTGGCACCATTGCGGATTTGATTCGCCACAGATCGGTCACCGAAAAGTTAGTGGAACGTGTCGCGGTCCGCGAGGTGTCCACACCATATGGGTCGTTCCGGCTACATTTGTTCCTAGACAAAACGGCAAACGAAGTGCATCTGGCTCTTACCCGTGGGGATATCCGGCCAGACGTGCCGGTTCTCACAAGGGTTCACGAACCATTCATTGGCGCAGATATCTTTGAGTTTGATAGCGGGCGTCACGCTTATTCCGTCGGCGAGGTAATGCGCATTGTTGCCACCGAAGGCACCGGTGTTATCGTGCTGTTGCGTCGCGAAGAGCGCGCTCAGGAAATTCTCGACCGGTTTACCTTGTCGGCTGCCGACGCCAAGGCAAAACGATCCCAAAAGTGGGATCCACGGATGCACGGCATCGGCGCACAGATTCTCCGCGAGTTAAATGTGCGCAAGATGAGAGTTTTATCGTGGCCGAAAAATATTCCGAGCATGTCGGGCTTTGATCTTGAAGTGGTGGAGTATCTGCCACCGAATCAAGATCGCAAATTGAAAATTGTATGAACACCATCGAATCAAGAAAAACGCTGAATGGTCGTGATCTTTGCATCGGCCTAGTGCAAAGCCGATTTAACGAGCCTATCGTCAATCAAATGGTCATGGCTTGTCTCAAGGAGCTTGCCAACCTCGGCGTCACACCTGACAAAGTGGATACTGTGAGCGTGCCCGGCGCGCTGGAGATTCCGCTAATGCTACAAAGTATGGCGCTGACGGGCCGGTACGATGCACTCATCGCCATCGGTGCTGTGATTCGCGGTGAGACTTATCACTTTGAGGTGGTATCAAACGAGTCATGCCGCGGCGTTTCCGAAGTGGCGCTGCATACGGGCGTCCCGGTTGCCAATGGCATCCTGACTACGAACAGCGATGAACAAGCGTTGGCGCGTGTAGAAGAGAAGGGTGCGGATTGTGCGCGAGTCGCAGTCGAGATGGCGCTTCTGATTGCTTCAGTCACCAAGCGTACCGGTCGAGCGAGTCGCGCCAAGGAATCGACATGAAATCTCCAAGACGTCGTTCGCGTGAATTCGGGCTGCAAGCCATATACCAGTGGCAGCTGGCGCAGCAGTCGACACACGAACTCGAACAGCAATACAGATTGGCTGAAGGGTTTGATAAAGCAGACGCTGAATTGTTCAAGATACTGATTGCTGGTGTTGTGCAAAATGCCGACACGCTGTCGGTGGCAATGTCGCCGTATCTTGACCGCGCTTGGGCGGAAGTCAGCCCCGTTGAGAGGGCGGTACTGCTGATTGCTGGATATGAACTCAGCCGCATGCCGGAAACACCTTACCGGGTGATTATCAACGAGGCTATCGAGCTTGCGAAATCCTTCGGTGGTACCGATGGGCACAAGTACGTTAATGGCGTGCTAGACAAATTCGCCGCAATCACGCGGGCTGACGAAATCGCCGCTCCGCCGCTGGCTAAACGGCCGACGGCAAAGCGGCCAACGGCAAAGCGGCGGTAGCCTCTTAGAAGCGCAGTGTGACAACAGAATTCGGGCTGATTGCCAGATATTTTTCGCGGCCGTCAATACGTGCCGTGCTCGGTGTCGGCGACGATTGTGCGCTGTTACCAGCCTCAACCAACTGCACCGCAGTTTCAACTGATACCTTGGTCGAGGGTATCCACTTTTTTGCGGATGTCGATCCTACGACGCTTGGACAGAAAGCGCTGGCGGTGAGTCTCTCCGACCTTGCCGCAATGGGGGCGACCCCGCGTTTTTTCACCCTCGCGCTGACTCTCCCGCAAGCCAACGATGATTGGCTTGCGAAATTTTCGAGCGGACTTTTTCTTCTGGCCGACCAGTTTCAAATTGAGCTGGTCGGGGGTGACACTACACGCGGACCGCTCTCCATCACCATCACCGTGTTGGGTGAGGTGAATGGTGCCGAAGCACTCCGCCGCGATGGCGCAAAGATTGGCGACGATATCTGGGTATCAGGGCAGCTCGGCGGTGCGGCACTAGCGCTCCGGCAGCTGCTAGCGCCGGAAACCCGCGCTGTGATTGATGCGGACTTGCGCGCGCGACTGGAAGCGCCGCAGCCACGTATTGCGTTGGGCGAGCGACTCACGGCCATAGCACATGCCGCGATCGATATCTCCGACGGACTGTTGGCGGATCTCACCCACATCGCGACAAAATCGGCGCTCGGGGCAACCATCGCATGGTCCAAGCTACCCGTGCATCCGGCGTTACAGCGGGAGGACTTGGTGGTCCAGCGGGCGTGTGCATTGACTGGGGGTGATGACTACGAGCTTTGCTTCACGGCTTCCATGCTGCATCGCGACAACATTGAGCAACTGGAAGACGAGCTTGGTTTGGCTCTGACCCGGATCGGCACGATGATGGCTGGACCGCCGCGGGTCCGCGTGTTCAGTCACGACGGTAACGAGCTCAAGTTCTCTGCGACCGGATTCGACCACTTTTCCCGTCAACTCTAGATTCTGTCGCCACTAATCATGAAACCCGATTTCAAATTTCTCATCGCCCACCCTGCACACTTCATTGCGCTAGGTTTTGGTACTGGGCTTGTCCCCAAAGCGCCCGGCACGTTTGGCACCATGCTGGCCATCCCGATTTACTTTGCTTGTGCCGCGGTTGGAGGTAATTACCTAGTGGCGGCTATGGTGACGCTGTTGTTTATATTGGGCGTTTGGGCCAGCGCAAAAACCAGCAAGGCGCTTGGTATAGCGGATCATGGCAGTATTGTGATTGATGAAATCGTCGCGTTCTTGTTGGTGATGGCGTTTGTGCCAAGCGGCCCATCAACACATCTTTGGATGGTGACAGCCTTTGTCGCGTTTCGTGTGTTTGATATCACCAAGCCATGGCCGATCGGGGTGGCGGATCGCAGTATCAAAGGTGGCTTCGGTGTCATGTTTGACGACTTGCTCGCAGCATTGCTCAGTATCGTGTTCCTGCTGACCATTCGCGCCATTAGCATGGGATCGCCCGCATGATGCGTTGGCCTTACCCGAAGCTGTTTGCCCATCGTGGCGGGGGTAGGCTTGCACCGGAGAACACTCTTGCGGGTATGCGGCAGGCCCAAGCCCTAGGTTTCGGGGCGGTCGAGTTCGACGCAAAACTGTCTGCCGACGGTGTGCCGATGTTAATGCATGACGACAACCTCGAGCGCACCACCAATGGCTCTGGCGCGTTCGGCGACAAGTCGGCTGAAGAACTTGCGAGACTGGATGCCGGGGCCTGGAAAAATGCCGCGTTTGCTGGCGAGCCAATTCCCCGCTTCGACGAGGTTATGTTGTATTTGAATGCGCAGCGCATGCTCGCCAATATCGAGCTCAAGCCCTGTCCTGGGCGCGAGATAGAAACCGGGCGCGTTGTTGCCAAGCTTGCCGACGAGCTCGCCATCGCCGGGTATCCGCCGCTGATTTCGTCGTTTAGTGTGATTGCGCTTCAGGCGGCCGCTGAGGCCGCTCCAAACATGCCGCGCGCGTTGCTGTTAGAGCAATACGATCACGATGCGTTGAGTGTGGCACGCCAGTTGAACTGCGTCAGTGTGAATTGCCCATGGAACGACATCAATGCGTCGATGCTGAGCCATCTTCACGCTGAAGGATTGCGGGTCATGGCGTTTACCATTAACGATACCGCGGTGGCGCAAGCGCTTCTCGACTTGAGTCTGGATGGCCTCTTCACCGATGCGCTAGACGACATGGCCAGCGCGTTCCCGGCGCTGCGGGCAAGGTAGCTGTCACACCGCAGTCATCGAAGCCGGATAGAGTCGCGGATCTTGGGTTACCGGGTGTTGCCCAAAGTTATCGACGATAGTTTGACTGGATTCTTAAAAAAGATTGGCAACTATTTGAATTTGTGATAATAATTAGTTACACGCACCTGTTGGTGCTGCATTTTGCACAAACGGCGTAGGTTGTCCGGTTGTCTTTTTGAAAGTCTGCAACATGGCTCGCATTACAGTGTTCAATCAAAAGGGTGGAGTGGGCAAAACCACCACAGCACTGAACCTTGCAGCGGCGCTTGCGAGGGCCGGAGAGCATCCACTGGCAATTGATCTCGACCCACAGGCCCATTTGACGGCCCTGTCCGGAGTCACGATCAACGGTGCCGAAGAAAGCTTGTACGCGCACTATCGAGACAATAAACCACTCGCCAGTCTCGTTAAAGATACCGGCCGTGGCTGGCAACTGGTGCCAGCACATTTAGAGCTGAGCAAGATTGATACGCAATTTGGTAAAGGCCCTAACGCGCTAAATCGTCTCAAGACTGCCCTCATACGCGAGCAGCTAAATGGTGCGCGCCCCGTGATCATCGACTGCTGTCCGCTGCTTGGGGTAATGTCGTTATCCGCGATTTTTGCCGCAGACAAAGTGTTGGTTCCGGTCTCTGCGGACTATCTCGCAGTGAAGGGTGCTCTGCAGGTGGAGAAAACGCTCAATGCGTTAGGTCCAGTACTGAAGAAACGTATTCAGCGCCGGTATGTCATCACGCGTTTTGATGCTCGTCGCAAGATGTCGTGGGAAATCTACAACAGCTTCCGCAGCAAATTTGGCGCTGATGTCTGTGAAACCAAAATTTCTGAGAGCGTGTCTCTGGCGGAGAGCCCATTTGCGGAAAAGGATGTCTTCGACCACGCTCCAAGTAGCCGCGGGGCACGGGATTATCAAGCCCTCTACGATGAGCTTAAGTCAAACAATTTTCTACAGCCGGACATCGAAGAAATGCCAAGGCCTGCTCTGGTTGGGCATGCTGGGCCATTTTTGGCTGGAACGCCCCACCAATTGGCGACTCTTCGCTAACGTAACCAAGTTTCTTGCGCCGACAAAGTTATGCGGCGACCGGTACGTGCGTTACCTCTTCTCCCGCCCGACGATAAGTGAAATCGCGCTCTCGAGATCGGTTCCTTCTCCGCGTGCCAACTCATCAACCACGCGCGTCTCAACGATCGTGCAGTGGTGATACATCTTGCGCAGCTTCTCCGCGGCTGAGGCGAGATCCGTAGCGTGAACGACCAGGTTGTCGACGGTAGTGCCGGCGCGCGTCTGAATTTTGAAACCGAACTTTTGCATGGAGCGACTATACCGCAGTGTGACGTTTCCATTTGATGCGCGCCATAATCTGCGGAGTCAAGTGATAGCATTTCTCTATTGATCAATCAATTTGGAGTGTCAACGTGAATCTTCGCGACTTGCGTTACCTGATAGCCCTCGCGGATCACAAACATTTTGGTCGCGCTGCCGATGCGAGTTTCGTTTCCCAGCCGACCCTGTCAACGCAACTGAAGAAATTTGAAGAGGAATTGGGTGTCTCGCTGATCGAGCGCAACCCGCGCAATGTGATGTTGACGGCGGTCGGCGAGGCGGTTGTGGCGCGCGCACGCGTGATGATGCGTGAAGCCGATGAAATTCGTGCGATCGCACGGCGGTCAAAAGATCCCGAATCGGGGCTGCTGAAGTTGGGGATTTTCCCGACACTAGGTCCGTATTTGCTGCCGCACATCATCCCGAAGATGGTGGCGCGTTTTCCGAAATTGGAGCTGATCTTGGTGGAAGAAAAAACCGAGGTCATTCTTCGAAAGTTGCACGATGGTGAGCTCGATTGCGGCGTCCTAGCCATGCCGATCCCGGAGGACAATCTACATGTGGAGTTTCTGTTCGAGGAAGACTTTGTACTCGCCGTGCCAAAACCCCATCCAATGGCCAGACAAAAAAAAGTCAAACTCGCCGACCTGGCGGATGAAAAACTATTGCTACTGGACGATGGCCACTGCTTGCGCGATCAGGCGTTAGAGGTTTGTCAGATGGCCGGTGCCGGCGAGCGTTCCGGATTTCGTGCCACCAGCCTTGAAACACTGCGGCACATGGTGGCGGCCAACGCCGGTATCACGCTGCTGCCGGCGCTCACCGTGCATGCGCCTTCCCCGGCCTCGCCATCAATTCACTTGATTCCGTTTGCGGATCCGGCACCGCATCGGCGCATCGCGCTCGTTTGGCGGCGTACTTCAGCGCTGGCCACGTTCTTGCATGCCTTGGTACCGCTCATTCAAAACGTACCGAGTACACTGCTGCGCGCGCCGAGGGCGGTGAAGTGAGTGTGTTGTCTTCTCCCTCGGTGAATCAGTGACACGATTACGCCCACCCTCATACTGGCTGGTCACCCTTGCCGCAGCGGCGGCCCTCATGATTACTGCAGGGATGCGCCAGTCGACCGGACTATTCATCTCACCATTGAATACGGCAACGGGTGTGGGTATCGCCGCCATCAGCTTCTCAATTGCCATTGGGCATTTAGTTTGGGGTCTTGTCCAGCCGCTCGCGGGCGCGATGGCCGATCATTATGGGCCGGGTCGCGTGATTGCCGCAGGCGCTTTGGTCTTGGCGACGGGTTATGCGCTCACACCGTTTATGACGTCGAGCCTGGGGCTGACAGTCACGATTGGTATTCTCATGGCCGCAGGCGCGGGGATGGGGAGTTTTTCCGTCTTGCTCGGCGCAGCCATCCAGCATCTTGCTGAAGAAAAGCGCGGAGTGGCGTCGGGCATGATTAACGCCGGGGCGTCGGTTGGGCAGATGCTGTTCGCGCCTGCTACGCAAGGATTGATCACGATATTTGGATGGGTGAACGCCATGTGGGCGCTGGGGCTGGTCTCGCTGCTGACCTTGCCAATGGCGCGGCTGCTGCGTGGAACGGCGAAAGTGACGGTTACACCGGCTGGTTTAGCGAAGGTGGCAGTCAGGGACGGTGGACTCCGCGCAGCGGTGGCCAAGGCATTAGGAAACCACAGTTTTCTGTTGCTCAACATTGGCTTTTTCACTTGCGGTTTTCACATCGCCTTTCTCGTCACACACCTGCCTGTTGAGGTCGCACTGTGCGGACTATCGCCGAGTGTTGCGAGTTGGTCGTTGGCAATCATCGGGTTCGCCAATATCCTTGGCAGCCTCGCGGTTGGTTGGGGCCTTGGGCGATTTCGAAGCAAGATGATTCTGTTTTGGATGTATACGTCACGCGTACTGTTGATTGCTGTTTATCTGGCAGCACCAAAAACGGAGCTCACGCTTTACCTGTTTGCAGTAGGCATTGGACTAACCTGGCTCGCGACGGTACCGCCGACGGCATCGCTTGTGAGCAAGTTGTTCGGTATCCGCTATTTGTCCACACTATTCGGCCTGACCTTGCTTTCACACCAGGTCGGCGGATTTCTAGGTGCATGGTTAGGCGGTATTGCGGTGGTTGAGTGGGGAAGCTACAACAGCATATGGATTGCGGACATGCTGCTGGCATCGGCGGCGGCCATAGCGAATTTGCCGATCAAAGAGGCAAGGTTGGCCGCAGCGCCGCTGCCGGCTTAGCCGAGACAATTACAAACTGCCGTCGTGCGGCTTTTCGAGATGGAACATGTCCTGCACGATGTCCGACACCCTCTCGCGTTGCTCGCCACTGGAATCTCTGAGTGACTTGAGCGGGTGGTGAAGCAGCTTGTTCGTCAAGCCGTGCGATAGATATTCAAGGACTTTGACCGGGTCATCTCCCCGCGCCAACATTTTTTGTGCGCGCTCGAGTTCAGCCAATCGATAGTCATCTGCCTTAGAACGTAATTGCTGGATCAGAGGGACTGATTTGCGTGCGTCCATCCAGCGCATGAAAGCATCGGTGTACGTCTCGATAATGGCGTCAGCTTCGGCGATGGCTGCCTGCCGAGTGCCGATGTTCTGATCGATGATGCGACCGAGGCTGTCAAGCGTGTGCAGGTAGGCGTCTTCGACTTCATGCACTTCGGGCTCAATGTCGCGTGGTACGGCGAGATCAACGAGGAACATCGGCTTGTGCCGCCGCCGCTTGATCGCCCTCTCAATCATGCCTTTACCGATGATCGGCAGGGTGGAGGCGGTGGAGGTGATGACGACGTCAAATTCATGAATACACGACGGTACTTCGTCTAGCGCCATTGGCGTAGCGTTGAACTGCGCCGCAATGGCCGCTGCGTTAGCCAGAGTCCGGTTCGCCACCACAATGGTTTTTGGGTTGAACGCGGCAAAGTGAGTAGCGGCTAGCTGGATCATTTCACCAGTGCCGATCAGTAGCACCCGTACTTGACGCATATCGCCGAACAGCTGCGAGGCGAGTTTAGCCGAGGCGGCTGCCATCGACACCGAGGTGGTACCGATCGCGGTTTGTGAGCGCACCGTCTTGGCGACTTGGAAAGTCTCCTGGAACAGACGATCAAGCGGGCCGGACAGTGCATTCGCGTCGCTCGCGATCTTGACGGCCAGCTTGACTTGGCCCAAAACCTGCGGCTCACCCAGAATCATGGAATCAAGACCGCTGGCCATACGAAACGCGTGCCGCGGTACCTCGGCATCTTTCAGGCGATACAGGTGGGGGCGGATATCGAGGCCACGTACGCGCGGCAGCTCGGCCACCCAGTTGGCAGCGCGGTCGAGGGCATCGACATGTGGCGCGCGCAAGTAGAGCTCAGTTCTGTTGCAGGTCGAAACGAGGGTTGCCTCGTCGGCAAAGGTCGCACGACGCAGGGAATCCACCGCATCGCGCTGGGCGGCGGCAGGAAACGCCACGCGTTCCCGAATCTCGATGGGAGCCGTACGGTAATTCAGACCCAACGCAAAAAGCGCGGTTTGCGACACCCAATTCCTCCAATCCTAGAGTTTTTTGCCTCTCCAGATTGAGACATCCCAGCCAATAATGTGTAAAGTAAACCTTACAGTTCATTTTGTCAAACATGGTGGTGATTGAATACATGCAGATTTTTTCTTGCGCGATCGTTCATAGGGTAGGTCTCTCCACCGAAGTTTTCGCCCTTGGTGCCATATCGGGGGGGCGATAGTGAGTCAACCCTTCCCGTTTTCAGCCATCGTCGGCCAAGAGGAGATGAAGCGCGCAATGATAATTGCCGCCATTGACCCCAGCGTTGGTGGTGTGCTGATCCTTGGCGACCGCGGAACCGGAAAATCAACAGCGGTGCGGTCTTTAGCGGCTTTATTGCCCAAGATCCGCGTGGTTGCTGGTTCTCGATATAACGCCTCGCCCGACGCACCCGCAATCGCTGGCGATGAAGTCGCCGCGAAAGCCAAAACGATCATGGTCACGGTGCCAGTCGTCGACTTGCCGCTGGGTGCCACGGAAGATCGTGTAGTTGGCGCGCTCGACTTGGAGCGTGCATTGGCGCGTGGCGAGAAAGCCTTCGAGCCAGGTCTGCTGGCACGTGCCAATCGCGGCTTCCTATACATTGACGAAGTCAACCTGCTCGAAGACCACTTGGTCGATTTGCTGATCGATGTCGCCGCCTCCGGCGAGAATGTCGTTGAGCGTGAAGGCTTGAGCATTCGCCATCCGTCACGATTCGTGTTGATCGGCAGCGGAAATCCAGAAGAGGGCGAGCTGCGACCGCAGTTGCTGGATCGTTTTGGGCTATCGGTCGAAGTCCGTACACCATCATTGTTGGAGGAGCGCATTGAGGTCGTAAGGCGCCGCGATCAATTTGAGAATGATTCAGCGGCCTTCACCGCGAAATGGAAATCGGCGCAGGACAAGACACGTAGACACATTGTCAGAGCGCGTGAACGTCTGCAAACAGTGCAGGTGACCGACGCCGCGCTCCGTCGCTCGGCCTCACTCTGTATGAAGCTCGGCACCGACGGGTTGCGGGGTGAACTCACGTTGATTCGCGCGGCGCGGGCATTGGCAGCCTATGCAGGAGCTGACAGCGTTGGCGACGAACATCTTCAACCGCTCGCTGCCTCAGTGCTGCGGCATCGTCTGCGTCGTGATCCGCTAGACGATTCTGGCTCCACCGCCCGAGTGCAGCGTGCGGTCGATGAAATTTTTGCGGCAGTCTGATCAAGGTCGCAGGCAGCGCCGAGTCCGATACCGTGCAGACCAACACTTATCTCAGCGATGCCGCACAATCGTCCAAGGCCACACTGCTTGTGGCTGCTGGAGACAGGCAGGAGCTGCGGGACGGTGCTCAAAACAGCAAATCATGGATTGCCGTCTGGCAGCTCGCACTGACGGCTGCCGCTCTGCTGGCAGTTGACCCAACCCGGCTATGCGGTGTGGTGATACGTTCACGTATTGGGCCGGCGCGAGATGCGTGGCTGCGCGAGTTTTTGCAGATGTTGCCCGCAGGCGCGGTGGTCAAACGCATACCTTCGAACATCGCCGACGGTCGTCTGCTGGGCGGGCTTGACCTCGCCTCGACACTCGCGACGGGCCGGCCCGTGGCGGAACGTGGTGTGCTGGCCGAATGTGATGGCGGCGTGGCGATTTTCCCGATGGCCGAGCGCATGTCTTCCTACATGGCCGCCAAGTTGGCTTCGGTGATTGATTCCGGGATGGTGGTAGTCGAGCGTGATGGTTTTCAGCTGCGCCATGAAACCGCGTTCGCCACAGTTTTGTTGGATGAGGGAATTGAAGACGACGAATCGGCCTCCGTCGCACTTGCCGACCGGCTTGCATTTCAGGTCGACCTCAGCGACTTTCCGGCTCGCATGCTGCGCGAAGAGAAGGATGGCGGGAATGCTGGCGAACTGGCAAAGGCTTTCGCGGTTTCGTTGGACGATGTGATTGCTGCTCGCGCCGGGATTCGAGAGGTCAAGGTGAGCGACGAGGTCATCGAAGCACTGACGGCAACGGCTTACGCGCTCGGTGTAGGTGGCATGCGTGCACCCAACTTGGCCATTAACGCAGCACGCGCGATTGCGGCGCTGAATGGACGGGCCGTGGTATCCAGCGACGATGTGCAACTGGCAGGACGGCTGATATTGGCCCCGCGGGCGACAAGATTACCGCAGTCCCCGCCGCCGGAAGACGGTGCTCCGCGTGAGCCGCAGCCAGAACAGGAACAGGCGCAGCAGCAGGTGCAAACGCCAGCCGAAAATCAGGCACCGCCAGAGCCGGACGAAGACGCAACGAACGTCGACCAACCTCTGGAAGATTTGGTATTAGCCGCCACCGCTGCCGCGATCCCCGAAAAATTGCTGCTGAAGTTAATGATGCAAGGCAGCGCTTCACGCCGTGTCGGCAAGTCGTCCGGGTCGTCTGGTCAAATGCGCAATGGAAGCAGGCGCGGTCGTGCGGCGGGTTCGGTGCGTGGGGACATTCGTTCCGGAGCGCGTATAAACATACTCGCCACCCTTCGTGCCGCTGCGCCTTGGCAGCGGCTTCGCGCGCAATCTGCTGCCGGCGGTCTGGCGCGGGTGGGACGCTTACACATTCGTAAAGAAGATTTCCGCGTGAACCGTTACCAACAGCGCGCTGAGACTACCACCTTGTTTGTGGTGGATGCATCCGGCTCTTCCGCGCTGAATCGGCTTGCCGAGGCAAAGGGCGCGGTGGAATTGCTGCTCGCCGATTGTTACATCCGGCGTGATCGCGTTGGCGTGATCGCGTTTCGCGGACGCGCCGCAGAAGTGCTGCTGCCGGCAACACGTTCCCTAGTTCGTGCAAAGCGCAGTCTTGCGGGTTTGCCCGGCGGCGGTGGGACACCCCTTGCCGATGGCATCGATGCCGCGCGCGAAATGGCGGAAGCCTTAAGCCGGCGCGGCGACACTGTGGTCGTCGTGATGCTGACTGATGGCAAAGCGAATGTGGCGCGCAATGGTGTCGGCGGCAATCGCCCACTCGCTGAAGCCGACGCGTTATCGGCGGCAAAAAGTCTGCGACAAATCAATGGCCTACGGATATTGTTTGTCGATACCTCGCCGACCGCCAATCCACGCGCAGAGATGCTGGCGGACGCCATGGGCGCGACTTACTTGCCGTTGCCACATGTCGGGGCGCGGACACTGATGAACGCCGTGCAGGTGGCAGGGAGTATGTCAAGAGCTGCGGCCAAATGAATATGGCCGAGCCGCTCAATTGGGAACGAGAGGGACGCGACTGGCCGAATCGCGAGGCCAGCCAATTTATCGTTGCTGGGTCAGATAGATTGCGCTGGCATGTCCAAACCATGCCACGTAAGCAAGATGCCACAAAGCCGACGGTTCTGTTGGTGCACGGCACAGGTGCGGCAACGCATTCGTGGCGTGGCGTAATGCCACTCCTCGCTGCCAAGTTTAACGTCATTGCTGTCGATCTTCCCGGCCATGGTTTTTCCGAATCCCCGCGCACGCATGGGTTTTCGTTGCCGCAAATGGCGGCGTCGTTATCGGCATTGCTAAAGGCGATGTCGGTGGCACCACAGATCGTGGTTGGTCATTCTGCCGGTGCGGCGATTCTCGCGCGGATGTGTCTGGATAAAATGATCACGCCGCAACATCTAGTGTCTTTGAACGGAGCGCTGTTGCCATTATCTGGGCTTGCTGGCGAAGTGTTCTCGCCAATTGCGAAAGTATTGTCGCGCAGCTCTTTTGTCCCTAAATTATTTGCCTGGCGTGCGTCCGACCCGCAGATCTTGCGGCGGTTGCTCGATGGCACCGGTTCGCGCATCGATGCCGCAGGCGCTGCGCTTTATGGGGCCCTCATTGGCAATGCGCAACATGCCGCTGCCGCGCTGGAAATGATGGCGCAGTGGGATTTGCGCCCGCTGGCTGCGGATCTGCCCAAACTTTCGGAGTGCGGTATGGGGATTACGCTCGTTGTCGGCGAGAATGACAAAACGGTTTCTCCAAACGAGGCTAATAAGGTCAAATTGATGTTGCCAAAGGCCAACATCGTGAGGTTGCCGGCGCAAGGACACCTTGCGCACGAAGAGTCACCGCAACAAACCGTAGAGTTGATTATGAATTTGCGCCTCTCGCTATCGTCACCACTAGCCAAATCGAAACACGGATAGGAAAGCCATTGGATATTTCACATCACTCTGACCAGCCGCACGCCATCGTGATCGGCTCCGGCTTTGGCGGGCTAGCCGCCGCCATTCGGCTGGGCGCCCGCGGCCACCGCGTCACGGTGCTTGAAAAACTCGATGCGCCAGGTGGCCGGGCGTACGTCTATAAACAAGACGGATTTGTCTTCGATGGTGGGCCGACGATTGTCACCGCGCCGTTTTTGCTCGATGAACTATGGGCGCTGTGTGGCAAAAGGCTGAGTGATGATGTTGACCTGCGTGCGGTCACACCGTTCTATCAAATTCGTTTTGACGACGGAGAGATCTTTAACTACACGGGTGACGCGGAAGCGATGCGCCAAGAGATCGCGAAATTTTCGCCGGACGATGTTAAGGGCTATGAGCGCTTTGTCAAACAGGCCAAGGCGGTGTTTGACGTGGGCTTCACCGAGCTGGTCGATATCTCGTTTGCCGACTGGACAACGATGGTCAAAATTGCGCCTGATTTGCTGCGGTTAAAGAGCTATCGCACGGTCTATGGTTTGGTCGCCAGCTATGTTAAGAACGAGCGCATCCGGACAGTGCTCAGTTTTCATCCATTGCTGATCGGTGGTAACCCGTTTACGACAACGTCCATTTTGTGTTTGATCAATCATCTCGAACGAAAGTGGGGGGTGCATTTTGCGATGGGTGGCACCGGCAAGATCGTGGAGGGCCTGACGAAGCTCATTGAAGGGCAGGGTAATACTTTGCGCATGAATGCCGAGGTCGAGTCCATACAGGTCGCGGGTCGGCGTGCCACTGGGGTGGTGATGAAGTCAGGCGAGGTCATCAAAGCTGACTTGGTGGTATCAAACGCGGATGCCGCATGGACCTACCGCAAGATGATCGAGCCTGAACACCGGCACCGCTGGACCAATTCGCGCATCGAAAAATCGAAATACTCAATGAGCTTATTTGTTTGGTATTTCGGCACCAAACGGCAATATCCTGATGTTGAGCACCACACTATCCTACTTGGCCCCCGCTATAAGGAGCTGCTGACCGATATTTTCAAAAACAAAGTGGTGGCAGAGGATTTCAGTCTCTATTTGCATCGTCCAACGGCGACAGATTCTTCATTGGCACCGCCCGGATGTGATGCGTTTTATGTTTTGTCGCCCGTGCCGCATCTTGGCAGTGGCACCGACTGGCGCGAAAAGGCTGAACCGTATCGTAAGTCGATCGAGCGGTATTTGAGCAAAACGGTGTTGCCTGGGTTGGAGAATCAGATCGCGAGCTCGATGATGTTGACGCCGCAAGATTTCCAGGACCGGCTGAATTCAGTCAACGGAGCCGCTTTCAGTTTGGAACCGATTCTCACGCAGAGCGCGTGGTTTCGTCCGCATAACAAAAGCGAGGAGCTCGATAATCTGTACTTGGTTGGCGCGGGCACCCATCCCGGCGCGGGTATGCCCGGCGTCATTGCGTCGGCAAAAGTGCTCGACCGCGTGGTGCCGCACGGCTCAACGATGAAGCAGGAGACAAGGAATGGCTGATCTCGGTCTCGGCGCGGCGTTTGCCGACCTAGTGTGGCGGGAGCGGGTCGCTGCCGACGTCGCAGAATGCCGAGCAATGCTGAAAGAAAACTCAAAAACGTTTTTTGCCGCCTCGTTAATGTTGCCCAAGACTGTCCGCGAGCCGGCCTCGGCGCTCTATGCGTTTTGTCGTATGGCGGACGACGCGGTTGACCTCGATACCGGCGCGACCAAGGCCGGTAAGTCAGCCGCAGTCGACCAGTTGCGCGAACGCTTGGAATTGGTCTATGCCGGACGACCGGTTGACCAAGCACCGGATCGCGCTTTTTCGGAGGTGGTGTCTTATTTCAACATCCCGCGCGCGCTGCCAGAGGCATTGTTGGAAGGCTTTCAATGGGACGCAGAAGAGCGTCGCTACCAAGCATTTAGTGATGTCACCGCTTATGCGGCACGCGTCGCGGCATCGGTTGGTGCGATGATGTCGATACTCATGGAAACGCGCGGAGCCAACGCACTGGCGCGTGCATGTGATCTGGGTGTGGCGATGCAGTTTTCCAATATTGCCCGCGACATCGGTGAAGACGCACGGGCCGGGCGCGTCTATTTGCCGCTCGATTGGTTGGCGGAGGAAGGTATTGATGTAGATGTGTGGCTTGCCGATCCCAAGTTCAATGGTGCGATCGGTCGCGTGGTCGCAAGGCTATTGGCGGAGGCAGACAAACTCTACTCACGCGTGGCAGCAGGTGTGGCAGTGCTACCGAAAGGCTGCCAGCCGGGAATTAATGCGGCACGCTACCTGTATTCGGAAATTGGTCGCGAGGTCGAACGAGCGGGAATGGATTCGGTGAGCCGTCGAGCGATTGTGCCATCGAAGGTGAAAGCGAAGCTATTAGCAAAAGCGCTCATCGGACCCCCACCATCGGCAAGCCTCAACCTGCCGGTATTGGAAGAGTGCCGGTTTTTGGTCGATGCTGGGGCAATAGTTGCTGAGGAAATTCCTGCTACACAAAGCGCCTACGTTGAGCCTGAATGGTGGAATTTAGAGGCGAGGGTGGTTTGGTTGATAGAGTTTCTCAAGCGCATGGAGCAACTCGACCGTAAGCAGACGGGAAAGACGCTGGCCTGAATTAACATCGCCGCCCAAGCGAAACCCTCGCAGAGATGCGGTGAATCAGCCGCACAGGCGTCACGGGTCTCTTTTGCGCTCGCGTTTCTTGTCGTGAGTTTCTAGACCGTGCGCGGCTTGCAACCTGCACAGCAGTTAGCGAACATCACAGTTGCGGATTGAAATCAATTCAAGGGCAATGTCCAAATACGGCCTTTCTCTACGCCGGAAGCATAGCAAGCCAAAGACAACCCTAATTGCTGAAGTAGATGGATTCTTCGTCTCTTTTCATTCGATTGGACTGTACGTGCGTGTGTAGGATGTGTGCACCGCAGTGAATCAGCCAGAACCCGGCGAACCAAACTTACGCTGCGTTGGTTCTATCTTGATGACATCGGAGCGATCCGAACGAACCGCAAACGATTGATTTTGTTATGGATATTCTAAGGAGCTTCACATGCTAAACATCAACAACATGAAGGTGGGATCGCGCTTGGGGTTAGGCTTCGGCATACTCATCGTATTTACTATCGTCATCGCTGCGACGAGTTGGAAGCAGCTAGTCGAGGCCGACGGCGAGATTGACCTCTTGGTCAACGACCGCGTTGAGAAGACGATTAAGGTCACTGAAATCAAGGCGGCGGTCTTCGCGCAAGCGGAGGCAATTCGCACGATTGCCCTCATCAAGGGTGACGCCGTAGTCGAACGCGAGAGCAAACGGATTCGTGATTCCGCCGCCCAGAATGCCGAACGATTTGATCGCCTTGTCAAAACCATCACATCCGACAAGGGAAAGTCGTTTTTGCAAGCGACTGTCACGAAGCGCAGCCAGTTTCTCAGTGTGCGTGATCGGGCGATGGCCGCGGCGGTCGCGAAAGACTATGAAGGGATGGGCGCATTGATCGAGCAGGAACTGGTGCCAGCACAAGCAGGCTATCTCGCAGCACTTGGCGATCTGATCGGGTATCAGTCCGAACTCATGAATGCAGCCTACAATCAAACGCGTGCCGATGTTCGCAGGACATTGTGGTTGTTATCCATCATGACGCTTACGTGCGCTGTCGTCGGTATCGTGATTGCTTGGCGCTTGGCACGCAGCGTGACAGCCCCCTTAGACACCGCTGTCACGGTAGCGGATCGCATCGCAGACGGAGATTTGGACGTCGACATCACCGATGACCGCCGCGACGAACTTGGGCAATTGCTCCGGAGCATGAAAAGAATGCGGACGAGCCTGGCGAGAGTCGTCGGTACGGTACGTGAGAATGCTGAGAACGTGACGACCGCGAGTGCACAAATTGCCGCCGGCAATCAAGACCTTTCCAGCCGTACTGAACAGCAGGCGGCAAGCTTGCAGGAGACCGCCGCATCAATGGAACAGCTTACGAGCACGGTGAAGCAGAATGCGGAAAACGCGCGCACGGCAAATCAATTGGCGCAGTCCGCTTCGACGGCGGCCGCGGCGGGTGGCCAGACCGTCGGCGAGGTCGTCACAACGATGGAAAACATCTCGGCCAATAGCAGGAAAATGGCCGACATTATTGGGGTGATTGATGGCATCGCGTTTCAGACAAACATTTTGGCGCTGAACGCCGCTGTCGAAGCCGCTCGTGCGGGAGAGCAAGGGCGCGGCTTTGCGGTGGTGGCGACGGAAGTACGCACACTAGCACAGCGAAGCGCGGACGCGGCAAAAGAAATTCGTACGCTCATCAGCCAATCGGTTGAGCGCGTTGCGGCCGGCAGCAATCTTGTTCAGGCGGCGGGCACGGCGATGGAGGATATTGTGAGCCGCGTAACGCGGGTGACCGATTTGATCGGTGAAATTACGCATTCGGCGGCTGAACAGAGCAACGGCATAGAGCAAGTTAACTTGGCAGTCTCGCAAATGGATCAGGTAACACAGCAGAATGCGGCTCTGGTTGAGGAAGCCGCCGCCGCCGCAAGCAGCCTCAAAACGCAAGCTGGTGAGCTTGTCCAAGCGGTCGCTGTCTTCCGCCTAGCGCAAGAGCAAGGCATTGGCGGCGCAGAGCATCGAGGTGCCGCGCGGGTTGAGGCTGACGCCGCACTGTCTGGGGTACGTCCACTCGCATGGAGCGCGAACTGATTAGATCTGTCCCTAATTCGCCTCGCTACAGTCTGTGCCGAGTTCAGCACGCCTATGGGAACAACCGGGAAAAGGCGTCGAACGCAAACGACGCCTTGACGAACAGTTCATCGTTGCGCGTATTGACGTTGGCACCGGGCACATGCGCTCTCGTCGTGCTGAGCCCAATATAGAGGCTCGTGCCGAGGCTGCGCCGATGGCCGTAGACAAAGGACAGGGTCTCCGTTTTTTCGAACGGTGAAACGGAAGACTGAAACAACGAGGGCGCGCGGCGAACACCGCTGTATTGGTAGACGGTACGCAGGTCATCCGTAGCGCTGATATTGTAAACAGTGGTGAGCTGTAACGCGCGTTCCTTGAGGATTGTTTTCGAGCCCACCACTTCACTCTTGCTATTCACGACGCTCTCTTCCAGTTGCGGCGAGAACGCCAGTTTCTCGGCAAGGCGAAATTTTGCGGATGCAGTAAGCAAGTAACCACGCCCCATACGATTGTTTGCGACATCACCACGATCACCTGCGACGAGTTGTACAGAGTAATTTGTCAGCCACGTCCCCGGCGCACCGTCGGCACCCAAGCGAATTTGCGTGCGATCCCACGTTGGTCCTTGTGGGAGATAGCGCACCTTTTGCTCAGGCCGTAGCTCAACGTTGAAGTTGTGTTTGTTTACCGACATCGATACGCCGAACTGATTGAAGTTTAAGACGCCATTGCCCGACACATCATGCTTTCGAAGCAGGTTGAAGTATGGCGATATTGACGTAAATCCACCGACTTCACGAAACGTGCGTTTGATTTCGTGGTAGTTCTCCTCTACTCCAACCTGAGTGGTAAAGCCGTTATCAGTGCGAAAGTCTCTGCCGCTGCGGCTCAGCCATCCATAATAGTACCAATCGGGCCCGCTCCACTCGGCGTTCACGTAACCGCTGTAGCCGTCGCGCTGCGTGGTTCCCGGCGCATAGTTGCGTTCATCAAGGGTTCGTGAAAACAAGCCGCTTCCTGCAATGCGGAGTTCGCTTCGGGGTCGCCAAACAAAGTCCGCACCACCGACCTGATTAGTCATTTCCTTTCCGGCTGCATTCTTCTCATAGCGGCGATCTGTCAGCGTCACCCCTAGCGTCGTCGTATCGGAGTGGATACGCCCGCGTGCAATCGTTGCTTGTGAGGCTGAATCCTGAACCGCAAAGCGTGTGCGGTAGGCACCGGGAATCAGAATGAAGCCGCCGCCTTCATCGTGCACCGTGAGCACCGAAACATCACTTGATCCATCGCGCTTGGTCAGGCGCGCGCCCCATCGCGGATCCGTGATCGAACGTGTGTAGATTTCGCTTTGCGGTGCGTTCAAGATGTCGGTGCCTTCCAGAAAAAAAGGACGTTTTTCCTGCAGAAACAACGCGAACTGGGCATTCGCGGCCAGTTGCGGGGTATCGAGTTCAACTTGGGAGAAGTCCGGATTGATGGTGGCATCAAATATGAGGTCTGCTGTGGGACGAAACTTAACGTCGAGGCTGGCGATAAATTTATCCTTGCGCGGGGATGTGGTGGCACCAGAGTTGTTTTCCACCTCGCGTGTTTTGCGATAGGTCACATTGGGCGTCAATGTGAGCTCCCGGCCGGCCTCGATCCCCCCCATACCATCCAAGCTTTGCGCATAGCAGAGCCAGCAGCTGCGTCCTAGCGGGATTTGGGCATTTGCCAGACGATAGGTCTCATCGCGGCTAAGCCCACGCACAACGAGGAGAGACCATGTTTGGGGCGTCGGTGTTGTGTGCCGCAATGATATATAGGGGATGCGCAATACCGCCATCCATCCGGTGTTTGTACGCTGCGAACGCGCAGTCCACTGAAAGTCGGGAGAATAATCCTCGGTCTGCGACGCTTCATTGAATATGCCGTCACCTATCGCGCCCGCCGCGTTCACTTGAAAAAACTGTGCGAACTTGCGATTGCCAATGGGATCAAGATAGACCGTGAAGAAGTCTTGTCCATCCATCGCTTTGTCGCGTTGTGCTGGGGCGGCATTGATCCGCGCCGAGTCACTATCCGTGGCGACCAGTCGAATGTAGAACGCTTTGTCAGACAGCAACACGCTCGCCGTGGTGGGGTAGACACTCTCGCGTTCACGAGGTTGTGTTTCAAAAAACCGGCTAATTACGGGCGCTCGGTCCCAAACACTGGGGTCGAAGATGTTGTCGCCACTAAATGCGCTGTCGAGCCTGATTTGTAATGCGCTGACTGGGGGGATGCGCCGATCTTCCTGCGCAAACGATGAAACCCCGAAACACATCATTGTTGCCGATAGGAACGTTGCGCTGAGCTGCGTTATCAGTCGGAGAAGCATTCGAGGTGGCCACGGATAAGTGTTTCTCTGGACGCGTCCTCTATCGGAGTCGGTGTTTCGCATATTGGCCTTTGGTCTTGTAAATCCGGTAGCGGATTAGCCCGTTAAACCTGACTGCCCGCTATTTCGATTGATCTACACGCTAATCGGCGCAGTAGCACACCGCCAGAGGCGTGCGGACGAATCGCGCCATACTGCATACCAGAGACCTACTTTGGGCAAATACTCCCATCCAGCTGCTGGTTTTCTCTTATCTGCCGCAGGGGTTTAGGGCGCGATTGGGAAGGTTACAGACTAGAAAAGGTTCGCTGAGGCTAACGAGAGCCCACGCGCGGGTGCATGGCGCTGCCCCCAACGCAGACGACTTTGCAGGGAAATCGCATTATTTAGATCAATAACCGCGCTTCGTCGCGTCGCCACCCGCCAGACGTCGCTTTGCCGTATGTTCTGAGAGTTGGTCATAAGGCGCGCGCTATCGCGGCGGATGGGTGATTGGATTCTTGCCTGACCGAGCCGTGGATTGCCAGAAATGCTGCGGGGGAAGGCCGGAAATTACCGCCTACTCGCCCGTTATCAAACTTACCGTTCGCCTCGCGAAACTATATTATTCAGGCTAAACGTTTGTGATCCTCAGTGCGCCTCACATTATCCAGAGCGAAGCCCGTGAAACATTCGGCGTGACCATGACAAACCTCTTCAACCGCATTCCGCTTCATAGGGTCGATTCCGGCTACTTGGCTGGGCTTTCGTCGCATCAGGTTGTCGTCGTGTTCGCGCTGGGAACACTCAGCGCGTTCGGCTATGTGTTCGCGAATATTTTTTGCCGAACGTCCTGGGTTGAAGTCTGGGCGTTGTGCAGCGCGGCGGCATTGGCGTTGCTGCTGGCCTTTGTGACTGCCGGAAATCTGAACCTTCGGCATCTCAATAGAAACGCCTGCCGCATCATTGCGATGCTTTTCGTCGCCCCGCTTTGCGCATTTGTACTCCTAGTTGGCACAAATGAGTGGAGCTTCGAGACATTTATGCGATCTAGGAGTGCGACTTATGGCTGGCGTATCTTGACGTTGACGGCTGTCACGGTGGGGGTGACGGCGGCATTGGTCGCGATGCTGTTGGAAAATCTGCGCGCAGCAGAACGCAAGGCGCTGCAAGTCGAGCTCGAAAAGAAAACTTTGGAGAGTGAAGCGCTGGCCGCACAGATGCGACTCATGCAAGCACAAGTGGAACCGCATTTCCTGTTCAACACGCTCGCGAACGTGCAGCAGCTGATCGAAGATAACTCGCCCACGGCATCGACGATGCTTGCAAGCCTCATCGCCTACTTGAAGGCAGCGGTACCGCAAATGCGTACTGACCTGACTACGCTCGGGCAAGAGCTGGCAATGGTCGGCCACTATCTTTCGATCATGCAAATGCGCATGGGCAGTCGGCTTCGCTGGTCCCTCTCGCTTCCCGCTGACTTGGCGAAGTGTAAGATACCACCGCTGATCGTCATTACGCTAGTAGAAAACGCCGTGCAACATGGTATCGACCCAATGGAACAAGGTGGCGATGTCAGCGTTGTTGCTCGCACTCAGGATGATATGATTGAGATCAGCGTGTCTGATAACGGCAAGGGTACCTTCGGCGCAGTGCGTGACGGATTTGGCCTCAGCAATGTGCGTGAACGGCTCCTGACGCTGTGGGGCGCGCGCGCCGCGTTGCGAATAACGCCCAATCCGAGCGGCGGTACCGTTGCTAGCATTTTGATTCCGCGCGCGGAGCTGTCAACCACTGCCTCCTCTGCGGCCTAAGCGTCAGCACTATGATTCCCGCCAATCCGACCGCTATTGTTGCCGACGATGAGCCTCTACTGCGCGCACGGCTAGTCTCGCTTCTGTCGATGACGTGGCCTGAGCTCACTATCCTGCCACAGGCACAGAACGGACGCGAGGCCGTGGAATTATGTGAAACACATCGCCCAGACATTGCATTTCTCGATATTCGTATGCCACTGATCTCCGGCATCGACGTCGCGCGCATGTTGCCATCCTCCACGCGGGTTGTTTTTGTAACCGCCTACGATGAGTATGCGGTGCGTGCCTTTGAGGCGGGTGCGGCGGACTATCTGATCAAGCCAATCGAGCCCGTCCGCCTTAGCGCAACGGTTGATCGACTGAAGGCCTCACTACATCAAGCCTCGATCAAGAGCCGTGACATGGAGGTGTTTCTCGCCGAGTTATCTGCCAAGATTCGCCCAGAACAGCCAAAGTTTTTGGAATGGATACGTGCCTCGGTTGGCCAGCGCGTGAAGCTTATTCACGTCGACGATATCCTCTACTTTCGCTCCTACGAAAAATACACCCGTGTTGTCACTTCAACGACAGAAGTCTTGATACGGCGATCTATCTGCGACCTCCTAGGTGAGCTAGAGCCCAAGCGATTCGTACAGATCCAGCGGGGGGCGATAGTGAATCTGCACGCGATCGATCATGTTGAGCGCACTGACGCGGACTGGTTGTTGTTGCACGTGAAGGGAGTCAATGAAGCATTGCGGGTTAGCCGGAACTTCGTGCACTTGTTCAGGCAGATGTAGCGTGGGTTGCCGCTGCGGATGCTTCCGCACTTCCTACTGCCATTCAGCATGCCAAGCGCATTTGCTCATAACACCCTGCTAACGCCGACATTTCGCACTTCGGGTGCTTGCCCCTCTGGCAGCAAATTTGCCGCAGACTAAATGCAGGGTGACTGATTTTGTTGTGGCCGATGTGTGAGTGTCTCTTTGTACCAACCTACATCGAGTGTTGCGACTTCCCCAAAGGTCGCTTTGTGTTTGATCGACAGCCAGATTATTTGTGAGGCGGTGAAGGTCATGGTCCAGAAGGGTAGTGGATCGCGCCAAGACCAAGTGACATCTTTTGCCTGGATGAATTTATTGAGTAGTGGGAAAAAGCTGGAAGTGAACATCGCCTTTTGCACTTCAGTCAGGCAAGGATAGAACTGCTGCAATAAAATCTCGTCGCGAAAGGCTATGTCGCTTGGCGTCATGGTCGGGTCGATTACAGCTTTGGCCAGATCGTCGGCATAAACAAAGTGTGCGCCGCTGGTGGCGCGGGGGTTACATTCAATGGAATGCACATTACCTTCAGCGTCTTCGACAAAGTCAAAAGAAATAAATCCTGTGAAGTTGAGCGCCTCAACAAATTGGTTTACCCATTGTTGAATAGCGATGTTGCCCGGGTGCGATTCAGCGATGCGCTCGAACGCGACTGCGACCGAGCCAGACATCACCGCGCCTCGGTAGACGACCGTGGTGAGCACAACCCCCGAGCGAGCGATGGAAAAAGTGCTGAGCACGTTACCCTTTACCCAGCGCTGCACAATCATCGGAGCGGCAGGATCAACGGCTGGCAATGTGTCGCCGCGCTGATGAAAGGTCACACCGCGTCCGGAACATGAAAAAACTGGCTTGCTGATGTAGTCGCCCGCAGCGGCGATTTCCAAAGCGCGTTCTTCGGTCAGCAGCGCCGTTTCTGGGGCGCTGACGCCAATCTCGCGGCAAACATCGATGAAGGTCCGCTTGTTGTGTAAGCGCAGCAATAGCGCAGATGACATTGCGTACAGAGTCACCCCAGCGGGCAGACGATCGCGAAGAAAAGATAGATGCAAGATTTCCTCAGACACCGGTACTACTAATGTCACACCTTCCCGCTGGATGATATCGGTGAGCTCTGCCAAGTATGTTTCGTGGTCAGTGTTAGGAGCGACGACCTGAAATATCTTTGTCGGCACATTGGACATGCGGGTGAGATGCCATGCAAACGGCTCGGCAACAATGACGCGCCAGCCGAGTCTGTGAAAGCTACGTGCGATGTCGAGACACTTGGGTAGTCGGCCTAAGGTGATAAGGACTGTTTTCTTCGACTCACTCATGCTCGCTTACTCACATTGAGCATGATCTGCTCCTTCGGCCGCGTGGTCAGTCGGGCTACTGGGCGCACTGTTTCTGCGTTTAACGCGGTGAAATCGAATCTTCGCACGAGGCGTGCCATGATAAGGGTAGCTTCAGTGGTGGCAAATGACGCGCCGACGCAAACGCGCGGGCCAAGTCCAAACGGAAGATAAGCACCGGCGACCAACTCGCCTTCGCGTTCTGGGCCGAATCGGTCTGGGTCAAACACGTTGGCATTTTTCCAGTAACTTTCATTGCGATGAATTGTCCATGGAGAGATCAGAATCATTGCGCCGCGTTTGACGTTGAATCTGCCAATCTTGGTCGCGTGTAGAGCAACGCGCGGGATAAAGGTAATCGGCGGGTACAAGCGAATGGTTTCGCGGAACACATTGCGCGTGAAGGTGAGGCTGCGGACGTGTTCAAAGCCGACCTCGCCGTCGCCGACCACGCGGTCAATCTCGGAGCGCATACGCGCAACGATCTTTGGTTGCTGGGTCAGAATAAAAAAAACCCAAGTTAGCGCACTTGCCGAGGTCTCGTGTCCGGCCAAAAACATCACACCGAGCTGGTCGATCAGCTCGTCGCGGCTAAAAGTCTTGCCTGTTTCTGCATCGCGGGCGTTAACGATTTCAGTGCAGATATCATTCGGGGGGACGGCCTGTTGTTGGTGCGTAGCAAGCATTTGCCCCAGCAACTTGCGAATGTGTTGGCACGCCGCCTCGACTTCCGGTGTCTGCGGAACCGGCGTCCATGCTGCATCAAAGATGAGCCGTTTCCATTCAACTTGGGCAACACTGCGTTCGAACAAGGCAAAGGCGTCAAACACTTCGCGCGAGGCCTGCGTATCGAACGATGTTGAGAAAACAGTGCGGCAGATAATGTCGGCGGTGAGGTGGCTCATCGCCAGATCAAGTGAGAACGCTTTGCCGCTGGCCGCTAGTTTTTCGAGTTCGGTTTCATATGCGGCTACCCCAGCCGCCATCGCGGGAAACGCTGCGCCCAGCCGCATGTGCGAAAAGGTTGGGTCAACCATGCGCCGTTGCCTCCGCCATTCATCCCCGCTTGAGACAAAAATCGAATTGCCGACCAGAGGCGCAAGTGCGTCCACCATTAGGTCATTTTTCGGGTAGCTGTCAGTGGGGTCGAGCAGGATCGGTTTATACAGCTGCGGATCGTTAACAATTAGTGTTTGACGTCGTGAATAACCCAGATGTCCAGCCGGCATCCGGTAGGCGTCAGCAGGAAGCAGGCTGAGCAGATCGCCGTCGCCTTGAATGATCAGCCTCACCAGAGATACGATCGGAGACAGCGCTTGCGGTCTTGGTGGCGTGTAGTAGGGGTGCGATGCGGTTTCGCCCGACGCGGGGTTGTTCGATGTTTGGGTAGTCATCGGCAGGTGTTATAACGTCCATCTGTGCCACGCGAAGCAACCACACGCGACACAATTACATTGATACGGCTATGCTAGCCTGAATATTGTAAGTGGGCGCGCTCGCGTACGGGCGGCCCATGAACTGTTCAGGCTAGTGTAAATTCTGTCTTGCAGGAAGAAAGAGTGGCGCAATTTGGCGCGCCCCCGCCGTTACTAGATCGTCGAGCTCTCTTCTATGACCATCCTTGACTTGTTTCACTTCTTTGTTACGGCGCACATTGTTACCGGTGCGGTAGGTCTCGTGCTGTTTTGGGTACCGGTGATTTCCAAGAAAGGTGGCGATGCACACAAACGGGCAGGGCGCATCTTTAATTGGTCGATGATAGCGACGGGCGTCTCGGCGATATTGATGAGCCTGTGTACAGTCTACGATCCGTTGGGCACCCACCCACATCTCGAGAATCATGCGGTTTTCGGTAATCCTGCTCTGGTGAAAGCGATTTTCGGCTGGATGATGTTGGGTCTCGCCATTATGACCATCAATCTGACTTGGTATGGATGGCTGTGTGTGACTTTTCGCCGGGACCGGATCGCAAGCCGGGAGTGGCGCTCATTGTTGTTGCAGTTACTCACGTTTATCGCGGCGACCAATTGCGCTTGGCAGGGTTATCTGCTCGGCCAGCCCTTAATGTTCGGAATGTCGTTCATTGGTTGGGCAACCGTGGCGACGAATCTGTTCTACCTATACCGGCCGAATGTTGGGCCAAGCGAGTGGCTGAAGGAACACGTGAAAGGCTTGGTTGGAACCGGTATTTCTGTCTATACGGCTTTTTTCGCTTTCGGCGCAGTGCGGACCGTCCCGCAACTGGCGCTCCACCCCGTGTTATGGGCGATTCCTTTGACTGTTGGGCTGGTGATCATCCTCTATCATCACCGTCGATTGTCGCAGCCATTGAAGCAAATGACTAACAGCCCAGCCAGTCCAGCCAGCGGCAGATGATATCGTTTGGGATATTTTTCGGGGATTGGCAGTTCGCGTGACGGCCAAGCGTGTGCTCGTCATTGGCGCGGGACTGGGTGGGCTTGCCGCCGGCGTTGATCTTGCGCGGCAAGGGTTCGACGTTGAGGTGCTTGAGCGCGCCGCCACACCCGGAGGCAAGATGCGCGAGGTAAAGGTTGGCGAGTCCTATGTCGACGCGGGGCCGACGGTGTTCACGATGAAGTGGGTATTCGAATCACTGTTTCGCGACGCTGGTTTGAGGCTCGAAGATTTTTTGGAATTGCAAACCGCAAGCATTCTGGCCCGCCACGCTTGGCGCGGGGCTGGACAAACCGGCAGCCGTCTCGATTTGTTCGCGGATGTGGAAGAGAGTGTCGCCGCAATCGCGGCATTTGCCGGTGGTCGTGAGGCTGACGGATACCGCGCGTTTTGCAAACGCGGCGCGGACATCTATCAAACCCTACGTGATACCTATATGGCTGCCCAACGCCCGTCGCCGTTTGAACTCGTGCGGCGGGTCGGCTTTGGCAATCTAGGTGCCATGTGGCGCACGGCACCAATGAAAACGCTATGGGCGGAGCTCGGCAACTACTTTCAAGACGAGCGCTTGCGCCAGTTGTTTGGTCGTTACGCGACTTATGTCGGCTCTTCTCCCCAGTTTGCGCCGGCAACGCTGATGTTGATCGCACATGTTGAACAGCAGGGCGTCTGGATTGTCAAAGGCGGCATGCGACGGGTGGCCGACGCGTTGCAGGAAATTGCCGAAAAAAACGGCGCACGCTTTCGCTTCCATGCCCATGTGGAGGACATTCAAGCTACGCGGGGCAGGGTGACGGGCGTGCGCCTGGCCGGGGGGGAAATCCTGGCTTGTGACGCGGTGGTTTTTAATGGTGATGTTTCGGCGCTTGGCACAGGGCTACTGGGCACGCCGGTCATGGAAGCCGTCAAGCCAATTGCGCGTAAAGATCGTTCGCTGTCTGCGGTGACATGGTGCGTCAGCGCAAAAACGCGCGGCTTTCCGTTACATCACCATAACGTGTTTTTTGCCGAAGATTACTTGGAAGAGTTTGATGCGATATTCCGCCGTCGCGCGGTGACAGCCGCGCCGACGGTTTACGTTTGCGCGCAAGACCGTGCCGACGCAGCAGTTGATCAGCATATTGAGCGCGATAGTGACCGCATGTTGGTGTTAATCAATGCGCCGGCAGATGGCGATGTGACGCCACTTTCGGATATGCAGATTGCGGAGCTTAAAGAAAGTACCTTTGGACTCATGCGTCAGTGTGGCTTGGAGTTGGAGACGGAGGGCATGTCCTGTGTCACGACGGCACCTGAGGGCTTCAACGCATTGTTTCCAGCGACCGGTGGTGCTCTTTATGGCCGGGCAACTCATGGCTCGATGGCAAGTTTTGCAAGGCCGAGCGCGACCAGCGATGTTCGCGGGCTGTACTTGTCCGGCGGTTCGGTACACCCCGGTGCCGGTATCCCAATGGCAACCATTTCTGGCAGACTTGCGGCGCAACGCGTTGTTGCGGATCTCGGCAACCAACACCCTACTTCCTGACTAATGGGAGCGATAGTTGCCGCTTCAAAGGTGAGACGTGATGAACGGTGAGAGTGTCGGTATCATTGAGCTAATCGCCTTCTTTGGCATCGCGCTAGCACTGCTCGGGCGCGAATATTGGGCACTGAATCGTGACAAGAAACGCGCTGCCGAAGAAAAACGCAGGCATCAGCAAGCCCAACAATCGCCAACTAAAGGTCAGCGTGGCTAACGCCGTCGCGGCATCTTAAAGGGTAACAGGCATTGTACCCAGCGCGAACTGAAGCGCTCGAGCGAGAGACTTTCATGCACCGCGATCATTGGCTGTTTGTTGACGACGGACCGAACCACTGACCGTGCGTAAAAAGGGGTGTCTTCGACGGTCTTCACAACGGTGGCCCTCGCTTCGTCGTCGCAAGCCGTGGCGCGTTTGATGCGCCAGCCGGTGGTTGGAAGTGCTTGATGGGGTGGTGGGGTGAACTCGCTCGTCGCAGCTTGGGCGGGAGCAGGCACGCTGAATTCCTTCGCAAGCGTCAGTCGCGTTCCATCCGCGCGGTGAACATCATAGACGACGAAGGTGGGTGCGGGTGCTTTGTCTGGTTTGGCATCGTTTGCGGGGGTCGCCGTTTGTTTTCCGCGGGACCAATCCCATCGCACAAAAGCGCTTTCAAGCGGTGCGCTCCCGTGGTTAGAGTCGACGTAAGCGGATCCTTGCCACGCGAGCTTTGGTTCACTCATCTCGACGCGGACCCGTGCGAGCGGCGCAATAGGGCGCCAGTGATGTTGTGCACCGGCGTCGAGTGGGTAGGCTTCATGCCAAATTGCAAGCGGCTCAACAATCACAAGGCCGCGTAGCCTGGCCGGTATGGGCAGCGAAATTTCGTCGATCTTGATGATTAGCTTTGCGCCGTCCCACAACATTGTGCTTGGGCCCACTTGAAACGCCGCATCGCTGACGACGACGTGGCGGGAAGCGCGTTCAGTCATCGCCCAGCGATGGCCGTGGGACGGCGCACTTGGCAGGTGCGGAGCAAGCCCGTCATACAACGCAATGTTGATTGCGCAGTGTTCCTGCGGCGAGGCACCGCCGGGGCGTTGGCGCGCCCAGGCGTAGTAGGGTGAAAACACGCTGCCGATGAAGGCGATGATCGTAAGTCCATAGCGGCCATCGTCGCTCAGGGCATCGACATACCACCAAACATAGCCGTCTTGATCTACTTTTTCAGTGAATAACGGGCCACCGTTTTTAGTGGAAAGACGCTTTGTGCAGTCGGGTATTAGATTCGTTGGGAAATGTGTCACAAAAAATTGACGTTCTGGAATTTGGAGTGTATCTTACACCGAGTATGTCACGTCTAGTTGACAGTCTGCAGCTGTTACTTGCTGAAGTGTTGGCAGGGCGGCAAAGATAGTGGAAGCACATAACTTGAGAAAGCGACTTAATCTCACCTTAACTTGGATTGGGGTACGGCAGATGACAACGAATGAGCAAATTGAGCTGGCGATGGCGAATACGATTGAGCATACCCTTGAAGCCGCTTTAAGCGCTGCGCTAACAGAAGATGCGCCGCCGTTGCTGGCGCAGGCGATGCGCTATGCCGTGTTTCCGGGTGGTGCGCGAATTCGCCCTCGCTTGAGCTTGGCTGTTGCCTGCGCCTGCGGCCAGGACGATCCTGCCGTTGCTTGTGCTGCCGCCTCGGCGATCGAACTCATGCATTGTGCATCGCTGGTGCACGATGATTTACCCTGCTTTGACGACGCCGCGACGCGGCGCGGAAAAGCCGCTGTGCATCGGGCATTTAGCGAGCGGCTGGCGGTACTGGCGGGGGATGCCCTGATCGTATTGGCGTTCGAAAGCTTGGCACGTGGAGCCGCATCGAAGCCCGCGCGTTTGGCCACACTGGTGGGCATTCTGGCAAGATCGGTCGGGATGCCACTGGGAATATGTGCGGGCCAGGCGTGGGAGAGCGAACCGATGGTTTCGCTTTCACGCTACCAGCAAGCCAAGACTGGCGCGCTGTTTGCCGCTGCCACCATGGCTGGTGCGGCTGCAGCCGGGCATCGCGCCGAAGATTGGCGGATGTTGGGAGAACGGCTCGGCGAGGCGTACCAGGTTGCTGACGATATTCGGGATGTTGCCGGCAGCGAGAAAGAGCTCGGCAAGCCGATTGGTCAGGACGTTGCCTTGGGTCGCCCAAGCGCCGCCCGCGAGTTAGGTATTGAGGGTGCAATCGCCAGATTGGATTACTTGATCACCGCAGCCCTGGCCTCAATTCCCCCCTGCCCGGGGGCCAATGAGCTACGTGCGCTGATTCAGCAGGAAGCAGATGGTTTGCTACCGGTTGGGTTACAGCGGCGCGCAGCCTAGTCGAGACTCTGCGGCTGCGGCTTCTTGCCTTTGTCGATGGTGCCATTAGTGTCATCAGGGAGCCCTGAGTCGTCTTGGATTGGTGCAGTAGGCGATTGGCTCGCCGCATGCCGTAACGCATTACTCACCAATTCGCGTTTTCAGTTTTGGGCGACGCGTTTTCCGCTCACGCAGCGATTGGCAAATCGCCGCGCTCGCGCCGTGTTCGACCTCGTCGCAGGATTCGTCTACTCTCAGATTCTGCTGGCCTGTGTGCAGCTAAGGGTGTTTGAATACCTGAAGGATGGGCCAATCGATTCGATCACGCTCGCCGGCAAGATTGGCCTTGATCGTGAAGCCACTGAGCGGCTACTGGATGCTGCAGTTTCTCTGCGGCTCGTCGAGCGACGCCATCGGCACCGATTCGGCCTCGGGCCGCTCGGAGCGCCGATTGTCGGTAACGTTGCCATTCGGGCGATGATCGAGCATCACGCGATGGTCTACCGTGATTTGCATGATCCAGTAGCGCTGCTGCGTGGTGAACGTCCTGAAACAGCGCTCGCCGCGTACTGGCCGTATGCGGGTGCCGAATCGCCGAATACACTTTCCGACGATCGGGTGGCGGCCTATACCGCGCTAATGTCGGCTTCGCAGCCGCTGGTGACCGAAGAAATTCTCGATGCATATTCGTTTTCCGGGCACCGACGCCTACTTGATGTCGGCGGCGGCGATGGGACGTTCTTGAGTGCAGTAGGTAAACGTTATCCGCATTTGGAACTGCTGCTGTTTGATCTGCCAGCCGTCGCTGAACGTGCTCGCGCGCGTTTTGCCAACATTGGGTTGGGTGATCGTGCTCAAGCTTTCGGCGGGGACTTTCTAGCCGATCCCTTGCCCGGCGGTGTCGACGCCATCTCGCTGGTACGTGTGATCCACGACCACGATGACGAGCGGGTTCGGCACATTTTGGCTGCCGCAAGAGATGCGATCTCGCCAGGCGGCATTGTTGTGATTGCAGAGCCCATGGCGGCGACGCCTGGCGCAGAGCCGATTGGTGATGCTTACTTCGGGTTCTATCTGCTTGCAATGGGGCGAGGCCGCGCGCGAACTCCGGCACGTCTTGCCCACTTGCTTATCGAGGCCGGTTTTGAGGCACCACGCTTGATCCCGACAAGAATTCCCCTGCAAACCAGCCTAATGATCGCTCGTAAAGGTGTAAGCGAAGCTCCCAGCGCGATAAAAAAGTCCAGTTAAATCAAATGTTAACGTTACTTTACGATCAACTGTATAGAAAACTTGACATACATAAGTGTCAGAGTATTATGACATTTGTTGCGCAGGTGTATTTTTCCTGTGACCGACGCTACCCCCAAGTCGGAGAACTTGAGTGAATCAGACAAAAGCAGTTGTGTTGGAGCAACCGGAGCAACTAGTTATCAGTCGTTTGGCGCTGGATGCTGCTGGCGAACTCGATGTCGTTGTTGATATCGATTGGAGCGGCATTAGCACCGGGACAGAACGATTGCTATGGGCTGGCCGTATGCCTGCTTTTCCGGGCATGGGATATCCGTTGGTACCGGGTTATGAGTCGGTTGGGACAGTCGTACAGGCGGGGAAGGCATCCGGCTTGGAGGAGGGCGATTGCGTCTTTGTGCCGGGTGCGAAATGCTTCGGCGATGTAAGGGGACTGTTCGGCGGCGCAGCGCAACGCGTGGTTTTACCAGGCGCAAGAGCGCTACAAATTGATCGCGGGCACGGTGAAAACGGCGTTTTACTAGCTCTCGCGGCAACTGCCTACCATGTGACGTCCGGCGTTCCCGCCATCCAACCTGATCTGATCATCGGTCACGGCGTGTTGGGACGCATGCTCGCAAGAATTGCGGTTTTGCATGGGGGCAATCCAGTGGTTTGGGAAACCAATGCCGAGCGCCGCTCAGGTGGGCATGGGTATGAGGTCGTTGATCCTTCCACCGATAACAAGCGCAACTACAAGTCAATTTGCGACGTCAGCGGTGATTGCAATATCCTCGACCTACTCATTTCACGCATGGCACCTAGCGGCGAGATTATCTTGGCCGGTTTTTATGATGAGCCGTTGTCGTTCATTTTCCCGCCGGCCTTTATGCGCGAAGCACGCATACGCATTGCCGCGCAATGGCAACACGCCGATTTGATCGCCGTCAGAGAACTGAGCGAATCCGGTCATCTCTCCCTCGATGGCCTTATTACACACCGATCACCGGCAGACGATGCCAGCACTGCCTATAGAACCGCATTTAGCGATCCACGCTGTTTGAAAATGATTCTCGACTGGAGAGATGCATGAGTGAAGCCGCTGAAACAACAACCTCACCGGTAAAGATTATGAAGGCCAACTTGCGGGCAGAAGCCGCAATTGAGCCCGATACCGTGGCCACAGGTCCTGTCACAAAGACCACTCAGATCATCGCCATCTACGGTAAAGGCGGCATCGGTAAGAGTTTTACCTTGGCTAACCTCTCATACATGATGGCGCAACAGGGCAAAAAAGTTCTGCTCATTGGTTGTGACCCGAAAAGTGACACGACATCGCTGCTGTTCGGTGGCAAGGCCTGCCCGACCATTATTGAAACCTCTTCGAAGAAGAAATTGTCCGGCGAAGCCGTCCAGATTGGTGATGTTTGTTTTAAACGTGACGGCGTATATGCGATGGAACTCGGTGGACCGGAAGTTGGTCGCGGTTGCGGCGGTCGCGGCATTATTCACGGCTTTGAGACGCTTGAGAAGTTAGGCTTTCACGAATGGGGATTCGACTACGTTTTGCTTGATTTCCTGGGGGACGTTGTTTGTGGTGGGTTTGGATTGCCGATCGCGCGCGATATGTGTCAGAAGGTAATCGTTGTCGGGTCAAACGATTTGCAGTCGCTGTATGTGGCCAATAACGTTTGCAGCGCGGTCGAGTATTTCCGCAAGCTGGGTGGCAACGTTGGTGTTGCCGGCATGGTGATTAACAAAGACGATGGCACTGGTGAAGCGGCGAAGTTCGCCGAAGGTGCGGGCATCCCGGTACTGGCGGCGATTCCGGCGCACGACGATATTCGTCGTAAATCGGCAAGTTATGAAATCATTGGTCGGCCTGATTCACAGTGGGGTCCGCTGTTTGAAGAGCTGGCAAGAAATGTCGGCGAAGCGCCGCCAATGCGGCCGACTCCTCTTACGCAAGATCAATTGCTTGCCCTCTTTTCATCCGACGTGACAGGTCGTGACTACGTGCTCGAACCGGCGACGCAATTCGACATGTGTGGCAAGTCCGAAGACACGCGTGTATCCCTCGAAGTCATTTACGACACGGTATAGGTGTACGAAATGCACGATATTGATCAAGCACCAATCGCAAATCCCCAGACCGTTAATGTTGACGGCCTAGGATGCCATTCGGGCAAGGAGCAAATGCTCTCCGCTGCAAAGAGCGCGGGCAAATCCGAGACGCTTGACCAATATGCCAAGGACTATCCGAAAGGCCCGCATGACCAGCCGCAATCGATGTGTCCCGCGTTCGGTTCGTTGCGGGTCGGTTTGCGCATGCGGCGTACGGCAACGGTGTTATCGGGGTCGGCTTGTTGTGTCTACGGATTGACATTCACGTCTCACTTCTACGGCGCGCGTCGAACCGTCGGTTACGTTCCGTTCAACTCTGAGTCTTTGGTCACTGGCAAGCTTTTTGAAGACATCCGCGAAGCCACCTACAAGCTAGCAGATCCGTCACTCTATGACTCGATCGTGATCATCAATCTGTGTGTTCCGACCGCAAGCGGTGTCCCGCTACAGTTGCTGCCAAAAGAAATCAACGGCGTTCGAATCATTGGAATTGACGTCCCCGGTTTTGGTGTGCCTACGCACGCTGAAGCAAAAGACGTCCTCGCCGGCGCAATGCTCAAGTACGCTATCGGCGAAGCGGAGCAAGGGCCAGTGCAAGCACCACGCCATGGCAAAAACGAAAAGCCGACAATCTCCATCGTGGGTGAAGTTTTTCCAGTAGACCCGATGACCATCGGCATGATGTTGGAGCCGATGGGATTAGCCGCCGGTCCAGTCGTACCAACACGTGAGTGGCGCGAGCTCTACGCAGCGCTCGACTGCGCGGCAGTCGCCGCAATTCATCCGTTTTACACCGCAAGCCTTCGTCAATTTTCGGCCGCCGGTCGCACCGTCATTGGCTCTGCCCCGGTAGGCTACGACGGCACCGAGTCATGGTTGCAAAACATCGGGGTGGCGACAAACACGCCGCAGGACAAAATCGATTTAGCAAAAAATCGCATCCTCCCCGCGATCAAAGCGGCGCTATCGGCCGCGCCGATCAAGGGGCGCATCACCATGAGCGGCTACGAAGGGTCGGAGCTCCTAGTCGCACGACTGCTGGTGGAGTCAGGTGCTGATCTTCGTTACGTCGGTACCGCATGCCCACAGACGCAGTGGAGCGATCTTGATCGTGAGTGGCTGGAGGCACATGGCGTACATGTCCAGTATCGCGCGTCGCTTGAGCAGGACCTTGCCGCCATGCGTGAGTTTAAGCCTGACTTGGCGATTGGAACGACACCGATCGTGCAGGCTGCCAAGCAGGCAACGATTCCAGGTTTGTATTTCACAAACCTGATTTCCGCGCGACCATTGATGGGCCCTGCCGGTGCAGGTTCATTGGCAACTGTCGTTAATGCTGCCCTCGCAAACAAGGGTCGATTCGAGGCCATGAAAGATTTTTTCACCGGTGTCGGTGAAGGCCATACCTCAGGTGTGTGGGAAGCCGCCAACGGCGTGCCGCAGGATCGCCCTGAATTCAAGGACTACACAAAGCGACAAGTGATCAAGCTGATGAAGATGAAAAAAGCCGAGGAGATGATCTGATGCTCGTGCTTGACCATGATCGCGCAGGCGGGTATTGGGGGGCGGTGTATGTCTTTACGGCCATCAAGGGCTTGCAGGTTGTAATCGACGGCCCGGTGGGTTGCGAAAATTTACCGGTTACCTCCGTCTTGCACTACACCGATGCGTTGCCGCCGCATGAGTTGCCGATTGTTGTAACCGGACTGGCGGAAGAACATCTTGGCCGCGATGGTACCGAGGGCGCGATGAAACAAGCGCACTCCACACTTGACCCAGACCTGCCTGCAGTGGTGGTGACCGGGTCGATTGCGGAAATGATTGGCGGCGGTGTAACACCAGAAGGCACCAACATCCTACGCTTTTTGCCACGCACCATCGACGAGGATCAGTGGCAATGTGCGAACCGCGCAATGTACTGGCTGTGGACGGAGTACGGCAACAAGCGCGGCGCAGTGCCTGAAGCGAAGCCGCGCACTCCCGATGCTGATGGCGTCGTTCGCCCTTTGGTGAACATCGTCGGACCTGCTTACGGTACCTTTAACATGCCCAGCGACCTAGCGGAAATCCGCCGCTTAGTCGAAGGTATTGGCGCGAAAGTTAACATGACTTTCCCCTTAGGCACCCATCTTGCCGATGTTCGCAAACTGGCTGATGCGGAAGTCAATATTTGTATGTATCGCGAATTCGGTCGCATGCTATGCGAAGGCCTTGGGCGCCCGTATTTACAAGCGCCAATCGGCTTGCACAGTACGACCAAGTTCTTGCGCAGTTTGGGTGAGCTTTTGAGCCTCGATCCCGAGCCCTTCATCGAGCGCGAAAAACATACAACGATCAAGCCGATTTGGGATCTGTGGCGTTCCGTGACGCAGGATTTTTTCGGCACCGCAAGTTTTGCCGTGGTGGCGAACGAAACCTATACCCGGGGAATCCGTAACTTTCTCGAAACCGAGATGGGCATGCCGTGCCAGTTTGCGATTCCACGGCTGGCCGGCGCGAAAACGGATAATGAGGCAGTGCGGAAATTGGTGCGCGAGAAGCCGCCGCTGGTCATGTTTGGAAGTTACAACGAACGTATGTACCTCGCTGAAAGCGGCGCGAGGTCGTCATACATCCCCGCATCGTTTCCTGGCGCGATCATTCGTCGTCATATCGGAACACCGTTTATGGGCTACTCAGGCGCAACATACTTGATTCAGGAAGTATCAAATGCCCTGTTTGACATGTTGTTCCATATCCTGCCACTCGCCAGCCAGATGGATAAGGTTGATGCAACGCTCGCCAAACCAACCAAGGCGTTACCTTGGAATGATGCTGCAAAGGCGCTGCTCGATTCGATGGTTGACGATCAACCAGTTCTGATTCGTATCTCTGTTGCTAAACGACTGCGCGACCGTGCAGAGCGCGAAACGCGCCTCGCCGGTAGCGAAATTGTTTTGGAGTCCCATGTTGAAAAGGCACGCGATGCACTCTTGGAAGGAGCGAATGCATGAATACATCCAATAGCACCCTCGTTGAAGCTGATCGACAGAACCTGAAGAAGCGTGATGAGCGCTTGTTTCAAGTGCTGTTCCTAATCAGCTTTCCAATATTTCTTGTCATCGTTTTGGCTACACGGCTTGTGCCTGCCGCCAGCGATGCAAAGAAACATCCGTCGATTTTGGTTGAAGCAAGTCATCAAGCGCGTTCAACATTAGCCATGGCGCTGATGGATTAGCGTTCAAAAGAATATGCCCTGAATTTAGGGCGTTAATCATCCGTCTCGTATTACAGCGGCGGATGGTGATCCTCGCCGTACGGGATTCGTACGGTGCTGTACCGAGTTGTCGAAAGGTGATTCGGAACTTCGTGAAGGAGGTTTTATATGTCGGAACAAGGTAAATCCCTGTCGGGACTTTCCGCTGAGGAAGCAAGAGCGTTTCACGGTCTGTTTGTCTCCAGTATGGTGATATTCACGGCAATTGCGACTGTGGCTCATGTGTTGGTCTGGAACTGGCGTCCCTGGTTTGCGGGTTAAGCTGGGTTTGTTTTGTAGAAGACAAATCCCGTTTGCTCTCTAACGGTTACGCATTTTTTTAGGAGGTAGAAACATGTGGCGAATTTGGACGTTATTCGACCCGCGTCGTGCTCTCGTGGCGCTGGCGGCGTTTCTGTTCACGTTGGCAATCGTGATTCATTTCATCTTGCTCAGCACGGACAGATTCAACTGGCTTGCTGGCCCTGCGGCGAAAGCCGGTCCGGCAGTAAGTCAAATGGCGCCGGCACCGAAGTAACTGGCAACGGTCCATTTGTAGTGGGCGGACGGAGTCGGGTGTGGCAGCAACGCACATTCAACGTAGATATACGTTACTGACTTCGTCCGTTGTTCAATCAAGCCGACATAGGTATACGTTTCACAGCACGGCTGTCGTTGCAAGGTAGCGAGGCACTTTGCGCTGCCTGTATCAATACCCGAAACATTAATTTCCAAAATCTGTCAGGAACCCATAGCTGTCCTGAGGGTTCGTTAGCAACAATCAGACACGTCCGAGGAGTGCGCCATGGCGATGCTAAGTTTTGAGAAGAAATACCGAGTACGCGGGGGGACGCTTCTAGGCGGCGATTTGTTTGATTTCTGGGTCGGGCCGTTCTACGTGGGATTCTTCGGCGTCACGACCATATTCTTTTCAGTGGTCGGCACCGCGCTCATTTTATGGGGTGCCTCTCAGGGCACAACATGGAATGTGTGGCAAATCAACATTGCGCCGCCAGACCTCAAGTACGGTCTCGGATTCGCGCCGTTGATGGAAGGCGGACTTTGGCAGATCATCACTGTCTGTGCGATTGGCGCCTTTGTCTCTTGGGCGCTGCGAGAAGTTGAGATTTGTCGAAAACTGGGAATGGGGTACCACGTTCCGTTTGCATTTGCCTTCGCGATTCTGGCGTACGTCACGTTGGTTGTTGTGCGCCCCTTGCTGATGGGCGCCTGGGGACATGGCTTCCCCTATGGCATCATGAGCCATCTCGACTGGGTGTCAAATACCGGCTACCAATACCTGCATTTTCACTACAACCCGGCTCACATGCTCGCGGTCAGTTTCTTCTTTGGCACCGCGCTTGCCCTCTCATTACACGGTGGATTAATACTATCCTCCACCAATCCTGCAAAAGGCGAGCCAGTCAAAACTGCCGAACATGAGAACACTTTTTTCCGCGACGCGATCGGCTATTCCATCGGTACGTTAGGAGTGCATCGCCTCGGTCTGTTCCTTGCATTGAGCGCGGTGTTCTGGAGCGCTGTGTGCATTGTGATCAGCGGACCATTTTGGACCCGCGGCTGGCCCGAATGGTGGGGCTGGTGGTTAAACCTGCCGGTTTGGAAATAGGGAACGGAGATAAACATGGAATATCAGAATATCTTTACAAGAGTCCAAGTGCATGCTCCGTACGATGGTGTGCCGCTACCAAAGAGTGACTGGTGGGGTCGTGATGGCAAACCATTCTTTGTTTACTGGTTCGGGAAATTTGGCGACGCGCAGGTAGGACCGGTCTACCTTGGCGGACTCGGTGTCGCATCGATAATTTGTTTTTTTATCGCCTTCGAAATTATTGGCTTGAACATGATGGCATCGGTCAACTGGGATCCGGTGCAATTTGTGCGGCAGCTGTTTTGGTTGGCACTGGAGCCGCCAGCGCCAGCCTATGGGCTGCGCATTCCGCCGTTGAATGAGGGCGGTTGGTGGTTAATGGCGGGGTTCTTCCTTACCATGTCCATATTGCTTTGGTGGCTGAGAATGTACCGCCGCGCAAGAGCGCTTGGCATGGGGACTCATGTTGCTTGGGCCTTTGCCGCTGCAATTTGGCTCTATCTTGTACTCGGCTTTATTCGCCCCGTCATCATGGGCAATTGGGGCGAAGCCGTGCCGTTCGGTATCTTCCCGCATCTAGACTGGACGGCTGCGTTCTCGATTCGTTATGGCAATTTGTTCTACAACCCCTTCCATATGTTGTCGATTGTCTTCTTGTACGGGTCAGCACTTTTGTTTGCCATGCACGGCGCGACCATTCTTGCTGTGAGCCGTTTCGGCGGCGAGCGCGAGATTGAACAAATCGTTGATCGTGGTACCGCTTCTGAACGCGCAGCGCTTTTCTGGCGTTGGACCATGGGTTTCAACGCTTCCATGGAATCGATCCATCGGTGGGCGTGGTGGTTTGCGGTATTGTGTCCGCTGACTGGTGGTATCGGCATTCTGTTGACCGGTACGGTTGTCGATAACTGGTACCTGTGGGCGGTTAAGCACGGGGTCGCGCCAATGTACCCGACCGTCTATCCGGGGCCCGTCCTCGATCCTGCAATGTTGCAAGGAGTGGCGAAATGAAGGCACTTTCTAGACCAGCCGCGCTATTCGTTGCGTTGCTTGGAACCACTGTTGTGAGCGGATGCTGGGAACGTCCGCCAGTTGACACCTATCAACGAGGCTTCCGCGGAACCGGAATGGTCGAACTGAACAATCCTCGTGATGTGCCGAAGCAACTGGCAGCGAATGCCGTACCTGACGTCACCCCGGCGGTCACCGACGGGGGGCCCCCCGCTAGCTCGATCTACAAGAATGTCCAAGTGCTTGGCGGCGTTAGTGTGGGTGAATTCACCCGAACAATGGTGTCGATCACAAACTGGGTTGCGCCAAAAGAAGGCTGCAACTACTGCCATAAAGCGGGTGAAGGTTTTGAAGCCGACACGCTTTACACTAAAATTGTCTCCCGTAAGATGTTGCAAATGACCCAGGCGATCAACGTAGACAACAAAGCACACGTTGGCATCACGGGGGTGACTTGCTATACCTGCCATCGCGGAGAAAACATCCCGTCAAACGTCTGGTTTACCCCGCCTACTGCAAAGACCGCATCGCGTATGGTTGGAGGTGATGGACTTCAGAACAAGGTTGCCAAAGACGTTGGTCTAAGCTCTTTACCTGCAGACGGGCTAACGCCTTTCCTCAGTCAATCGTTGGAAATTCGTACCGCTGGCTCTACGGCATTACCGATGAGAGGTGAGACACGGAATTTGCAGACTACCAAACAAACGGAATGGACGTACGCATTGATGGTGCATATGTCGGAGGGATTGGGTGTTAACTGTACCTACTGTCACAACACGCGTTCGTTTTCGTCGTGGGAAACGTCCACGCCGCAGCGTGTTACGGCTTGGCACGGGATTCGCATGGCGCGTAATCTCAACAATGAGTACATGGAGCCATTAACCCCCGTGTTCCCGGCGAGTCGCAAAGGGGCGGGTGGCGATGTCGCCAAGGTTAACTGCGCAACTTGTCACGCTGGGGCCTACAAACCGTTGTTTGGCGCGCAGATGGCCAAAGACTTTCCGGCACTGCTGAGTAAGACTGACGTACCCGCCACCCCACTGAAGGTCGCGTCGAAGCGTTAGGCAAACAAGTCGGTGGGAGAGCTTCAGCAATTGCGGCCTCAGGGCCGCATTTGCTGTGGAGTGCAAGGTTACGCCAAAACATACTCGGTCCAAATTAGAGCACACGGGTTTTGCAATTATTGCCGCAAAAGAAATTCTCATTCCTCCGCACGCGATGAAAGAATGGCGACCAATTGTTGTTTAGGCCCGGAGCGCCGTTTGTGTCGAAGGCGCGTCAAAAATGAACCGCATTAGCCGCAAAATAATTGAAACGTGGGCCAATCTTGGACCACGTTATCTTCCCTTTGCAGATGTTGCAACCGTGGAAGTGCCGTTGAGTCGGCTGTTGCGCCTGTCACTGTTTCAGGTATCGGTGGGAATGGCGCTTGTACTATTGGTCGGCACAATTAATCGCGTCATGATTGTTGAGTTAGGCGTGTCGGCCTCTTTGGTCGCCATAATGATTTCCCTGCCCGTCATTGTGGCACCATTTCGCGCTTTGATCGGGTATAGCTCAGATACACATCGTTCGGCGCTCGGTTGGAAGCGGGTCCCCTTCATCTGGCGCGGTACCATGATCCAATTCGGCGGCTTGGCGATCATGCCCTTTGCGCTATTGGCATTATCAGGAGGCGGCAACGCGCGAGAGTGGCCAACTTGGGTAGGGCAGGCTGGAGCCGGACTGGCATTTTTCCTTGTCGGCGCGGGGCTACACACGATTCAAACCGCCGGGTTGGCGCTCGCGACTGACCTTGTCTCTGAAGAGTCACAGCCAAAAGTGGTGGGGCTAATGTACGTCATGTTGCTATTTGGTACCTTTTTCAGTGCGCTGGTGTTTGGCTGGGCGCTTGCCGATTTCAGCCCGTTACGTCTGGTTCAAGTGATCCAGGCTGCCGCAGTCTTGACGATGGTGTTAAACATCATCGCGCTTTGGAAGCAAGAGCCGCGTAATCGCAACTCGGCGTTATACGGTGCAGTGCGGCTAAGTTTTCGCGAGTCATGGAACAGCTTTACAGAACATGGCCGCGCGCTCCGTCGGCTAACTGCGATTGGGTTGGGAACGATGGCCTTCAGCATGCAAGATATCCTGCTGGAGCCCTATGGCGGTCAGATTCTCAACATGTCCGTTTCTGCAACGACACGCCTCACGGCCGCGTTGGCACTGGGAGGCCTGCTTGGCTTTGGCTATGCATCTCGCGTTCTTTCCCGAGGTGCCGATCCTTTTCGAATCGCTTCTTACGGCGCGGGATTTGGCGTCCCCGCATTTTTGGCGGTGATATTTTCCGCTTTCTTATCGTCGCCACTGCTGTTTGTTGCGGGTGCATTCTTTATTGGTCTTGGCGGGGGGTTATTTAGCCATGGCACGCTGACGGCAACGATGAACCACGCCCCGCGAGATCAACGCGGGTTAGCTCTCGGCGCATGGGGAGCAGTCCAGGCGACCGCAGCGGGCGTCGCTGTTGCCCTCGGCGGTGTATTGCGCGACGTGGTGGGTAGCATTACATTCGTAGGCCGCGATGGTGTCAGTCGGGTGTCGCCCGAAAGTGGCTTTATGTTTGTGTACACAGTGGAAATAATCTTGATGCTCGCGGCATTGAGTGTCATGGTGCCGCTGATCCGCGAATCTAGTGCCACGTCGGCACGCTTGTAGCATCCACACAGACCATCTCTGCCGAGTAAACTGCGTAGTGAATGACTGCGGCTAAACAAAACTGGGGTCGGGATAACATCCCGACCCCTTTCGGTCCCGCCCAAGCGCGATTGCTCTACTTGGGCTTTGCCGCTGGTGCTGCTGTTGCCGCTGCCGCAGGTGCTGCCGCGGGTGCTGCTGCTGCCGCCTTCTGGCCGCCCTTAAGAAAGGCAGGGAACCAGTCAGAGTTCAGCAGTATCGAGGTGTGAATCGATAGCGAAGCTACCACCATCCCGGCAAAAAAGACGGGGATTCCTACTGTTGGCTTTAACACCAGCCACATTTTTCCATTATTCATCTTCCTTTCCTCCTATTTAAGCCAAGGCGTATAGATATACGCCATCAGGTGCGCGATGCACGAGATGAAGAAGAAAATACGCGTACCTTCGATGATGTGTCTGTGAAACTCTTCGGCTTCGGATACTGTCAGGCCGGATGGCCAAACTCTTTCAGCGTCTGACATAACTATCTCTCCTTGTTCAAACTTCACCTGCTATCGTGCTGAACCCGCACGCGGGTATTGAGTGGCGAACTACGCCACCAATGGGGTGCCACAAACAGCGTGGCATATCTTTGTCCGTCAACATGGAAGGGAAGGTCGCATCGGATGGTTAACCTGCGTTGCGCGATCGCATCGCCCAGTTCCACACTCGTTCCACGGGTAACGGGATAATCAAGAACCAGTGCTCCAGTACCGCCAAAGTAAGGAGCGTCGCCAGAAGGCCGTAGCTGGCGTTTTCAAAAGGGGTTGCGCCTAGTGTGAGCGCAGCTTGCCAAAGCAAGAACGACACGACACTTGACGATGTGACCACCACCGGGAAGAGATAATTGATACTGCGCTGGCCAAAATATGTCTTGAGATAGGCAAGGTGAGGCGGCAGAAATGATTCATACCGGTTGCGTACGCCGAAAAACAAATTCAGCTTTGCCGATAGCCTCATCACCCACAGAATGAAGAAGGTGGCGATACCGACCTGATTGGGGCGATCCCAACTGACGGTGAAGAGAGCCAGTACGCATATCACCAGCGCCACCTCATGAAAGATAACCGACTCGGTGGCGTAGAGAAATTTTTGTAGTTCGGTGGCATTTTCAGGACAGGCAGACTTGCGTGTACCGGTCACAAACCCCATCAAGAACGCCATTTCCTGCCATCCCCAAATGATCAGCGCCGCAGAAAATCCAATGTAGGCGTTGGCAAGGGTCGCAGCTTGGCTAGATACTGCCAATACCACCAATGCAGCGAGCGCTAATGCCGTTGCACATGTCATGCTGATCGGGTAAGTTGTTGAAGGCAACTGATCAAGATAGAGAATCGCACCGGTGCTGAACCACCATGCAATCAGCACGAACAGTGTCGGGTAAAGCAGTGGTGAGATTTCCATTTCGAGACTATTTTTTTATCATGCGATAGTTACCAAGCAGGAACCATGCGAATCTGCTTTGGTAGTGAATGAGACTTGACCGGCAAGAAATACAAGCGGGCAAATGTGGTGAAACCTGCGACAGCCCATACTCCTTGGTTTACGAGCCCAACGATTCCACCCCGCGCTTTGGCGGCTGTGATCTTGTCCGAGATGGCATGCAGCCGCTCCAATCCGGCGCGGAATGACGGGTGGTCGGTATCCAGCGAAACGGGGAACACTTGTCTGGTGATTTCAGTGGTGATTCGGAATACCGTGTAGCCGTATTCCTTAGGGTCTAGCCCCATTGCGATGTGCAACTGCGGCCGCGTATGGTCACGCACATACATGGTGGCGTAGACGGCAAGCAGAAAAAAGCGAATCCAGTAGACGTTAAGGCCAGTAAGCAACTTTGGATTCGCGCGCATGATGAGTGCAAACGATTCACCATGGCGGAATTCATCATTACACCAACGCTCGAACCACTTAAAAATTGGGTGGAAACGCTTGTCAGGATGTTTTTCCAACTGACGATAGATGGTGATGTAACGGGCATAGCCAATTTTTTCCGACAGATACGTCGCGTAAAAAATGTACTTTGGCTTGAAGTAGGTGTACGTCTTTGTCTTCTTCAAATCACCTAGGTCAACGGCTAGGCCATAGTCCCGAAGTGATTGATTAATGAATCCCGCGTGGCGCGACTCATCGCGTGCCATAAATCCCATCAATGCCTTGATGTCCGGGTTGCTGATGTTCTTGCGAATTTCGTTGTAAAGAATTTGGCCCGAAAACTCTGATGTCAGCGAACTGACAAGAAAGTCCAAAAATTCCTGCTTCAGCTCGGGCGACATGTCACGGATTTCTGCGCCAAATCCGGCATCGCGCTGGAAGTGATCATGGTTATTGTCGCCCTCGTATTCGAGCATCATTTTGTCCCACTCGGATCTAACGGAACTGATGTCCAAGCGATTCATCGCTTCAAAATCGGTGGTGTAGAAGCGCGGACTTATCAGCGTATTCGCTTTGGCGCGTTGGCCCGCGTCTGCAGCAGTATCAATGGACTTGGTAGTAGACATATGGCTCCTAATTTCTTGAGTGTTTTCCGGTAAACAGTGGCGCGAGCGGCGTTGTGCTGATGGCAATAGCGTTAGTCTCACGAGGGGTTGGTTCTTGTTGTGTCAAGAAGCGTTCAAATACCAGCGCGTTCGTCGGCCCAAATGACTTTAGGTCTATCTGGCGAGCGGTGGTAGGGTCATCGAGAGTAAGTCGTCCATCCGTTCGCGAAGCCAACCGGAAAGGCGGTTCTGCGCCTGCACTTGTGCGCTTGCGTTCTCTTGCCAGACCGCGTAGCGCGCCGCGCAAGAAACCATTGGTTCCGGGAGAGACAATTTCAATCGTTTTATTGGTTGCGGCGTCAATCACCGTAACACTGCCGTCCTTCTGATCTTCAAAGCGAAGCGCACGTTCCTTGATCGCAGCAGCCGTTGAGACATAGGAGGTGCGCAAGTCGCCAACCCGGACAGTCGACACGCCCAAAATTGTTAGCAATACCGCCGCCCCCGCAAGGTAGAGGGGTGCGCGGGGAAAATGGTCGGAAACAATGGCTTGGCTGGTTGCGCTCATGCCGCCGTTGCCCATTCGTCGCGTTGGTTGGTCGTTTGGTTGGTAGACATTTGCTCCTCACCGACCGCAATCGCAACACCGCCGGAAGCCGCTTTCATCGCTTGCGTTAGGGTGTTTGCAACAGTGGCGACGTTCAATATCGAGCGCAGCATCGGCTCCGGTTTGGCAAGTTTCCACGGTCGTGCATGCGGCCAGAGATGCACGTAGGCAATGCGGTCGAGCGAACCAATCGTCACCACTAAATCGCCTGCGCCGTTGGCAAAACGCTTTATGCCAACGCTGTCGAGTGACTTGAAAGGCAGGTTGAAGGTCACTGAGAGGACGATGCCAATGCGCATCACGATGCGCTGATCGGTGATGGTATATGTCGTGGTACGTGCTGTTAACCAAGCTATCAACGTGATCAGGCCGATTGCGATACCAGCCAGTGGTGTCAAGATCGCCAAAGAAATCACCAGGTCGCTGATGTGACTTCCCTCCGACAAGGCAAACAAAGTGCGCAGCGCAAGGATAACGGCGAAATACACAGCCAGTTTGCGGACATGAAAAGCGTGGATTGCGAGCGTCCGCCAGTCGGGTGCACCTTGCCACAGAAGCTTCTCTCCCTCTGGAAGCCGCTCAGGGAGACCGAGTTGCGGCTCAAACTCGTGTTCCGGAACGATGAAAAGTTGCCGACTCACAGTAGTGGCTCCGCACGTTCCCGCGACGCGTAAAGGGTGCCAGCACCGTAATAGGCCATGATCCGCTCTTCTTCCATCAGCGTTATCGTTTCAGCCCTTTTTGTGCTAGGTACGTCGGCAAAATGTTCGGCAAAAATTGAACGTACTTTGACTTCCTTGCTGGTAATTCGCGCAAAGTTATTTGGTATTAGCACGGTACGACCGTTACTCGCGACTTTGACTTCCAAGTAGCGGATCAGGATTTCGGCGCGGTCTACCCAAACGTCCGAGATCTGGCCTGCGACCTTGCCATCTCCTGCAATTACGTTCATCCCGATTGGGTTGGGATCGCTAGACTCAAGATGGAAATTTGTGGCAACCCGTAGTGGTACGATCTTTGGTTCTTGGTCTACCGTCATATCTGGAACATCCGGGCGGATTGCGTACGCTCCGGGCCCGATGCCGTCGAGCATTGGGTTGCCGGTTGGAATGAGCGGTGCGCCCGGATAGGCGTGCGCCGGAGCTGCCTTAAGGCCTGACGAAAAGCCGTTGTTCTCCGGGTTCGGCGCGGTTCGCGTTGAGCCATCACGAAGCTGGTATGTCTTCGCATCCGGAATTGCCGGGAAGCCTTGTACCTTGATCCGATGAGAGATATCGGACTCCAAGGGGTAGCCTTCGCGCTTGCCCTCTTGGTGAAGATAGTAAATGAGGCCGGCGAAGAATGCCCAGAATAGGTAGAGAACCAACTGCGCGACATCGATGTACTGTGTAATTGCACCAACCATGTTTATTCTCCTCGGGTAACGCAAGAAAATTGCACCTGACAACCGTTTCTATTTCTAGCTAGGAAACTCAGCCAATCCAAATTTCTGCTGCTGTGATTCTTTGTTGCCCGGTATGGACGACAAACTAAAGCTATACCGTGCCATCGGACCGATAACAACCAAGGTCGCAAACAACAGGAATATTTCAATGTGGTAGACCATGCCGTACGCATTTGCCGGATCAGCCAATACTTGGCCCAAGTCGCCACGCTCTCCGTAGTGGGCGATGATGTCTCTGAGGGCACCGCCAGCGGCAATTGCTAGGCCACCTGCCGTCGCCTGAACCGCCCCCCATGCGCCAAGAGCCAGACCGGTGTAACCGCAGGTCTCGATGTTCATCGCGGATGAAAGCGTCGCAACGGCGAACAAACCACCACCGAAGCCAATCAAAAACGCGCCGATACGGAAGACATTTGGTGAGGCCATTGGCGCAGAAAAGATGACAAAGCAAAAGGCCACCACCCCAACCAACACGCCACATGCGGCGAGGCGGTGGGGGTTAGCGCGATTGCTCAGTAGTTTTGCGGCAATAGCAAATGAAAGCAGTGAGCCTGCCGCTTGAATTGCTGTCAGCATCGACGTGGCCGAAACACTTAAGCCCAGTATCTCGCCACCATAGGGTTCCAAGACGATATCTTGCATGTTGAAAGCGGCAGTGCCAAATCCCACGGCCGTCAGCAAGCGGATCGCGCCTGATTCGTTGCGGAAAATCTGCCAAACGTCTTTGAATTTCTGTGACTTTTCTTCGATTCCTATCGGCCGCCAAGGAATTCGCGGCTCTTGCTTCCAGAGCGCGATGACGTTCAACAGCATGGTAGCGACTGCGGCCCCCTGAATAACTTTAATCAGACGAATCGCATTGAAATTTTCAAGGAAGAAGCTGAAAGCAAACGAACTCAATACGAGCCCAACCAAAAGCATAACGTACATCAAGGCGACAACACGAGGCCGAGAGTCGGGCGTTGCAAGGTCTGTTGCTAATGCCAAGCCAGCTGTCTGGGTTGTGTGCAGGCCGGCACCAATCATCAGAAAGGCGAGAGCCGCGCCGATGTGTCCGACAATGATCGGCGCATGTGAATCACCTGATGAATCGCCTGAAAGAATCAGTAGTGCAAAAGGCATGATGGCTAATCCACCATACTGGAGCATGCTGCCGAACCAGATAAATGGTACTCGACGCCAACCCAGGATTGATCGATGAGTATCCGACTTAAAGCCAACCAAGGCTCTGAAAGGCGCAAACAGCAGGGGCAGGGCGATCATCAACGACACCAACCATGCGGAGACACCCAATTCGACAATCATGACACGATTCAGCGTTCCGACTAGCAAGGCTGTTGCCATTCCAACAGTCACCTGAAACAACGATAAGCGCAGCAGTCTGCTAAGCGGTAGGTCTCTCGTGGCCGCGTCGGCGAATGGCAAGCATTCGCTGCCGAGGTACTGCCAGCCGCGACTCATCTTGTCGTTAATCGATTTCAGCGGCAGGATTTTCATGCGCGCACTAACTCCAGTGCTTGAGAGGTATAGAAACCACGCGAGACACGCTTGGTGCGGGCCGACCGCCATGCCGATAACTCACGACTTGTTGCAACGAGATGGTTGATTCGCTTGGTTGCAATCGGTGAAATCCATGGCGCACGGTCTCGGCGCGGCAGAAGTCGGCCGATCGCAATCATGGTTTCAAGGAACGGATTGCTTGGCGCATAGGTAAAAAGGATGCTGCCGCGCGTGCGGGCACCGAGGCTTTCGAGCACCTTCACCACATCGCTTGCGTCGTAGTGGATGACGGAATCCATGCCAACCACGTGGTCAAATTCACCCAGCGCGGGATCCAGCATGTCGCCGGCTTGAAACTCGACCTTTCCATGCGGATTCGAAAACGTCTTTGGCGCACGGTCGCGCGCTAAGTCTACGAGTGTCGGAGACAAGTCGATCGCCAGTACCGTTGCGCCTCGGTGTGCAGCTTCCACTGCAAGTGCCCCCGTACCACACCCGGCGTCAAGGAGACGTAAGCCCTCCAAGTTTTCTGGTAACCAACTCAATAGTGTGTTGCGCATTTCATCGCGGCCAGCACGGACAGTGGTCCGAATACGACCAATAGGTGCGTCAGAAGTGAGTTTTCTCCACGCGTCGACAGCCGTGCGGTCGAAATAACATTCGATCTCGCTGCGTCGCCGTTGGTACGAGATGTTCGACATCAATCAAATCCCAGCAGGTCAAAAATATCGCGATCCTTCATAGGCATCGCATGGAGGGGGTCGGCACCTGCCCAAAGCTTTGCGGCAAGGCGCAAATATTCATCTTGAACCGCGCGCAATTCTGGTGAATCTTCCATTTCAAACAGGGTCGCTTTTTTCAAGCGGCTGCGGCGGATCACGTCAAGATCGGGGAATTGCGCCATTGTCTTGAGACCAATTACGTTGTTGAACTTATCGATCTGATCCGTCTCGCGGCTGCGGTTGGCGATAACGCCTCCCAATCGAACGTTGTAGTTTTTCGATTTGGCCTGAATCGCGGCAACAATACGGTTCATCGCAAAAATAGAGTCAAAGTCATTCGCCGCGACGATTAGAGCGCGATCTGCATGTTGCAGCGGCGCGGCAAAGCCACCACACACCACATCGCCCAAGACATCAAAGATTACAACGTCGGTGTCTTCGAGAAGGTGATGTTCTTTTAAAAGCTTTACTGTCTGGCCAACAACGTAGCCGCCGCATCCGGTACCGGCCGGGGGGCCGCCAGCTTCCACACACATAACACCGTTGTAACCTTGATAGACAAAGTCCTCGACGCGTAACTCTTCTGAGTGGAAATCCACGGATTCCAAGACGTCGATCACCGTCGGCATCAGCCTTTTGGTTAAGGTGAATGTCGAATCGTGTTTTGGGTCGCAACCGATTTGCAATACTCGCTTGCCCAATTTTGAGAAAGCCACCGATAGGTTGGAGGAAGTCGTACTCTTGCCGATGCCGCCTTTGCCATATACGGCGAACACTTTGGCGTTACCAATTTTGAGATTGGGGTCCAGTTGAGTCTGAACGCTGCCATCACCATCGGGGCGCTTCGGTAGGTTGGCACCATCGGCGCGTTTGATATCTGAAAACGGTACTGTTGCTACACTCATGTGCGTTCCTTAGTAGGGGTTCAGGCTGCAGCGCGTTGAAATTGGGTTGGAGGTTCATAGACACCCTCAAGGCGATCTTCGAGTTCTTCGCCTGCGCGCTGAAGGGCTTCGAGCATGGCCGCATCGGGCTTCCAGTACTGTCTTTGTGATGCTTCCAGCAATCGGTTCGCAACCCGTGCAGAGGCGGTGGGATTTAGCTTTGCAAGCCGGTCGCGCATTTCGGGGTCAAGCATGAATGTTTCGCTCAACTGCTGATACACCCAAGGCTGTACCTGTCCCGTCGTGGCGGACCAACCCATCGTGTTGGTGATGTGAACCTCGATCTGGCGCACGCCCTCATAGCCATGTTTCAGCATATCCTCGTACCACTTGGGATTGAGCATTCGCGTGCGCGTTTCCAAGGCAACTTGGTCGGTTAATGTCCGTACCGTACCGCCACCGAAGTTGTCGCGTGTTTGGTCGCCGATGTAGACCGGCGCAACTCTCGCGTCCGGCCCTTTGGCGCGTGTGATGGCTCGGCTGATGCCACCCAAGGTATCAAAGTAGGTGTCGACGGTGGTCACACCAAGCTCGACCGAATCAAGGTTCTGATAGGCTAGGTCAACGTTGGACAAAACACTTTGCAGCAAATCGCCTTGCTGTACTGGCTTGCCGGCGCGGCCATAAGCGAATCCTTTGCGACGACTGAATGTTTCGGCGAGTTCATCCCCGTCTTCCCAACGGCTGTTGTCGATCAGGTTGCCAACGTTGGCACCGTATGCGCCGTCGGCATTGCCAAACACCCGTAGTGACGCGGTTTCAAGGTTGCCGCCGTGTTCAGCCACGAAAGCGCGCGAATGTTTGCGGATGAAGTTTTGTTCATCAGGTTCATCGGCGGTTGCGGCCAAGAACGATGCCTCTGCCAGCAGCTTAATTTGCAGCGGAAGAAGATCGCGGAAAATACCCGATAACGTAATAACGACGTCGATGCGCGGGCGTCCCAATTCATCGAGTGGCGTTAGTACCGCGCCGGTCAAGCGGCCATAGCTGTCAAAGCGTGGTTTGGCACCCATCAGGGCTAACGCTTGGGCGATCGGGCCGCCTCCGCTCTTTAGGTTATCCGTGCCCCACAACACGAGTGCGATAGACTCGGGGAACTTGTTGCCATCAGCAATGTGCTTCTGCAACAATCGATCTGCCTGGCGCGCGCCATCTTGAACGGCATAGGTGCTCGGAATACGGAACGGATCGAAGCCATGTAGATTACGACCCGTCGGCAAGATCGCGGGGGTTCGTAGCAGGTCACCACCGGGTGCCGGACGTAAATACCTCCCATCGAGGGCGCGCAATATGCCGTCAATTTCATGATCCTCGGCGATCATCGCATCGGTCCTCGCAAGCTCCTCGAGTAGTGCCAACGGATGCTGCTCGGTGTCGCCATTGGCAAGCGTAAGAGCGTCTGCGGCGCTGCAACCAGCGACGATTGCCTCGACTACCGCACGTGCGGGACGCTTGGCGTGTGATGCTTCAGCGTAGGATAGAAGCAAGTCGACCCGCTTGGCGTTGCTTGGCGATTTTCCGACAACATGCAAGCCAAAGGGAATCAAGGCGTGTTCCATTTCCAGAATCTCTGCGCCGAGTTTGACGATGTTCGCATCGGAGGCATCGCCCCAAGCCGACTCGGCAACTTCGATAAACTGTAGTTCGGCCGCCTGCGCTTGAATCATGACGGCGAGTTCGCGACGCTCCGCAGTTGCTTCCGGCTCCAAACTGCGATAACGCTCAATCATTTCCTTGAGGTCGACTAGACCCTTATACAACCCAGCCTGTGCCACTGGCGGGGTCAGGTAACTGATCAACGTTGCGGCGGCACGCCGCTTGGCCACGGTGCCTTCCGAGGGGTTGTTTGAAGCGTACAAATACATGTTCGGCAGGTCGCCGATGAGGCGGTCCGGCCAGCAAGTTGCCGACATTCCGCTCTGCTTACCTGGCATGAATTCAAGTGCGCCGTGTGTGCCGAAGTGCAGCACCGCATTCGCGCCGAAATCTTCGTTTAGCCAACGATAAAACGCAGAGAACGCATGAGTCGGCGCAAAACCCCGCTCAAACAATAAACGCATCGGGTCGCCCTCGTAGCCAAACGCGGGCTGGATGCCGACAAACACGTTGCCAAACATTTTGCCGAGCACGAAGATTGAACTGCCATCACTTTGCTGCTTGCCTGGTGCTGGACCCCATTGTGCTTCGATCTCCTTCAGATGTTTTTCGCGACGGACATGTTCATCCGCCGGGATGCGCGTATGGACGTTCGCCATCGCGCCATATTGCGCGGCATTGCCGTTGATGACAGCCTCGCGAAGTTCATCCACAGACGCGGGCATGTCAACAACATACCCTTCACGCTTCATTGCGGCCAGCGTATTGAACAGGGACTCAAACACTGACAGGAACGCGGCGGTTCCAGTAGCCCCAGCGTTTGGCGGAAAATTAAACACCACTACCGCAACCTTGCGGCTGGCGCGTTCTGAGCGACGCAGGTCGACCAGTTTGCCGATCCGGGCAGCGAGGGTGTCTGCGCGCTCGATGCAGGAGTGCATGTCGTGGGTTTCGGCGATGTTGGTGAACTTGCAGCCACGGGAGCAACCGGTGCAGGCGACCTGCGCAGCGCTACCGCGACCACCAAAAACCATCGAACCAATGCCGCCATCTAGTTCCGGGATCGCGACCATGATGGTCGATTCAACTGGCAGCAGCCCGCGCATCGAACCACCCCATTGATCAAGGGTCTGAAACTCGACCGGGTGCACGGCGAGGTACGGTACATCGACTTTCGCGAGAATTTCTTCGGCGGCCTTTGAGTCGTTATAGGCCGGGCCGCCGACCAACGAAAAACCGGTTAATGAAACCATCGCATCGATGACCGGGCGACCGTCTTTAAGGAAATAAGTCTCTATCGCCGGGCGACCGTCTAAGCCTGTGGCGAACGCTGGAATGACCCGTAAGCCGCGGGCTTCTAGCGATGTGATGACGCCGTCATAATGGGCAGTGTTTCCCGCAAGAATGTACGAGCGCAGTAACAATAAACCGACCGTGCCACGCCTGCCTGCCGTCGCGTATGAGGGCAGGACATCAACCGTGGCGGCCATCCGATTTACCGCATCGCGATGTGCCATCTTCGGGTGGTACACACCGACATGGGGATACTCTACGGCACCTGCGACCTTCGCCAAGCCCTGCAGGGCTTGGCGCTCGCCGGCGGCATAACGGTCGACGAGGAAATGCACCATGTTGCCGACATTTTCTTCCGAGCCGGCGAGCCAATATTGCAGCGTCAGAAAATACGCGCGCACATCTTGCGCAGTACCAGGGATAAACTTCAAAATCTTCGGCAATCGGCGCAACATTTTCATTTGCCGCTCTCCGGCACCGGCCTTGCTGCCATCCTGACCGGCGGGCTTGCCGCGCAATTTTTTTAAAAATGACATCGCCGCGCCCGCTGGCGCGCTCATGTCAAATTTGCCCATCTTTGTCAGCTTGCTGACTTCTGGTGCGGACAAAACGGCGATCAGTGCGTCGCAGTGATCACGTCGTGCTTTTAGGGCGGGTAGCACTGGCAGGTACTGATCTTCAAGGAACAGCATCGAGGCAACCACGATATCGCCGGAAATGATGTCGGCCTTGCATTGTTCGATGGCGGCTGCGTCATCCGCCCATTCCGCCGCTGCGTGCACTGTGATCTTCAGTCCCGGCATGAACTTCGACAGCTTTCGGTTAGCCCGCGCCGCAGCACTTGCCAGGTGGCTGTCCATGGTGACAATTACCACGTGGATAGCCGGAAATACCGGTTGCGGATTATCGACCGAAGTGAGCTTTAGCATCATAGAGAGTCTCGACGGTGATTGCGGCGAGGGCGCGCTCTTGCGCAAATCGTTCTGTGTTGCGGCGCGCCTTTCCACGGACAAAAAACGGAATCTTGCCGAGCTCTTTTTCGGCATCTGCATCCCAGACGGGAACCCACGGGCCATTGGCAGCGGTTGGCGTAGCTGCGCCAGTTGCAATGCCGTCGGCATGGCGGGCGGTGGCGGTCACGGTGGGGGCGGGGGTAGAACCATCATCGGCTGTAGCGATTGGCTGAGTAATGCCGACTATTGGCGGGGTGTTCGGGGCCATTTCGCCTGATATGGCCCGTTCGTGCTGGGGTTTTGCCTTCGACCTGCCAGCGCCGAGATGAGACAGATGGGAGGATCCTGCGTCGTCATGAAACTCGAAGTCCTCTCGGAACATACCGAGCAGGTGCTCTTCAAGCCCCATCATAAGCGGGTGAACCCACGTATCAAAAATGACGTTTGCGCCCTCAAACCCCATCTGCGGCGCATAGCGCGCCGGAAAGTCCTGCACGTGCACCGGCGCAGAGATGACCGCACACGGTATGCCAAGACGTTTGGCAATATGCCGCTCCATTTGTGTACCCAGCACGAGCTCGGGCTGCAATTCCGCGATACGGGCTTCGACTTCAAGATAGTCATCAGAAATCAGTGGCTCGACGTCGTACAACTTTGCTGCCTCGCGAATCTCTCGGGCAAACTCGCGGCTATAGGTGCCAATGCAAACAACGTTGAAGCCCATTTCTTTCGCGGCAATACGAGCGGCTGCGACGGCGTGGGTGGCATCACCAAAAACAAAAACGCGCTTGCCAGTCAGGTAGGTCGAATCGACCGACTTCGCATACCAAGTAGAATGTGAACAAGGGTCGTTAAGCTGCGGTGCGGCATCAACACCGGCGAGTGCGGCAACTTCGGCAATGAACTCGCGCGTCGCGCCGACACCAATTGGGATCACCTTGGTAAAAGGCTGTGCAAAGGTACGTTGCAACCACGAGGCGGCCTGCGCGGCGGTCTCCGGATAAAGCACCACGTTAAAATCTGCCTCACCGAGACGGGCCACATCGGCCGGTGTGGCACCGTAGGGCGCTACTACGTTGATATCGATACCCATTGATATCAGCAAGTTTGAAATCTCTTTGATGTCGTCGCGGTGACGAAAGCCGAGGCCGGTGGGCCCTAGCAGATTGCATAACGGCCGTTTGCCGTTTGCACGTGGCGCACGTGTCGTTCCCGGAGCGGGGGCGTGCGGCGTACAGAGCGCGCGTACCAACTGGTAAAAGGTTTCTGATGCTCCCCAGTTTTCTTTGCGCTGATAGGCAGGCAGCTCAAGAGGGACGACCGGAATAGGCAAGTTCAGCGCCTTCGCCAAACCACCCGGGTCATCTTGAATGAGCTCGGCCGTGCATGAAGCTCCCACCAGCATGGCTTGCGGCTGGAAACGCTCGTAGGCATCATTTGCGGCAGATTTGAAGAGCTCTGCCGTATCGTTGCCAAGGTCGCGTGCTTGGAAGGTGGTGTAGGTCACCGGTGGGCGCCGGTCACGACGCTCAATCATCGTAAACAAAAGATCGGCATAGGTGTCACCCTGCGGGGCGTGCAGCACGTAGTGAAGTCCGTGCATGGCGGTTGCAATACGCATCGCACCTATGTGTGGCGGACCTTCATATGTCCAGAGGGTCAGCTGCATTACGCGACCAGCCTCAGGTGACGGCTAAGTGGACGCGCAAACAGCTCGGCAAGGTCGGCGGCCTGGTCGTAGCCTTGAATGGGGGTGAAGACCAATTCGATCGCCCACTTGGTGGTCATGCCCTCTGCCTCTAATGGGTTCGCAAGACCCAAGCCGCAGACGACAAGGTCTGGCTTTGCGGAGCGGCAGCGATCTATCTGATTTTCGACGTGTTGTCCTTCAGAGATCTGCACGCCAGCAGGCATCATCGCCATCTCTTCAGCCAGATGCTGCTTATGCAAGAACGGTGTTCCCACTTCTGTGAGCAGCATACCAAGCTCGCGCGAGAGGAAGCGGGCGATCGGAATTTCGAGCTGCGAGTCGGGGAAGAAGAAGATTCGCTTGCCTTCGAGTTGTGGACGTTGACGTTGCAATGCACGTAATGCGCGCTCGCGCTTTGGCATGGTCACGGCGTCGAATGTATCGGTACTCACGCCAAACATGTTGGCGGCAGCCCTGAGCCACTCTGTGGTGCCTTCTACGCCGAGCGGGAAGGGCGCAGGCAACCGTTGCGCACCGCGCTCTTCTAGGGCACGGGCAGTGTCAGCCAAGAACGGCTGCGCAAGCAAGTAGCGGGTATTCGGCCCGATTCTTGGCAGTTCGGTGGAGCGTCGCGGCGGAAAATATGAAACGTTGTGGACGCCCATCTCGTTGAATAGCCTTGTCCACTGGTCTTCAACAACATCGGCGAGTGTGCCGACAATCATGAGGGTAGTGGGGGCGTCGGCTGGCGCGCTAGAAAGTGTAGGCACCAGTGAGGCAAGACACGCATCTTCGCCTTGTGTAAAGGTTGTCTCAATGCCACTGCCTGAGTAGTTCAGGACCCGTACGCTCGGCGTAAATTGCGCCGACAGGCGTTGCGCGGCGCGCGACAAGTCCAGCTTGATAACTTCTGAGGGGCATGACCCTACCAGGAATAGTAATTTGATGTCCGGACGGCGTTCCAGTAGGCGTTTCACTACCCGATCAAGTTCCTCGTTCGCGTCCGCCAAGCCTGCGAGGTCGCGCTCGTCGATGATGGCCGTGGCAAATCGCGGCTCGGCAAAAATCATGACACCGGCTGCAGATTGGATGAGATGTGCGCAGGTGCGTGAACCGACCACGAGAAAGAACGCATCTTGAATCTTGCGATGCAGCCAGATAATGCCGGTGAGACCACAAAATACTTCACGCTGACCGCGCTCCTTGAGAATCGGGATGATTTTCGTATCAGCACGACCCGATTCGAGGGCAACACTCATGCGGCGACTCCCGATTGCAGCGGCAAATCACCTCGTTGTAGACGTGCCATTCGCAGCTTCCAGAGGAATTGGCCTGCGTTGATGACATAGGTGGCATACGCCACCAAAGCCAGCAACATCTGCCCGCGAACGCTCATGGTATCGGTGAGCAGAGCATATAGGTAGGCGGTGTGCAACGCGATGACAAACATGCTGACAAAGTCTTCCCAGAAAAAGGCGTGGGCGAATAGGTACTTGCCAAACACCGCCTTCTCCCAGATCGCGCCTGTCACCATGATGGTGTATAGGACGAGCGTCTTGATTACGATGGAAATTGTCGCGGCGGCTTGGCCTTCACCAGTGATCAAGAATCGGCACACCAATACGACACTGACGAGGAATACGATAAATTGGACTGGCGCAAGAATGCCCTGAATCAATGTCCATATGGAGGCGTCTCGGCGCGACCGCTCTTCCGGTGTGTATAGCGTGCAGGTCAACCCGTGACGCCTATCCCTGTCGCTGCCTTGCCCCTGGGGCGCTGTACCGCGCATCGTTTTGATCCTTTAGTGTCCTCGCTTCCTTAATTTAGGCCGTTAACAAAATAGTGTCAAGAAAATTAGACATTTTTTTTCCTGATAGAGGTTGACACTCTTTTAAAAACTAGGTCAGTGAACGTTAGCAATTAAGCGGTAGCGCTCGGATTAGGCGAGAAAATGAAAAAATTAAAAAAGACCGACTGAAATTGTCAATTTTTTCAACGAAACAAGGACAGGGAAAGAAAGATTTTGTCAATAAGGGTTGACATTATTGGATTACAAGCGCCTACTTAACGTCAGAGTAGGTTTGGCTCCGCCACCCACCGACCGCGTCTTGTCGAAGGGTGATATGGAACATGGAACCGAGCGGGAACCGAGCCAAGGTCGCACAAGTGAACACCAAGCGTGGCGCATGAACCTGCCTTGGCTGGCCGTTCGGCGCAAGTCCGGTTTAGATGTTGCTGTGGTGGCCGAGGAGGGGCCATGCAGCGACAAAAGGCGGAGAAAGAATATGAGTGAGGGATGCATGACGGAAACTGGGTTACGCTCCGCCATTAGATGTAAGCGCGCGGCAAGCCCGAGTGCACGCAGCGATGCCATTCGCGTCGAGGCAGCAGGCGCAAATACGCTGCTTGTCGGCCTCGTGGAGTCCCAGATCATTCCGCAGTTACTCGCGGCAGATCGCCCCGTAGGGATTGGCAAAGGCCGTTCAATGACCAGCGAAATGCGCCCCAGCTTGACCAACATTGGCACCACCGACCTTGCCGAGTTCGCACAGCTGCTTTTGCAAGACGATATGTTGGCGGTGGCCTCGTTTATTGAAATGTGGCGAGCCAGAGGCACGTCGGTTGAAACAATTTACCTTGAGCTATTGACCGGCGCTGCGCGTCACCTGGGAGACATGTGGAGTAGCGACGACTGCAACTTCTGCGAAGTCGGGTGTGCAGTCTGGCGTATACAGCAGGTGATGTACGACTTGCGCCCCGCCTTCTTTGCTGAAGGCGCTGCGGTTACCCCGTCTGGGTACCGCGTGTTGCTGGCACCCATCGCCTTGGAGCAGCATACACTTGGCGTGATGATGTCGGCGGAGTTTTTCCGTCGTGCTGGCTGGGATGTCTCGAGTGAACTGCCGGTCGACAATGAGGCGCTAGCAGAAGCCGTCAGCCGCGAACACATTGATTTGCTGGGATTGTCAGTATCGAGCCAGGCGGCGCTGGAGCAGTTACCGTCAGTATTGGCTGCTGTCAGAAAAGCCTCGCGCAACGTGACACTAACGGTGATGGTCGGCGGATGGATGTTCGCCGACAACCCGAACAAACTCATCGCTGGAGCTGACTTCTGCGTCAGTAGCGTGCGTGACGCGTTGATCAAGGGCAAGCGGTATGTGAGTCGGGCGACTTGCGGCGGACACGCCATTGTTGCGTGAGTTGGCTGATGACTTTATTTACGGCTTTGTGAAGTTTGTGGAAAGCGAATTTACTATCCGGGGCAATTCTTGACCACAGGGCAGCATCCCGTTGGTCCCGTGCAGCGCGATGCTCGTGGCGTCGCGGCGGTCGTTGACGACCCGATTGCCAGAGCATCAGCCGCATTCGACACCGGTGCTGCTGCACTATTGATCGCCGCTGCGGCCGATATAACGCTCGTCATCAACGCGAAAGGCGGCGTACAGTCAATGCATTGTCGCGCAGAGTTTGATCGCGATGGCCTGAACAGCTTTGTTGGTCGACAATGGGAGGACTGTGTCACTGTCGAAAGTCGGCAAAAAATTGTCGCGCTTCTGAGCGAGGCGGTTGAGCACACTGGCAAGGGTCCGGTGCCGAAAGCGAAGTGGCGGCAGGTAAATCATCCGTCGTCGAGCGGAGTCGATATTCCTGTTCTGTATTCAACCATTCGTGTGGGTACTGACGGCAGCATAATTGCCTTCGGTCGCGACCTGCGGGCGACGGCGGCTCTTCAGCAACGCCTGGTTGATGCCCAGCATTCAATGGAACGTGACTACTGGCGTTTACGTAACGCGGAAACGCGTTACCGCCTGCTGTTTCAGATGTCTAGCGAAGCGGTTCTGGTGATCGACGCAGGAACCCAGAAAATCATTGAGGCAAACCCATCGGTGGCAAAGATGCTCGGCGACATATCCATGCCGATCGTCGGCCAACGCTTTCCCTCCGGCTTTGATCAACGCAGCACCGATGTCATCGAGTCGCTGTTTGCGAGAGTACGCTCCAGTGGTCGCGCCGAAGAGGTTAGTGTTTGGTTATCGGGTCGCGGTGGTGAGCCGACCAGCACAAATGCACTGGGCACCAGCGGGGCAAGCGAGTATTTCATCTCGACTTCGTTGTTTAGACACGAGCAGAATTCCCTATTGCTGGTCCGCGTTTCGCAAACCCCTGCCGACCCGCGGATGGACGGTGAAGTAAAGAGTGTATTGGATGCAGTTGCACGTGCCGCTGACGGGTTTGTGGTCTCTACTGTCAACGGAATCATCATTTGGGCGAACCAAGCCTTCGCGGAACTTGCCCACACGTCTGGCCACGATAAGCTGCGTGGTGAAGCGCTTGACCGCTGGCTGGGGCGCAACGAAGTTGAGTTCAATGTGTTGATGTCAAATTTAAAGCGACGTGGTTCGGTAAGACTGTTTGCTGCCGGTATGCGTGGTGATGATGGTCTGATTGCAGAAGTTGAAGTTTCCGCCGTCGCGCTGCCGGCGAGTAACCCACCTGCCATGGCTTTCACCATCCGCAATATCGGCGGGCGGCTTACACACCCAAGCGGCATGTTGGCGTCCGACCAGGGAGACGGGAAACTCCAGCCGGGTGCGGCTGAAGCGACTGGTGCGGCAACTGCAGTTGGCCCAACATCACGTTCGGTTGAGCAACTGACAGCATTGGTCGGACGTGTGTCTCTGAAAGAGCTAGTGGGGGAGACGACGGATCTGATTGAGAAACTCTGTATCGAGGCTGCACTTGGCCTGACCGAAGATAACAGGGCGGCGGCTGCGGAAATGTTGGGTCTGAGCCGCCAGAGTTTGTACGTCAAGATGCGCCGTCATGGCTTAGGCGATCTTCCGCCAGATGATCAGGAGCCGACCCCTATTTAGTCATGCTGTGCCGATGCCACCACAACGACCACCTCGAGTGGATTTGCCCAGATAGAACAATCGATTGAATCCCATAACGCGATGACTGCACTTTCACAAACTACACCGCTGGTGCGTCCGTCACTCGCAACCGTTGCAGAGTTACTCAAACCGATTACGTGGTTCCCGCCTATGTGGGCGTTCGGCTGTGGAGTGGTGTCATCGGGTGTTGACGCACAGGGGCGTTGGCCTTACATCATTTTGGGCGTCATTTTGGCCGGCCCACTGGTATGCGCAACGAGTCAGGCGATTAATGATTGGTTTGATCGCCACGTCGATGCGATCAACGAACCAAACCGACCGATCCCATCGGGACGGATGCCGGGTAGGTGGGGACTTCGCATCGCAATTCTTTGGACGATTGTTTCACTGCTGGTCGCCAGTTTCTTGGGGATCTGGGGCTTCTGTGCTGCGGTGGTCGGCCTGTTTCTCGCCTGGGCATATAGCGCGCCGCCGTTTCGTTTAAAGCTGAATGGCTGGTGGGGCAATGCCGCTTGCGGTTTGTCCTATGAAGGGCTGGCTTGGATTACTGGAACCGCGGTGATGTTGAGCGGTGTATTGCCTGACTCGCGTACCCTTGCACTTGCGCTGCTTTATAGCATCGGCGCACACGGCATCATGACGTTGAACGACTTCAAGTCGATCGCAGGTGATCGCCAAATGGGTGTCGGATCACTGCCCGTGCGGCTTGGCGCGCAAGGTGCCGCGCGTGTGGCTTGCGGCGTCATGTTGCTCTCGCAGTCTGTTGTGGTGGGACTTTTGTTTAGCTGGCAGACGCCGAATCACGCAATTGCGGTCGGCGTACTGACAATGGTGCAGGGGCTGTTGATGCTGCGTTTTTTAGCTGATCCGATCGAGCGCGCAACCTGGTACAGCGCACTCGGTATCAATTTTTATGTCGGCGGCATGCTGGTCTCGGCGTTTGCGGTTCGTGGCCTTAACCAAGCCGCTGGCGGCTGAGGGTTTGCAATGATATGAACTGTTCAACGACAAATTTCGGCTGGTTGAGTATTTTCCGGTTGGGCTTGGTGCAGACCGCATTGGGCGCAATCGTGGTGTTAACGACCTCCACCCTCAATCGTGTCATGGTGGTGGAACTTGCATTGCCGGCCATGTTGCCGGGTGCGCTGGTGACACTTCACTACGCGATGCAGATGTTACGTCCACGCATGGGGTACGGTTCCGATCTCGGGCAACGCCGCACACCTTGGATTGTCGGCGGCATGGCGGCATTGGCGGTCGGGGGAACGATGGCCGCGATGGCGACTGCGCTAATGGCGACAAACCTTGCCGCAGGCATCGCGCTTGCCGTAGCATCGTTTGTCATGATTGGTGGCGGCGTCAGTGCCTGTGGCACATCTCTGCTTGTACTGCTCGCAAAACGAGTGCATCAGGATCGACGCGCGGCGGCGGCAACATTGGTATGGATGATGATGATTGCCGGCTTTGCCATTACCGCGACTGTCGCAGGCAAATTGCTCGATCCGTTTTCTACCGCACGAATGATATTCGTCACCGGTGGCGTGTCGATGGTGGCGTTTCTAGTCACACTGGTCGCCATCTGGCGGGTCGAAGGCAATGACAAAGAAGCGGCTGGATTGGCGGACAACGAGGCCGCAAGGCCGGTATTCTTTGATGCGCTCAAGCAGGTTTGGTCAGAGCGCGACGCGCGCCATTTCACTATTTTTGTATTTGTGTCGATGATTGCCTACAGCGCACAGGACCTGATTCTCGAACCATTTGCCGGTGCGATTTTTGCCTTTACACCGGGCGAATCGACCAAGTTGTCCGGTATCCAGCATGGAGGCGTGTTCGCCGGGATGTTGCTGGTTGCGCTTGTGACAACGCTATTCAAGGGCCGCACGGTAGCGTCGCTGAAGGCGTGGGTGGTCGGTGGTTGTGTTGCCTCGGCGATTGCGCAGGCAGGGTTGGTGCTGGCTGGTGTTGCAGGCATGCCTTGGCCGCTACGCGAAAACGTATTTCTATTGGGTGTCGCCAACGGTGCCTTCTCGATTGCCGCAATCGGCGCAATGATGGCAATGGCCTCGCAAGGACGCGGTGCCCGCGAGGGGGTTCGTATGGGGATGTGGGGCGCAGCACAGGCTATCGCTTTTGGTGTCGGCGGATTCTTGGGTACGGTGCTCGCCGATCTCGGCAAATTGCTCATGGGTAGTAGCGCAACGCCGGGAAATGCGTACGCAATGGTGTTTGCGCTGGAGGCCATCGCCTTCGTCGCGGCCGCTTGGTTAGCAATGAACATTCGCATTGATCGTGTGACCGCTACTGTAGGCACCGCCGCAGTTACTGATCGCAAGACTCGTAAACCGCTGGAATTGACGCCTCGAATGGAAGGGAGCGACTAACATGCTGAACCTAGATGTGTACGACGTAGTGGTGGTAGGAGGGGGGCCTTCTGGTTCAACCGCCGCGAGCGACCTAGCACGCCAGGGCAAACGCGTGATGCTGCTCGACAAAGCTGGCCGTATCAAGCCTTGTGGCGGTGCAATCCCGCCCGCTGCGATTGAAGAGTTTGCCATCCCAGATGAATTGCTGGTGGCAAAGGTTACATCCGCGCGAATGGTGTCACCAAAGGGTATTGCCGTCGATATGCCGATTACCGGCGGATTTGTTGGCATGGTTGATCGTGAGCATTTTGATGAGTGGCTGCGTGCCCGTGCGGCAATGCTAGGGGCCATCCGCGTCACCGGCAGTTATGAGTCGATCACGCGTGATAGCGCCGGCTATGCGATTGTTCACTACAGCACAGAGTCTGATGATGGCGACGGCAGTGAGCAAAAGCGGTCGCATATGGTTCGTACCCGCTTGGTGATTGGCGCGGATGGTGCGTCGTCAAAAGTTGCACGTCAGGAAGTCGATGCGGCGGCAGACGTTAACTACGTATACGCTTATCACGAGATCGTCCAATCCCCCGCAGCGAGCACCGGCTTCGACCCGGCGCGTTGCGACGTCTATTACCAAGGCGTGGTTTCGCCCGATTTTTATGGCTGGGTGTTCCCGCATGGCGACACCACCAGTGTTGGCATGGGGACGGCGCACAAGGGGTTCTCTATCCGCAACGCCACCGCAGGGCTGCGTGAAGCAGCGGGGCTAAAGGACGCAGCGACTGTGCGTCGAGAAGGCGCGCCGCTGCCGATGAAGCCGCTAAGGCGCTGGGACAACGGTCGTGATGTCGTGCTTGCTGGTGACGCTGCCGGCGTGGTGGCACCGGCCTCGGGCGAGGGGATTTACTACGCCATGTTGGGCGGCCGTCTCGCCGCCGATGCCGCGCTCCAGTTTCTTGCGACCAATCAAGCGAGTGCATTGGCGACAGCGCGTAAGCGCTTCATGAAGGCGCATGGCCGCGTGTTTTGGATACTCGGCATCATGCAGTCGTTCTGGTACAACAGCGATAAACGGCGCGAGCGGTTCGTCAGTATCTGCCGCGATAAAGATGTACAGGAACTCACTTGGCAGGCTTATATGCACAAGAAGCTGGTGCGTGCCAAGCCGATGGCGCACATCCGCATTTTCTTTAAGGATTTGGCGCATCTCATTGGGTTCGCCCGGGTATAGCGAGGTTGAATTGCGCGGCTGCGTCGGTCGTGGCGTCACCGCAGGTCTGCTCATTCCTGCACAAAACTCGCGGTTGACGGCGGGAGGCATTTGCTGGCAGTCTTTGGTAGCAGGCAGCGGTTCATTCTCAACTTCCCTTGGCAGCATTCATGTCCCCTCGTCTCGTTGATCACGCCGATCGTTACACGCTCGCCGCGGAAGTGCATGCGCGACTGTCAGTCGAAATCCATGCGCCGACCCGCGCGAGTTATGTCGCGGTATTGGTTGCACCGGAAGACCGGTCAACCGAGCTGGAACACATTGTTACGCTCTGCGAGCGTTTTGGCGTCACGCCGCCGCAGCCGGGCGCGACGCACTTCAGCGCTCAGCTCGACAATCTACGTATCAAATGGGAACGTCACGGCGAATTCTCTGGTTACACATTTTTTGTCGCTGGTCTCAGTCCCCAGCCGTTTTCGGAACCGGCGGTATCGTTTTTGCCCGACGACTGGCTGGAGGGTATCCCAGGCCAGCGAATGGTCGCGGCGCACGCAAAACTCGCAGTCCGTCAGCCTGTTCCCACCGCCAGCGAACTCGAAGCGTTCTTTGTTGGCAACATTGCCGTCGGTGCTGAGGTTAGCGAAGGGGCAGGTATCGCATTTACCGACTTCAAAATTCACAAAGACGGCTATTCGCGTTTTCTTGTGATTGATGTCGGTCTCACGCCCGATCAAGCAGGGCGGGTGGTGCAGCGCTTGTTTGAAATCGAGGCCTACCGGATGCTTGCATTGCTCGGTCTGCCGGTGGCACGCCAACGCGCTGCCGACGTAACGGCGATGGAGCGCCGCCTTACCAGCGTGACAGATAGCATCGGTGCAGAAAAATCCACCGCGGCGGATGACGATGAACACCTGCTAGGTGAATTGACTCGCCTCGCGGCCGAGGTGGAGCGTGCGCTGGCCGGGAGCCAGTATCGGTTTGGCGCGAGCAGGGCTTATTACGATTTGGTGCGTACACGAATTGCCGAGTTGCGTGAGCGCCGCATCGCGGGTGTACAAACCATCGACGAGTTCATGACGCGGCGTTTGGCACCAGCGATGGCGACTTGCGCCACCGTCTCGCAGCGACTGCGCGACTTGTCCGACCGGGTAGCGCAAACTAGCGGGCTGTTGTCTACGAGGGTTGATATCGCCAGGGAAAAGCAGAATCAAGCGTTGCTGGGGTCGATGGATAAACGCGCCAAATTGCAGTTACGTCTGCAACAAACCGTAGAAGGTTTGTCGGTTGCCGCAATCACCTACTATGTCGTCGGCTTGATCAGTTGGGTGTTTAAGGCCATCGCGTCGGCCGGGATCAACGTCAACGTTGAGCTTGCGACCGGCATATCTATTCCGATCATTGTTCTGTTGGTGGCGCTCGCGGTGAGGCGCGCACGACGGCGCGTCGTTGGCCGAGATGACGACAATCCGCAATGACCATCGAACGTTTTTTTGCCAGCGGTCTGGCGACCGATATCATTTTGTGCGTGATGCTGTTGGAACTGTTGGTGCTGTCGCTTATCTACCGGCGCAACGGACGCGGCATAGCGCCGCTGGACCTGTTCTTCAGCCTAGGTGCCGGTGCCGGTTTAGTGTTGGCGTTGCGCGCTACGCTAACAGGGGCTGGTGTCGGTTGGATCGGTGCGGCGCTGCTACTGTCGTTCTGTCTGCATGTCGTTGACCAACTTCGACGTGCGAGAAAGACTCATCAAGTCTAGGCAGGGCGGGCGTTTCCCAGCATAAATGTGTTGAAAATGCCGTGGATCAAGGGGTTTCGAAGATGGGAACTTCTAAAAACCTACTGCGCGGGCGAATCTGTCAGTTCCGGTGCTCGCCGTACACTGGGTACGTGTCCGCTCCTCACTGCCAACTTCACCCGCTCGCGACGGTTTTTAGAAGTTCCCAGATCACTCTGGCGCTACACTTCTCGCCAGCCAGGCTTGCCCGGCGAGCCATTGGTGGGCGGTACTGGGATCGAACCAGTGACTTCCACCGTGTGAAGGTGGCACTCTACCGCTGAGTTAACCGCCCTAACCCGCCCCAACGTGCCGGATGTGAGTTTAAGCGTAAAGCCACCATAATGGCAATTTGCTTGCGCACCGGCGATTTTCCCCTTCGCCAACCTGCGCGGCCACCACCGCATTCCACTTGAATCGACACTGACGGACATGGCAACAAAAATGGCAACAAAAACGGCACCAAAAACGGCAACAAAGAAGCCGACCTTGACTCTGGCTAAACTCGCCGCGAAGCGAGCCGCACCAGCCACTGGTACCAATGCAAACGCGGGCACTGGCCGAAGCTATTCAACGCGTGCCAAACAAGCCGCGCGACGTGACGGTCGGGAGCTGCCAATTGTGCGCGCCAAGGTTAAGGATCCGCTGATCGCTGCGACGCCAACGGCGGCAGCCGACACGAAAGACGGTCAATTGAAGTCGCCGACGTCGTCCCGGTCACGCCCATCAGAGCCTCGGCGCTGGCGTAGCCCAGGTGAAGCCGACGTCCAGCGTTCTGCGTCGTCTCGGCGTGGCAATTCCAGAGACAACAGGCAAGGTAGCCGACCCGAGGGAAAGTTTGGCGAGCGCGCCGACACAGCGCCGATAATGGCAAAACCTTCCGGCGGCGCAGCAACGCGGGAAAAGCAAGCGACTCGCACATTTTCTGCGCGTCCCGCTGGGCGGCGATCAACCGGAACGGGTATCAGTCACGCTAGGGGCGCGCCGTCCGGACATCGCGCTCAGGTAACCCGCATCGAAGGCAAGACCGGTCGCTATGATGGCAAAGGCGAAAACGAACCGTTCACCAAGGCACCGCCGACTCTGGCACCCGCCGCGTCTGCAACACTAGCCAGTGAGCCGGACGGCATGGTGCGGGTATCGAAACTTTTGTCTGAGCAGGGACTTTGCTCACGCCGTGAAGCAGACAGCTACATCGCTCGCGGCTGGGTGTGGGCGGACGGCGCGCGTGTTAGCGAGCTTGGTACGCGTGTATTGCCGACTGCCAAGCTGACGCTAGACCAGCGCGCCACGGCGATGCAGGGTCAGCGCGTCACAATCCTGTTAAACAAACCCATCGGCTATGTTTCCGGCCAGGCGGAAGATGGTTACCAACCAGCCAGTGTGCTCATTACTGCGCAGACACAAGTTGCGACGGATGAGGATCGTTTTCAGCACATCAACCGTCGTGGCTTGGCCCCTGCGGGGAGACTGGATATTGATTCCACCGGACTACTGGTATTGACGCAGGATGGGCGTATTGCCAAACAACTGGTGGGGGAAAATAGTCCCGTTGAAAAAGAATACCTCGTGCGCGTGCAAGGCAAACTTGCGCCCGGTGACTTGGAACGATTGCGGCACGGCCTCGAGTTGGACGGCGAGGCGCTTAAACCCGCCAGGGTGAAATGGCAAAACGCCGACCAGCTTAACTTCATCTTGCAAGAAGGCAAAAAAAGGCAGATCCGGCGCATGTGCGAAATAGTCGGCTTAAAGGTCGTGGGCCTAAAGCGCATCCGCATCGGCAAGGTGTTGTTGGGTGATTTGCCAGTCGGCAAATGGCGGTTTCTGCGCGGCAATGAGTCGTTCTTATGAAGTCGGTTTAACAGCGGTGATTTAGTACCGCGCCAATCATCATGTCCGTCGCGTGACTCACATATAATGCGCCCCTTCGTTTCACATCCTGCTTTTGTCCAATCAGCGCCCAGAGAGCCAATATGAAATTTCGTTTTCCCATCGTCATCATCGATGAAGACTTTCGCTCCGAAAACACATCCGGCCTAGGCATTCGTGCGCTTGCTGGCGCCATTGAGGCCGAGGGAATGGAAGTGCTGGGGGTGACCAGTTACGGCGACCTTTCACAATTTGCGCAACAGCAGAGTCGCGCTTCCGCATTTATTTTGTCGATTGATGACGAAGAATTCACCCCCGGGCCTGAACTCGATCCGGCGGTGTTGAATCTGCGCGCGTTTATTGAAGAAATACGCTTCAAAAACGCTGATATCCCGATTTACCTATATGGTGAAACCAAAACGTCGCGCCATCTGCCGAATGATGTGCTGCGTGAATTGCACGGCTTCATCCACATGTTTGAAGATACTCCAGAGTTTGTCGCGCGCCACATCATTCGCGAAGCCAGGTCGTATCTAGATGGTTTGGCACCGCCGTTTTTTCGTGCGCTGGTTCACTATGCACAAGATGGCTCGTATTCGTGGCACTGCCCCGGCCATTCCGGTGGCGTGGCGTTTTTGAAATCGCCCATTGGGCAAATGTTCCACCAGTTTTTTGGTGAAAACATGTTGCGTGCCGACGTGTGTAATGCCGTCGAAGAGCTGGGTCAGTTGCTTGATCACACTGGCCCGGTGGCGGCGTCGGAACGAAATGCCGCACGCATCTTTAACGCTGATCACTGCTTCTTTGTCACCAACGGCACCTCAACCTCAAATAAGATGGTGTGGCATGCTAACGTGGCACCGGGCGATACGGTGATCGTTGACCGTAACTGCCACAAGTCGATTTTGCACGCCATCATCATGACGGGCGCAAACCCGGTATTCCTGATGCCGACGCGAAACCATCTGGGCATCATCGGTCCGATTCCTTTGTCTGAATTTTCGCCCGAAGCCATTCAGCAAAAGATCGACGCCAATCCGTTTATTGCCGACAAGACCGCCAAGCCGCGCATCCTCACCATTACCCAATCCACCTATGACGGTGTGTTGTACAACGTTGAAATGCTGAAGGACTCGCTGGGAAGTCGTGTTGAGACATTGCACTTTGACGAAGCATGGTTGCCGCATGCCACGTTTCATCCGTTCTACAAAGACATGCACGCCATTGGTGATGTCAACAACGGTCGCTCGCGCTGCAAAGATGCCGTGATTTTCGCAACGCACTCGACTCACAAGTTGCTCGCCGGTATCTCGCAAGCCTCACAAATTCTGGTTCAAGAATCAGAAACCGTGAAGTTGGATCGCACGCGATTTAACGAAGCGTATTTGATGCATACCTCAACCAGCCCGCAGTACGCGATCATTGCCTCGTGCGACGTAGCCGCGGCGATGATGGAACCGCCCGGGGGCACGGCGTTAGTAGAAGAATCGATTGCCGAGGCGCTCGACTTCCGGCGCGCCATGCGCAAGGTCGATGATGATTTTGGCAAGGACTGGTGGTTCAAAGTGTGGGGGCCGGACAAGCTGGCGGAAGAGGGCGTCGGCAACCGCGACCAGTGGCTGCTCAAGGCCAATGAGAAGTGGCATGGCTTCGGCAATCTTGCGCCGAACTTCAATCTGCTAGACCCGATCAAATCGACCATCATCACCCCCGGCTTGGATGTCTCCGGCAAATTTGCCAAGAGCGGTATTCCGGCATCGATTGTCACAAAGTTTCTCGCTGAACACGGCGTCATCGTCGAAAAAACGGGGCTCTATTCGTTCTTCATCATGTTCACCATCGGCATCACCAAAGGCCGCTGGAATACGCTGCTCACCGCGTTACAGCAGTTCAAGGACGACTACGACAAGAATCAGCCGATGTGGAAGATCCTGCCCGAGTTTGTCGCCACCCAGCCGCAATACGAACGTGTTGGACTGCGCGATCTCTGCCAGCAGATTCACGACATGTACAAGGCGCACGATATTGCCCGCCTCACCACCGAGATGTATACCTCCGACATGCAGCCGGCCATGAAACCTGCCGACGCGTTTGCCAAGATGGCGCACCGCGAGCTTGATCGTGTACCGATTGATGAGCTCGAAGGGCGCATCACCGGCATCTTGCTCACGCCTTATCCGCCGGGTATTCCATTGCTGATCCCCGGCGAACGATTTAACAAGACGATTGTTCAGTACCTGAAATTCGCGCGTGATTTCAATGCCCGATTCCCGGGTTTTGAAACCGACATCCACGGGCTGGTTGAGGACGATGTTGGTGGCGAGTTGTGTTACTTCGTGGACTGCGTGCGCGCCTGACCGGAGACGTTTCGAGCTTGATCTCTGGATGCCGAAACTCTCACGTTGGAGTCTTCTCAAGAACGCGCTCCAACGCAATCGACACGATTCCGTGCTGGGTGGCAACGGCGCAAGCAGGATCCAGAAGCGGAGACCATAACGCGGAAATGCGGTTTCACAAGTTTCGCGCCACGATAAAAACCCTGCGATCGCTGGGTTTTTTGTTTGCGCGCGGAGCAGGCTGGCGTTACATGTTGGGGTAATCGGTATACCCCTTGGCCCCTGGCGTATAAAACGTTGACATATCGGGCGCGTTGAGTGCGGCACCTTTCTGCATGCGTACGACTAAATCGGGGTTGGCCAAGAAAGCGCGCGCGTAGCCAATCATGTCAGCGCGGCCGTCATTAAGTGCCGCTTCGCCAGTTGCGGCATCAAATCCGCCGGCAAGGATAAACGGGCCGTTGAAGGCATTGCGCAAGGCGAGTTTGAATGCTTCCGGCACCGGTGGCGCACCCATCGCCGAGTGATCGAGCACGTGCAGATAGGCGAGCTTCATCGCCGAGAGCTCATTTACCAGCGCTAAATATTGTGGCTCCAACTCCGCAAATGGTCCGGTGCTGTTGAACACGCCGTAAGGAGAAAGCCGGATGCCAACGCGCTCGGCACCAATTGCGGCAACCGCTGCGCGAGCAATTTCAAGTGCAAACCGATTCCGGCCGGCGATCGAGCCACCGTAACCGTCAGTCCGTGTGTTGACGTTGGCGTTCAAGAATTGTTCGATCAAGTAACCGTTGGCTGCGTGCAACTCGATACCGTCAAAACCCGCTTCAACCGCGAGTTTTGCGGCCATTGCGTATTCCGCAACGGCGTGGTCGATGTCAGCTTGCGTCATCGCCCGTGGTTGGCTGTGTGGCTGCATGCCCTTGCTATCGGTATACATCTCACCGGGGCAGATGGCATCGGTTGGGCCAACCACCTCGGCGCCTGCTGGAAGATTGGCGGCCTGGGTCACGCGCCCGGTGTGCATCAATTGGACACAAATCCTGCCGCCCGCAGCGTGAACCGCGTCGGTGGTGAGTTTCCAGCCTGCGACTTGAGTGGCGTTGTAGAGGCCGGGAATGCGCGCATACCCAAGGCCATTAGGCGAGGGGGATGCGCCCTCGGTGATGATGAGACCGGCGCTGGCCCGTTGGCCGTAATACTCTGCCATTAGCTTGTTTGGGGTGTTGGCATCAAGCGCGCGGCTGCGCGTCATGGGTGACATGACGGCGCGATTGGCGAGCGTCATGTTGCCAATTTTGACGGGCGTGAACATTTTGGTAGCGGACATGTTTTTCCAAGAGCTAAGAGTGAAGGGAGAAGCGAGACGGGAGAAGCAGAGTAGGGAATGCGGTGGCGTAAGCGGGTACTCGATTTGCAGGCGTATACCGACATTCTAAATGGGGGATGGCAGGCGCATTACAAGCCATTTCCCGCGCGTGGCTTTGGTGGAACCCAGCAGACGAAACTCGCCATTCCACGGGCATTTTCAGCAATAAGTTTTCTGAGACGCCCGCCAATAGGCGACTTTCGCCTTTTTCTGAAGCGCATGCATATCCGAACTATACAATCTATCTTTGAGCTAGAATGCCGTTGCTTTCACGTCGTGTGGGAGAGCGCTGTTGCAATAGAGCAGCCGCCGAAGGCGTAATCACCCGAAATCGCTCAGGTACCGAGAACCACACAGACGGGCAACTCTGGAGAGAGGTCGCAGATGTCATGTGGCTCGCCGAAGGTGATACCGGTCCAAGCAACCGGGAAACTCTCAGGCATCAAGGACAGAGGGGAAACGCTGGCGTCACCGCCGGTGGGTTGATCCACCCCTTTTGAATGTCCTTATGTCCACGTCCGCGTCTCTAGTTGCGCTCAAACGCACTCCACTTTTCGATACCCACATCGCCTGCAATGCGAAGATGGTGGATTTTGGCGGCTGGGAGATGCCGCTACACTACGGCAGCCAAGTCGAAGAGCATCACCAAGTCCGCCGCCACGCCGGCATGTTTGATGTCTCGCATATGCTCAATGTCGACATCAAAGGCAATGATGTACGCGATTTCTTGCGTAGGCTGGTCGCCAACAATGTTGATAAATTACAAACGCCGGGCAAGGCGTTGTACTCCTGCATGCTCAACCCGCAGGGCGGCGTGATTGACGATCTCATCGTCTACTTCCTGAGTGAGACCCATTTTCGACTCGTCGTGAATGCGGGGAGCGCAGAGAAAGACGTCGCCTGGATCAAGCAACAAGCCTCGGCGACGCATCCGAGCTTGACCATCACCCCGAGACGCGACCTCGCTATGATCGCTGTGCAAGGCCCTGCCGCGCGTCAGGCGGTATGGTCGGTATGGCCGCATTGTCGTCTGGCAAGCGAGAGCCTGATCGCCTTCTCGGCACAGGTGGAGGGTGACGTGATGATCGCGCGTACCGGTTACACCGGCGAAGATGGTTTTGAAATCGTATTGCCGGTTTGCGATGCGCCCGCGTTCTGGAGCGCGTTGAAGACGGCTGGCGTCGCACCGGCGGGGCTCGGCGCACGTGACACTTTGCGCCTCGAGGCCGGCATGAACCTCTACGGCAACGAGATGGACGAGACGGTATCGCCGCTTGACGCGGGACTCGCATGGACCGTCGACATGAAAACAGCGCGCGCCTTTATCGGTCGCGAAGCCCTGGAAGCAAACGGCAAACAGCGCGCCTTTGTCGGTTTGAAACTACTCGATCGCGGTGCCGGCGTGATTCGCGCCCACATGAAGGTTGTCACGCCATACGGCGACGGTGAAATCACCAGCGGTACGCACTCTCCGACGCTTGGTTTTTCAGTAGCGATGGCGCGTGTGCCTCTCGCCGTCGTGGCCGGTGATACGGTTCACGTCGATATTCGCGGCAAATTGGTGCCGGCACTGGTAGTCAAAATGCCGTTTGTACGCAACGGCAAAGCTCTCGTTTCCTAATCCTGCCATCACTTCATTCATTTTTTCTGGAGACCACATGAACATCCCGGCCAATCTCAAATACACCAAAAGCCACGAATGGATCCGCCTCGAGGAAGACGGCACAATCACGGTTGGCATCACCGACCCCGCTCAGGAGATGTTGGGTGACTTGGTTTTTGTTGGCGACGTAAAAGTCGGTGAGGTGTTGAGCGCGGGTGAAACTGCCGGTGTAGTCGAGTCAGTGAAGGCGGCATCTGACATTTATGCGCCTGTCAGTGGTGAAGTGACCGAATTTAACGGCGAACTTGATGCTGCACCAGAGTCACTTAACGGCGCGCCGTATGCCAACTGGATTTTCAAAATGAAGCCCGCCAATGTCGAAGATCTCGCCAAGTTGCTTGATGCAGCCGCCTATCAAGCGGTTGCCACTGCGGGTTAATCAGGAGTCATGATGAATTTGATGTCCCCCGCAGAGCTGGCCGACGGCAGCGAATTTCACGCCCGGCATATTGGTCCGAACGAGCATGACGTGGCAGGGATGCTCAAGGTGGTCGGTGCCGCAACGCTCGATGACCTCATCGGCAAGATTGTGCCAAAACAAATTTTGAAACACGGCTTGCTCGAACTGCATGGGCCGCGTACTGAACAAGACGTGCTGGCGGAATTAAAACGCATCGCGGCGAAGAACAAGGTTTACAAGTCGTTCATCGGACAGGGGTATTACGGCAATCACACCCCGGGTGTGATTCTGCGCAACATTCTTGAAAATCCCGCTTGGTATACCGCGTATACGCCTTATCAACCGGAGATTTCGCAGGGTAGGCTGGAAGCGCTCTTGAACTTCCAAACCATGGTTTGTGACTTGACAGGCATGGAGATTTCGAATTCATCACTTTTGGATGAAGCCACCGCTGCAGCCGAAGCCATGACCCTGGCCAAACGCTCTGCCAAATCAAAATCGAACACCATTATTGTGGCGGACGACTGCCACCCTCAAACCATTGCGTTGATCAATACCCGCGCCGAGCCATTAGGGCTAGAGGTCAAGGTTGGGTTTGCACCAAAACTCATGGAAGACAACGACTACTTCGGTGTCGTTGTTCAGTATCCTTCCACTTACGGGCAGATTCATGACATGGCACCGTACGCGTTGGCAGCGCATGCAAAGGGTGCGCTGTTCATCGCCTGTGCCGACCTGCTGGCCCTGACGCTGCTCAAGCCACCAGGCGAGTGGGGTGCTGACATTGTCGTTGGCACCTCGCAACGATTTGGTGTGCCATTTGGATTCGGCGGACCGCATGCCGCGTATCTGGCTTGTAAAGATGCGTTTAAGCGCTCGATGCCCGGTCGATTGGTAGGCGTGTCGGTGGATGCACACGGTCACCGGGCCTTGCGTCTTGCCATGCAGACGCGAGAACAACACATCCGCCGTGAAAAGGCGACGTCAAACATTTGTACTGCCCAAGTGTTGCTCGCAGTGATGGCAAGTATGTATGCCGTCTACCACGGACCGCGCGGTTTGACCGAGATCGCGCGCCGTACGCATACGCTCGCGGTGACCTTTGCCGCCGGCTTGGCGCAGCTCGACTACCAAGTCATCCCCGGCCACGTATTCGATACCGTCACGGTTCGCGTTGGCGAGCGGCGCAAACAGATTTTGCATGCCGCGCTTGGGCTGGAAATCAATCTGCGCGACTTCGCGGCGCAGCCGCTGGTTGGTGTTTCCTTCGATGAGACCCACGGCCCGGCCGACGTAGAGCAACTGTTATCGATTTTTGCCGATGTCGCAGGCAAGCCCGCACTGAAATTTGCCGATATCAAGGCGCACTCGATGATTCCAGACGCGCTACAACGCAACTCGGCGTTCCTCACTCACCCAGTATTCAACACGTATCATTCAGAAACCGAAATGCTGCGTTATATCCGCAGCCTCTCCGATAAAGACTTGGCGCTTGATCGCACCATGATTCCGCTCGGTTCTTGCACCATGAAGCTCAACGCCACCAGCGAGATGATTCCCGTGACCTGGCCCGGCTTTAGTGGCGTCCATCCGTTTGCGCCAGTGGAGCAAACGTTGGGTTACCAGCAACTGACATCAACACTCGAGGCACAGCTCTGTGAAATCACCGGATACGATGCTGTCTCGCTACAACCCAATTCCGGTGCACAAGGCGAATACGCGGGCCTGTTGGCGATTCGTGCTTACCATCGCTCCCGCGGTGACACCCACCGTAATGTTTGTTTGATCCCTTCATCCGCACACGGCACCAATCCCGCCTCGGCGCAGATGGTCGGTATGGAGGTGGTGGTCATCGCGTGTGATGATCACGGCAATGTGGATCTGTCTGATTTGCGCACCAAGGCGGATCAGCACAAGGATCGCCTCGCCGCATTGATGGTGACTTACCCGTCGACACACGGCGTATTCGAAGACGCCATCACGGAAATCTGTACGATCATTCACGATCGGGGTGGTCAGGTTTATATGGATGGTGCGAACTTAAACGCGCTGGTCGGTGTGGCGCAGCCGGGCAAGTTTGGCTCGGATGTTTCGCACCTTAATTTGCACAAGACGTTTTGTATTCCCCACGGTGGCGGTGGCCCCGGTGTGGGGCCGATCGGTGTGCGAGCGCATCTGGCGGCATTTCTTCCAGGTCATCCGATGCGTTCCGACAACAAGGTAGGCCCAGTAAGCGCCGCCACGTTTGGCTCCGCATCGATTCTGCCGATCTCATGGGCCTACATTGCCATGATGGGTGCATCCGGTTTACGGCGCGCCACCGAAGTCGCGATCTTGAATGCCAACTACGTGGCGAAACGCTTGGCAGCGCATTTTCCAGTGCTCTACTCGGGTAATGAAGGCTTGGTGGCGCACGAGTGCATCTTGGACATTCGTCCACTCAAGGAAAGCACCGGCATTAGCAATGAAGACATCGCAAAACGTTTAATTGACTTTGGCTTCCATGCGCCGACGATGAGTTTCCCAGTCGCGGGGACGCTGATGATCGAGCCAACCGAGTCTGAGTCAAAACGGGAGTTGGATCGTTTTTGTGATGCCATGATACAGATTCGCCACGAGATACGCGCCGTGGAGGAAGGACGCATCGACCGCGACGACAATCCGCTACGAAACGCGCCGCATACGGCGCAAATGTTGATGGCCGAAAACTGGATGCACGACTACACGCGTGAAACGGCGGCTTATCCGGTACCAAGCTTGAAGGAAAACAAATACTGGGTACCGGTCGCGCGGGTGGATAACGTCTATGGTGATCGCAACCTGCTATGCTCGTGTCCGCCGCTGGAGAGTTACATGGCGGGCACGCCGACGGCAGCGTAGTGCATTCATCTCGAGGCAGGACGGGTGCCTTCGGACAAAACGTGCTGAAAGTGCCCGCCATTATTCGTGTTTGCTGAAAGAGTCACGCCACCTTCAGTAGCACGTAAAACGTTGCACCCCGTCCCAGCTGTCCTTCTGCCCACACGCGCCCCCCATGGCGCTCAACGATGCGCGATACCGTTGCCAGCCCAATGCCGGTGCCGGGGAATTCGGCCTGAGTATGCAAGCGTTGGAACGCGTCAAACAGCTTGTTGGAGTGTGCCATGTCAAAGCCGGCACCGTTATCGCGGACGTAGATCACAACTTGGCCGTCGCGAAGCTGGTCGCGGTGCTGCTGATCAATACCAATTTCGATTGCTGCATTAGCCTGTCTTGCGGTGAATTTGACAGCGTTCGTGACGAGGTTGATGAACACCTGTCGCAGCAGCCGAACGTCGCCTATGACATTAGGCAGTTCGTCTATCGACCAATGAATGGTGCGTGCGCCCATCTCGCGCTCGCCATCGATGAGGACTTCGTGGATGAGGCGGTTCATATCTACGGGAGCAAGCCGAACCGCGACGCGTGATACCCGTGAGAGGTCGAGCATCGCGTCGATCAGGTTCCCCATGTGTTCAGCGGCTTTCGCAATGATGTCCAAATGACGCCTGGTGGTTTCGGGAAGTTTCGCACTCGATTCCTGCAACAGGGTCGCATATCCGTTGATATGGCGCAGCGGCGCGCGCAGATCATGCGCGACACTGTAGGAGAATGATTCCAGCTCACGGTTCATCAATTCGAGTTCGGCGGTACGGGCGCCGACGTGCTCCTCAAGCTCGCTATTGAACTTGAGAATCTTAGTCTCTGCTTGGCGCAGTTCAGTGATGTCTAGCGCTAGGACCAGACGCGCGGGGGACTCAAAAAATTGTATGTTGTCGGCGATGACTCGTACTGTAATCAGTCCACCGTCTTGTCTGCGATGCAGCCAGTCCCCGGACTCACGCTCTTCGGGGGACTTTTCAAGTGCGGCTTTCAGTCTCGGTAGCTCGGATGGCGGATGCAGGTCGAAGATCGTCATATCCATGAATTCATCTGCCGAGTAACCATACTGCTTACACGCCGCTTGATTGACTGCTAGGAAGCCGGACGACTCTGCATCAAATACCCACATCGGATGCGGATTCAGATCGAACATCAAGCGATAGCGTCTTTCACTTTCGACGATGGCCTGTTGCGCGCGCATTAGCGCGGTCACGTCTTTGGTTGTACCGCGATACCCAGTGAACACACCCACGGCATCAAATACCGGTGCCCCGCTGGTCTGGTACCACTTTTCGCTACCGTCAGGCCATATCCGCCGGTAGGTGACGTCGCGGAAAGCTTGATGCGCCTGTTGAGCGGCCGTGATGGTAAGTTGAATATCTCGATCATTGGTGCTGAGCTCTTCACGGGTCTTTCCAAGTACCCTGCTAGGCGCGATACCAGTACGGTCAGAAAAATTTTGTGACAAAAGCACATAACGAAAACTCGTGTCTTGTTCCCAGTACCAATCGGAAGACAGCTCCGTCAGTTTTCTAAAGCGCTGCTCGTTCTGCATGGTGGTTTGTGCGAACTGGTCTTGCTGCTTCAGGCCGCGCCACAACAACCATCCTAGCCAAATCAACGCCAGCGCAAAACCCAGCGATATAAAGCTATAGGTGCGCGCACTCCAAACCCATGCACTGAGTACTTCGGCTTCGCCGAAGCCGACGGCGACCACCACTGGCCAATCGGCGAGTTCGCGATACGAGAAAATTTTCCGAATGCCGTCGAGTTGGCTATCGGAGGTAAAGGTGCCAGTTTTGGCTGCGGGGAGTGCGTTCTGAAACAAAAAGGTATCGCGAAAGTTGCTGCCGACGATTCCTTTTGTAAACGGCGACCTTACCAGTAACGTACCGTCACGCCTGGCAATCGATATCGAACCTCGCTCACCTACCCTCAGAGTATCGTAGAACGACTGCAGCCGAGCAGATTCGATCACTGCCACGGCAATACCCATAAACTGTCGATTCGCACCGTCGATGCCACGCGCGACCGCAAACCGCTCGGCACCAGTAATCCAGCTCTCGGACGGACTGCCGATCAGCATTTGTCGCGCCTGACTATCGCGCGCCTCGATAAAGTAGGAATGACTAGCGAATTTTATAGGTGGCCCGTTGTTCGTATCCGTGCTGAGCGCAATCTTGCCGGTGGCGTCAACGATAAAAAGCGTCTTTACGTAGGGCAGCGCGCGTAGGTCGGCGAGTAGCTGGGTTGCGGCTCGCTGGTCGCGTTCTTCTGTCGAAGCCGCAGGTTCAGTGTAGGCTCGAGAGGCGGCGGCAAGCGAAAGGTCAACCGCCTTGAACATTGCTGCCGTGTGTTCATCAATGGCCCTGGCGAGATTCTGCGCGCTTTCCTCGGCGACCTTGATTCGCTCCTGTCGATCTGCGTTTAACGAGTAGATGAGGTTAAACAAAACCAGCAGGACGGCCGTACCCACCGCAAGTGCAATGTTTTGTGGCAAGCCGCGCGGATGTGGCTCGGCAGCAGCAACGCTGGTTGCCTTGTTCCTAAAAGCGCCCGCGGCGCGATTGAATCGCGTTACGAAAACAAACAGTAGCGCCGCGGAAACAGCGATAAAGGCAAAAGGTTTAAACCTGTCATCGCTTTGGACCTGCGCGGGAGCCACAAGCGATGACAGTGCCCAGTCGGTGATAAGCACCCAGGTTAGCGAGATCGCCACATAGGTGCCGCAAACGCCTAAGGCAAGCCGTACTGGCTTATCGGCGGACAACAACTTCTTCAACATTGGCGCGTAGTCCGATCCCCGCGTTGGCCCATTTTTTTCTACCGACTGCCCCCTACGAATCTTATGCAGATTTTTCGTCGTCAATGTCGAAACAACGCTAACGCAAGGGGGTGGCTAGTTAATTGATGAATTTATAATAACATATGTTAACGTCCGAATAGGCCTTTTAGCAACTCAACTGGGTTAGGTTTTTTCTCTTCTTTGGCCTTTGCCGGTTCTTCGCGAGTTCCGCGCCGTCGTCCCTCGCTTTCGCCCATGCCGCCCAGTATCGAGAAGAATGTCGATTTCACGCGAACTTTGGTCTGCCACTCGGGCTCCCACGCAATTTTAGGATCGGTCGGGCGAGGTGGGAAGGCGAAGTAGGCGTCCGATCCATAGGCGATCATGCGCAGCATTCCACCGGAGCCCTCTGGGAAAATCCCTTTTGGAACAGCGCATCTGGTGGCGGCGGGGGGCAAAACCACCTTTTCACCGATCCACTTGTCGATATTGGTATTGGATTGGTAATCGAGCAGCCCAAAACCAACATCCGGCAATTCGCTCGACGTCCAAAAAATCGCCTCACCGGAATCACTGCCGTCTGATTTGCCGCCCATGACCGCGATGAAGTATCCACGCGCATGCGGAATTGACTGCCATTCCAGATCAAACCCTGACTCATTTCTGCGTTGGCTGAGTTGAAGTGGCGGCATGAGATCTTGCGGCGCGCCGAGGCTGACTTTGAATGACTCCGGAAGGCCGGTGCCGATAAAACTATGCTGACCGACTAACGAAGCCGAATCAGTAACCTGCCGGTCGTCTTGTTTGTTAGGCCATGCTGGATGCCCAGGCTCGGCGCGCGCACCCTTGGTGGTGGAGCCACGGGCGACGAAGAACTTGCCGAAGTCCTCAATCCGCGCCGTCGCCGCATCTAGTGTGCGAGGCTGACCCGGTCGAATCGTTTCACCGCAACCCCAGTAAATCGACATCTTACCTTTGGGTTTTTCGTAGCTCGGCTCGTATGGCTTTTCGTCAACCGGGCCGACGGGAACTGGCTTCTCAGGTATCGGCGCAACCAGCTTGAGAGATTCGCCCAGGTTCATGGCCGCCGGAATCATCTGTGTGGCATCAGCCAGCGAGCGGTTCTTGTTCGTGTACACCGATACGTCGACATATCGACCGCTGCCGAAACCCATGCTGCGCGTTTGGCCGAAGGTGTTGCCGCCACTGGTAGCAGCGACCGCCGCCCCTCGCGCCAAGCCGCCCAATGCGCCGAACAACCCACCAGACGAGCCGCCCTGTGCGGCTGCACCCATCATGTTGCCGCCAGGCATGTCGCTTGAGGCAGTGGCAACATCAATGTAGGCCAAGGCAATCGGCGGTTTGACGACTTGTTGAGGTGGCTTCGAAGGCGCGGACTGCGCGAGAGCGGCGGTCGTTCCTACCCCGTAGAGCGCGACAGCAATTGCGGTGGCGAGATGGCGTTGACTTGGTGTGGTGGTCATATGGCACTCCTAACAAACGTTGATCGAAACGCGTCTTTGTGGCCGGGGCCCGCGCCGACGAATTCAACAATCATCGCGCGTTCCAGTGGTCATGTCCAATCGAATTAGGGCATGCTGGTTCGCCCGATTGCGGGATTGCACCGATGTTGATGCGCTTGCTTGGACAGCGCGGCTAATGCAGTCATGCCGGATGTATCGCTGGCATTGTGGAGGCCGGATGCCACCCCGGCCACCAAGCCGTCGCGACCTTGGCGCACGATCGTGGACAGGCGGTGGCACGCGATGAGCGACAGCAACACATCTTGGCGGGTGTCGGCAAAGTGATCGGGCAGGTACCTGGTGTGAGCCGCGCTCGGGTGCCAACGCAGCTCAGTCTAGCTTGACCTTCGCTTTCACCACCGCCGACTGCCAGCGAGCGCTCTGTGATTTGAGAAATGCCGAGAACGCAGCGGGATCGAGGTAAGCCGGGTCTGCACCTTGCTGGATCATCTTCGCTTTCACTTCTTCGGCGTTAAGCGCTTTTTGAAATGCATCGCTCAACTTAGCCAGAATATCTTTCGGCAGGTTAGGCGGTGCGAGCACACCGTAGAAACCGACGATTTCAAAGTTTTTCACACCCGCTTCCGCCATTGTCGGTACGTCGGGAATGGCGTTGTTACGTTCTTTGCCGGTCATGGCTAGTGCGCGGACTTTTCCAGCCTTCACATATTGCGCAACTTGGGGCACGGACTCTGCCATAAACTGCACCTGGCCGGCGAGCAAATCCGTGAATGCGGGAGCGCTGCCCTTGTACGGAATGTGGGTCATCTGAATGCCCGCGGCATCTTCCAGCATTTCCGGTACGAGGTGCGAGATGCCGCCGTTGCCGGCCGAGCCGTAATTCACTGCGGTTGGGTTTTTCTTGGCGTGGGCGATGAATTCGCCGAGTGTCTTTGCCGGAAAGTCTTTGGTGACGACTAATGCGAGCGGTTGCTGCGCCGTGCGCGCGACCGGCGTGAAATCACGCAATGTGTCGTAAATGTTCTTGGTATAGACGAAGGGGTTGATGACCATCGTACCGGTGTTCGCCATCAACAAGGTGTATCCATCTGCCGGGGATTTGCTCACTTCATTCGCGCCGATCGTGCCGCCAGCACCAGGTTTGTAATCAACGATGATGGGTTGCCCCAATGTCTTTTGCAATTGGTCGGTCAGCACACGGGCGTGTGTGTCGAGCGGACCACCCGGCGGAAAGCCGATGATGAGCTTGATCGGCTTCGTCGGGAAGGTCGTTTGCCCCTGAGCCGTCGCCTTTGAAGCGATGCCTGTTGCAAAGTAAAGGACCGCGAATCCGGCGGCGAGTAGCGTGCGACGTTTAGCGTTTTGTTTGATGAATTGCATGTTTCCTCCGAATGTATTCCTATTTTTGCGCGGCCCAAGAATCCTTCAGCGTGACCGCGCGATTCCATACGGGGCGCCCCGCTGTCGATTCAACACGATCGGCGACAAAGTACCCATGACGTTCAAACTGAAAGCGGTCATCTGGCTGCACTTCCAGCAGTGACGGCTCCAGATACGCAGAGATTACCGTCTTTGAATTCGGATTGAGGTCGTCAAGGAAGTTGTCGCTGTTACGCCCGGGATGCGGCGCCTTGAACAAACGATCAAACAGGCGCACCTCGGCGGCGTGTGCGTGTTTAGCCGAGAGCCAATGGATGTTGCCCTTGACCTTCACGCTGTCTGCGCCCGCGCTGCCTGACTTGGTTTCTGGCAAATACTCCGCGAGGACTTTGATGACATTTCCGGCATGATCCTTTTCACAGCCGGTGCATCTGATCACATACGCATAGCGCAGCCGCACGCTGTTGCCGGGAAACAAGCGGAAAAATCCTTTTGGCGGCGTCTCTTCGAAGTCTTCCCGCTCAATCCACAACTCGCGCGAGAATGGGACTTCGCGTTTGCCGGTTTCCGGCTGTTGTGGGTGATTCGGTGCCAGACACATTTCAGCGGCGGCGGCGTCGTAATTGGTGATTTCAAGTTTGAGCGGATTCAACACTGCCACACGGCGCAAGCATGCATCGTTCATCACTTCGCGCTGGCAGTCTTCCAACACCGTGAGGTCGATCCACGAATCGGCTTTGGATACGCCGATGCGCTCGGCGAACAACTGGAACCCCTCTGGCGCAAAGCCGCGACGACGTGCGCCGACGATGGTCGGCATACGCGGATCATCCCAGCCTTCAACATGATGTTGATCGACCAATTGTTTCAGGTAACGCTTGCTGGTAATGATGTAGGTGAGGTTGAGGCGCGAGAATTCGATTTGCTTGGGCAGCGGCTTTAGCAGTTCGCCGACTTCCGCAAGCTTTGCGAGCAGCCAGTCGTACCAGGGGCGCTGATCTTCAAACTCAAGTGTGCAGATTGAATGCGTAATGTTTTCCAGCGCGTCCTCGATCGGATGAGCGTAGGCGTACATCGGATAGATATGCCACTTGCCTCCTTGGCGGTGATGATGCGCATGCTTGATGCGGTAGATCGCCGGGTCGCGCAGATTGATGTTGGGCGATGCCATGTCGATTTTGGCGCGAAGCACATGCGAGCCTTCGGCGTGAAGCCCGTCGCGCATCTCGCGGAAAAGTCTCAGGTTCTCGTCGACTGTGCGGTCGCGGAATGGCGACGGCGTGCCGGGCTCAGTTAATGTGCCGCGGTTGGCGCGCATTTCCTCGGCGGACTGCGAATCCACATAGGCGTGGCCGTGTTCGATCAAATGCTCGGCGAAACGATACATCCAATCGAAGTAGTCGCTCGCGAAATAGATCGGGGCGTCGGGATTGTCCGGTGCCGACTGTCCTCCCAGCCAACGCACCGCATCGACAATGCCGTCGACAAATTCTTGTTCTTCCTTTTCGGGATTGGTGTCGTCGAACCGAAGGTGGCAGATGCCGCCATAATCACGGGCGAGATTGAAGTTCAGCAACACCGACTTCGCATGGCCGTAGTGCAGATAGCCATTCGGCTCTGGCGGAAAGCGCGTGCGAATTCTTGCGGTATCCGGAGGTGCGTCCTTTTGCTCCGCAGCTGTACCGGGGCGACCGCACCACTTGCGGTCGGCGAAGGCATTGGCGGCGAGATCCGCGTCGATGATGTTGCGGATGAAGTTTGTGGCGTGGGGTGCGGTTGGTTCGTTTGACATTATGGTTTGGATAGGAAAACGATTTGCGACGCGCAGATAGCGACAGCCAAAGTCTATTTTCGCTTGGTTTTGAGCAAACTGCGGCGGCGCAACGAAACAATCGTCTGGGCTGAAATGGCCGAAGTGCAATAGGGACGGGAAGTTTCAGCGCAAAATGGCTGGAACTACCCGCCGAATGGCGACTTCGCGTCTGAGGTCAATGCTACCGCGCGACCACGTGATTCATTCACTCGCAGTAGCGCAACAATCGCCGCAATAAAAAAAACGCCCGTGATCAGCATCGCTAGCCGGTGATTGCCGCCAGACGCCCACGACACCGCGCCGTAGGTCAGCGGTCCGGCGATGGCGGCAAGACGGGTAGCCACGCCCCACAGACCGAAGAACTCGGCAGCCCGATCTATCGGCGAGAAAAACGCCACCATCGCGCGGCCGGCCGATTGACTCGAACCCATGGCGACACCGGCCAGATTCGCCGCCACCCAAAACAACGTCGGCGTAGTGGCGAACCACGCGAACAACACCATCACAATCCAAATCAGCAGCGTCACCATCAATGCCCGCTTCTTGCCGATGGCGTCTTGCACGTAACCAAAGCCGAACGCGCCGATGCAGGCGGTGATATTGACCACCAATACCAGCATCAACGTTTCGGTGGTCTTAAATCCCATTACCTCTTGGGCGTAGATCGCGGCGAGTGTGATGATCGTGGCCACCCCCGCTTGATAAAACGCGCCGCAGATAAACATGGCGACTAGGTCTTTGTATCGAGCAGCATCGCGCGCGGTGTGTACGAGCCGCGCCCAAGCAGTCGCGCTCGACACCGCAGTGGGGCTGGCACGTTCCTTAAGCCAAATGAAGGTGACGATTGCGCCCGCTGAGTAGACTGCGGCCGTGATGAGGTTCGTCATCGGCACGGCATCCGAGGTGGTGCCGCTGCGCGATTCTGCGGTCATGATCCAGGCGAGGCAGAGCCCCAGCGCAAGCAACCCGCCTACATAACCTAAGCTCCAGCCCCAACCGGAGACTTTGCCCATCGCCCCCGGAGCCGCAAGTTCGGGCAAAAACGCCGCGGTGATGTTCTCGCCGATGGCGTAACAAAAATTGGAAATGATGACGAGTGCAGCCGCGAGCGCAAGGTCGCCGGATGTCGCCGCATAAAGGCCCGCCGTGGAAGCCACACAGCCTGTTGTCACCAGCATCAGCACACGTTTTTTGGCGGCGTGTGCGTCTGCATAGGCGCCGATGATCGGGCCGAGTACCATGACACCAAGGTAGGAGACGGCAAGCGTTGCAGTCCAAGCAAAAGTTGCCCACGGCGCGCCGTTGCAAATCACAGAAACGAAGTAGGCGTTAAACACCGCTGTCAAGACTACGGTCGTATAGCCAGAATTGGCGAAGTCGTACATCGCCCACGCAAATACTTCGCGCTTGGCAACGCCAGGATTCAGCGCTGTCCTCATCTATGCTGCCGAGGCGTATTGATTATTGGGTGAGGACTCATTTGTGTTGGATAAACCTGTTTCCGCATGTTCTTTATTTGCGCCGATCAAACGTCTTCGGACGGATAATCGCCTGAACATGGCCGCAGCGCAATCCCTACGAGATAGCACACCGCGTTGACTTGTGGCAAAAAGTGATGTTTTTTGGCAAGCGTTGCTAACGGGTTAACCGAAAAGCAATCGCGCGTCCTATCACCCGCTCGCGCGGCTTCGCGGTCGAATCGCGCCGATCGCGGACGCGAGCGTTTTGGTGAGTCTGTAGATGCTTAAACGCCGCCGACATCAGCGTGTGATTGATGCCGTGTTGTCGTGTCTTCATTCGATTGGCGCGCCCGGCGGTGCCCAACACACTGCCCGCCAGAAACGACAATGCACCCGGTGGGTGCATTGTTTGTGCCATCGTTTTTGCGAGGATCACGCAGCTTGGCGATCTCCGCACA
>JADCJC010000056.1 GCA_020247395.1 Rhodocyclaceae bacterium
ACCGCATCTCAGCCGGCAACGGCTGAGAACCCTTTTCGCTGATCGCTGACAGATCGCCTCTAGCCAATCGCTGCGCTCGGGCAGACGCCTGCGCGATGGCTCGCGACACGCCATTGAGAACCCACCATGCCGTCATCGACAGCGCCAGAATAACGACCAAAGCACACGAAACAGCAATTGCCTCCAGGCGGCTCCTCGCGGATGCAATATCAGTGCTCAGCGCCTGAACCAACCCCTGCATTTGGGTCGTCAAGAAGGCACCGTTGGAAGCGATCTTGCCGAATCTGATTTGTGTGGCGACATCATCTGCGCTGACCTTCTTCTGTGCCAACTGTTGGGAAAGTAAATCTCGAAGCAAATTCCAACCGGATACAAGATCCTTGATATCCGGCTTGGGTACTGCTTGTACCGGGGTCGCAGTCGATGTCGAAACTGTAGCCGAGGATGCCCCAACAGGCTTCGCGGCCGCGCTGTCGATGGCAGGTTTCGTATCAGCCAGTGGAACCAACAAGGCAAGCCCATTGGTGACCGACTGAATGCCCGCGCTGACCACCGCACGCGACGCAGGCGTTCCTTCGGTCAGGAGCATTTCTCCAGCGCCTCTTAGAGCCGATTGCAGACCTACTTGCACATCGCGAGCAACATCAATGTGGCTGACGAGACGTCTCTCTTCGCCGGCCGTACGGCCCGCCAAGAATCCCATCAGCACCAGCACCAATACTTGCGCACCCACGGCAACCGCAAATCGAATTTTGATGGAAATCATGGCTGGCATTCAATTCAGCAACAACTACTTGGCAGGCCCAAAGCTCGCAGTTTGTCCAAACATCGGTTGAGCGTTGATGTAGCCAAACTTTTCGGCGACATGGCAGGCCACGCAAGCATTCCTCATGGTCAGGAAGGCCTGCTTCGCTTGACTCACATCGCGGCTCTTGAAGGCGGTCTTTACCAGTTGCTCAAGCGGGTCTAGGAACAACGCTTCAGCAGAAGCTGTGCGTTGCGGACGCTTCATCAGCATGCCGTTGAGGCGATCGACCAACTTTTCGAAGTGATAGTTGGCCAGATCAAGATTTTCGTCGCTGATCGCTTGATAGGCCGCCAAGTAGCGTTGTCCGATGTCCATCATGGGCGCTTGCGAGCCACCCAGGTAGAGCTCAATCCTGCGGAACCGTTCGGAATCGTCGTCGGCATCGCGCAGCCACGCAGCAGAGACGGGCTTAGTTTGCTTCAGCGCGAGCTTTTTCGGGTGCTGAAGTGGCTGGGCCTGCGCGGGATGTGTGGCAATCGCAGAACTTGCAACCACAGCTGCCGTCAGAAATCCATTTAGGAGTTTGATAAATGAGTATGTCATTTCGAGTTCCAGTCAATGATCACTGCGCGGTCGGGAGGCCTTTTGATTGCCACTCTGCGTATCCACCACGCATGTAGTGCACTTTGGAATAACCGGCCTTGACAGCCAGCACTGCAGCTTTGTAGCTCTTCCAGCCCTTGGGGCCGTCGCTGTAGATGACGATATTGCTCGCCTTGTCGGCAGGCAGTTTTGACACGTCCAGGGAGTCCTTGCTTTGATCGAAGTTTTCAACGTCGTCACTCGTGCCCTTGTACGGTAACGCCATCGCGCCAGGTACATGCCCTTTGCCGTAGTTGATCGCACTCCTCACATCAAAAAACGCCGCTTTACCATCCAGTAGCTTCTTGCCTTCTTCGACCGAGATCACTTTCGCACCACTGACTTTGGTGGGCGTATCAGGCCGGGAATCTTGCGCATTTGCCAGATTGGCAAGAAGGCTGAGGCTGCCCGCGATGATCAAGGCGCGGCGCAACGATTTCGTCATAGGGTTTAGACTCATGAAGTTCTCCATTGGTTGGTTGGGACAGGTGTGTAGACTAACCGCTGGGGGTTCGTTCCAAATCGAAAATAAGCGCCAGACAAGTTGGGCTTTTTGTGTCTTCCAACGCGCCGAGACCTAATTGAGCTGCTGCCGCACGCGACCTCACTACGCGTGTTTGATAACAGCCCAGAGGCGGATCCGGCCGCCGGCGCGGTGCCGCAGCCCAGATTGGTGCTGGAAGTGCGGCGCGGAAAAATCGTGGCGGTTGATCTCACCCCCACGCCGCAATTGGCCGAGCCGATTGTGGTTACGGCGATGCGGCAGTTTGGGGCGGTGTAGACCAGAAGGCGCGAATCTGGCTAGGGCAGTGCGAAAACCCTTGATCCGGTCTCGTTAACGATACCGTCACCAACCTACAAAGGCATCGAAACCTCGACCCTGAACGTGCGTTGCGTCAGCGCCGATTGGGTTTTGGTTTGCGTAATGTTGCTGTCGTAGTACCTGCGAATCAAATTATGTTTCGGCACGAGCAAGTTTTGCCCGGTCAGCCGAACAGAGACACCTTTCACCGGCCCATAGAGCACGTAGGTGTCTAGAAACTGTCTGGTATTGAGTTGATACGATTGATTCGGCGCGCTACGTGTTAGGCCAACTTGCTCTATTCGAAAATTCGCGCCCATCGCGATCGGCATGGCTTTGACGCGGTAGTCTGTGGCAAGTGACATCACCAGCCTGGGTTGCTGGTTGATGCGGTTGTTCGGGCCATCGATGGCACTGAGTTTGGAGCGATTGAGTGTCAGGCTCGGCCGCAAGTCGATGTTCGGCAAGCTTTTGTCCCACGCCTGCAAGCGATAACGCGCCTGCGCTTCCAGACCCATCATAGCCGCTGAGCCTAGGTTAACCGGCTGCTCGATCCAGCGGCCAAGCCCGTCCTGAGACACCAGCGGCAAAATGATGTCATTGATGCGGCGATAGTAAAACGTCAGCGCTTGGCTTTGCTGCTCGGGCAATTTCGATTCAATGCTGGCATCGACATTCCACGACAACTCCGGCCGCAGGCTGGGGTTACCCTGGAAGTTGGGCAAGGTCGGGTTGTTGTCGTTGGTGACATAACGGCGCGGGATCAGCTCGCGCGGGGTTGGCGCTTTGTAGGCACGCCCGAGCGATAGCTTTGCAAGGTGGTTTTCGCTGCCGGGAAGTTTCCACAACACTTGCGCAGTCGGGCTGATGTGTGACGTTGTTTGCACTACCTTCGCTAACGTATCTGGCGCAATGTTGCCGGTGCTGACGGTATCGGTTTTGAGTTGCTCCCAACGCACGCCCGCATAGCCGGAGAGGCGTGCCGACATTTTCCATTCGTCCTGCGCAAACAGCGACAGCCGCGAGATGTCGGCAACGTAGCCTTCGTCAAGATTGTCCGGCGTTGGCGTGATAAAGATACGCTCACGTTGGATGCGATCTTCGTCGCGATGTGTCGACTGCAAGCTCCAGCCGCTAGCAAAGGTATGGTTTGCGCCAAGCTCGAATGCGACGCGGCCTGTCGAGGCGACCGAAGCATCGCGCAGCTTGGCACTCAACACGCGATCCAGCAGCAAACGCCGGTCGGTGGTTAAGCCATTCACCCAACCGTCTGAGCGAGTATCGAGGACATTCGCCACCAGTTTGATTTCCCACAATGCGCCGCTGGCAGCTACGTGGTTAGCGCCGAGAGTTGCACGTAGATCATTGGTCGATGCGTCTAGGTACGAATTGCTGATGGGATAAAGTGGCGGCACACCAAAAACTACCTGCCGTGTTTCTAGGGCGGTAAAACGTCGCTGCTGGTGCTGCGCCAGCCCATCAAATTGCAGCTTGGTGGTTTTGGATAACTCCCACGATGCTCTTGGGGCCAGGCTAAACGTTTGCAACTTGTTTTGTTGGAGCCCATCAGAAATCCGTACAAACTGCGGTATGTTGTTGCGAGCTTCATCGGTGAGATCGGTCCAGCGATTGATGGTGTCAGCCACATCTACCGATGCGGTCAACCCATACGCGAATTGCTCACGACGCGCGGCATATTGGCCGGAGCCGCCGCCAACGACTTTGCCGACTGTGCTGCGGACGTTAAGACGCAACTCACGCGTATCTTTTTGCTGCGTTGACGGCGCTTTGCGCAATACGATATTGATGACGCCACCGATGGCTTGCGAGGTATCGGCGCGCGGCGAACGAATGACTTCGATCTGCTCGACTTGCGCGGTAGACAACGACTCAAGAGAGAAGCCCGCCGGCGCCGGGTCGCCATTGATGGTGATTTGCGTGTAACCGGCCCCCAAGCCTCGCACCCGCACCTCCGCGCTCTGCCCCGGCACCGTCGCCAGCGTGACACCCAACACCCGCGCCAACGCACCGGCCACGGTGGCGTCACCGAACTTCAGCAGGTCTTGACGCGTGACGATTTGGCGAGAGTCAGTGCTACTCACACGGTCCGGCTGCGCGGTGCTTTGCACTTCGATCCGCTCCTGTTTAACGGGCGGTGCATTGGGCTTCTCCGCGGGGTTTGGTTCGGCCGCGTAAGTCGGGCCGACGGCGAGAACGGCCAGCAGCGTAGGTCGGAACAATGAAGCGGGAAGTTTTTTCATTTGAAGGGGAAGATGTTGGTACTTGGATTTTGTTGTGGGTGGTTGGGGACGGGTAAGCCGCCAATTCACTGGCGAAGTTCGTCCTACCCCCAACAACTGTTTCGTCATTCAGAAGGCGCTAGCGTTGTCCGTGTGGGGCGTCCCCGCTCTCCTTATCTACTGCCAAGTATTGTCGTGCAGACGACTTCTCCGTTGCAGACGCCTTCAAGTTTGTAGAGTAGATGCGGTAGTGTTTTCGCAGAAGCAAGACGTTCATCGCCGACCCGCCGTCAGGGAGTACAAGCTTGCGAAGCCGGCATTTCGCAGTCCGTCAGCACTCTTGCATAGGTTGTAGCCTTGAGCAGACACGCGCCGAGAAGAGACTCCGACCGACCAATGCGAACCTGCAACTTGGCGAACGTTGCCACAAGTGGGCTCAATGTACGCCGAGGCAGTTGAGGTGGCTGGAATGCTCACTTAGATTGAAGGACTTGTCTGGGCAATTAAGCTGCTGAGAGCATAAATTGCTGATCGCAGTATTAACTAATGTTACAAAAAAGTAAACTACCCAATTGCCTGTACCGGTGGATAAAACCATCAACGCGAGTCAGTTCCCTCAGCCTGAACATTTCATGCGGGCGCGTTCGAAAGCGGGCGAGTGGGCGAGCGATGTTAAGCAACGGTCGACCATGAAATATTCAGGTTAACCATCAAACCGTCGAACGCAAGAATAAACTCCTCTATTGGCGGACATCTTCAGCCATAAATGCTTGAAGATTGCCGTCAATAAAGGACTTTCACCGACTTCTATTGATCCGGCAAGTAAATATGGTGAATCTCCACGCTGCGGCGAAGGCGGGA
>JADCJC010000057.1 GCA_020247395.1 Rhodocyclaceae bacterium
CTCACGGCCACCGATGTAGATTCGTTCGACGTTGGTGCGAATATCAAGCGGGTCACCGTCGCTGACAAAGAAATTCGCCAGCTTGCCGACTTCAAGCGATCCGAGCTTATCCGCCACGCCGAGAATCTGTGCCGGATACAACGTGATCGCCTTTAGCGCTTCTGCCCGTGGCAGGCCATACGCCGCAGCCGTACCGGCTTCGTAAGGCAAGCTGCGCTCCATGGCCGCATCGAATGCGCTGCCACCACGCGCGATGGCAAAACGCACCCCCGCCGCATGCAGTGTTGCGGCCAGTTTGAAGGGGGCGTCAACATCGTCGTCGCGGCGCAATGGCAGACGATGCACACTGCCGATGATGACCGGAACCTTGCGCTCGGCCAAGAGTGAAGCGATGCGCCAGGCATCTTGCCCGCCGATGACCACCAGCTTCAAGTTAAACCGCTCGGCAAAGGCCAACGCATATCGAATCTGCGGTAACTCATCTGCGTAGACAAACACCGGGCGCTGTTTGTCTGCGGCGTTTGGGTTCAGAAACACCGGGCGCATTGCCTCCCAGCGCGTGTCCATTGGCGTTGTTGGCTCAGCCATGCGCGTGCGGTGATACGCCCCCGCCGCTTCAAACACGTCCTCAAGCGCGCGCAGTCGTTGGTTGGTCAGGCGCTCCATTTCCTCGCGTGCCGAACCGGTCACTGCGGTTGGCGGCGCGAACACGCTGGATGAGAGGTTCGTACGCATCGAAGGCAGGCTGATATGTAGCCCAACTTCCGCCGCCACACCCATATCTTCCCAGTTCCAGCCATCGAGCTGAATCACGGCGGAAGTTCCGGCGATCAAATTTGCCGCACTTGGGCGCGGTGCCGCAAGGGCTGCCAGTACACCGTTGGCACGTGTAACGGGGATTAACTCACTATCGGCGTTCACCGCCACCAAGGCACGCGAGTTTGGATTAAATGTGCCCACTTCGGCGCTATCAACCGTCGCGCGCACGGACTGCACCTCGACCAAACCTAGCGTGGTGTTGGCGGCAATGAAGCCGGGATAGACGTGTTTGCCGGCTAACGAGAGCACTGTCGCATTCGCCATCTCGGGGACGGCGCTCGCCACGCCGATGGCGACGATACGGCCCTTGTCCACCAACATACGGCCATTAGAAATCACGTCCCCGCTGATGGTGTGAAGCGTGGCACCGGTGATCAGCAACGGCTTCGATTGTGGTGGGGGCGGGATGTTTGGGTTCGCGTTGGCTCCGACTGACAAGAACATTGAAAATAAACCAGTCGTAAAGCTTGCGCGCGACAGACGATGTCTAGCGAACATGGCGGATTCCGATTTTTCTGAGTTACATAACGAAGTCGTATTCATTTCGCGTCCTCCGTGCACTCATGCCACGCCCCACCATCCCAATAGTTGCTTCGATATTGCTTGGTGTCATGCAGCCAACGCTGCATCGCCATAAATTCCAGCGTATCGCGCACACTCATCGAACCCGACTCAGCCGCCGTTTCCGTTGGGCCACCCGCACCCATCGGGCGGCCTGCCGCTGTTCCCATACCCACACCCGCTGCCGCTTGCGCCATCCTCGCGGCACGTGCAGCTTGGGCTTTCGCGAGCAGGCGTTGTTTGTCTGCGGTGGCCGCGGCGCGGAGTCTTGCGTCGGTTTCTAGATCAAAGTATTTCTGCCCATCAATCCAGGTTTGCTCGGCACGGGCGTTTGTTGAGAGCGGCGAGGTATTCCAGATCACAAAGTCTGCGTCCTTGCCCACTTCCAGCGAGCCTGTGCGGTCGTCAATACGTAATTGTTTTGCGGCATTTGTTGTCACCATCTTCAGCGCTTCCACTTCGCTCACACCACCCGAGCCACCGTAGCGCACAACCTTGGCGGCTTCGGTGTTCAGCCGCCGCGCCAGTTCATTGCTGTCAGAGTTCAGCGTCGTCAACACCCCGCCGCGATGCATCAGCGCGGCGTTGGTCGGAATGGCGTCATACACTTCCATCTTGTAAGCCCACCAATCGGAGAAGGTCGAACCGCCCGCGCCGATACTCGCCATGGCATCGGCAACTTTGTATCCTTCCAGTACGTGTTGGAATGTGGCGACGGTAAAATCGTACTCTTGCGCCACGCGTACAAACATCAGAATTTCGTCGGCGCGGTAAGAGTGGATATGCACCACCCGCTTCTTCTCCAGAATCTCTACGAGTGTATCGAGCTGTAGATCGCGGCGCGGTTCCGCTACCGTTTTTGAGTTCGCGCGGAAATCCGACCACTTCTTTTGGTATTGCCGCGCAGCCGAGAATCCATCCCGCAGCACTTGTTCAACCCCCATACGCGTTTGCGGGTAACGGCTGCCGGCGCCTTCGCCCCAATTTGCTTGTTTGACGTTTTCGCCGAGTGCGAACTTGATGCCGGGTTGCGCGCCGGCAAACTTAAGCCCTTCTGCGTCACTACCCCAGCGGAACTTAATCGTCTGACTTTGGCCACCAATGGTATTGGCCGAGCCATGCAACACGTTTGCCCCCGTTACACCACCGGCAAGCTGGCGGTAGATATTGATGTCCGTCGCATCCACTACATCGCCGATTCGCACCTCCGCGGTAATCGAGCTGGTTGATTCATTCACCCCGCCAATGACCGCCGTGTGCGAGTGTGCATCGATGATGCCGGGGGTGAGATGTTTACCCGCGGCATCGATCACCATTGCATCTGCCGGTGCCGCCAAGGATGCACCAACTGCGGCGACCTTGCCGTCACGCACCAACATGTCTGCGCGGTCGAGCCGTCCGGCATCCTTAGCGTTACTGCCGGTCCATACGGTCGCATTCTTGATGAGCAAGACCGCTGGTCGCACCGGGCGACCGACGCTGTAGGCACCAAACGGGTAGGTTTCGGCGACCGGGGGGGCAGGCTCTTCGGCTCTTGTACGCGGCGGCGGCTCTTTGTGCGCCGCACTACGTGTTGCCGTCCAAGTGGCCTGAACACCGTTTTGCGCCTCGATCGTGCCGCGCAGGGTGTTGTTGCCTTCACCGAGCGCCTCGGCGATGATCGTTAGCTTCTCTCCCGCTGCAGTTGGTGCGGCCTCCGTAGACACCTGCGGGGCGGCATTGGTGGTGGCAGCTGCGGGCACTGCGGGCTTCTTGCAGGGCAACGCAATAACAACCTGCCGCGCACGTGTGGCGATATCGCACGTCTGGCCATCGATCGTCAGCGTTGGGCGGGCACGCGTCCCGCCAATTTTCAATTCGACCACTTTGCCTGCCAGCGTGCCGCCCCATGTGCCACGTGCATCAAAGCGCTGATAGGCTTCACTTACGTGCGGCTTGCCATCGACGAAGTTGACTTCAACTTCCGCGCTTTCATTCGTAAAGATATCTCCGCTGGCCACGGTGATATTGGCGAGCTTGCCGACTTCAAGTGTGCCGATGTTGCTGGCTCCAACCATCGACGCCGGGACCGTCGTCAGCGCGGCCAGTGCGGCGTCCGCAGGCAGTCCGCGTTTGACCGCTAAGCGCAATTGCGGCAGGAACTCTTTTGCGTCGCTCAGACCGCGTGCGGTCACCGCAAAGGCCACGCCGTTGCGGTATAGATGGGCCAAGTTTGACGGGGCTTGCTCCCAGTGTTGCAAGCTGTCGAGCGGCACATCAATTGCGGTGTCCGGGTTGTCAATTTCCGGTAGCGCGGGGAAGTTGAGCGGAATCACCATCGGCATGTTCAGCGATTTAAGCTGTGCGGCGCGGCGGTATTCATAACCGTTGCCAACCAATGCGGCACGCAGATTGAACTCGTCACGAATCTTTGCCACGCGTTGGTAGTCTTGCTCGTTCTCGGCCTGATAAAACAGCGTTTGCTTGCCGCGCACGACCGCACCAAGCGCCTCAAGTGCTGCGTTGGTTTCGGCCCGTTCGCCAGTCTTGGTGTTATTGCCATACCAACGCGCGTCATAAAGTGATTGACGGGCCAAGGCAATGGCACCCATCATCGAGTTGGGATAACTCACGTCGGCGCGAAACGAACGTTCGTAATCAAACCCGGCGTGCTGTGCCACGCGCGCCTGCAACACCTGCGATTTGGCATCCACACCATCGAGTAGTTGCACCAGCGCGCTTTGCCCGCGAAACACGCCGACCGCCGGTGCGGCCAATACCGTGGTGAAGCCTTGTTCACGCGCCGCTTTCATCTCGTCGGCCTTCATCTCCAGCGCTGTGGCGACATCGAGATCAGCTCGCACCGAGCGGTTTTGTGCACCGATGGCGCTACGGGGGGCAGTGGCGGCAACGGCAGGCGCAGCAGACGTGCTGCCGGGCTGGCGCATCCAGGGCGGTAGCGTCGGTTGTGCGGGCCGCATGTTGGCGGGAACACCCACCAAGCTGGCGACATCGATAAAGCCGGCGTAGACGCTACGGCCTTCCAGCTTCCACACGCGTGCCCCGCTCGGCACAACGATATCACTACCGATGGCAGTGATGCGACCATCGCGCATCACCAGCGTACCGTTATCAATCACCCTGCCGGGCGCAACGACGATGCGCGCACCGGTAATTGCATGCCAGCGAGGGGTGTTGTCGCGCAGCCCTTCCTGGCGATTCGCACTCACCTGCGCATTGGCCGGTATCACCGGTAGTGCCAGACCAAACATCACTCCGGCCAAGGTGCTGCCGGCCAATCCGGGCAGCGTTGCGCCGATTCGCCGAAACAGTGGCGTTGATAATCGTGCCTCGAATCGACGCACACGCCGTGACGTACTACCAAACAACATCTGCATTTGCCTCTCCTGTCGTGTCGCCAGTGCTCTTATCGTGTTGTTACCGATGGCTTCTTTGAAAAATCACTGTATCACGCACCACCCGGCCGGTGTCGCCTGCGCGACGGCGACCGTGGCTTCCGCGTTGCAAACCCGGGCCATTGAGGTTGTGGCGCGAAGGCGCTTCACACGAAATACGCCAGCTTCGAATGGCGCGGCAGTTTCTTCACCACTGCCTCCGCGCGTGATGCGTCGGCGCGATCAGCGAATTCCCTGATCGCCAACACGCGTAGCGGCGGATGACTGCGCGTGTATCGCGCCCCAACGCCGGCCAAGTGTTCGTTGAAGCGTCGCTCCAGGTCAGTCGTAATGCCGGTATACAGCGTCGTCGCGGTATCAGCGCCCTGACACTCCAACAGATACAAAACCCAGCAGGGAGGGGCATTTTCAGACATTTTTGCTCGAAAACCGCCGTCGATAGGGGACTTTCATTGCCGCCCGCCGGCTACTCGCCGACAACCCGGTGGTAGCTGACGACCCGTTCCACCTCATTTTTTGAGCCAAGAATTACCGCAACACGCTGGTGCAAGGCGGACGGCTCGATATCGAGGATACGCTCTCGACCGGTGCTCGCTGCCCCACCGGCTTGTTCGATAATCATCGCCATTGGATTCGCTTCATACATCAGGCGCAGTCGACCCGGCTTCGAAGGGTCCTTGTTGTCGCGGGGATACATAAAGATGCCGCCGCGCGTGAGGATACGAAACACATCCGCCACCATCGACGCAATCCAGCGCATGTTGTAGTCGCGACCGAGGGGGCCGGTTTTGCCGGCTAACATTTCCTCAACGTATCTTTTCATTGGCGGCTCCCAGTGCCGCATGTTCGACATGTTGATCGCGAACTCTTGCGTATCCGCGGGTATCTGCACGTGCTGCTGCGTCAACACAAAACCGCCCAACTCCCGGTCAAGCGTGAAGGTGTGAACACCGGCACCCAGCGTCAAGACCAGAACGGTGGACGGCCCGTACACCGCAAAGCCCGCACAAACCTGTGCAGTGCCGGGTTGCAGGAAGGCCGATTCGGTAGGTGTGGTGACACCTTCCGGGCAACGCAACACCGAGAAAATGGTGCCGACACTGGTGTTTACATCAATGTTTGAAGAGCCATCGAGCGGGTCGAACAGCAACAGGTATTCGCCTTTGGGAAAACGATGTGGGATCGCATGCGGCCCTTCCATTTCTTCAGAAGCCATGGCCGCAAGATGACCACCCCACTCGTTGGCCTCCAACAAAATTTCGTTGGCGATCACATCGAGTTTCTTCTGCGCTTCCCCTTGTATATTGCCCGAGCCCGCGTCGCCCAAGATACCGGCGAGCGCCCCCTTGCCGACCGTCGTTGAGATCGCCTTGATGGACCGCGATACCACTTCAATGAGCAACCTGAGGTCGGCTGGCACGGCCTTGCGGTTGTACTGTTCGTCAATCAGAAAACGGGTCAGCGTGATTCGTTTCATAGGCGCTTATTTGGCAAGCAGGTTCAGGCGCGCTTCCAGTCGGGCGACGTCGTCACGCAGTATTTCGTTGTCACGCGCCAGTTGTTCCAGTTGGTCCTTGGTGATGAAGGCTTCGCGCTCATGCACCAGATACTCCGCCACATTTTCGACGAAGCGCTGGCTGGCTTCGTCACGCCACTCGGCGATGGATCTGGTCGTGCCAACCGCGCGATGAGAGACAATATCCGCCAGCTTGCCACCGCCCAATAACCGGCTCAAGTCTTCCTCGATATCCCACTCAACGCCGCGTGCGACCGTCGACAACAGATGCGCCAGTTCACTGTCACCCTCGAAGGCGACTTGGCGAAACGCCGCCGGATCTTTGCGCAGCAACCCGCCCAGCGAGGCAAGCGGGATTCGGAATACCACTTTTGGTGCCGCGCCATCTGCTGCACCCTCACCCACCGCCTCTACCGTACCCTGTGGCGTGATACGCAGCTCAATGGTGAGCGGACCCACATGGGTTTTGACGCGTGCGACCGCGTGGGGCAAAAGCCGCTCGCGTGCAAGTGGGTAATCCGCCAAAACACGGTTGATTAGTTTGGCCGCCGCAAGATTGATGGTGGTGAAAGTTGGTTGCGTCACGCCGCCATTATGACAAAGACAAAGGCGCCGTTCGATTGAGCGGCGCCTTTGTTGGTTGAATAGTCGGAAGGAAATTAGCCGAGCTGCTGGATACCAGCCAACCGCCAAGTCGACTGCTCATCCGACAAGTCTTTCGCTACGTGCCAGACTTCGTCGAATCCTTCAGCAGCACCATCATCTTCTCGAATAACCCCGGTATAACGAACACTCGCCAATGCGCGGTTATCCTCAATCACAACTTCGATCACGCGGGCGTCGACAGAAACCACTTCCGTTTTCTGCGAGGCCGCCCCGCGCTCCTGAATTTGTAGCGCAAGTTCGCCGTACATTTCGGGGGTTGAGAATTCACGGATGTCGTTCAGGTCTTTCGCGTCATTGGCCGCTTGCAGCCGAATAAATGCGGCCTTCGAGCTGCGCTCAAAAGGAACCACGTCAAAATCCGCCGGAATGCGCGGCTTGGCCGTAGCCTGATTGATGACGTCGGGGGAGGCGTTGGCCGTGGATAAGCGGCTACCGATTTCCGGCGCAGCGATGCGGTTGGTAGTGGTGGCGGGGGCGGCCGACACAGGCGGTGGCGATGGTTCAGGTGTGTATGGTGCGCCGGCACCAGCATATTGACTGTTACCCGAGGTCGGCGAATGCACACCACCCATCTCTGCAACCTTCTTGCGCATAAACATCCGAACCAGCATAAAGGCGGCAACGGCCAAACCGATCATCAACAGGATGTCGAAGAATTTCAGGCCATCAAACGCGCCGCCCATAAACATCGCCGCGAGCAACCCGCCTGCGGCTAACCCGGCCAGCGGGCCCAGCCACTTGCTTGCACCGCTCGCTGCGGCCGGCGCGGCGGCGGCAGGTGCTGCGCCAGCGGCTGGTGCCGCAGCAGGAGAAGCCGGTTTTGCCGGCGGCGGCGTGGCGTCGCGCTGGATAGACTCTTTCTGTGTCCCTGTGGATTTGCCGCCCCCAAGACGTTTTTTTGCATCCGCGTCGGACATATAGCCGAGCGACACAAGTACAGAAAGACTAATTACAGCTGTGGCCAGAAGTGATTTCATGGCATTCCCCGATAAATTGTAGGTGTATTGTTGAAATGAAGATGATTGCAGCGACGCTATGACCCGTTTGCGTGGAAAAAATTCCCCTGACGCAAGGCATTCGGTTTTTTAGCGGCCAAGCTTGTATCCGCGGTGCAACGCCACGACGCCCGCCGCGAGATTCCAGTATTCGACGTTGGATAAGCCCGCCTCAGACATCATTTGTTTGAGCGTCTCCTGATCGGGATGCATACGGATCGACTCGGCCAAATACTGATAACTTGCCTCATCCTTTGCGACCCATTTGCCGATCTTTGGCAAAAGACCAAAGGAGTAGGCGTCATAGGCCTTTTCTAGCGATTTGTGGACCTTCGAGAATTCGAGTACAAGCAAGCGTCCTCCTGGCTTCAACACCCGGGTCATTTCTGACAAGGCGATATCTTTGTGCGTCATGTTGCGCAGGCCGAACGCCACGGTGACGACATCAAACGATTCACTTGCGAAGGGTAATTTCTCGGCATCGGCCAAGGCATTGGGCGTGATTAGCCCCTCGTCGGCCAAGCGATCGCGTCCCACTTTCAGCATCGCTTCGTTGATGTCGGTCTGCCAAACGTTGGCGGCTCCGGCTTGTTTTGCAAACGCTAGCGCCAAGTCCGCCGTGCCTGAGGCAACATCCAACACGGTTTCACCGGGTTGAACATTGGCCAGATCCACGGTGAACTTTTTCCAGACGCGATGCAGCCCCACCGACATCAAGTCGTTCATCACGTCATAGCTGGGCGCAACCGAGCGAAATACCTCGCGCACTTTGCCCGCTTTTTCGCCTTCGCCAACCTTTTGAAAACCAAAATGTGTTTCAGTCATGAGTGGTCCCGAAGCGTTTTTCACAGTGTTTCACTATAAGCAGCAACGTGTTCAATTTTCCAAGCGCTGGCGGCATCGCGCCGGACGAGTTGATAGGTCGTATTAAACACTTGCGGCGGCCGCTGTTGCCGATGAATGCTCCATTCAAGATCCACCACACAGAAGTGATGACTTTGCGGTATGGCGCTGCACTCACGGTATTCAGTCTTTACAAATCCTGAATCCCGATAAATTTCGCACAGTTTTTCATTGTTTGTGATCAGCGATTGCTCATCCATAAACAGGCCGGGGCCAGTGGCGCTGGAAATCATTGAGGGCACTTGGTAGAAGGCTGATACTTCGCGCCCACTGAGACGATTAAAGGCGTCGCGGTATGCGTCAAAAAACTCGCGAACGTCGGCTGGCATTTGGCTAGGCTTCGTCCCCACGGCTAACCACGACTTGCGCCGGCCTGCTCAAGCCGGCTCAGGTAGGTGCGCCAATAGTTGTGTTGGTTGACGCCGAGATCGTGCAGATAGTCCCAAGAGTACAGGCCGGTGTCATGGCCGTCCGAAAAGGTTGGCTTGATGGCATATGAACCAACCGGTTCTATAGTGGTAATGTTGACTTCGCGCTTACCGACCTGCAACACCTCTTGCCCAGGACCGTGGCCGCGCACCTCTGCGGATGGAGAGTGCACCCGTAGGAACTCGCATGTCAGGCGAAAACGGTTGCCATCGTCAAAGGCGATCTCCAGTTCGCGCGATTTCTGGTGGAGCGTAATTTCGGTTGGGCGGGGTTCGGCCATAGGTTAAAGGACAGTTTCCGGTGAATTCACCGGTATTGTATCGTGCGGGAAATGCCGAGACGGCATTCACTCGCTCTTGCCGCGCTGTAACATAAGGTTCACAAAGCTGAAATATCATGCATTGGCTTGCAGGATGAATGTGAATTCGACCCACGCATGCCCACTTCGAAACCCGAGCCGAGACCATGAACCCCACCATCCTCGTCGTTGAAGACGAACCTGCTATTCAGGATCTCATCCAGATCAACCTTGAGATGGGCGGTTATCGCGTGTTGGTAACGCCGTCGGCGGAAGATGCGCTGAAAATTGTGCAGCACGAGTTACCCGATCTCGCCCTGCTTGATTGGATGCTGCCGGGAATGAGTGGCGTCGAACTCACCCGCAAATTACGAAGCGATAGCCGGACCAAATCGCTGCCGGTTATCTTGCTGACCGCGCGCGGCGAGGAAGAAGATAAGTTGCGCGGTCTCGAGACCGGCGCTGATGACTACATGGTCAAACCATTTTCGTTGAAAGAGCTGGAAGCGCGCATTAAGGCAGTGCTGCGCCGCCGCGCACCAGAACTGACCGAAGATACCATCGATTACCACGGATTAAAACTTGATCCAGCCTCGCACAAAGTTACCGGCAACGGCCTAACGCTGACCATGGGCCCGACTGAGTTTCGCTTGCTGCACTTCTTCCTGACACATTTGGAGCGGGTCTACTCGCGAACCCAATTGCTCGACTTCGTTTGGGGCGATCATGTGTTCATCGAGGAACGAACCGTCGACGTGCATATCCGGCGTTTGCGTTCAGCGCTAACGCCGTCTGGCCACGATGACTTTATACATACCGTTCGCGGTAGCGGCTACCGCTTCGCCCGCGACCAATAGTGGCTGCGGGAGCCGATCACTTCGTGCCCACCACTTGACGCACACGGCGTAATATAGCGGCACGAGCTTATCTCGGCTTCGACGACACTGGGTCTGTTACCGGCAATAATCGCATGAGTCCCGCGCATAAACTGCTGTTGACCGCTTCGCTGCGGGTTGCATTACTCGCAGCGCTAGGTGGACTGTTGGGCGGGCTGATGTTTGGCTCGACGGCCGCGTTTGTCGTGACGACGTTGATTGTTTTTGCGGGTTTTGCCTATCACGCCTGGAAGTTGTCGCAACTACATCTCTGGCTGGGCAGTGAACTGCGGGCTGCAGACCTGCCCGACGGATTCGGTACTTGGGGTGATGTGCTTTCAGACCTATACCGGGTTATTCGCCAGCTGCGTACAGAGCAGCAGGCCTTGACCAATTCGCTCGCCCGTTTTCAGCAAGCGGCGACCGCGCTGCCGGACGGTGCAGTCATGCTGGACAATGAAAATAGTATCGTTTGGTGCAATCCTGCAGCCGAGGAGCATTGGCACATTTCGCTGTCAAACGACCGCTTGCAGACCATCACTTATATTGTTCGAACCCCGGAATTCGTCGAGTTTCTTGACAAACGAAATCTCGGCGAGTCATTAATACTTAAATTTTCGCCGACGCTGGGTGCCAACAGCGGTCGCGAGGTTTCGCTCGCCGTGCAGCTAGTTGGTTTTGGCGATGATCAAACGTTGCTGCTTTCAAGAGACGTCTCCGAGCGCGAACACCTTGAACGGATGCGCAGCGACTTTGTCGCCAATGTGTCCCATGAGTTACGCACCCCGCTCACAGTGATGGCGGGTTTCTTGGAGACGATACATGGGACAGACATCGCCGGCGGGTCAAAACCCGAGTTGCTTAAGCGCTCTCTAGACCATATGTCGCAGCAGACTGAGCGGATGCAGCGTTTGGTTGATGACCTGCTCGCTTTGTCGAGACTTGAAGATGCGCAAAACAGACTCACCGAATCGGTTATCGATATGCACGGCTTGGTACAGGCGTCGGTAAGCGACGCGCGTGTCATGTCAGCGGGCCGCCATCACCTCACGACTTCGCTATCGCCAGTATGGCTTTTGGGAAACCGCGACGAAGTTTCCAGTCTGGTTTCCAACTTGGTCTCCAATGCCATTCGCTATACGCCCGACAACGGCGCGGTGAAGGTGGCCTTAGAGCTGATGCCCGCGGCAGATAGCCTGGCTGGTGGCGAGCTTGTGTTCAGCGTAACAGATACCGGAGAGGGCATTGCTGCAGAACATCTGCCACGCCTGACAGAGCGCTTCTATCGAGTCGATCGCGGGCGTTCACGCGCGGCCGGCGGCACTGGCTTGGGGCTCGCCATCGTCAAACATGTGTTGGTTCGGCACGGCGGTCGGCTGGAAATTCAAAGTTCACAAGCATCTGAAGACCACGGATCAAGCTTCCGCGCAATTTTTCCGGCCAGCCGGGTGATGTCAGAGCAACCGAAGCCGCAGGCGGTCGCGGCCTAACGTCGCTTCACAAAATTGTCGGATGGCCGCTCAGGTTTGTTAGACTCGCCCCATGTCTGCCGACCGCTCTTCCCAACTTTCTTCCCAAACCAGTTACGCGCGTCGATTCGCCTTCGAACATCTTGACATTCGCGGGCAGGTGATCCGTCTGGGTGATGCATGGCAGACGCTGATGCAGGGACGCGACTATCCAGATGACGTTACCCGGTATTTTGGGGAACTAGCGTGTGTCGCGGTCTTTGTCGGCACCGGTCTGAAGCACCCCGGTCGTGTGACTTTGCAAATCCAAGGCGCGGGCACAAAGACTGCCGAGGGTGTTGCATTGAGGCGCTCGGCAAAACTAGCGGTGGTGGAGTGCACACACACGCTTGGTTTGCGCGGTATGGCCGCATCCGGCGGCGGGGAGGACTTCGCCAAACCTACCGTCGGCTTTGCCGATTGGATGGGCGGAGGCACGCTGGCCATTACCGTTCAAAACAGCGACTCCGGGCAAATGTATCAGTCGATCGTTCCCATTTCCGGGTTAAGCGTGGCCGAGTGTTTTGAGCACTACTTCGACCAATCTGAACAATTGCCGACGCATCTTTGGTTAGCCGCCACCCCGCAAGGGGCCGGCGCACTCATGCTGCAAAAGTTACCCAAGGCGGACGAGCGTGATGCTGACGGCTGGGCGCGGATGGAAATGCTGGCTTCGTCTGTATCAGAAAACGAATTGGTTTCGATGCCAATCGAGCTGCTGCTAACGCGATTGTTCGCCGAAGAGGATATTCGCCTTTACGCGCCAAAGACCGTGTATTCCAATTGCACCCGCGATGAAGAGAAGGTCAAAAACATGTTGCGCTCCCTCGGTCGTGAGGAATTGGAAAGCACTCTCGCCGAATTTGGCGAAGTCATTGTCAAAGATGATATGTGTAATCAAGAGTATCGTTTTGATCAGTCGGCGATTGCGGCATTGTTTGATGAAAACAATATCGGCCAAAGAGACTCGAAAGTCTAGGCGGGACGGGCGTTTTCCAGCGATGGTGGCTGTAGTTGCGCTGGGGTTGCCGGTTCAGCGCAGGTACGATCAGCGAAGCGTTCGGGTTTATACCACTCGCATTGCCGCGAGTCGCGGTGTCATTTAAGTTTTGTACGTTCCAAAATACCGTCGAGATGCTCAAAACCCATGAAAGCAATGGTGACCGTGCCGTTGTTTTTCTTGTCGAGTTTGATCTCGACGCGCGTGCCGAGTTTGTCGGCGAGGTCGGTCTCGAGGCGGCGCACATCGGCGCTGCTGGAGTGTGCTGCCTTGCGGCTCTTCGGCGGCGCGTTGCTGGTTTTTGCCAGCCGCTCTGCGTCACGAACGCTTAAGTTTTTGTGAACAATCTGGTGGGCAAGCTCAACTTGTTTTGACTTTGCCAGCGATAGCAGCGCGCGCGCGTGGCCCATGTCTAACTTCTGCGCCATCACCATGTCCTGCACCGGCTTAGCGAGCTCGAGTAAACGCAACAAGTTGGATACTGCGGAGCGTGAACGGCCAACCGCTTTGGCGGCCTCGTCGTGCGTCAGGTGGAATTCATCAATCAGGCGCTGGATACCCGTGGCTTCCTCCATCGCATTTAAGTTTTCGCGTTGAATGTTTTCGATGAGCCCGATGCCTAATGCGGCATCGTCGGCAATGTCTCGCACCAGCACCGGGACTGTCGCAAGCCCCGCCAATTGGGCTGCGCGCCAGCGGCGTTCACCGGCGATGATTTCAAATTTTTCCTCACCACCGCTGTGGCTAATCTCGCGCACCAAAATTGGCTGCACGATGCCGCGCTGCTTGATGGAGTCTGCCAATTCGGCAAGTGCGGCTTGGTCCATATGTGTGCGCGGTTGATACTTTCCCGGCGACAAACTGGTTAGTGCCAGTTGGCGCAACTCGCCCTCATTCGCGCCTGCGCCGGGCTTGTTGCCGCCCAGCAACGCGTCGAGCCCCTTGCCGAGTCCTTTGTTTTTCAACATAGCTATGCGGTTTCCTTAATCGGTATGCCGTGTCTCCCGAGCAGCTCGCGGGCGAACGCAAAGTGCGCCTGCGAGCCTTTACTGGACGGGTCATGCAGGATTACCGGCCTGCCAAATGACGGTGCCTCTGCAATACGGACATTGCGCGGAATTACAGTATCAAACACTTTGTCACCGAAATGGCTTTTGATTTCTTCGGATACCTGCGTGGTCAGTGAAGAGCGCGGATCGTACATGGTGCGCACCAGTGCTTCAATTTCAATCTTTGGATTTAAGTTAGCCTTTACCTTACGCAGTGTTCCAACTAGGTCGCTTAAACCTTCCAGTGCGTAGTATTCACATTGCATCGGGATCACCACCGCATCGGCGGCGGTGAGCGCGTTTACGGTCAACATGTTTAAGGCCGGCGGACAGTCGATGATCGCGAAGTCGTAGTCCTGCGCGACTGCAGCGAGCGCTTCTTTCAAGCGGAACTCGCGGCGTTCCAATGAGACCATTTCAATCTCTGCGCCTGCCAACTCGCGGTTGGCGATCAGCACGTCATATCCGGCCTCGGCGGTTACTCGCGCTTGGCTACACGGGTATTCACCGAGCAATACTCCATAGAGCGTTTTTTCGTATGCGTTTTTGTCGATGCCGCTGCCAGTCGTGGCGTTGCCCTGTGGGTCGAGATCCACCAACAACACCCGTTGGCCATAGTGCGCCAATGTCGCCGACAGATTGACGGCGATGGACGTTTTGCCTACGCCTCCTTTTTGATTTGCAACCGCGTAGGTTTTCATTTTTTAAGCATCATCCATCTCAAGAATGACCAAGTGCCGCTTGCCGTCGATCTGCGGAACATTTAACGCCACGACTTCCACCACCCGCACGCCACTCGGCTGACGACCGATTTCGTCGTGCGGATACACCCCTTTCATCGCCAACATTCGGCCGCCAGAGGCGACAAGGCGGGAGGCACCTTTGACAAAATCAGCGAGCTCGGCAAACGCTCGTGACGCCACTACGTCGAACTTTCGTTTTGGCTGGAAGTGTTCAACACGTTCACACACAACGCTCGCATTGGTTAACCCCAACTCGCCGATAGCCTGTCGCACGAAAGTGGTTTTTTTCTGCAATGAATCTAACATCACAACCGCTAGTGTCGGCATGGCGACGGCAATACAAACACCCGGAAGGCCGCCACCGGAGCCAACATCCAACATTGATTTTGCGTCACGCAAAAATGGCGCTAGTGAGAGACTATCGAGTATGTGTAAACCAATCATACGTTCAGGCTCACGTACGGCTGTCAGGTTGTAAGTCTTGTTCCACTTCGCGAGCAACGCAACGTAAGCGAGCAGCTTTTCTTGCTGGGCTGTGTCGAGCGTAAGGCCAAGCTGGTCAATCCCCTCAGACAATAACTGTGCAAGCGAGACGGATGGCGGTTGTAACGATGACGCCGTCGATATCACGTGCATATTCCCGCGACTTGCTCATCGACTGGTGTCGTCATCTCACCACCGCGAAAACCGCGCTTCAGATACACCAGCAACAACGAAATGGCGGCCGGTGTCATGCCTTGAATGCGGGCCGCTTGACCAACGGTTTCGGGTTTGTGTTGGTTGAGCTTGAGCTGAACCTCTTTCGACAGCCCGCGCACCTTGGCGTAGTCGATATCGGCGGGTAAACGCAGCGACTCTTGCGCGCGATTTTTTTCTACTTCATCGTTTTGCCGATTGATGTAGCCCTGGTACTTTGCTGCGATCTCGACTTGTTCGGCGACAGCCGGATCGGTTGCACCACCGGCGGGCAGATCCAGCGGCAACGCCATGAGCGCGTCATAACTCACGTTGGGTCGGCGCAATAAATCGAACAGCGAATAATCGCGCTCGATGTCTTGGCCGATCGCGTTGGTCATGACCTCTGCGCTGATACGCCCCGGCTGCACCCACGTAGATTTCAATCGTTCGGTTTCCCGTGCGACTGCCTCGCGCTTGGTTTCGAACGCGGCCCATCGCGCATCATCCACCAGCCCCAGCCTGCGACCGATTTCAGTCAGCCGCGCGTCGGCGTTGTCTTCACGCAACTGCAGGCGATACTCCGCACGACTGGTGAACATCCGGTAGGGTTCGGTTACCCCGCGCGTGATGAGATCATCGACTAAAACCCCCATGTAGGCTTCGTCGCGACGCGGGCACCAGCCTTGTTTGTCCTGCGCCTGTAACGCTGCATTCACCCCCGCCAACAGCCCTTGCGCAGCAGCCTCTTCGTAGCCTGTCGTACCATTGATTTGTCCGGCAAAAAACAAGCCCGCAATCGCTTTTGTTTCCAGCGTGGATTTAAGTGCGCGCGGGTCAAAGTAATCGTATTCAATCGCGTACCCGGGGCGTAGGATATGCGCGTTTTCCAGCCCGGGGATAGATTGCACCAATTTGATTTGTACGTCGAAAGGCAGCGAGGTCGAGATACCGTTGGGGTAATACTCGTTGGTGGTAAGCCCTTCCGGCTCGAGAAAAATCTGGTGGCTAGATTTGTCCGCAAAGCGGTGAATCTTGTCTTCAATGGAAGGGCAATAGCGCGGGCCGATACCTTCAATTACGCCGGTGAACATCGGCGAACGATCGAGCCCGGCGCGAATGGCGTCGTGGGTAGCTTCATTGGTGTGCGTGATCCAGCACGACGCCTGGCGCGGATGAAGATCGCGCGAGCCCATGTATGAAAACACTGGGGTCGGTCGGTCGCCTGGCTGTTCCACCATCTTGGAAAAGTCGATGCTGCGGCCATCAATACGCGGCGGTGTGCCGGTTTTGAGGCGACCGACCGGCAACTCAAGCTCTCGCAAACGTGCCGCGAGCGAGATTGAAGGCGGATCGCCCGCCCGACCGGCCGAATAGTTCTCAAGGCCGACATGGATTTTTCCGGCGAGGAACGTTCCTGCTGTCAGGACGACTGTTTTGGCCGTGAAGCGAATACCCGCTTGGGTAATTGCGCCCGTGGCGCGGGGTGTTTGGCTGTGCCCCTCGACGATCAAATCATCGACCGCCTGTTGGAAGAGCCACAGGTTTGGCTGGTTTTCGAGGCGTTTTCGCACCGCCGCGCGGTACAACACTCGATCCGCTTGGGCCCGCGTAGCGCGCACAGCCGGGCCTTTGCTAGCGTTTAACGTGCGGAATTGAATTCCCGCCTCGTCGGTCGCAATCGCCATCACACCACCCAATGCGTCGACTTCTTTGACTAGGTGTCCCTTGCCAATCCCACCAATGGACGGGTTACACGACATCTGACCCAAGGTTTCAATGGCGTGAGTGAGCAAACACGTGCGTGCACCGGCCCGCGATGCCGCGAGCGCGGCCTCGGTTCCGGCGTGTCCGCCGCCGATCACGATCACATCAAATTTGGTTGGGAACTCCATGATTTTTGGAGGTTTATTGCAGAAATCTGGGGAGCGCAAGTTTACGGCAACCCCCGCAAAAACGCTATGGTTTTGACGCCACCGTCGCCGTGCTGGGGTAACGCGGCCGGCGAATGATTGCAACAAAGTCGGCGAGCAGCCTTCAACGTCATCTTAGGCGGGGATTCGAGTAGCACCAATCCCGGCAGCGCCCACCCGCACGGCGCTGGCACATCACAAGCGGCAGCCGCAACGCGCTTCGGCCAAGCTTAAACTGTTTCACGTGGAACATTTGGGCTTCTACGTTCAACCGGAAATGCCCTGCGTTAACTTGGATTCGTGGCTGCGCAGGGATGACACACCCGCTGCCAATCGCGGCGGGCTACGCGCTGACGCTTAGACAAATGTGTCACTTGCCAATACAAAACTTGCCAAAGATTTCACCCAATAAGTCGTCCGGCGTGAATTCGCCGGTGATAGACGAGAGGGCGTGCTGAGCGAGGCGCAGTTCTTCCGCAAATAGCTCGAATTGTGAGCCCACTAAGTCTGCCGCATCTAGGTGTGTTTTGACCTGCTGTAGCGCGACCAAGTGACGTTGCCGCGCCATAAACACGCCCTCCCCAGTAGGCGTCCAGCCAGCGGCTTTTAATAGCCACGCGCGTAGGGCATCCACCCCCTCGCCGGTCATCGCAGAAAGGGGCAACGATACAACACCGCCTTCGTTGTTCTGGCCACCGTGTGGGCGTCCAAACAAGTCAATCTTGTTGTATACCCACGCGATTGGCAGGCCGACTGGAAGTTTCGCCGCGATCTGCGCCTCGGCCGCACCCATCACCTCCCCCGCCTCACAAATCAACAGAGCTGCACTCGCGCTTTTTACAGCGGCCCATGTGCGCTCCATGCCGATTCGCTCCAGCACGTCGTCAGTATCGCGCAGCCCTGCGGTATCAATCAGGTGAATGGGTACACCCTCAAGATGTATTGTCGCTCGAACTTGGTCGCGTGTCGTTCCTGCAATCGGCGTCACGATGGCGATATCATCACCGGCGAGACAATTCAACAAACTGGATTTGCCGACGTTTGGCCGACCGATCAAGGCAACGGTCAGCCCTTCACGAAGCACCGCGCCCTGCTTAGCTTGCCGGGCTAAAGTATCCCAATCTGCCCGTATTTGCTGGAGTTTGGTTTGTTGTATCTGGCGATCCGCCGGGTCAATCTCCTCTTCAGGAAAGTCGATACAGGCCTCAACGTGCATGCGCAAATCTGTCAGCTGTGCAACCAGCGCATGGACGCGGGCCGAGAACTCTCCAGCAAGCGAACGCGCCGCGGACTTGACCGCCTCAACCGACGCCGCGTCGATCAGGTCGGCAACGGCTTCCGCCTCGACAAGGTCAAGCTTATCGTTTAAATATGCGCGCTCGGTAAACTCCCCGGCCCGCGCCAAACGGCATCCCAACGTCAGGCAGCGCGCCAGCAGCGCCTGCATGACGGCAGGCCCGCCATGGCCCTGCAACTCAATCACATCCTCACCAGTGTAAGATGCGGGTGCTTGAAAATAGAGCGCAATCACCTGATCTAGCGCGTTGCCGCCCCCATCCCGCACCGTCGCTAGCGCCGCCATCCTCGGCTGCAGTTCACGCCCAGTCAAACGCTCGGCAAATGCCCTGAGATCGCTTCCAGAGATACGAATGACGCCCACGCCGCCGCGCCCGCTGGGGGTTGCGATTGCGACGATGGTGTCTGATTTTGCTCGTGTCCTGCTGTGCATAACGACCAATTATGGGCGACCGGATGGTTTCACGTGAAACAATCCAACAAAAAAGCCGCCCGAACAAGGCGGCTTTTTTTGATTGTCGGCACTACGTTAGCGTGTACCGGCTGTGGTCTTTGCCGGCGCAGTGTTAAATGTCTTGTTGATGTACCACTGTTGGGCGATGCCCAAAATGTTCTGCATCGTCCAGTAGAGTACTAAACCGGCCGGGAAAAAGAAGAACATGATCGAAAACACGATCGGCAAAATCAACATCACTTTCGCCTGGATCGGGTCTGCTGGTTGCGGGTTAAGTTTGGTCTGTATAAACATCGACGCGCCCATCAATACCGGCAGTACGTAGTAAGGGTCCGGTGTCGAAAGATCGGTAATCCAAGCCACCCATGGTGCATTACGCAACTCTACGGCACCGAGTAGAACCCAATACAACGCAATAAAGAACGGTATCTGGATGATGATTGGCAAACAACCGCCGAGCGGATTGACCTTTTCCACCTTATAGAGCTCCATCATGGCTTGGTTGAGCTTCATCTTGTCATCGCCGTAGCGCGCCTTTAGCGCCTCCATCTTTGGCATCAGCGTTTTCATGTGCGCCATCGACTTGCCGGCTTTTTGGTTCAGCGGAAAAAACACCAACTTCAACAGGATGGTGAACGCAATAATGGTCCAGCCCCAGTTGCCAATCACGCTGTTCAAGGCGGAAAGTACCACAAACATCGGATAGGCCAAGCTCTTTAACCAGCCGTAGTCGACCACCAAATCTAGGCCGGGCGACAACTCTTTCAGCTTTTCCTGCTCTTGTGGACCCACGTACAAAGGCATCGTCAGGCTAGCGGTCGCCGCTGGCGCGATCGCTCCCGCCGCCGCAACGGGAATGATGACGCCCGCTGAATACAGGGTATCGGTTACACGTTTTGTAAAGTACTCTCGCCCTCCGCTACCCTGCGGGAGCCACGCCGATACAAAATAATGCTGGACCATCGCGATCCAGCCGTCGCTAGCCTCTTTGACGTAGTCGGCCTTATTTTTATCAATGTCGGAAAAAGCCACTTTTTGGAATTTCTTTTGTTCGGTATAGACCGCCGGGCCAGTAAAGGTGGCAATCCCAGTAAACGGGTTGCTACCGGAACTCTCGCCCTCGGGTGGATTCGCGTCGCGCAAGAACTGGAAATACGCCTTGGGTGCGATTGGCGCACCGCTATCGTTCTTAATGTCATATCGAACATCGATAACATAGCTGCCGCGTTTGAAGGTGAAAACTTTGTTGACGGTTATCCCGGGCGCATCGTTGTTGGTGAGTACGACCTCGATCTTCTCGTTCCCGCCGAGGTCAAATTTATCGCCGGTCGCCACCCACTTGCTTGTATGGTTAGGCAGGCCTTCGCCCAGCAAGCCTGATTGAGCGATGAAGTAATGGCCGACTTTTTCCTGCATCAACGCAAACTGGCGGGTGGTGTCCCCGCGGGCAACATGCTTGAGCAAAACTACACTGCGAACATCACCACTTGACCCATCCAGCTCCACCGATAGCATATCGGTTCGCACCGATATTGACCTAGTTGAGGCTTGTGGTGCCAAGCCTGGTGCGCTAATGGTCGCTGGTTTGGCCAATGAGGATGCTGGAACCCCGGCTGCGGATGTCGCCACGGTGCTGGCGGCGGGAGCAACCGCTGGGGCGGGGGTGGAGGAAGCGCTGGTCGGCGCTGCGACAACTGTCGGCGCTTTGGGTGCGATTGGCGGGCTATTGTGCTTTTGCCAAGCCTCCCACAGTAGGAGCCCTGAGAACGAAAAAATAATCAGCGCGATGATGCGTTGGGTATCCATGGTTAATGGTTTCAGCTCAATAGGTTAAGGAACGGGGTCGTAGCCACCCGGATGCCAAGGGTGGCACCGAAGCAATCTTCGCGTGGTGAGATAGCTGCCTTTAATCGCTCCGTGGTTGCTCAGTGCTTCCACAGCGTAATGGGAACAGGTGGGGGCAAATCGGCATTGTGTGCCAAAGTAAGGGCTCAATACATATTGGTACGTACGCACTAAGCACAACAGCAATCGCGCCAACGGAGAGACGCGCGTTGGGGCCGGCGACATCAACTTGCCTCGACGACTTTTTTACTGCGTTGCAGGATCCGGTCGTACAGCCCCAGCGCTGCCGTCTGCAGGTGTTGGGTTGCTTGTTTGTGTTTCATGTTACCAGCGATCAGCTTTGGAACGGAAGTCACAGTGACCAGCAATTCAAGCGGAATGTTGCGAAGTTCGTGCCGCCTAAACACTTCGCGCAGGACTCGCTTGGTCCGATTTCGGTCGACTGCTCTCTTCAATTGACGCTTTGGCACGGACAAGGCAATACCAGCCAATGAAGCGCTGTGACGCATTGTCGGCACCGATCGAATTGCGGAACGGCTGGTCAGTACAACATCGGCAGCCGAGGCGCTTAGCCGTTGGCCGTGGTCGAGCAACTGCTTCACCTCAGCGGAGGCGAGTCGCATAACGCGGGGAAAGCTTTGTGGCTGGATGGGAATTAGACAGCCAAACGCGCGCGGCCTTTGGCGCGGCGAGCGTTGATGACCTTACGGCCACCTGCGGTTGCCATGCGAACCCGAAAACCGTGGGTCTTTTTGCGGCGTGCTACGGAAGGTTGATAGGTACGTTTCATGGTGTCACTCGTCGATCTACAAGTTGAAGAGAAATACGATATCGGTCATTTTGGTTAGTCATTACTAGTGACCAATCCTGCGTTGGGTTGATTTGCCCCTAAGCCGTTCCCGTGATTAACCGGCAGAACCTCGCATTATCTTGTTTTTGTTGATGTTTCGTCAAGTCGCAACGCAGAATAGCTTGCGCTGTGGGTTAAGGAAGAACCCGTGCAAACCAAGTGATAGACGCTACCAACTCCGAAAAATCAAGCACTTTATTTTGTCATTTAGCCTGTGGATAACCCGCGCTTCCCAACCAAATCAGCGTAAAATTCTAGGGCGGCAAAATTGCCCTTTCCGGTGACGTTACGACCCTTTACTTGCCACCTAATTCTCTTACCTGAGGATTTGTAGTGGTGTGCACTCGCCATCGGTTCAGAACTCTGCTGGAACACCGTTGTATCACCCCATTGGCTAAGAAGAGACATGCACCCATTTTGGCAAGCTTGTGTCGAAGATTTTCAGCACGAGCTCTCACAACATCAATTCAGCACCTGGATCAAACCCCTGCGGTTTGAACAGGAGGGTGATAGTTTTGTATTGGTGGCGCCGAACCGCTTTGTCCTACAGTGGGTGAAAGACCGTCAGCTTTCCAAGATTGAGCTCGCAGCGGAAAAGTTCTTTGCGCGGCCAGTGATGATCGAACTTGCAATGGAGGAAGCTGAAGACGCACTTCCGGCACCTGCCCCGGCAGATGAAAGGTTTCAGATGCGCGACATGGGCGCACAATCGGCAGCACAATCCGAAAACAGCTCGCCTTCTTCCCCGCCCTCTCCTGCTACACATCGGCTTAACCCTAACTTTACGTTTAAGACCTTTGTTGGTGGTAAGGCTAACCAGCTTGCACGCGCTGCGGCGCAACAAGTCGCGCACAATCCTGGTCAGGCGTACAACCCGCTGTTTGTCTACGGCGCGACGGGGCTAGGTAAAACCCATCTGGTGCAAGCAATTGGTAATCAGCTACTGGAGAGGAACCCGAACGCAAATATTCGTTATATACATGCCGAACAGTTTGTGACGGATGTCGTGCGTGCATATCAACATAAGGCGTTTGATACATTCAAGCGTTCATATCATACGTTGGACTTGCTGTTGATTGACGACATCCAGTTCTTCGGCAATAAATCTCGAACTCAGGAAGAATTCTTTTATGCCTTCAACGCATTGATCGAAGGCGGTAAACAGGTGGTCATCACCTCAGATCGCTTTCCGAAGGAGATTTCCGGTATTGAAGACAGGCTAATTTCGCGCTTTGGTTGGGGCCTCACGGTGTCGGTAGAACCACCGGAGCTAGAAATGCGTGTGGCCATATTGATGAAAAAAGCGGAATTAGAAGACTCACCGATCAATGAAGAAGTGGCCTTCTTTATCGCTAAACACATACGTTCAAATATCCGCGAACTAGAGGGCGGATTAAAACGCGTTCTGGCCTACTCTCGCTTTAACAGCGTGCCCGTTTCAATTACCTCGGCGAAAGAAGCGTTGAAGGATTTACTAGCCGTCTTGAACCGGCAAATTTCTATCGACAATATCCAGAAGACCGTCGCCGACTACTACAAAATCAAAGTTGCTGAGATGTACTCAAAGAAACGCGTACGCTCGTTGGCCAGGCCCCGTCAGATTGCCATGGCGCTGGCTAAGGAGTTGACACCAATGTCCTTGCCCGAGATCGGCGAGGCGTTCGGCGGACGCGACCACACGACTGTACTCCATGCGTGTCGCAAGGTTCATGAGTTGGTTGAAGCTGATCATACGGTTGCCCGCGACCACTCTTTACTGATGCAAATTCTGCGAGGGTAAAGAAAAAAAACTCCATTGAATAACCATCTATATGACTGAGGATATATTGTGGATGGAATTGGATTGCGGACTCATTGCTTAAAACTATCCACAATCCTCCGGTAGTCATATTGCGATTACCTCATACATTTCTACTACCGTTAGTTTGCTGATTTATAACGATTTATTTGAGTTTTACCGAAAACCCCGCAGCTCCTATTACTACTACTAGGTTTGTAATATGTTTACAATAAAAGCTAAGAACAGTACGTTGCTAGGCCCGTTGCAATTTGTAACTGGAATCGTCGAGCGACGTCATACCCTACCAATTTTGTCGAACGTTCTGATTGATGTAGAAGATAGCGCGGTGCATTTTTTGGCCACCGACCTAGAAGTACAGATCCGAGCAACCGCAAAACTTGAGTCGGTGCATAAACCCGGCAGCCTTACGGTAGGGGCAAAGAAGCTGCAGGACATTCTGCGCGCGCTACCGCCGGATGCGGATACGGCGCTTGAGACCAAAGAGTCGCGTCTAACAGTTAAAGCCGGCAAAAGTAGGTTTGCCTTGCAAACCCTGGCGGCGGCGGATTTTCCCAAGATCGCCGAGGCCAAAGACGAAGCCACCCAAGTCACGATCCCGCAACGCGAATTCCGCCGAGTGTTGGGCCTTGTGCAGTTTGCCATGGCAGTTCAGGATATTCGCTATTATCTGAACGGCGTGCTGATTTCGTGCGACGGCACAACTGTTCGCGTAGTCGCCACCGATGGCCACCGCTTATCGATGGCGTCATACAAATTAGCCGAAGCCGTCGGCAAAATAGAAGCCATCTTGCCAAGAAAAACCGTGCTTGAATTGATCAAGCTGCTCGATGAGAGCGATGACCCGATCCTCATGAAGATGCATCAAAATCAGGTCAAGTTCACCTTCGCCGGGATTGAAATTGTCTCCAAGATCGTGGAGGGCAAGTTCCCGGATTACACCAAGGTGATCCCATCTGGTTATTCCAACCACGTACAACTGAATCGCCTTGAGTTTCAGGCAGCATTGCAGCGCGCTTCGATTTTGTCCAACGACAAAATTCGCGGCGTGCGACTGGTTTTCACCAAAGATTCGTTGTCTATCATCTGCTCAAATAATGAACAAGAAGAGGCAGAAGAGAGTTTGGCGATCACCTACGACCGCGACGCAATGGATATCGCGTTCAATATCGCCTACCTGCTTGATGCGCTTGGACACCTATCCACCGAAACGATTCAGTTTTCACTGGGCGAAGCAAACATGTCAAGCGCCCTGCTGACACAACCCGGCAGTGAAGACTTTAAGTACGTCGTGATGCCGATGCGCATATAGGGCGAGATAACTGTTAGCGCCAATCAATATTAGCGCCGCACTCAGCGGTCGGCAGTAATGGCAATTAATACGCTTAGGAAATAAATGGTACCGGCTAAGAAGAGTGACCCTGCAGCATACGATTCAGACTCAATCAAGATACTTAAGGGCTTGGAAGCAGTACGCAAGCGCCCCGGCATGTACATCGGAGATACCTCTGATGGCACTGGCCTCCACCACATGGTGTTCGAAGTGGTTGATAACGCTATTGACGAGGCGTTAGCAGGTCATTGTGATGACATCAAAATCATCATTCATACAGATAACTCTATTTCTGTTGCTGACAACGGTCGAGGCATCCCGACCGGGACTAAAGAAGACGATGAACTTAAGCGTTCTGCCGCCGAGATCGTCATGACCGAGCTCCACGCGGGCGGTAAATTTGATGCTAACTCGTACAAGGTATCCGGCGGACTGCACGGCGTCGGGGTATCCGTTGTGAACGCGTTATCGGAATGGCTGAAGCTGCGTATTCGTCGCGACGGGAAAGTGCATGAAATGGAGTTTCGCCATGGTGAGCCCGTTTCGCCGCTATCCATCGTCGGTACCACCGATAAGAGAGGCACTGAAGTACATTTCCTCGCCGCCAAAGAAACATTCACTCACGTGGAATTTCATTACGAAATTTTGGCAAAGCGACTGCGTGAACTGTCATTCTTGAACAATGGTGTAAAGATTGAGTTGATCGACCAGCGCAATGGCAAAAGTGAGAACTTTGCTTATGCCGGTGGCGTAAAAGGCTTTGTGGAATACATGAACCGCACAAAGACGGTTCTGCACCCGAAAATTTTTCATGCGATCGGTGAAAAAGAAGGCATTACGGTTGAGGTTTCCATGCAGTGGAATGATTCCTATGGTGAAACGGTTCAATGTTTCACTAACAATATTCCGCAACGTGACGGCGGCACACATCTGACTGGGCTGCGCACCGCAATGACGCGAATCCTCAACAAGTACATTGAAGAGAACGAGTTTGCGAAAAAAGCGAGGGTAGAAACATCCGGCGACGACATGCGAGAAGGTTTGACCTGTGTGTTATCTGTGAAAGTGCCCGAACCAAAATTTTCGTCTCAAACAAAGGACAAACTCGTTTCTTCCGAAGTTCAGCCCGTTGTCTCGGAAGTCGTCGCTGCCAAACTTACGGACTTCCTGGCCGAGAGCCCGGCAGACGCAAAAATTATCTGTACCAAAATTGTTGAAGCTGCCCGCGCGCGCGATGCCGCCCGTAAAGCGCGCGAGTTAACACGCCGCAAAGGCGTCATGGACGGCATCGGGCTGCCAGGAAAATTGGCGGACTGCCAAGAAAAAGACCCATCACTTTGCGAAATCTATATCGTTGAGGGCGACTCTGCGGGCGGATCAGCGAAGCAGGGGCGGGATCGCAAGTTCCAAGCGATTCTGCCGCTGCGCGGCAAGGTGCTAAACGTGGAAAAAGCACGCATCGATAAAGTCATCGGTTCTGAACAAATAGCCACGCTGATTACGGCGCTCGGTGCCGGAATTGGCAAAGACGACTTTAATCACGACAAACTTAGGTACCATCGCATCATCATCATGACTGACGCCGACGTTGATGGTGCGCACATTCGTACGCTGCTACTGACATTCTTCTACCGGCAGATGCCCCAATTGGTAGAGAACGGGTATATCTATATTGCCCAGCCACCATTGTTCAAGGTGAAGAGTGGTAAAGATGAACGCTACGTCAAAGACGAACAGGGATTGAAACAATTGCAGCTCAAGAGAGCGCTGAATGGCGCATCACTTAATCCCGGCGGCGGTGCCGCTTGGATCGAAGGTGAGGCACTAGGCAAGCTAGCCGAAGAGTTCCTAATTACCGACGCCATCATTGACCGGCTCTCCCGCACCTTCGACCCCGATGTAGTGAGAGGCATGCTGGCGTGTCCGCGAATTGATCTTACCAATGCTGAATCTGCCTCAAAGGCAGCCGTCTGGTTGACCGATGCAATCGGCACCGGTACCTTGGTGGTTAAGGTCGAGCAAGACGACCTGCATGATGGCTACCGGCTGCGCTGCACCAAGACATTGCATGGCAATAAGCGCGATACCATCATCGACTCCACATTCATCGAAACCGGCGATTACGAGAAGATTGTGAGTACCGCACTGATGCTCAATGGTTTGGTTCGTGACGGCGCTGAAATCAAACGCGGCGAAAAGATGTCCGCCGTGAAGTCTTTTGGCGACGCGCTAAACTGGCTGATTGAGCAAGCTAAAGACGGCATGGCGATTCAGCGCTACAAGGGACTGGGGGAAATGAACCCTGAGCAGCTTTGGGAAACCACTATGGACCCCAAAGTTCGCATCTTGAACCGCGTACAAATCGAAGACGCGATTGGTGCGGATGAAATCTTCACCACTCTCATGGGTGACAGCGTTGAGCCGCGGAGAGCCTTTATTGAGACCAACGCCCTCATTGTGCAGAATTTAGACGTCTAGAAATGTAGGGTCTCGGAATAGTTAAGAATATTCTCATCATTTAAGAATCTGGAGTTGTTTGGTTTGTTGATTTCAACCTTAAATTGAGCCACTAAGCGGCGTTTTTTTCGTCCAAAACTGAGCCACGTAAATCTACTACCCTGCTTATTTTTTAAGCAGGGAGATTTAAGGAGTGATTACCGTGGCCATGTTAGCCAAAGTCCGGCGGATGTTCTATCGTGAACGTCTGTCGAAGCGCGAGATTTCCCGTCGAACGGGC
>JADCJC010000058.1 GCA_020247395.1 Rhodocyclaceae bacterium
GTTCGATCAGGGCCTGTGGCGTAATGCCTAGCTTTCTGGCATGCAACATGATCGGCGCACCATGCGCATCGTCGGCGCAGACGTAGTAAGTCTCGTGCCCGGTGCCACGATGATAACGAACCCATATGTCGGTTTGGATAGCTTCGAGGATGTGCCCAAGATGAAGCGAACCGTTGGCATAAGGTAGTGCGTTAGTCACCAGCATCTTCTTACTCATTTCGACTATCTCAAGTTATTTCGCGTTCTCCGGATTAAATCACCGAAAACTCGAATATTTGTAAAATTAAAGTTTTATAGCATTGCGGACAGTAATACTGCCCGAAGACCACTTGCATATTTCCGACGGCATAGCAGTGCGATCTACTTTCGTTACCTTAACTGACTGGCATGTCGGGTAAGACCGCATACTCGCGGGTGACAAAACGCCGGGCGGTTTCAGCCAGGACGGCGGTTCCCAGCGGCATTACCGACTCGTCAATGTCGAAAGTATCTGAGTGATGATTGCGGACCACCCCGTCGGGCAGAGCGGCGCCGAGCATGAACATCGCTCCCTTTGATGACTGGGTCATGTAGGAGAAGTCCTCAGCGCCCATCCCGAATTCAGTGGTATCGATCGTTTCTTCGCCCATCAGATCGAGCACGGTGCGTCTGAGCCATTTGTTGATCTGTTGGTCGTTGAACATCACCGGATAGCCGTGCAGCTTCTCCAGCCGGTATCCACCGCCCATCGCCTCACTTAGCCTCAGCGCGGCTTCAAGTTCGTTCCACAACTGTGTCCGAACCTGCTCATCGAAAGCGCGAACGGTTCCGGAAAGATAGACCGAATCGGGTATGACATTGGGGGCCTTGCCAGCCTGAATCTGACCCAAGCTGAGGATGCACGAGTCCAACGGACTGATCCGTCGGGACGGAATGGCATAGATCGTATTCAGTATCGGCCCAAGCATGAACAGCGGGTCTCGCCCCAAGTGCGGGTAGGCCCCGTGCCCGCCCTCGGCGAAAATCCAGGCGTTGAAGGAGTCAACAGAAGCCAAGCTGGCGCCATCCTGAAAGTAACAGATCCCCGAAGGGTGGTTTGAATCGACATGCAGGGCAATTACCGCATCAACACCAGCCAGTGCACCGTCTGCAATCATGGCTGTGGCCCCACTCAGCCCATTGCCGTCAAAGCCCTCTTCAGAGGGCTGAAATAGCAGCCGAACGTTCCCCTTCCAAGCGTGCCGGTTATCGAGGAAATCGCGCTGCAGTAGTTTTGCCACTCCCAGTAGCATCGCAGTGTGCGCATCGTGCCCGCAGGCGTGCATCACACCCGGGTTTTCTGAAGCAAAAGAGAGTGCCGTCTTCTCGGTGATCGGCAATGCGTCCATATCCGCTCTGATTGCGATTGTCGGGCCCTCCAGTGCTCCAATGTATGCAACAACACCGGTGCCGCCGACTCCGGTCGACACTCGATTAACCCCCGTCTCGAGTAGGTATCGGGTCACAACACCGGCGGTGCGCAATTCCTGAAAGCCCAGTTCTGGGCAACGGTGTATATTCCGCCGTAAACTGACTAGTTCGTCTTGAATTGCAAAAGCTTGTGTCAACATCACCATCTCCTTCACCACGGCATTTGCTTTGAACGCTCCCTTGTCTGAGCCCAAATGAAATCGACCGCGACGTAGTTCGGTTGCGCGGGGCGACAAGAGCATACTTGCACTGTCAGGAGGGATAACGAAGAGCTAACTCACCGGAAAGTAGCCCATCAGATATAGAAAACAGACCGCGCCGCGCTGCACGCCGATTAACTGGATCGTCATTACTGGGAATCGCTGTTCATTGAGCGCCGTGGCTCTAATTAGGTTTACGGCATCATCAAGTTCCACACAGAGGAGAGTCGTGCTATTGACGTAGGTTGGTCGGTGGACTTTTACGGCGATCCTGCCGGCACGGAAGCCTGGGTGTGAGCGGAGTGCCCGCCCAATCAGAACCTGTGCCAATAGTGGCCCATGAACAAGCAGTCCCCGATGGCCTTCCTCCCCCGTAGCGTATGCCGCATCGTAATGGACGCGGTGATAAACCTTCAGCATTGCAGAGTAGCGAAACAGATCGACCTCGCTGAATGAGATCGACTTCATCACAGGTAGAGTTGCTTCGTCGAGCTTCTCGTTAGTCCGGCACACGATGGCCGGTTTGCCGGACGGTCCAGAGGCCGGACGGTAGACCCCAGTTCGCCGCTCTTCCAACACCACGGTATCTCCATCGCTCAAGCTCAATTCGATCGGCACAAAGGCCATCTCTCCAGACTTTCCTTGCTTCAGGATTGCTCGGCCAACCTCAGTGCGCAAGAGCAGGGGCTGGCCGAAATCGACCGCGACCTTGCCGCACTCGATGACGGAGTCAGTCCAGAGACGTCGCACAAAGTGCTCGGGTACTCCCCATGGGCGAACCTTGGGGTGACCGTCCACACCCAGTTTCACCCCCAATGGGGTTTCATGGGTGAACAGCCAATGCCAAGCAGGCAGCAGCGGCGCGCTCGCTGCTGGCGTTTCACCCAGAACCTCTGCCATCAGATGAGAAAATTCAAGATACCGGGTTTTGTCGAGGATGAATTCACGCTCTGTTATCGCCATACGCACCCTCTAGCGGCAGTCCACAACGAGCCGCCCCTTTCTCCGGGTCGATTCGAGGAACTCGGAAAAATCCACTACCCGTAGTCGAACTTCGACGGCTGAGGCCGATAGCTCAGGAATGCAGCGGGCGATTGCCTGTGAAAGCGAGTCCTTGAGCGATTCAGAGGCGACCGGCTCCCCATCAAGCAAAGCGACAATGAACTCGACGTGATCAGTTGTAACTCAGTCGTCGTTCAAGTCCACCACTACACTTTTCTATCACCCAGGCACGATGGTTACTACCAGCACGCTCAACCATGCTTTCAAAACAGAACTCTTCCACCATGACAACTCCCGAGCCTATTTAATACAACCTGAAAAAACCACGAACATCGTGACCGGAAAACCGAGCATTCATTCTAGTTGCGCCCTTGTCTCGGCGGGGGTCAACATTGACTGAAGCACAGTAGGCAAGCGCATGGTATGCAGAACACAGTTCGCCGCCTATAGTAAAAATCCGAAA
>JADCJC010000059.1 GCA_020247395.1 Rhodocyclaceae bacterium
AGCCGCTTCGCGCAGTCGGCATGACCCTCCCCGGCGTCCCACAGATCACCGCCGGCAGCAACGGCCATATTGCCTGGGGATACACCAACAACTACGGCCAGTTTTTCGACTGGGTAGTGCTGCCTAAACACGGGGCAAGCCCCCTCGCCCCCGCCACCACCATTCGCACCGCCACCGAGACGATTCTCGTCAAGGGTGCAGAGCCAATCACACTAGAGGTCAAACAAACCGACTTTGGCCCGGTACTCAAAAGCGACGCGGAGAACGACTACGTACTTTCGTGGGTATTGTATCGGCCTGGGGCGATGGTGAACAGCGTACCGGGTTTTATGTTTGCAACTGATTTGGAAACAGCGATCGGGTTCGCTCACAACACGCCGATGCCGCACCAAAACATCCTCATCGCGGATAACATCGGCAATATCGCTTGGACAGTGGCCGGACGTATCCCGGCGCGTCCAAAATGGCTGGTCAGCCGCGGTACCCCGACGCCGGTGGATCAGCTACCGAACGGCTGGCTCGACCCGGGCAGGTACCCCTTGATCAAGAATCCCACTGACGGATTGCTTTGGACGGCAAACAGCAGACAACTCGGCGGTGCTGGCAGCGAGGTCATCGGCGACGGTGGTTTTGACGTGGGCGCACGCGCCATGCAAATTCGGGATCGGCTACGAGAAACCCCCAAACATACGGAACGAACGCTGTACGCCATTCAGCTTGACCGCGAGTCACGTTTCTTGAAACGTTGGGCCGCGCTTGCGGTTGCTCGTGGCTCGGCACCTTCAACACCGCCACCAATTGCCGCGCTTGTGACTAAACTGAAAGCGTGGAATGGCGCGGCAGATATTGATGAAGTTGGCCATCGTGTCGCCAGAGCGTTTCGCGAACGCGTACAGAGCGAGTTATGGCGCGCATGGCTGGCCAGCAAAAACGCGAACCCCACAACAATTGACTCGCCGGAAAAAGGTGACGCTGCGCTGAGCCACGATGCGCGTTTCGAGTATGCCGCCTGGCAAGCAATTGAAGCCGAAGCGCCGCACTTGTTGCCGCGGGGCTACCTATCCTGGCCGCATTTCTTGGATGCCCAATTGGTTTGGGTGCACGACGATCTTATCAAACAGCATGCAACGCTGGAGACCGCAACCTGGGGCAAGCGCAACATGTCGCGCATCAAACATCCGTTCTCTCGTGCAATGCCATTTTTATCGGCCTATCTCGACATGCCGTCGCGACCATTAGCTGGCGACAACCACATGCCGCGAGTCGCCGCACCCGCCTTTGGCGCGTCCCAACGCCTGGTGGTATCCCCCGGCAAAGAGGAAGACGGCATTCTGACTGTCGCCGGCGGACAAAGCGGACATCCCTTGTCGCCATTCTACGGTGCCGGACACCAGCAATGGCTGGACGGCGCGCCGCAACCGCTGCTTGCAGGCCAGACCAAACACAAACTTACGCTTACGCCACCAAACTAGGCGACGCAAAATGCGAAAAGTGGAAAACTCCCCCGATTGACGGGCGTTTCCAGACCGTTTTGCCTCAAATCAGCCTTATTTTGCTGGCTTTCTATTTTTTGCATGAGGTACATCTAACAACTCAGTTGCATCTAGCGCTTCCTCCGGGGAGAATGTGTCTGCTTACCAACTGCTCTGAAGACTATCCGAGCGCCACGCCGCCACCAACCCGCCATGACATCCAACGCCAAAACCAAGGCACCGCCGGAAACACCCGCATACCTTTCACGCATTGCCGAGGCTGAGGCCGCCATCCGTCGAACCGCCGACCGGCTCACACAGCCACGTGTGGCGGTGCTGGCCTGTTTGATGTCACTCGACCATGCCGCGTCACACTTTGACGTCGCGCAGGCGCTCGTAAAGCATCATCCCATCGACCGCGTCACAGTGTATCGCGTACTAGAATGGCTGGTGGAAGTCGGCATCGCTCATCGCATCGCCGGCGACGACCGCGTATGGCGATTTATGATCAACGACCCGACGGCCTCAATCGCACCACACCAGCAGCACGCCCACTTCACCTGCAACGCGTGTGGCCAAACATTCTGCCTCGATGACGTTCCCAACAAACTCAATTTCCGTTTGCCATCTGGATTCAAGCCAAGCACGGTGGATTTGAAGTTTCGCGGGCGCTGCCTGCACTGCGCTTAAGGTCGGCGACGAACACGATGAGCACATCGGCTAATTCTGGCATCACGCCCGTAACCTTGCTGACCGGCTTTCTCGGCAGCGGCAAAACCACCCTGCTGAACCACATTCTGAATTCGCCGGGTGTGCCGGAGACGGCTGTTCTCATCAACGAATTCGGCGCGGTGCCCATCGATCATCTGCTCGTGCGCACGTCGAGCGACAGTATCAGCGTGATGAACAACGGCTGTGTATGTTGTTCCGTTGCCGGCGACATGGTGAGCGCGCTGCGCGAGCTTTACTTCAAGCGGGGTAAAGGTGGGATTCCGAACTTCACGCGCGTGATTATCGAAACCACAGGGTTGGCCGACCCGGCCCCCATCATGCATACCTTGCTCGAGATGCCGGTGATCGCGGCGCGATATGTGCTGTCGGGTGTGGTGACCACGGTCGACGCTGCCCATGGCGACGAGCAGCTCATTGGGCATCCTGAATCCGTCAAGCAAGTTGCGGTTGCAGACCGGATCATCCTCACCAAGACCGATCTCGCCGATGACCAAACGCGTGCCGCGATACGTGCGCAGATCACACGGCTCAATCCTGCAGCGCGCATTATTGACGCGGTAGACGGCAAGGTTGATTTCGAACACTTGTTTGACAACGGCTTGTACCGAGCCGATGGCAAAACACCGGACGTCGCAAAGTGGCTAAATGCCGAAGCCTATCGTCCGACCGGGCTGATGCGTGTGGGACTCTCCAACAAAACAGCGCTAGCCCCAGCCTCGCGGCATGACGCATCCATCTCCTCGGCTTCGTTCCAATACGATGAACCGGTTGACTGGCATCAGCTGCTAGATGTCATCGAGATGCTGCAAGCGATGCGCGGCGACCAGCTGTTACGCATCAAAGGCATCGTCAATGTAAAGGGCGATCCGCGTCCACGCGTCATCCATGCGGTTCAACACACCCTTTATCCGGCGACAACACTCGCTGCCTGGCCGGACAATGACCACACGACGCGTCTAGTGTTTATCGTTAAGGATCTGGCGACACAATTCATCGGCGATTCACTGGATCAGTTTTTGGCGCAGCATGCCAGAACGCTACAGCCCGCGTAACCTCGCAACCTTGATTGGCGGCAACTCGCCCGCACTTACCTTTATTAGCTTCGGTCAACCCCCGGCAATACTCTCCAAGCATAGAAAACGGCATCCTCCATGGCAAACCCAAACCTCATTCCCGCCACCATCCTGACCGGATTCCTCGGCGCTGGCAAAACCACTCTGTTGAACCGTATCCTCACCGAACGCCACGGCGAAAAAATTGCAGTGATAGAAAACGAGTTTGGTGCCGAGGGCATTGACAATGAAATTCTCGTGCAGGACCGGGACGAGCAAATCGTCGAGATGAACAATGGCTGCATCTGCTGCACCGTGCGGGGTGACTTAGTACGCATTCTCGGTGACCTCGCGGCAAAGCGCAAAAAAGGCACTCTCAAGTTTGACCGCGTCATCATCGAAACGACCGGCATGGCGGAACCCGGCCCGGTGGCACAATCATTTTTTATGGACGAGGACATTCACGATCAATACGTACTTGACGCCGTGTTGACAGTGGTGGATGCCAAACACGGTGCCGATACATTGACTGCCAACAGCGAAGCGCGCGCACAGGTTGGTTTTGCCGACCGTATCTTGTTGTCCAAAACCGATTTAGTCGCTGACGAACAAACGCAACAATTGATGGCGCGGCTACGCCGGATGAACCCGCGGGCGACGTATCAAAAAGTCAATTTTGGAGCGACTGATCTAAAGGAAATTCTCGACATTCGTGGCTTTAACTTGAACGGCATGCTCGAAATTGATCCGACCTTTCTCTCGGAACATCAGCACACCCACTCAGATGACGTGCAATCGTTTGTCTGGAAGGATGCGCGGCCACTCGATATGGAAAAGATCGAGGCATTTCTGTCGCTGCTGATTCAAACCTACGGTGCGGACATGCTGCGATACAAGGGAGTGCTGAGCATTGAAGGCCAAGCGAATCGTATGATCTTTCAAGGTGTACACATGCTGATGGGAGGCACGCCCGGCAAGCCGTGGGCGGCCGATGAAGTCCGCGAATCGAAAATGGTCTTCATTGGACGAAACCTTCCGCAGCGAATTTTTGTTGAGGGACTTGCATACTGCGTCGCCGATACCGCCAAAACTGCGATTGAAATCAAATAGCAGCCATGGACACGCTTGTTTTCACGGAGGATGTGACCTGCCGTTACGGAGGCGATGCAGGCGCGCAGCCGAGGATCGCCCTGCCCAATATCAACGTCACACGGGGCAACCACACTCTTTTGCTGGGGCCGTCGGGAAGCGGCAAGACCACCCTCATCAACTGCATCGCCGGACTACAAGTTGTGCAATCTGGCCGTATCGAAGTTGCTGGCGCAGATATGGTTTCCATGTCCATCCGAAATCGAGATCAACTGCGCGGCACGATGATTGGCATGGTGATGCAACGTCTCCACTTGATTTCCGCCATGACCATTCGCGCCAACTTGCAGCTTGCGCAACGGCTCGCTAGCCGCAAGGTCGACAATCCGCTCATACATCGCCTTACAGAGGCGCTTGGTATCGTCGACAAACTCGATCGTTTTCCCCATCAGTTGTCTCAGGGGGAGTCACAACGGGCGGCGATTGCGCGTGCGTTGGTAAACAAGCCGACATTGCTGCTCGCTGATGAGCCGACCTCCGCGCTCGACGACAAGAATTGTGAGGCGGCGATTAGTCTGCTGCTCGATCAGGCGGCATTACATGGCGCAACACTCATCGTTGCAACACACGACGATCGCATCAAGTCACGTTTCGCGCACGTCGTTTTGTTGGGGGCTGCATGAATCAGTTCGCCACCGCATTTTCCATCGCTGCAGCCTATCTGCGCGAGAAGAAACTCGCCACCGCGCTCAACGTCTTGTTGCTCGGCCTGGGCGTCGGCACCATCATCGCTTTAGTACTGTTGCTAGCGCAGGCGGAAGATCGCATGGAGCGCGACAGCGCAGGGATTGACTTGGTGATCGGTGCCAAGGGCAGCCCGATGCAACTCATCTTATCGTCAGTTTTTCAGGTCGATATTCCCACCGGCAATATCCTTGCCGCCGATGCTGCTCCCATCATTTCATCCCGCATGGTAAAGCGGGCGGTGCCGTTGGCGCTCGGCGATAGTCACAAGGGTTTCCGAATTGTTGGCACATCAAAAGATTACTTGGACCTCTACCAAGGAAAACTTGCTGGGGGCAGGCTGTGGGAGAAACCACTTGAAGCAGTACTCGGCGCTGATGTGGCGCGTGCGACCGGGCTGGGCGTCGGGGCTAAGTTTATCGGCACCCACGGCTTGGTCGATACTGGCAGTAGCGAGCACGGCGATCATCCCTATATCGTCGTGGGCGTACTGGCGAGTTCGGGGACTGTCATGGATCGCCTCATACTCACTGATCTTACTAGTGTATGGGGGCTGCATGAGCACACCTCCCCTCCGGCAATGGCATCTGCCCCATCGACCCCAGCGAAACAAAACACCGGCAAGGATGCAAAACATCAACATGGCGACAAACTCGGCAACAAGCATGACCATGCGCACGACGCAAAGTCAACACCCGCCGGAAAGGTTGATGACCATGAACACGGCGAAGATGAAAAACGTGAAGTCACCGCGTATCTGATTCAATACGCCTCACCACTGGCTGCCGTGAGTTTCCCGCGTACTGTCAACGCCAGCTCCGCCATGCAAGCCGCCTCACCGGCACTTGAAAGTGCGCGGTTGTTCCAACTGGTGGGCGTAGGCGTTACCGCGCTCAAAGGGTTTGCCGTTGTCATGATGGTATGCGCCGGGCTAGGCATCTTTATCGGGCTCATGAATGCACTGGATGAACGCCGCGCAGACTTGGCGTTGCTACGGGTGCTTGGCGCTTCGCCGACGGTGGTCGTGCTTTCGACCCTGCTCCAAGGGGCAATCCTCGGAATACTCGGCGTTATACTTGGCTTGATAATCGGACACGTGACCGCAGATTGGATCGGACAGACTTATGCAGCGTCCCAACGATTGGCAATCGGCGGGCGAATATGGATCACGCAAGAGTGGTCGATTATCGGCGGAGCGCTGTTGTTGGCTCTGGTGTCGTCGTTGATGCCGGCTTGGCGCGCCTATCGCGACGCCACGCCGGAATTGCTCGCGGCGAAATAAACCACAATTTGGTTTCTCGGTACTAGAAGATGTTGGCGCAACATGTTGCGCAGGAGATAAGTTGAAATGAACCTGTTAAGACCCCGTTTTTCCCACACTAGTGCGGTCGACTGCAAACGAATGTCAACGCATTTTTTTTCGTTGCTTGCCGTAATCGCGCTGGGTCTTGTGATGCCCACCGGGCAGGCGCAACCCAGCCCGCAGGTCGGCAACCTGCCGGGCAAAATTCCAGACGAACAACTGTTCGGATTTATTGGTAAAGATCCGCTGCCTGCTGGAACAGTTCCATGGCAGCTACTGCGCCAAGTAAAGCTTGTCGAGGTCAAAGGCAAAGGCGCGAAAACGGCTACCCCGCAAATGCTGCCGGAGTTCGGGCCGCGCATACAGGAGCTCGACAAAAAGGAGGTCAAGCTTTACGGCTTCGTCATGCCGCTTTCGACCTCTGCCCGGCAAAAGCACTTTCTGCTTTCGCCCTTGCCTTCCCACTGTCCCTACTGCGTCTACCAGGGGCCAGATTCACTCGTCGAAGTCGTCGCCAAGGTTCCGGTCGAGTATAACCAGTGGGAGCCGATTATCGTAACCGGGCGTTTCGAGTTGGTGAGCGATACACAGCTGTTCTATCGTCTGACCAACGCCGAGGCGGTGAAGCAATAACACCCCAGCTGTTTAAAAGTCGATTCTCATGGCCTCCCATTGCTCCCAACAAATCCGCCAAGATAGTCTTGGCCCAGACAGCGATGTCTGTTTCTGGTCTGTGTTGCGTCGGCGCGCTGCGAACTCAATGAGCTCGTCGCCGCGCGGTCGGCGATTTTTTGCCCGATCTTCAGTCTAATAGACAGCGCCATTCACGTACTCGATAAATCGGCTAAGTTATCAGCACAATCCTCCATAACCGCCCATTTTTTCCCCACTTACAAACCGACCAAAATGTCCCCACTGCCCGAGCAGTACCATGGCACCACCATCGTTTCGGTCCGTCGCGGCAAACAAGTCGCAATGGGCAGCGACGGACAAGTCACACTTGGCAACATCGTTGTCAAGGCCAGCGCGCGCAAAGTCCGCCGCATCTATAAGGACCAGATTCTTGCCGGCTTTGCAGGTGCGACTGCCGACGCATTCACCCTGTTTGAACGCTTCGAGGCCAAGCTGGAAAAACACCAGGGCAACTTGATGCGCTCGGCGATCGAGCTGACAAAAGAGTGGCGCACCGATCGTGTGTTGCGCCGTCTGGAAGCAATGTTGACGGTCGCCGACTCGGAGTCGTCATTGATCATCACCGGCAACGGCGACGTGCTCGAGCCCGAACATGGATTATTGGCGATAGGCTCTGGCGGGCCCTACGCCCACGCAGCAGCACTGGCCCTTTTACAAAACACTGAATTGGCTCCGGCTGAAATCGTCAAGAAGTCACTGACTATCGCCGGCGACTTGTGTATCTACACCAATCAATCCCACACCATCGAGACACTGGGATGATGACACCAAAGGAAATTGTCACCGAACTCGATAAATACATCGTCGGCCAAGCGGCTGCCAAACGTGCAGTGGCAATTGCACTGCGCAACCGCTGGCGCCGCAGTCAGGTAGATGAACCGCTACGCACCGAAATCACACCAAAGAATATTCTGATGATCGGGCCGACCGGTGTGGGCAAAACCGAAATCGCTCGCCGACTGGCGAAACTCGCGAATGCGCCCTTCATCAAGGTCGAAGCGACAAAATTCACCGAGGTCGGCTATGTCGGCCGCGATGTCGATACCATCATTCGTGACTTAGTCGAGACCGCCATCAAACAAGCGCGTGAAGCGGCTTCACAAAAGATGCGCCATTTGGCCGGCGACAGCGCCGAAGAACAGGTTCTTGATGTGTTACTGCCGCAAGCGAGAAACTTTGATTTCTACGGCAAGCCCGCTAATGAAGACACCGCGGCAAGCGATAACCAAACCCGCCAGAAATTCCGCAAGATGTTGCGCGAGGGCAAGCTCGATGATCGTGAGATAGAAATCGAACTCTCCGTCACGCCCGCTACGATGGAAATCTTTGGCCCGCCCGGCATGGAGGATTTGACCCAGCAACTCCAAGGCATGTTTAAGGACATGGGCTCCGGCCGCAAGAAACCGCGCAAGGTGACGGTGAAAGAAGCACTGCGCCTCCTCACCGACGAGGAAGCTATTAAACTGGTTAATGATGACGAGACCAAAATTGAAGCGCTGAAGAACGTCGAGCAGAACGGTATCGTATTCCTCGACGAGATCGACAAGATTGCGACACGCTCCGAGACGCACGGTGCGGATGTTTCACGCCAGGGCGTGCAACGCGATTTACTGCCACTAGTGGAAGGTACCACTATTTCCACCAAGTACGGGATGGTGAAGACCGACCACATTCTGTTCATCGCCTCCGGGGCGTTTCACCTCGCTAAGCCGTCGGATTTGATCCCTGAGCTACAAGGGCGCCTGCCAATTCGGGTTGAATTACAATCACTTTCGGTTGAAGACTTTGAGGCGATTCTGACCAACACCGACGCGTGCCTGACCAAGCAATATCAAGCACTGCTTGGCACGGAAAACGTCGCATTATGCTTCCCACCGGATACCGTGCGCCGCCTTGCCGAAATCGCATTTGCGGTAAACGAAAAGACGGAAAACATCGGTGCCCGGCGACTCTACACTGTGATGGAAAAACTGCTTGAGGATGTCAGCTATGACGCAGATGCCAAACAGCCCGCTTTCACCATCACCCCGGCGTACGTTGACGAGAAACTGGGCGCACTCGCGAAAAGCGAGGACCTCGCACGCTACGTTCTGTAAAACGCCAAGGTCCTTATTCCACATGCGTTTTGAAGCAGTTTCCTTTGGAAGTGCCCGCCGAATGGGAAGTTTCATTGATTTGTCGCGCGACACGATTTGTACCCGTAGTGTCTCACCAACTCGCCGGAGCGCAAGTTGACGACTCTTGTTTACAAAGAGCGGGCGATCCTGTTCGCCGACGTTGCCGACAGCACCTCGATCTATGAGTTGTTTGGTGACAAAGCCGCTGCCAGCGCGATCGATGGTTGCCTCGACCTGCTCTCACGTGAGGTGACCAAGTGGCAGGGAAAGGTCGTCAAGAAAATTGGTGACGAAGTCATGGCGGTATTCCCGACGGCTGGCGAGGCGTGCGAGGCCGCTCGCGGCATGCAGCTCGCGGTCGACGCGTTGCCAAGCAAGGACGGTTTTAGGCTTGCCATCAAGATTGGATTTCACTTCGGCCCTGCACTGGAGCGGGCTCAGGATTTTTGGGGTGACGCCGTCAACACCGCGGCCCGTATCGCCAGGCTGGCGAGGCGCGGGCAAATCCTGACAACGGCAACAACCGTAGACTGGCTGTTGCCAAGCCAAGGCTCTGCGGCGCAACGCCTAGATGCCATCAACGTCAAAGGCAAACAGGGCGCTGTGGATGTGTTTGAGATCGTATGGCGCGACGACGTTGAAAAAACCCAAGCGGCACCAGCTGTGCCTCGCCACAAAGCTGATGCAAAACTGATCCTGACGCTGGCCGGCAGCAAAACAACCTTCCCGAGCGACAAGACCAGTCTCTGGCTGGGTCGGGAGAGCAGCTGTGAACTGGTCATTGCAGAAAAAACGGCTTCAAGACGCCATGCGCGAATCGATCGCCGCGACGGACAGTTTTTTCTGGTTGATGACTCCATGAACGGCACCTACATATGCAGCACCGGCGGTGGCGATGTCTTGCTGCGTCGCGAACAGTTGCTCCTGCGCGCCTCTGGAACAATCAGCTTGGGCATACCGACGTCCGGTGCCGAATTCGCGCTGCACTTCTCTTGTGAGTAGCGAAGGCGTGATGGCGGTACCGGCGAGCCGTGCATCAACCGCTAATACCGCGACAGCCGCGCGTAGGCATCGGCGATATTGCTTCATCGCAGCCTGCGTCGGCAATTGATCCTGAAAGCTGCCAATAAATGTGACTTGATCGCGGGCCTTCGCACTTGGCTGGCCGCTGTCTAATGGTGCTGGTGCCGACGACGCCATTCGATTCTCCCCATCAAAAGCAACCAGCATCATCCATTCGGTTTCGGCAAGCTCGAGGGTCTTCGGGTCAACTGAATACTTGGTAACCGACCACTCTGCAGGGCGTCCTCAGATTCATTCACGCCAACCGCATCATTGCGGCGCAGCCTGCCTCGATCGGTAGGAAAAGTTGCGCTACGGTTGGCTTCGCGTTCTGCATGGGAGCGAAAACTTCCGACCGGCCAGTGTAGGGGCAATCGTGCTGGATGCAAGACCCAATGCACATAAGAAATGAGGCAAATTTTTTTCTAATTTAAACGCAGAGGACGCTTGTATTTTTGGTGGTTGCAACTACTTACGGTTTATCAAAGCACTTGCCTGCGGTCCAATCCGGCTGGTGCCACAAACTGCATTTTTATCGTGAGGAGACAATCATGAATGCCTTGGTTCGGTTACATAATTTGAACACCCGTCTTCGTCCTTCGACCGATGATCTTTTCGCGGGTATTTTCGGCCACGCAACGGTGGGGGAGCCGCGCATCAAAATCGATGTTGCAGAAGACGACAGAGCCTACCGCGTGACCGCCGTGCTAGCCGGTGTTCAAAAAGAGGATATCCACGTCAATGTGGAAAAAAATGAGGTTTCTATTGAAGCGGAAGTCAAGCGGGAGCCATTGACTGGTGAGGGCGAGCGTGTGGTGCATTCTGAGCGGGTGTTTGGCAAGTCGTCACGCAGTTTTGTCGTTGCCCAAGAAATTGACGACTCCAATGTAGAAGCGAAGTACGCCAACGGGCTGTTGACATTGGTCCTGCCTAAGAAACAGGCACCCGCGTCGAAGCGTATTGCCATCAACTAGTCGCTGCTGATGCGGGTTCGTTACAGGGGAGATCAAAATACCCGGGCGGCCTACCGCATCACGCTACCTTGATAGCCCAGCTGACGCCACGCCTCGTAGACGGTGACGGCAACCGAGTTTGAAAGATTCAGACTGCGGTTGCCGGGCATCATGGGCAACGTCACTCGTTGGCTTGGCGGGAAGCTCGAAAGAAGTTGCATCGATAGCCCCGCCGTCTCTCGTCCAAACACAAGTACGTCATCTTGCCGAAAGGCAAACTGGTCGAGTTGTGTGGCCCCCCCCGTTTCGATCGCGACGAGGCGGCGACCCGCGAGGGCTGCCACACACTCGGCCCAGTCAAGGTGATGGGTGACGTTTGCCAGTTCGTGATAGTCAAGCCCTGCTCGTCGTACACGTTTATCGTCCCAGACAAAGCCTAACGGATGCACCAGATGCAGCTTGGCACCGGTATTCGCACACAGGCGAATGACATTGCCGGTATTGGGCGGAATCTCCGGCGAGACGAGCACGACTTCAACCATCAGCTTCTCTCCAAAAGAGCCCGCGCCAGCACCCAAGCCTCGACCCGTTCCGCACCAGCATTTCTGAGCGTGCGGGCTGCCTCGGATAGGGTTGCTCCCGTGGTCATCACGTCATCTATGATCGCCACACTTTTGCCCACAAGGCTGGTGTCACATGCAAAGGCACCACGAATATTCTTGATGCGGGCTTCACGGTTAAGCCCGGATTGCGGCGGGGTTTCGCGAATGCGTAACATTGCGCCATGCGCGACCGGCAGCTTCAGTTGTTGCGCCACCCCTGCGGCTAACATCGCCGCCTGGTTGAATCCGCGCTCTTTGAGGCGTTGATTGGCCAATGGCAGCGCAACAACAATCTCTGGGAAAAGGCGATTTTCCCCGGCCGAAGATAGCACCGCCTCGGCAATAGCGTTACTGAAGAATCGCACTAACTTCAAATCTGCGCCGAACTTTAACGACTGCACCAGTTTGTCGAGCGGATACTGATAGTGGAAGGCGGCCACTGTGGAGTCGAAGTGTGGGGGTTCGGACAAACACTTTCCGCAGACCTCGTGAGACGCGCCGGGCAGCGCACATTTCACACATACAAATGCGCGCCGCGAGCGCCCCAAGCTGTCGGCGCACGCGCTGCACACCGCACTTTGGTCGGTGGCTTCACACAACGCACAAGCTTGGTCGATCTCCGATAGCCTGGAACGGTCGAACAAACCTAACGAAACAATTGACATAAGCTAGTACGTCACGTCCAAGGTGAATCCACCGATGTGAGGAACTGCAGTGCAAAAAATAGGCAATTGTCGCAATCTTTCCAGTCGTGAATTGACATATTGTGCAGCGTTCTTCATAGTTAAAGTTTAGCCTCGCGGGCACTCTTATTGCCAACATCTCGCTGCTCCGGCAGCGCGCTCGTGCTTTGATTGCCTGCCGCCCGAAACCGCACAAAAAACACCATGAGCCCTATCGCGCCCCAAGCTGCATCGACCCCACCGAACCTAGCAACGACGAAGTCGGAATCGCCCCAAATGCGGGCGGTTCACTTAAGCCGACGCTGGCAAACACAAAACTGGTCGGTGGCCGAAGTCGAAGCCCTATTTGCGCTGCCGTTCAACGACCTCATGTTCCGCGCGCAGTCGGTGCATCGTGAATATCACGACGCCAACAAAATACAACTGTCCACACTGCTTTCAATCAAGACCGGCGGATGCTCTGAGGATTGCGGTTACTGTCCGCAAGCGGCACGATATCAGACTGGGGTCGAAAACGAGGCGATCCTCGACGTTGCGACCGTTGTCAGCACCGCAAAACTTGCCAAACAAAATGGCGCATCAAGATTTTGCATGGGTGCCGCTTGGCGCGGTCCCAAACAGCGCGACCTCGATCCAGTCCTCGAAATGGTTCGGGAAGTGAAGGCACTCGGACTCGAAACGTGCTGTACGCTCGGCATGTTGAAAGACGGACAGGCAGAACAACTCAAGGCGGCAGGCCTAGATTACTACAACCACAACCTCGACACAGCGCCGGAAAAATATGGCGATATCGTGACCACGCGTGAGTACCAAGATCGGCTGGACACCCTCGACCGCGTGCGCGGAGCGGGCATCAACGTCTGTTGCGGTGGCATTGTTGGCATGGGGGAATCGCGCACCGAACGCGCCGGGTTGATTGCACAACTGGCGAGTCTTGATCCACCGCCGGAGTCCGTGCCCATCAATTACCTCGTACAGGTCGAGGGCACACCTCTGCACGATCAGTGGGCCGGTGAACGCGCCATCGACTGGACGGAGTTCGTCCGCACCATCGCGGCGGCACGCATCACCATGCCGAACAGTTTTGTCCGATTGTCCGCGGGTCGACAGGAAATGAACGAGGCCACTCAGGCGCTGTGTTTTCTGGCCGGTGCCAACTCCATTTTTTATGGTGAGAAGTTGCTGACCACGGGTAATCCCGACGCGGAACGTGATCGGGCACTCTTTTCTAGGCTGGACATCACACCACTTTAATAGAGCCCGCGTTTTCCAGCGCGATCTTCACTAGATCACGCCAACAACTCTCTTTACATGTCAGCGTACGATTTCTCCGCCCACATCTCCGAGCTTGCGCAAGCCGATCAGCTGCGTGCACGCCGACTGGTATCGAGCGCACAGGACGCCTCGATGGTCATCGACGGCCAGCGGGTGTTGTCCTTTGCCAGCAACGACTATCTGGGACTGGCCAATCATCCGCAGGTGGTCGAAGCCACCACACGCGCGCTGAAAAAATACGGCCTTGGTGCGGGCGCCTCACACATGGTGACAGGGCACATGGCACCCCATGAGGAACTCGAAGAACGCCTCGCCAAACATGTCGGCATGCCAAGGGCGTTGCTGTTTGGTTCGGGATACGCCGCCAACTTGGGCATCATGTCGGCGCTCGCTGGTCGCGGCGATGTCATCTTCGCTGACAAGCTCAACCATGCCTGCCTGAATGATGGTGCACAGCTCTCACGTGCAACGGTAACGCGTTATCCGCACAACGACGTGGCCAAACTCCGCACCCTGCTTGCACAGTGGCGCGAAAGTGGGTGCATTAGTGGCTCAAGTGTTAGAAATGGCGCACGCATTGTCATTGCCACCGATGCCGTGTTTAGTATGGACGGAGACGTTGCACCCGTGCCCGAGCTGCTGGAACTGGCGGAAGAATACGACGCGATGTTGGTGCTGGACGACGCACATGGCTTTGGCGTGCTCGGTTATCGAGGTCGCGGTGTGCTTGAGCACTTCAACATGATTGGCACCGGAAAAAAGCCGGCCAACGACCGGATCGTCTACATGGCAACACTCGGCAAAGCGATCGGCGGATACGGCGCGTTTGTTGCGGGTAACGAAGACATGGTCGACTGGATCATGCAATCTGCGCGGACATATTTATTCAGCACCGCCACCCCACCCGCCATTGCCGCAGGCTGCATCGCCGCACTCAATATCATGGCAGAGGATCACCAACGCAGGCGCCATTTACGTATGCTGATCGACTTCTTCAGCGACTCGCTGAAACTACAATTTGCCAGGATGCCGTTTTCACAAACCGCCATACAGCCGATCATCATCGGTAACAACACCACCACATTACAGTTTGCGGAATTACTTCGCGAGCGGCATTTTCTCGTCCCCGCAATACGTCCGCCGACTGTGCCACAAGGGACGTCGCGATTGCGTGTTTCATTGTCGTCGAACCATGTCGCCGATGATGTATTTGATTTGATTACCGCCATCACTGACATCGAGGTCACGCTGTTGGGGAGCAAGTAATGGGGCGTTTGTTTTGAAGCCGCCCATGCAGCCATGAGTGTTTTTGTTGAGGTCGTTGCAGGCCCGACACCTTCGGCACCAAACCTGACGTTACTCCACGGTTGGGGACTCAACGGTGCCGTCTGGAACGGCGTGCGTGACGCCCTTTCCGCTAGTTACACGCTGCACATCATCGATCTTCCTGGACATGGCCGCTCCCACGGCGCGCCAGTCACGACCATGGATGCATTTGCCGATGCAGTTGCCCGCGCAATGCCCGATCAGGGGCATTTGATGGGTTGGTCGTTAGGCGGCCACACGGCACTCACACTGGCCGCAAAGTATCCTGCCCGCGTAAACCGTCTGGCGACAATTTGCTGCACGCCGCGCTTTACCCAGTCAGCGGATTGGCCCCAGGGGAAGAAAGCGGAGGTGCTGGCGGCATTTGCGACGCGTCTCGGCACCAATTACGCCGCGACCATCCGCAACTTTCTTGCTTTGCAGGCTCTCAGCGGGCCGACTGCGCAACCCGAGATGCGCGAGGTCATTCGCACCCTGTATGAAGCCGTTGAAGCACACGGCGCACCCGATGTCGCAAGCCTTGCGGCGGCGCTCGAAATCCTCAAGGTGAGCGACATTCGCGGGCTGGTACCAACAATTCGACAGCCATCGTTGGTGATACAGGGTGATCACGACGCACTGACCTCCGCCGCATCCGCGCAGTGGCTCGCCGACACTCTGCCGAACAGCACCTACTGCCTGATCCAACACGCCGCTCACGCCCCATTTTTGTCGCATCGGGAGTCGTTCCTCGGCCATGTGTTTTCTTTTTTTGCTGAATGATTGGCGCGCAATGCAAAATGCCCGACGCCCTCTCTTGCCGCTGTCACGCGAGATTCGCCGTTCTTTTGATCAGGCGGCGACTTCGTATGACGAAAACGCGTATCTGCAACGCGAGATTGGCGATAGATTGTTTGAGCGGCTTGATTACATCAAGCTCGCCCCTGAGCGCATTCTTGAGCTTGGCTGTGGCACCGGTTACGTGACAAAAAAACTGTGCGGACATTTTCCGCATTCCGCCGTTGTGGCGTTGGATCTCGCCGTTGGCATGTGCCGCTATGCACAACTTCATCTTCCACAACCGACGCGAATCGCACGTATGTTCGGAAAACGCGCATTGACAAGTTTTGTTTGCGCGAATGCCGAACAGATCCCGCTCGCCGACGAGAGTATGGATTTTGTTGTCTCCAACCTCACGCTGCAGTGGTGCGACGTGGAGAAAGTATCTTGCGAGGCGATGCGCGTGCTCAAGGCCAACGGACTCTTCATGTTCACCAGCTTTGGCCCGGACACCCTAAGTGAGTTGCGTGCGGCATTCCAGCAGGTGGATGACAAACCTCACGTAAATACGTTTGTGGATATGCACGATGTTGGTGACATGTTGCTCGCCGCGGGTTTCTCCGACCCGGTTATGGATCAAGAGACAATCACCGTCACCTATAGCGAGTTAAAAACCTTGCTCCATGAGCTCAAGGGCATCGGCGCGCACAACGTGCTGCCGGAGCGCAACAGCGGATTAATGGGCAAGGGGCGCTGGCAGGCGCTTGTCGCCGCCTACGAACACTTTCGTACGGGCGGCAAACTGCCTGCCACCTATGAAGTTGTATACGGCCATGCCTGGAAGCCTGAGTTTTCAAAACGTAAACCCGTTGATGGGCAACATACGATCCCGCTTGCTGAATTCAAACGGAGGGTGCAACGATCGTGAAGCGCTTTTTTGTCACCGGAACAGACACCGAAATCGGCAAAACATTCGTCACTTGCGGATTACTCGTAGCGCTGCGGGACCGCGGCATCAACGCCGCACCGATGAAACCGATCGCGGCAGGCACGATTGAACAAGACGGTGTGAGCGCAAACGAAGATGTTCATGCGTTGATAGCGACCTATGGCAAACCGCTGCGTGCTTCTCTGGTAAATCCCTATTGCTTCCGGGAGCCGGTCGCCCCTCACATCGCCGCCACCCATGAACATCGCGTGGTCGATTTTGCAGCGATTCAGACCGCGTACAGCGCATTAAGCAGGTCACACGACACGGTGCTCGTTGAGGGTGCCGGTGGATTTTTGGTGCCACTTTCAGCAACTGAATCGATGTCGATCCTGCCGGCAAGGCTTGAGCTCGACGTTATCCTCATCGTCGGCATGCGTTTGGGCTGCCTGAACCATGCACTACTCACCGCTGAAGCAATTACCGCGCGCGGGCTGCGCCTTGTTGGCTGGGTGGCGAACACCGTCGACACCAACATGTCTTGCTTTGCGGAAAACGTCGCCACACTCATGGCCGCATTGCGCGCGCCTTGTCTGGGCATCGTCCCGCGTCTGCCGCCCTCAGCGCCGCCGGCTTCAGCTAAAGTGGCGGCGACGTTCCTAAATGTTGCGCCACTGATCGACTGATGGCTTCTAACCGCTTCATTTTTCACCTACTTCGGAAACCAATATGCATACCTCGCAAATACTTCTCGGCGCGCTCGTCGCGTTACTGCCCGTTCTGGGATCGGCACAATCATCATCCGTCGAGCCCTCACTAAGAATCTCCGACGCGTGGGCAAAAACCACCGTACCCGGTGGCAGTGTCTCTGCGGCTTACATGCAAATCAGTTCTGCGAAGCCGCTAAAGTTGATCAAGGCCGAGTCGACGCTCACCCCTAACGTCGAGATACATAACATGTCGATGAAGGACGGTGTGATGGAAATGCGCGCGGTTGAGGCGGTCGATGTCCCGGCTGGTAAATCAGTTGCGCTCAAGCCGGGTGGTTTACACATCATGTTGATCAAGGTGAATAAACCCATCAACAGGGGTGACAGTGTTCCGCTAACACTCACCTTTGAAACGCCTGACAAAAGACTCTTTAGCGTTGACGTGGCTGCGAAGGGGCAGGAAAAGGCTGCTAGCCACTCTCATCACTAGACCTAGTCCATTGCCCTAGGTTTCCGCATCAAACTGCCGCGCGTTTTTTCCCTTGAATGGCGCGTAAAAGGCCTTGACCACCTTCATGTCGGCCTCGATGTCGCCGGTTGGAATCAACGTCGGGCCGATGCCAGTCAGTTTTCGCTCGTAGTCCATATACGCCATGACGATGGGTACCTTAGCCCCCAGAGCAATATAGTAGAAGCCGGTCTTCCACCTCCGTACCTTGCCGCGAGTGCCCTCAGGCGGCACCACCAATTGCAACGGACGGCTAGCATTCGTGATCGCGTCTACGGATGCGGCGACAAGATTGTTGGACTGCTCGCGATTCACCGGGATACCGCCGAGCCACATCATGACACGCCGAAACGGGAAACGGAAGATACTCGCCTTGCCCATCCAGTACGCGTGTAAGCCGCGGTGATACGCCACCATCAGCATATACGGCAAATCCCAGTTGCTGGTATGCGGCGCGGCGATGATCACACACCGGTCAACACCGGCAGGCAAAGCGCCTTCCACTTTCCAACCGGTCACATTTAGAAACAGCACAGAGAGGCACCGCAACAGTGTCTTGACGATGGCTGTATCAAAGATGGTGGTATGCATGGTTACGCGTCGTTATGTGAGTGATATTGATATGCGCTCTAGCCTGAATATTTCACGAGGGCGCTCTAGAAAGCGGGCGAGTGGGCGAGCGATTTTTTTGCCTGACCGACCACAGCATAGCGGGCTATGCTTCGGCAGGAAGGCGGAAAATTGCCGTCCACTCGCCCAGAGGCAACGTCCTTCTAAGCAACGGGCGACCCATGAAATATTCAGGCTAGACCACGCGGCGTTGTTTGTTTAACCTGCAAATGCCTGCCGCTGCATCGCGATACCATGCGCGCCGTGCCGTTGTGCTTCGGCAAGATCGCACGGCAGCATGCCGCCGATGGCGAAAATGGGAATGGGTGAGTCGAGCGCGAGCGCTGCAAAGGCGGGCCAGCCCAGTGGCGGCCGGTTCGGATGCGACTGGGTGGCCTTGACGCTACCCAGCACAGCAAAGTCACACTTTATTTCTGCCGCATGCAGTAATTCATCGTGTGTGTGTACGGAAGCACCGACCCATGGCAGGTCCGGCCTAGTCGATAGCGTCGCAAGCTGGCCGGAGGGCAGTTGTACGCCGTCCGCACCGAGCGATTGTGCAAGGGCTACATCAGAGTTGATGAACACCATTGCGCCATATTCGCGGGCGAGGTTGATGACCTCGCGGAAGAAGGCAGTGAGCGCATCAGGAGCCATCGCTTTCTCGCGGACTTGAATGGCAAACTGTCCGGCTGACGGGCTGTTTCGAGCATTTTGGGCTGAAAACGCCCGTAAATGCTGGAGATATACATCCAAACCAACTTCCGTTGCATTCGTGACGACATATCGAGTTGGTAACGACAGCGCGCGAAAAATCGGCACACAGCCGGGCAAGGTGGGCGACACATTGAGCGCGGCAACACTCGACTGCCAGGCGAACGCCTGCCCTTCCATGCCATGCATGCCTCGGGCATTGGGTAAGCCTTGATCCGCATCTTGCCACGCCGTGACGCGCCAGATGTGCAGCCGTACCGTCGCGTGTTCGTAATGCATCATGAAGCTGAACCACGGCGCACATTGGTCGATAACAACGTTTAGCTCTTCCAGTAATTCCCGGCGCAAGGCTTGGCGCACAGATTCGCCCGGCTCGATTTTACCGCCGGGGAATTCCCAATATCCCGCATAGGGTTTGCCTTCAGGACGAGAAGAAAGCAGAAAGCTGCCGTCAGGCTTGATGAAGACAGCAACCGCGACGTCGGTGATCTTGGCCATCGAGATACTAGGTTTTTGCGCGTGCACGCTTCGCCTTCGCGGGACTGGATCCACGTTTGGGCGACACCATTGCCGGTGCTGCGCGTGGTACACGTGGCTGACGATGGGGCTTTTTTATTGATTTTGACTGCGCCACCAGCTGCCCGGCGAAGTCGCGCGCGAATTGATATGCGATGCGGCCACTTCGTCCACCGCGCTCCAGCGCCCACAACAACGCCGCCTTGCGAAACACAGCCTGATCAAACTTCGCCCGGTCCGCCAAAACAACGACCCAGTGATGCGCGATATCTAGATACTGCGCTTGATCGAACGGGTAGAAACTCAGCCACAAACCAAAACGTTCTGAGAGGGAAATTTTTTCTTCTGTGGTTTCGCCAGGGTGAATCTCGCCATTTTCAGTATGCACGGCTTCCGCGTTTTCGCTTAAGCATTCAGGCATCAAGTGGCGTCGGTTCGACGTGGCATAAACCAGCATATTCTCCGTTGGCGCGCTCACTCCACCGTCAAGCACTGACTTCAATGCTTTGTAAGCCGGGTCGCCCACTTCGAAAGAGAGATCGTCAGCGAAAACGATGAACTTCTCTGGACGCGCTGCCACCATTTCCGCGATGGCCGGCAGATCAATCAAATCCGCCCGATCAACCTCAATCAATCGCAACCCCCGGTTCGAGAAGCGGTGCAACATCGCTTTCACCAATGATGATTTGCCGGTTCCGCGGGCACCAGTCAGCAGTACGTTGTTGGCGGTTCTCCCTTCAACGTACTGTTTGGTATTCGCCAACAACCGTTCTTTCTGCTCGTCAATATCGTGTAAGTCATCCGCCCGAATGACATGCGGCTGTAGCACCGGACGCAACACACCGCGTGCACCGCCAAACGCGCCAACGTCAATACGCTGCCAGCGATACGCAACTGACGACCAATCGTTCTCCGGCAAAACCGGTAACAACGCGTCGATCTTGCCAACAAGCGCTTCAACCTTTGCGGCGACCTTTTCTAATTTGGAGAACATGAATACTTTCTGTTTTTATCCCGACAGAACAACCTAGGCCAACCCAGGATCTTCCCTGCCAAAGCGGCCGGGCGCAAAAGGCTGAGGTTCGTTTGCAGCAACACGCAAGCGCTCGGAATGACGATGCAACGTTGGCTGGTTATGAGCGATAGTCGGCGTTGATTTTTACGTAATCGTAGGAAAAATCACAGGTCCACAGGGTTGCCTTCTCGTCACCGCGACCAAGATGTACATTGACTTCGATTTCTGCTTCTTTCATGACGCGCGACCCGTCCTCCTCACGATAACTCGCCGCACGACCGCCGTGTTCCGCAACGAGTACGTCCGCCAGATGCAGTGTCAGCTTGTTCTGGTCCAAATCATCAATGCCCGCGTAACCCACCGCTGCGAGAATGCGCCCCAAGTTTGGATCTGAGGCAAAAAACGCCGTCTTTACAAGCGGCGAATGACCTATTGCTTTCGCCACCTTCATACATTCGGCACGGGTCTTTCCGCCGCTTACATTAATGCTGATGAATTTTGTCGCACCCTCACCGTCTCGCACGATAGCCTGCGCAAGTGCAATTGCGACATCGTTGATGGCATGTTGCAGCCGCCCATACTCAACTGTGCCTTCGCCCCAGACCGGTGGATGATCGGCTTTATTCGTCGCGATCAAAACAAATGAATCGTTGGTCGAAGTATCACCGTCGATAGTAATGGAGTTAAACGACACCTCAGCCGCATTACGCACCATGTCGCGCAGCGTATCGGCGGCGATACAGGCGTCCGTCGCAATAAAGCCCAGCATGGTTGCCATGTTGGGCTGGATCATGCCAGCGCCTTTTGCGATGCCGGTGATTGTTACCGTCTTGCCGTAAAGCGTGATTTGCTTGGACACCGCCTTGGGCACGGTATCGGTTGTCATGATGGCGTGTGCTGCATCGTACCATCCATCTGCGGTTAAGTTAGCAACACATTTGGGGATCCCGCCGAGGATCTTCTCCATCGGCAGATGTTCCATGATGACACCGGTCGAAAACGGCAACACCTCCTCAGCCTTGCAACCCAGCGCCGCAGCCACTGCCGCGCAAGTGTCTCGTGCATCGGTAAGCCCACGCTCGCCGGTTCCCGCATTGGCGCAACCGGTGTTGACAATGATGGCCCGCTGATTACCCGTCTTGGTCAGGTGTTCGCGACACACAGTTACCGGTGCTGCACAAAACCGATTCTGCGTAAACACACCCGCAGCAATACTGCCTTCATCGAGCACCGCAATCAACATATCCTTGCGATTGGGTTTGCGCACATTCGCTTCAGCGTAGCCCAAGCGGAGCCCGGCGATGGGGCGCAGCGATGTTGGGGTTGGCAACACATAATTCACGGCCATACTGGAGTCCTCGAACACTTTTGTACTCAAACACAGAGCATGCAAAAATTATGGCACGGAACCTCTCAAACCTCACTCTCCAATGCCTGCCACCACCACGAAAACACAGATTAACAGCGTATCCGCATACGTCACAAAAGACGGCTCGGTTATCCGCGAGCTGCTGCACCCGTCAACAAGCGGCGTCATCAACCAAAGTCTGGCGGAAGCGGTCGTGGAACCGGGCCAGACAACCGTCTTGCATCTGCACCACCTTAGCGAGGAGATTTATCACTTGACCGCAGGGCGTGGCATGATGATCCTGGATGGCGAGTCGTTCGAAGTAAACACAGGAGACAGTATTGTCATCCGTCCCGGCACGCCGCATTGCATCACCAACACGGGCCCCGAGGCGCTGCACATTCTCTGCGCGTGTTCGCCCGCCTACTCGCACGAGGACACGGAGTTACTTTAGGGCGAAGTTTGCCAGCGCCTTGCGCTGGCCTAGCCATTTGCGAGCACACACCAAGCGGGTTGATTCCGCCGGCAAGAAGTTTTGCACCCCGGCCCGGCGCAACTGGTTTGGTTGTGCCCCGGCACGACAACGTTAGCAGTACCAGAAGGATTGCCGTTCCATTACTTTATCGACCCGGAAGCTGTCAGAAAGCGTTGCGAGCGCCGATGGATCGTGGATGAGAAGCACCGCCGTATGGGATATACGGCGAGCATCGCAATCTGCGCGGCGCGGCGCGCAGCAGCCTTACGACAACTTTCCGTGGCAGTGTTTGTATTTCTTGCCGCTGCCACAGTAGCAAGGGTCATTGCGTCCCAGCTTCTCACCCGCCCGCACGAACGGCTTCTGCGACGCGTCTGCCGTTGCAGCCGCCTCAGCCAATGCCTGCTCGGTATCGGCATGATGATATTGCACGTTGTGCACTGCCTTTGCCGCCGCTTCTTCGGCCGCGCGCTCGGCCGCTTCGACCTGCTCTTGTGACTGCACTTGCACGTTCACCAGAATCTGCGTGGTTTGGCGTTTAACATTTTCAAGCATATTGCCGAACAACTCGAAGGCTTCACGCTTGTATTCCTGTTTTGGCTGCTTTTGTGCGTAACCGCGCAAATGGATACCTTGGCGCAGATAATCCAGCGACGCAAGGTGCTCACGCCAATGGTTATCAAGGGATTGCAACATCACCGAACGCTCGTATTGGTGCAGGAGCGCTTTGTCCACATTTGCAAACTTGGTGTTGTACTCGTCGGTCGCGTTGGTCAGGACCCGCTTCACCACCGTCTCCGTGTCGATTTCTTCATCCGATGCCAGCCACTGCGCCAGAGGTGCATCAATACCAAAGTCGTTCTTCAACGCGGCAGTTGCTGCTGGGACATCCCACTGTTCTTCCAACGTCTCAGGCGGAATATACGCATGAATGGTTTGCGCGAGCACATCATTACGCATGGCGGTGATAGTCTCGGAGATATCATCCGCATCGAGTAACTCGTTGCGCTGTTGATAGATCACTTTGCGTTGGTCGTTGGCGACGTCGTCGTATTCGAGAAGTTGTTTACGAATATCAAAATTGCGCGCTTCTACCTTGCGCTGGGCATTCTCAATCGAACGCGACACCAGTCCGGCTTCTATTGCCTCGCCTTCTGGAATATTCAAGCGACCCATGATGGCCTTGAGGCGATCACCCGCGAAAATCTTCAGCAGCGGATCCTCGAATGACAGATAGAAGCGTGACGACCCCGGGTCGCCTTGACGTCCCGCGCGACCGCGCAATTGGTTATCGATACGCCGTGATTCATGGCGCTCTGAGCCAATGATATGCAAGCCTCCCAGTTTGACAACGAGATCGTGTCGCTCTTGCCAGGCCGCTTTGGCCTCTGCGACCTTCGCCTCCTTCTGGCTGTCGCTCAGTTTTTGATTGGTCTCGATTTCATGCAGTTCACGCTCGATGCTGCCGCCCAAAACAATGTCGGTTCCGCGACCGGCCATGTTGGTAGCAATGGTAACCGCGTTAGGCTTGCCCGCCTGCGCAACAATCTCAGCTTCACGCGCGTGCTGTTTTGCGTTGAGCACTTCGTGTGGAATTTTCTCCCGCTTGAGCAACTCTGACAGCAATTCGGAGTTCTCGATCGACGTGGTACCAAGCAGCACCGGCTGTCCGCGTTCATAACAGTCCTTCACGTCTTGCGCGATGGCATTGTACTTCTCGCCGACAGACATGTAGACCAGGTCATTCTCGTCCTTGCGCACCATCGGGCGGTTGGGCGGAACGATGACGGTCTCAAGGTTATAGATTTGCGAAAATTCAAACGCCTCGGTATCTGCCGTGCCGGTCATACCAGCGAGCTTGGCATACAGACGGAAGTAGTTTTGGAATGTGATCGAGGCGAGTGTCTGTGATTCATTTTGAATCTGCACACCTTCTTTCGCCTCAACCGCTTGGTGAAGACCCTCGGACCAGCGACGCCCGGTCATCATGCGACCGGTGAATTCATCAACGATGACGACCTCGTTATTCTGCACAACGTAGTGCTGGTCGCGGTGGTACAACGCGTGGGCGCGTACTGCGGCATAAACGTGGTGCATCAACATAATGTTGGCGGGATCGTAGAGTGACGCGCCAAGCGGCAACAGACCGTTCTGCGCCAGCAATTCTTCGGCCCGCTCGTGGCCCTGCTCGGACAATGTCACCGAATGCTGCTTGAGGTCCACCCAAAAGTCACCGGGACCATCTTCGGTTTCCTGCTTAGTCAGGTGGGGTATTAGCAGATTGATGCGCTGATACATGGCGGTGGAGTCTTCGGCCTGGCCGGAGATGATGAGTGGCGTCCGTGCCTCGTCGATAAGGATCGAATCGACCTCATCGACAATCGCGAAATTGAGGCCGCGCATGACGCGTTCATCCTTCGTGGTTTTCATATTGTCGCGCAGGTAATCGAAACCGAACTCATTGTTGGTACCGTAGGTAATGTCCGCAGCAAAGGCGACACGTTTTTCGTCTTCCGGCATCTGCGACAAGTTGCAACCGACCGACAGCCCGAGGAAATTGTGCAGCCGTCCCATCCACTCGCTATCCCGCTTTGCCAGATAGTCGTTCACTGTCACCACGTGCACGCCCTTGCCGGAAATCGCATTCAGGTAACAAGGCAGTGTCGCCATCAGCGTTTTGCCTTCACCGGTGCGCATCTCGGCAATCTTGCCGTCGTTCAACACCATGCCGCCAACCAGCTGCACGTCAAAGTGGCGCATACCTAACGTGCGTCTACCCGCTTCACGGACAACCGCAAATGCCTCATGCAACAGCTGATCGAGCGTTTCGCCCTTGGCATAGCGGTTTTTGAACTCCTGTGTCTTGGCTTTGAGCGCCTCGTCGCTGAGCGCCGCGACACTGGGCTCAAGCGCGTTGATGGCGAGAACGCGTTTTTGATATTGCTTCAGAAGGCGTTCGTTACGGCTACCAAAAATCGATTTCAGGACTGAATCAAACATGACTAACTTTCTAGAGGACTAATTCTGTTGGACTAACTAGGCTCGCCGCCCTCGGAACGCGTGGACAGCAAATAAAAAGGGAAGCGGGGAGGAGCCTGGGATACCTGCAACGGGCAGGGCGAGACGCGGCTCATCAGACGATCACCCCAAGGGGGGACGCCGTTCGCAACAGCGGAGGACCTATGGAGCGCGAGCGGCCTTTACGGCTTGAGCGGGCTCTTGGGCGCGAGCGAAATTGAGGAAACGGTTCGGGTTGAGAGGAACCGAGTTTTCGCGGACTTCAAAATGCAAGTGTGGGCCGGTGGCACGGCCCGTCTGGCCAAGAGTGCCGATCAATTGACCTTTGAGCACAACATCGCCGGCTTTCACCAGCTTCTGTGAGAGATGCGCATAACGAGTAGTCAAGCCACCTTCGTGATCGATATCCACCAAGTTTCCATACTCGGTATGCCACTCGGCAGCGGACACCACACCACCGGCAGCGGCAAGAATTTTAGAACCGGGGGCGGCGATAAAGTCGACACCGGCGTGGAACGCGCTGCGACCATTAAACGGGTCGATCCGATAGCCGAAGTTTGAAGAGTAGTAGCCGCTGGTAACCGGCAGTATTGTCGGAATGGCTTTGGCCGCCAACCGGCCCTGCATCAGAATCGAGTCAAGCACACCGAGTTTGTCCGCGCGGTCATCGAGCACTCTTGATACGTCCGCCAGTTTCGCTGAGAAATCCTTGTAGCTGACATCACCACTCATGCTGGCGCTCGGTGCCGGGCCACCAACGCCAGGCGTCTCAGCGAAATTGAACTCGCCCTTGACGCCCGCCACTTTTGCCAGCCGGTCGCCGAAGGCATCCAGACGCATCATGCGCGCTTGCAGTTCACCGAGCTTCACAGCAAGCGAATTAAGCTGCTCGCGCATATCTTTTTCGGCTTGCTGGGCATTTTGCTGGGTAAGCGTGGAGATCAGGCTTTGGATAAATGGGTTTTGGATATCAACCGCATACTTCATCGTCACCCAATAGGTGCCGAGCGCAAACATGAATCCGGCGCTGACAAAACCCATGGCCGCCATGATGATCTGCGACTGCGATATCGTGACAATTCGGCTTTTTGCCAGACTATCTGAGACTAGAATGATGTTCATCATTTACCTCTTGTTGCCAGAATCAGTTGAAAACCTTCGCCAAACCAATTCGAGCCTTACTCGGCGAGAATGACTTCATGGCACCTTTAGTGGCGCAGCATCGACGTCTTTCCCGCCTTCAACAATCGTTTGAGGACACTCTCCCTCCCGGTTGGAATTCCTTGTGCCGGGTCGCTGCAGTGGAGGGGTCTACGCTAGTTATTGCGGCGGCCAACGGGGCCATTGCGACGAACTTGAAAGCTTATTCGCCACGACTTCTTGAGAATTTTCGGAACGTTCTTGAGAAAAAAACAATGAAGGAACAACAGGTTACATCAATTCGCATCGTTGTGCAACCGGAGATATCGACTTGGCGGGGGCCGACACCGACCGCCATCAAGTTGGCCTCCTACAAAACCTCCGTGAACGACCAGCAACTCGATGATTTGACGCAGAAATTGGCCGACTCCCCGCTCAAACGCGCGTTGAAGAAGATTCAAGCCGAGCGGCAAAATCTACGCAAGCGGGCGCTTACCGACAAAACTAAGTCAGATAAAAAGTAGTCGTTCGACAAGGTAGATGACAGCGATCAACGCGGCAAACGCCAGCGTGACTTTGATAATCATCTTCGCCGCCGCCAGAAAACGCGGATTTTTTGTAAAGAGATACCCCAGCAAAGTGATGGAAGCTCCCATCACCGCAAACAACAATAAAAATCGAAGGCCGATCAGCATCGCGTTACGCCGTCTCTAGTGCCGGGCTGAGCGCCATCACACCGAAGGCGCTCGGTAGTTCATCACGGCAATCAAAGGTGCGCATCTCGTAGGCAGTTTCATCTGCCAACAATGCCCGCACCAGTTGGTTATTCATGGCGTGCCCGGATTTCACGCCGGTAAAGGCACCGATCAGCGGGTGGCCGAGCATATACAAGTCGCCCACCGCATCGAGCGCTTTATGTTTGACGAACTCGTCTTCCGAGCGCAGACCGTCGGGGTTGAGTACATGAAAGTCATCGATCACGATCACGTTATCCAGTGAGCCGCCGCGCCCCAAGCCCGCCTGCCGCATGGCTTCGACTTCGTGCGTGAAACCGAACGTACGCGCACGGGCAACGTCTTTCACAAACGGCGTCTCGGCGAAATCGACTTCGACTTCATTCTGCCGCCCCTGAAACACCGGGTGGTCAAAGGCAATCGAGAACTTCAGCTTGAAGCCGTTGTATGGCTCAAGCCGCACCAGCTTGTCCTTGTCCTTCAGCTCGACGACCTTTTTCACGCGGATGTATTTCTTGGCCGGTGCCTGCTCTTCTATCCCGGCCGCTTGCATCAGAAACACAAATGGCGCTGCGCTGCCGTCCATGATCGGTACTTCAACCGCATTCAAATCCACGTAAGCATTATCGATACCGAGGCCCGCAAAGGCCGACATCAAGTGTTCAATGGTGGCGACATGGGCTCCGGTTTTGGTATCTTCGATGCGCGTCGACATGCGAGTGTCGTTCACATTCAGCGCATGCGCTCGCACGGTTGGCGCACCCGCCATGTCGGTGCGGCGGAAAACGATTCCTGTATTCGGCGGCGCCGGCCGGATGATCATCTCAACCCGATGGCCGAGATGAACACCGACGCCGGTCGCGCGGACTTTGTTCTTAACGGTGCGTTGGCGAATCATGGGAACGTTTTCAGCGAAGACACAGGTCGAATTTTAGCAGTTCGCATTTCGGCCTCCGTCGCGCAGTGCACGCATGCAACGGTTGACTATGAATAACACCAATAGGGACGGACGTTTCCGGGCATTTGGGTAGATTCGCGTTCAACATGTCGGTACGGCGGTCATTGCAGATAGTACCTGAGCGGGCGACTTCCCGCCAAGCCGTTTACGCAACCGAGCGTTAAGTCGTGCCGCCCAAACACAATTGTTGGCCATTAGCGGGCGTGAATCAATCACCCAAGTGATCGGTTTTGCCATGTTGTATAAAATTGAGCTACTACATTTTTCGGAGCTTCGAAATGACGCATTTCTTCGCTAATCAACCTAGCCGTCGCGCACGTATAGTCCTCGGCGTGGGCTTAGTCGCTCTAGTCGCCACGTCGGGCGCGGTCGCTCAAGGAACACGGTGGTATGTTGCCGCCGATGTTGGGCAGAGCAAGTACAGTACCGAGTCTCGCGACGTCGGCATCATTGGAGGAAGCTTTGACCGCAAGGACACCCAATCGGGGGTAGCGGTTGGTGCCCAACTTGCTAAGGGCATTGCCGTCGAACTTGGTTTTGCCGATTTCGGTAAGGCGAAGATCTCTGGCTTGGGTGCAACGCCATGTCCGCCCGTCGCGATTGGTTGCACGCTTGCGGTATACAACATTTCCGGCGATGCGCAAGCGAAGGCGACACATCTTTCGCTGGTTTCCAGTGTGCCGCTGATCGACGGCCTGTCCCTCTATGGACGCCTAGGTGCAGCGCGCACGGATCGCTCGGCGAGTGTGCGCGTTAACAACGACATCGTGTCAACCAGCGCAAAGAAGTCCGAGGCGATTTACGGTTTGGGATTGCGCTATGCCTTTACGCCGAGCGTTGAAGGCACGCTCGAGTGGAAGCGGCTCGACAACACGAAAGCGGACTCGGCGTCGCTTGGCTTGATGCTGCGCTTCTAGACTGAACATTTCACGGGGGCGCGCGTTCGCTATCGGCCGATTGGACGGCAATTTTCCGCTTTCCTCACGTAGCACAGCCACTACGGGCGTTTTAGGCCGTTTACCTAAAAACGCCCGTACTTTCCAGAATTTAGACTTTGCGTTTTGCGGCTCTCGACCGTATCCGTGGGAGCGGGAGACGGCACTTACGACGGCTGGCACGACTTCGGTGGATTGTCATTGGACTCTCACTGCACGTCATTGGTGCACTCACGGCTCAACTGGCACAAGTCCGGCAGGGGCTCTTCCCTCATCCGGGTAGACATACGGGAACGGCACATTGGTCGGATTGATTAACCAAGCCACCAAGGTTCCATCCGGCCGCACCCACACCAAATCCATCGTGCCGTTGCCATCAAAGTCACCTGCCGCATAGAACTGCCAGCGTTTGTCGGTGGTTGGTAAATCCCACTC
>JADCJC010000006.1 GCA_020247395.1 Rhodocyclaceae bacterium
CGCAGGCGGCAGGCATTTGCCCCAGCCCGTGAGTGCAGCATATTTCATGTCAAGTTCTCCGTAACGATACTGCCATGACGCGGCTAGTGTGTAACCCACCACACCTAGGCTCATTCGCGTTTTTTCTAGCTCCCGCGCGCCAAATCTTTGCAGCTGGCGCCGTACGCGCACCATATTTTCTCGCAAAATAGACTTATGCGCCGTACATCGTCTTACCCGAACCGAGATCCAGGCACTTCAGAAAGTTGTTATGAAACTCATCCTCTCACTACTCACCGTCATTATGTTGGTCGGCTGTGCCACAATCGAAGCGGTTACCAACATCGAAGAGCCTGGCTATAAGTTGCTTAGGCAAGACGGGGACTTTGAGCTGCGCGAATACGACGCAATGATCATCGCTGAAGTTACCGTGCGCGGCACGCTGGATGAGGCGAGCGGACGGGGATTTCGCCTGATCGCAGACTATATCTTTGGCAATAACCTCGCCCAATCTTCCCCGGCTGGCGAAAAAATTGCCATGACCGCGCCTGTCACCATGGCGCGCGACGGGGAAAAGATCGCCATGACCGCGCCGGTTAACATGACACCTGCCAACCGTGCTGTACCAAACACTTGGCGCATGCATTTTGTGATGCCGAGTCGATATACGATGGCAACGCTTCCCACACCAAAAAACGCGGCGGTGAAATTACGCGAAGTGAAGCCGCAACAAGTTGCGGCGCTACGGTTCTCAGGGTTTTCCGGCGAAGAAAAAGTTGCAGCGAAAACCGCACAGCTCAATGAATGGATGGCAAAGGCGAGTTTGTCAGCCAGCGGCGTGCCACAGCTTGCGCGTTACAACATGCCACTAACGCCACCCCCATTCCGCCGCAACGAAATTCTGATCCCCTTGAGCGCACCCTGATGCCAACTGAAGTTCGCTTCGTCATACTAGGATTAGCCACCGCCACGCTGCTTCTCTGTGCTGCGAGCTCGCCAGCACTAACGGTAGACCAATCCCAATCCCAATCCAATACCCCGCGTGATGTAGATGTTCCGTTTGTTGTCTCTGCTCCCAGCGTTGTGCGCACGATGTTGGAAATGGCGAAAGTACAGAAGCAAGATTTTGTCATCGACTTAGGTTCTGGCGACGGGCGCATTGTGTTTCATGCTGCGCAAAAGTATGGGGCGCGCGGGCTCGGCGTTGAGATTGATCCAAAACTTGTCGAGACTGCTGTTGAAGATACACAGAAGCTCAAGCTGGGTGGCCTTGTAAATTTCCGCGTGCAGAGCCTACTCGAGACGGATCTGTCGCCCGCTACAGTCATCACCATGTACTTATTGCCGGATGTGAACCTGCAACTACGCGACAAGCTCCTCCAACTCAAGCCAGGTACGCGAGTGGTCTCGCACGACTGGGAAATGGGCGACTGGCAGGCCGATGAGATGCGTGTCATTCAGAACCCCGAAAAGTCGCTGGGCCTAGAGAAAACCAGCAAGGTGTTTTTGTGGGTGGTCCCGACCCGCCTTGCCGGGCGCTGGTGCGGACAAATTCACAAAGAGAATGAAGCGATTACGGTCAACATCGACATCGAGCAACGGTACCAAGAGCTTAGTGGTAGCTTGTCCATCACCACGGCGGACGCCGGGACAAAAAAGACCGTAAGGAAGATACCGATACGAACCAATCTGGTAGGCAATCGGTTCGTGATTAGCCACGGCAATCAGGACATCGTCACAGACGCGGACGACGCAGGTTTAACCCTGTCTGCCGATGCTCCTCGTCCAGTCCACATCGCAGATATCGGTGTCAACCCTCTGCTGGGCCGCAGATTTCCATTCTTCAACACCGTACCACTTGCCGAACCAGTACGACTCACGCGTGGCAGTGATTGCATGAATGCAAGAACTACTCCGGTAAAATGAAACCAAACATACGACGATTTGCTGGTTGGCTCGCGACAGCTTGCCTGATCATAGGGCTCACATCCTGCGGTGGATCGTCCGTTCGACTTCCACGCTTGGCCGACAACGCCACTATTGTCGCCTTTGGTGACAGCCTCACCTTCGGCACTGGCGCAAGCCCGGACAAATCCTACCCTGCGCGTCTATCGAGCCTGATCGGGCGCGAGATTGTTAACCATGGCGTTCCGGGGGAAATCAGTCGCGATGGGCTGAGTCGGTTGCCCGGCGTGCTCGACGAGATCAAACCGGCACTGCTAATCCTCTGCCACGGCGGCAATGATTTTCTGCGCAAACTGGATACTAGAGAGACTGAAGCAAATATTCGGGCGATGGTAAAAATTGCCCGCGACCGCAATATCGGCGTGTTGTTGCTGGCGACACCCAAACCGGGCCTGATGCTCTCGTCACCGGAGTTTTACGACAAGATTGGCAGCGAGTTAAGTGTCCCCGTCGAAGGCGCGGTGCTCGCCAAGGTACTTGGAGACAATGGCCTCAAGGCCGACCTCGTACACCCGAATGCAAACGGGTATTCGCGTATCGCGGAAGCAATTGCTGCCACCCTAGAACGCAACGGTGCGCTTTAAGAGCAAGCCAAAGGCCGAGTCAATCAGCGGCGGGGGTTTTTAGCCATTTTTTGCTCTGGACGCGTCGGCCACGATGATCGTTTGGCGAAAGCCACTTGACGACCTGTTTCAGGATGGCGAATGGTTCACCACGACAACGACCAAGGACTTACGCACCAAAGACGTCGAGCAGATTTGAGCGTGACTAACTTGTGCTCGTACACCTTACTGGCAGGTGAGATGCGTATCGAGAGTGCAATTTACGTACTGATGGAAACATGGATATCACCGGACTCGCGGCCGACGGCGCATTTACAAGAAACGATCCGCTCGCACACGGCAAGACTGATCGCAAGACCAATCCCACGCTTGCAGATCGTTAGTTGTCCCCGTTAACCGCGTCGGCTGGGCACACCATCAGACACAAACCGACGACTTCATTCACGGTGGAGCGACCTACGTCTATACCGAGGGCTGATCCGACCCGCTAATCGGGACTGGAGAGACCGTGGGTTTCCCGTCGCGCACGCACTCGATCACGGGGTGTCATGGAAAAGATCTGACGGAACGTGCCGACCTTTTCTGTCCACGTGAGCCCCTCACTGGACAAGGCTTCCATGAAGTTTGCGATCCGCCGCGAGATGATGACGGTATAAAGCGCCAGCGCAGTTGTTGGGATGAATACCGCGCCAAAAATGAGTATCTTTTCCAGCACCGGAAGATCTGAATGTGAATATAGATTCATGCCGAGAAACCCGGTGACGACCGTACCCACCATACCACACGAAGACACCACCGTGAGGCGCATCGCGTTATCGGTTTGTTTGCGCGTCCGATCGGCATCCAGGTATTCGTTTATGTCACGGGCTTCCTCGCGAACTTCTTGATACAGCGCGTCAGAGCCAAGCTGATGCGACCATCGCTGGAAGAAATCACTGGCTTGAACCTGATTGGAAATTTCGTGAAACCAATAACGATGGTTGAACCGCAGGAACACTTCGAGCGTTTCACGGACGTGTTTTTTGAACTGCTTAACTGACTCATAACTGCGGACATTGAGCCGCTCAACGGCGCGTGAGAATCGATTCGAGAGCGACAGCAGCGCGGCCTTGTTGAAGTTTGCGATGAGGCCTATTTGATAGAACTGGTGCCTGAACTGCCCAAGCAATTGCGCCTGTTGACCGGTCTTGGTGATCATCGCAAAACTGACACCGCAGAAAATATAACGCGTGTCCATGTCGGTGGTCGGATCCTCAGGATCCCAGTAACGGTCATAACAATACTGGGACTCAAAGTCTGCGAGAAACTGTTTAGCATAAGGCAACGTGTCGGATGCGCCCCACTTGGCTGCAAAACCGATTCGAATCATGTCCCCTCGCGAGAGCTGGGTCGGGTCGTCAAACGAGAGGTAAGTCATGGTCGGAATACGCTTGTTCTCGATCTGGTAATACTTGATCGTGCCCCCTTGTAGATATGCCGGCACTAGCGGCGAGAGGAAAAACTCCCAATGCATCGATAGCGGCGTTTGACGCTCACTCCGAACAAGATCGATGAACTTGTCGCGGTCGCCGTAGTCCGACTGCGACAACAGCGCACCATCATGCCCCCTAAATGCCACCCGATACGGACAATGTGCGCCACGATCCGAGCTTTCCCATGCCGGCGCATAGGGCCGCCCAAATCGATCCATTAGTTCCACCGCCTGCGCCAATGGGATGTCCGTACCGGCGACTTCCAACACTGCAACGGCGACATCAATATCATAGAAAAAGTAAAGCCTAGCCCGGAGGACGTCGAGGTGAAAGGCATCCGACCCTTTCACCAGCTCGACTTCGACCGTGGCAATGTCTTCGCGCGTGAATGCATACAGCGACGACTGCGCCCCCCGCCCTTCGTCACCGACCCCGTACAAGAAACGCTGCACGTAAGGCAGAAAATGTACGAATTCTTCATAACCTGCAAGACAGGTCTCATCCTCGATCAACAACGTATCAGCAACATACTTCCACGGGCCCGGATTGCGATTGAGCATGTCCCAATAGTGAACAACGCCCGCAGCCGCTTCTCGCCGGAGAGGCCGGAGCGTAATTGGCCACAACAGGGTGTGATGGAAGTCTCTTACAATTTTGGCGTCCTTGATCACTGGAGGGTTTCAAATGTTGTTGCAACTAGCCTAAGCGGCGGCACAACTCGCATGGAATTAAGCGGATTATGACCTGTAACTTCGGGTTACATGTCGGCGGCACAGACATCGCTAGGCAGTTGACGGTCAAGCCGTTAAAATGATAGGCCACATCAAATCGTTCCATGCAGTCATTGGAGCGAGCTTTGCCGCCCTCCGATGAATATGTCTTGTTTGGACTCCATGGACACCGCTCTAATGCAATCCCGTAGCGCACGATCGATCAGTTTTCCTTGCCTGTTTGCAATCGCGCTCGTTGGCCAAGCGGCTAGCGCGCAAACTAGCGCACCTATGGCTCCGCCAACAACCCCACCTATAGCTCCTAGTACCGCGCTGCCCGCTGCTGATGCGGGCAATCCCAAGCCTTCTGCGCCCGCCGCAACGCCGACCCGCCCTGTGGTGCCTGCGGAAACCGGAAAATCCGGTGCCGTCCGACCATCCGCACCGAAGACGGAAACACTGGAGATCACAGAGAGGCGTACCGCAACCAGCGAACGTCGCGACTCGTCGGCCTCCAAAATCATCATCACGCGCGACGACATCGAACAATATGGCGATAGCAATTTGGGCGACGTGATGCGGCGCTTGCCGGGCGTGACAGTCGGCGGCCGTCCCGGTCGCGGTGGACCACCGGCCATGCGTGGCATGGCCGGTGGCTTTACCCAAATCCTGATCAACGGTGAACGCATATCACCGGGGTTTTCCATTGAACAAATCACGCCTGAAATGGTGGAGCGAATCGAAATTTTGCGCGCGCCGACGGCTGAAACCGGCACGCGCGCGGTTGCGGGAACGATTAATGTCGTGCTGCGAGAGCCACTGCGCCAGCGTAACAACGACATTCGTGTCCAAGTTCAGGAGGAGCGTAGCAAGTTCTCTCCAAACCTTTCTTTGTCCCGCAATGACACGATGGGGCCGACCGGAACTTACAACTTTACGATCTCGCTGAACCATAACGATCAGCTCACCGATACGGCAACCAAAACCCTTTATACCGACCTCCCGAGCGGGCGCGTTACTCTGGCACAAACCGGCTTCGGTCAGCAGCATGAGGATCGCAACGGCATGTTCCTGACCAGCCGTTTCCAATGGCGGCTTGGGCCGGGTGAAATGTTTAGCATTCAGCCGTTTATTGTTCACAACAAATCGAAAAGCAGTAATGACGGATTGTTGCAACAGCAAATCGGCGCGAATCCCGCACCATATGCAACCAGCCGTTCAGACGCTGATTCAACCTTCACTGTTGCGCGGGCGATGGTCATGTTCAACAAACGCCTCACTCCAGACCTGCGGATGGAGCTCCGGGGGGGTGGCGGTCAGTTCACCTCTGACAACAAATCGGTTTTGCGCGATCGCAACGCGAGCGGTGCCGCAGTGCTTACGCAAACCGTCGATAGCGATACGCGAGACCGCTCTTGGAACGTAGTGGGAAAATTGTCCTACAACTGGTTGGATGGGAAACACAACCTTGTCACGGGTTGGGAATACGAAGACGTTAAACGCACCGACAACAATACGACACTGCTTAACGGTGCCCCCCTGCTGACGGACTTTGGCAACCAGATAAACGTCGAAACCGTACGCAAGGCGCTTTATGTCCAGAACGAGTGGGATCCCCACCCGCAGTTTTCAACCTATCTAGGGTTGCGTTGGGAAGGCATCGAAACCATGAGCAAGACGCTAACCAGCCCGGTTCGCAATAGCAGTAGCGTCGTCAACCCATTGGCCTTTGGTGTGTGGCGTTTTGCAGCACCAAACCGCGACCAGATTCGCGTCAGTCTTACCCAGTCCTATCGTGCACCGACGACGCAGAACTTGGTTGGCCGGCCGTCGTTAAACACCCTGTTCCCGGTTCCAGGTCCAAATACTTCAGTCACACCCGACCGTGCCGGTAACCCGGCGCTAAAGCCAGAACTGGCTAACGGCGTCGATATTGCCTATGAAGATTACTTGGAGGGTGGCGGCGTCATCTCAGTAAACGTTTTTACGCGTCACATCAGTGATTTGATACGTAATGTGGTCGCGCTTGAAAGTGTCACATGGGCGACCTCACCGCGTTTTGTCTCGCGCCCGCAAAATCTCGGCAAAGCTGTCACCAGCGGAATTGAGTTTGATGCGCGTTTTCGCCTTCCAGAGTTGGTTAAGGATGCACCGGCTATCAACTTCCGCGTCAACCTCAGTGTTTATGACTCGAGGGTCGACTCGGTTCCCGGTCCGAACAATCGGATTTCAGAACAACCCAAAATGACCGGCAACCTTGGGGCGGACTACCGCTTCCGCGCTACACCCTACTCGATCGGCGGTAACATCAACTGGACGCCTGGCTTTGAAACCCAGCTAGTCGACAATCAGTTGAGTAAGACCAGCACCAAACGAAACTTGGAGATGTACGGTTTATGGACCATCAACTCCCAAGCTAAGTTGCGCCTAACAGTCGCCAACATCACTGCGAGCGATTTGATCACATCAAATATTGTTACCGTGGGTAATGAACGTCAGTCGGTGACGTCAAACGGCAAAACCTCGCGATCGATTGGCCTTAGACTGGAAGTGCGACTCTAGAGAAACGCCGCCGACACACCCGAATCGGCAACATTGCAAAAGACTTACCTATGACCACAAACACCGAACGTCCCACCCTGCCTGATCGCCTGTCGATTGATCCGAAAAGCCCGTACTTTGTCGAGGCCATTTTCGAACACGACGTAGGTATTCGTTTCAACGACAAAGTGCGCTCGGATGTTTCCGAGTATTGTGTCAGCGAGGGATGGATCATGGTCGCGGCCGGCAAAGCTGTGGATCGCCGCGGTAATCCGCTGCTGATCAAAATCCGAGGCAAGGTAGAGGTTTTCTACATCGACGCCTGACTCGCTGCTCGCTAGCTGCTAGAAATGCGGCTGCCAGATAATCGTTGGCAGCTAATTGTTATCAGCCAACACCGACCACCCGATCTTGTTTCAATACGTTGATTTGTGCCTCGGTGTAGCCTAGCTCGAAGAGAAGACTCACCGTATCCTGGCCGAGCGAAGGCGGATCGAGGCGGATACCGGGCCTGTGCCCCCCCAGCGTGAGCGGTAGTAGCGGCGTCGTTGTGCTGATCGGTTTCGCCGCACCGCTGCAATCCGCCGGAATATTGATCGGTGCCAGTCCACCGCTCGCTTTAAGGTGAGGATCATCAAACAAGTCTTGCGGTTTGGTGATTGGCGCGTAGGGAAGGCCAGACTTCGCAAACACGCCAGTGATGTCGGCCGCATTCATACCGGCTAGGCGCTCGCGCAGAATAGGCATGAGCCACTCACGCGCTTCTACACGTCCGACATTCGTTGCCAAGCGATCGTCAGACTGCAACGCATCCAGTCCGAACGCCCCACAAAATGTTTTCCACTGTGTGTTCGACACTACTGCAAGAAAAATCTGTTCGCCATTTGCAACGGTGAAAACATCATAGATGCCCCAAGCGGAAATACGGCTCGGCATCGGTTTTGCAGGTTTCTCCGTAACGGCGAATTGCATCATGTGCGGTGCCATTAGAAACACGTTGTTCTCAAACAACGCGCTTTGCACTTCTTGGCCGCGCCCTGTGCGCTCACGATCACGCAGCGCTGCCATTGCCCCGATCGCACCAAACATCCCGCCCATGATGTCGTTGAGTGATGCGCCTGCGCGAAGCGGCTGTCCCTCGGGGCCGGTCATATAAGCCAAGCCCCCCATCATTTGTACGACCTCGTCGAGCGCCGTGCGGTGATCGTATGGCCCCGGCAAAAAGCCCTTGTGCGATACGTAGATCAGACGTTCGTTGAGCTTCGACAACGTGGGGTAGTCGAGGCCCAGTGTCTGCATGTTGCCGTCTCTAAAATTCTCGCTAAAGATGTCCGCAGTCACGACCAGCTTCATGACCACTTCGCGACCACGCGGGTCGTCCATGTTGACAGCGAGGCTCTTCTTGTTGCGATTAAATACGGCAAAAAATCCCGCTCCAGAACCGGGGATGCGGCGTGTATTGTCGCCCTTTAACGGTTCAACCTTAATGACTTCCGCACCAAGATCCGCGAGCAACATGCCGCAGCTTGGACCCATGATCATGTGTGTGAATTCGACGACTCGAATGCCGGCATAAGGCAGCCGCGGTACTGGCGGTAATCGCAGCGACGCCTGTTGGGGAGTATTCGGTGTACCCATCTACCAGTGTTCTATTTTCCAACAGCCGGTTGAAAGCCCGGTTCCCCAAACTGCCAGAGCAAGAATGAATAGATGTCAGCCAATTCGGCGTTTCGCTGACTGCGGGTGGAGCCCACGCCATGGCCGGCATCGTAATCAAGCCGGAGCAGCACAGGGTTAGCATCAGGGATGGCCCGCACTGCCGCCCCAAGCCTTGCCGCCATCTTTGCCGAATGCCAGACATCAACACGTGGATCATTCACGCCGTGCATCAGCATGACGGCGGGATATTTTGTGCCATCTTTTACATGGTGTAGGGAACTCATGCGAAGCAAACCTTCGAAGCCATCGCGTGTCTTCACACTGCCGAACTCCGGAATATTCGGTGGACCATTCGGCGTGAACTCCATGCGCATGGCATCGAGCAATCCTACATTGGACACCACCGCAGCAAATAGATCGGGGCGCTCCGTCATTGCCCGACCAACCGCCACTCCGCCGGCACTGCCGCCCTGTATGCCAACCCGTTCGCGTCTTGTGAAGCCCCGTTCAATCAGATACTCAGTGCAGGCAATAACATCCTGCCAAGTATTTGGTTTGGTCAAGCGCTGGCCGCCAAGATGCCAAACCTCGCCAAATTCTCCGCCACCGCGTACATGGCAAGTAGCGAGAATACCGCCACGCTCAAGCCATGCGAGTGTTGATGGGTTAAACGTCGGTACTTGTACAAAGCCATATGCGCCGTAGGCACGGATAAGCGTAGGATTGAAGCTGTTGAGCGTGGTCGACTTTCGGTAAATCAATGAGACGGGAATCTTCGTACCATCGCTGGCGGTTGCATTCTGTCGAAGCTCGACAATGTCGGAGAAATCTGCTGCCGATTTTGGGTGCAACGCGGTGTCGCTGATGTTTGCCGTGCGCTCTTCTACGGTCACATATTTGGGCGGCTCCGTCCAGCTTTCGAGCCGCAGCAGCGCACCGGGTCGCGAAGGACTGGTGATCAGCTGGCGGATAGACACATCAAATGGCAGCCGCACATACTCAAGCTTGCCGCCCGAGAAAACGCTGTTTGAGAAATTTAGCCGCTGTAGGCGATCAACCCCACCAAACAGTTCGCGGATGTAGAGAGCGTCCTGCGCCACTTCAATTTGTGCGACGACCGTATCACCCTGTGGAACGATGGTCGTCGCGTTTGCATAATTTGCGCCGTTGATGCCCATACGAACAATTTTGAAGCGCGGCGCATTCTTTTTCGTCAGCAGGTAAATTGCTTGGTTGTGTAGTGCAAAGGCGGTGACTCCGTCCGCAGGCTGGATGATGCGACGCCACGCGACTTCGCTACCGACCTGCGCCGCACCCGCGGTAAAGATGCTGATTTCTCTCGCGTCACCATGCTCCACGCGCCCGATCAGCATCTTGCCATCGGGTGACAGTTGCACACTCGGAATATCAATATCTGCCAGCTTCAAGCCGGTGCTGCGAGCATCCTGCTCATTGCCAAACAGCATCTCGTCACGTCCGACCGGACGGCCGATAACATGACGAAACGCGCAACTGTTTAGATAACGATTGCGTACTTCACCTGGCTTTTGCGGTGGCAAGCGGTTGTAAAAGAAACTGCGCCCGTCTGCAGCCCACGACGTCTTGTCGGCAAATCCGATGCGGTCGATTTCGACGCCAACATCCCTGGCACCTGTCGAGGTCACTTCAACAATGCGAATGGTAGTCTCTTCGGAGCCACCGGCCGCCACTGCGACAACAACATATCGACCGTCTGGGGATGCGCGGAAGTGGTCAATTCCGTATCGCCGGCCGTCTTTGGCAAGGCTGGTGGGATCAAACACAAGCCGCTCCGCACCACGCAGGCCATCGCGTACGTACAGCGTTCGAGCATTCATGCCCGCGGCGAGGCGGTAGTAAAAAATACGTGGCGCTTTGTCCGATCCGGTAAGCTGCACTCCAAATACGGTCGTGTTGGCATGAGAGAGCTCATTGATGCGGCTTTCCAATTGCGCACGGCCCGGAATTGCATCGATGATGCGGCGAGTGTACGCACTTTCGCCACGCATGAAGTGAATGACTTCCGGGTTAGCCACGTCCTCCATGTAACGATATGGGTCGGCCACCTCAACACCAAAGTGGGTGTCAGTGACAGTACGTACCGGTGGCACGATGCGTGCGGATGGCTCACTGGCGGCGGCAATCATTGTAAGCAACATTGAGCAGGCCGCCATAAACGATGTCCAGCCCAACCAAATGGCCGTCTTCTGCACATGCATGAATGTACTGCGCAGAATAATTCGCATAGATTCGTTTTCCACGTTGGGTTTTGGTTAGAAATTGAACGAAGCCAGAAGGTAACACGACCCAAGACGGAACCGCTGGCGAAAAGCCGATCAAGCCGCGATGTCATCTGCCAGCGATGTGTTACCAATAATTTTCGACGATGATGTGGCCTGGGGTGAGCCGTCGATTCATGGCAAAACCGCGCGCTTTAAGAATGGCTCGCATCGCCTCGACCATCTCTGGATTGCCGCACAACATGAAGCGCGAGCGGTCTAGATCAAAGGCAAGCTCCGCGTTCGCCTCCAACTCGCCAGATTCCGTCAACGTCGTCAGGCGACCATGCAGAATGTTCGACGCCGGTGTCGCCGCTTGGTCACGGGTGAGCGACTTCACAAAATGTAGTTTCGCTTCGCCTGCGGTGCGGCTCGCGGCAAGTGTCTCAATCTCATCGACGTAGGCAAGATCTCGCGCTTCGCGCACTGACAGTGCGATGACGATGTTTTGGAATCTTTTCCAAGTCGTCGGTTCACGCAGCATGGAGATATAAGGTGCCAAACCGGTGCCAGTACCAATCAACCATAGGTCCGCGCCGTCGCGAAATCTGTCAAGCGTGAGAAAGCCCTGGGCAGGTTTTTCCAACAGAATTTTCTCGCCGACGGCAAGCTTTGCGACGCGGGCCGAAAATTTTCCGCCTGGAAGTATCACTAAGAAAAATTCAAGAAACGGCTCATGTGGCGCAGAGACGATCGAGTATGCTCGCCACGTTGTCTCTCCATTACCATCGGCAAGACCGATGCGTGCGAACTGTCCCGGCGCAAATTGGTAACTAGGATCACGCGCAATACGGATGGATAACAGATGACGATTCCACTCGTGGCGATAGACGATCGGCGCAGCGACTACTTTTGGCGGATCATTAACGGTGTCATCTGGCATGGGGTAGATTCTGCACGGCGTGGAGACAAGTTAAGCGGGTTGCCACAAACGCGGCAGAATCTGCAGATTTTACGGGTTTTGTCGCCACCTCCCCAACCGACCGTGCGACTGCTCAAGATGGATACGGACACATGCCTTTGGCCCCGTCTCCCGCCAAACTCGCCTATCCACCGGCATCTTGAGGCCAAAATGTCAGGGGACTCCCGCCAAACGGCGAGTTTTGGATTCTTCTACGTGGCGAACTGTAACGACGCGAGGCGCGCGTATAGCCCCGCTTCGACCACTAGTTCGTTATGTGTGCCGCTGCTGACAATGCGACCCTGATCCATTACGATCAGACGGTCGGCCGACTTCACCGTCGCCAGTCGGTGAGCAATGATCAGTGTGGTACGGCCTTGCATTAGTTTATCCATTGCCAGCTGCACCATCCGCTCGGATTCTGCATCCAATGCGGAGGTCGCCTCATCCAACAGCAATACGCTGCGATCGGCGAGGAACGCGCGTGCGATGGCAACACGTTGACGTTGCCCTCCCGATAATCGAACCCCACGCTCACCGAGATAGGTGTCAAAACCGTTTGGTAGTGTCTCGATGAATTCGGTGGCGTAAGCGGCGTCACAAGCAGCCCGCACCTCGGCATCACTTGCGTCAAGATTTCCGTAACGCACATTATCGGCAACACTGGCCGCGAAGATAACGGGATCCTGACTAACCAACGCGATGTGCCTGCGAACATCCTCGATCGCTGCCTGACGGATATCGACGCCGTTTAAGTTGACCGAGCCAGATTGCGGATCGTAGAAGCGCAACAACATCTGGAACACGGTGGTTTTTCCAGCGCCGCTTGGGCCCACAAGCGCCACGACTTCGCCAGGGGCGATTTCACAAGTAAAGTGGGCAAGCGCAGGCGTGTCCGGGCGCGAAGGATAATGAAACGTCACGTCATCCAGAAGGATGTGGCCACTGTTAGGTCGCACCTTCGTTGAGGTCTGTACCGCAGCGGTTTTAACGTCGGCAACGTCAGCAATGCGCACTGGCCGCACGGGTTCGGCGACCTCCGGCTTAGTCTCAAGCAACTCGCTCAAACGCTCTGAGGAACCTGCCGCGCGCATCAACTCACCGTACATTTCCGATACCGCCGCGCTGGCATTGGCGACAATAATCGCGTAGAACACAAATGCCGATAACGCGCCGGGTGAGAGCAGCCCCTGAATGACATCGCGACCGCCCACCCACAATATCCCGCCAATGGCACCAAACGCCAGCACGATCACTGCGGCGATTAAAGCACCTTGAATGCGCGCTTTTCTCTCGCCGACATGAAAAATTGCTTCGGCATATCTGGCGAACGACGCGCGGTCAACCGCTTCATGGACGTAGGCCTGCACCGTCCGCACCTCGTGCAACGTCTCGTCGACATACGCACTTGCATCGGCAACACGGTCGGTCGCTTCCCGCGAGAGTTTTCGTACGCGTCTCCCGAGCAGCACGATCGGTGCCATCACCAGTGGAATGACACACACAACCAACACTGACAGCTTCACACTGGTTACAAACATCATCACCAGCCCGCCGATCAGCAGAACCAAATTTCTCAACGCAAACGAAAACACTCCACCGACAACATTCTCAATTGCCGCGGTGTCATTGGTTAAGCGCGAGATGACCTCGCCGGTCCGCGTGCGTTCATAAAAACCCGGCGACAACAGCAACAAATGATCAAACACCGCGCGTCGAACGTCCGCCACGAATCGCTGGCCGATCCACGTCATCAAATAGTAACGAAGATACGTCGATGCGCCCAGCACCAGCAGCATTCCACACAAAGCAAACAAAGTTGAATCCAGCGTGGCCGCGTTCTGCGCGGAGAAGCCTTCGTCGATGACGTGTTTCAGGCCTTGGCCAATCAACAACACCGTCGATGCGGCCACCCCCAAAGCAACCAACGCCCATACGAGCCGCCATTTATACGGCAGCAAAAATCCCAGCAACGAGAAAAGTTTTTTTAGGCTGCGACTGGGCACCGGCGCTGAGGTCGGCGTCGCGGCGGCTGCGGTGGGTTGGTCGGCGCCGCGAGGGTCGGCGGCAGGCGAGGACCTGGAAAAACTCGACATGTTCACCCACGTATTGTATGGGTGAAAGCACCATTTCCAAGATGGCGGTAACGAACCGCCAATCAATCACCAGCCGCCGCGTTTCAAGATGGGCCGCGCAACGTTGCCGCCTAGGCTAAACACGGCACGATCTTGCGCCACATTCGAGCGGATTTCGGCGATGATCTTGCCGCTAAGCGCTTCTTGGCCGACGGTGACACTTCCCCCCGCAAGCAACACCCCTCCGGAAAGTTTCAGTGATTCAAAGCGAATGACGTTGTCGGCCACACGCACCTTTGTGGTTAACTCGGCATACTTGGTTTGACCGCCCACGCTACCGGGATTTCGCATCGCCTGGACCAAGTCGACATTTGAAATCGTGCCTTCGCCTACTTGAAGTGAGCCGACTAACACCGGCGAATCCAGCAGCGTTCCGATGGAAGCCGCCGACGCCGTGGCCACGAAGCTGCCTTCCATACGCCCCGAAAGCGCAATGTCGCGCGTGAACGCCCCGACGAGCTGGTCCACTTTCACCCGCGCAACCTTGAACTCTGACTGCGCGAGCAACAGGCCTTTGGCGGCGGGTGCCGATGGTAGCGTGATCCGCAAATTTCCCGTCGCTGCGCCGTCGAGTAACTTCGCTTCCATTTCAGGAAAAAAAATCTCTTGTCCGGACCAGCGTCCTTTCCCTGATATCGAAGCAAATGGAATCCCAGGCCCCAGCGGCGGCGTCCAGTTACGCGCTGCAAAATCTACCACCCACGGTTGTACCCCACCTTCCGGCGGCGGACTGTTCAAATCGACAGAGGTTTCCAGCGACCACTTGCCATCGCGTGTCCGCGCGCTGGCGCGCGAGATCTTGCCCTTCTGGTCGAACTTGAGTTCAGCGTCGAAGGCCTCCAAGTTGAGCCCCTTAATGTCTAGATTTAGCCCTCTCAACACAATTTTGTCGATCTCAATTTGGCTTCCGCGACCCTCGGCGTCCGCCCACTTCAGCGCACGGGGTAATGCTTCGGCTGTGATCGTTACGTCGCTCAATTCCAGCGAATCGATGACAAACTTGTCGCCAAAAATGGAGCCAATATCCATGTACAGCTTGCCGCTCGCCGCCTTAGCGTCAAACGCTTTGCCGATCATGATCTGGCCCAACTTTACGTGCGGCTTGGGGAACAAACCAACGCGCATGTTTGCCGATGACACGTCATCATGCGCCCAGGCTGTTAGCGCCTTTTCCAACTTGGTATTGACTACCCCAAGTGGCAGCACCTGCACCAATACCAATGCGAGTACGATCACCGCAGCAATACCCACCGTGATTGCGGTTCCAATTGGCAGCTCTTTCTTAGCCTTTGGCCGCTTACGTTTTCCATCGACCACTTCTGCCAGCTGATTCGCGCTGCGCTTCGCCTGCTCGTTGAGTTCCTTCAGGCGCGCCACCTGCGCCCGTCGATGTACCTCTTCTGCTCGTTTATCTGCGTATGTTTTGGCTTCAGCAAGTTCGCGCGCTTCACGCTCTTCTGCAATCCGTTGCTCGACGAGCGTGGCTTCGGCGTCGAGCTTGGCTCGAAGCTCTGCTTCGGCGCGCTGCCGTTTTTCCGCTTCATCACGCACACGCGCCTCTAAGCGCAACGTGCGTCGCATCTCGGCTTTACGCCGTTCCGCGACAGCGGCTTCGACTTCGGCGCGCGCCTCCGACTCAGCCTTCAGCCGCTCGGCCATCGCCGCCATTGCATCCGCCGCGGCCTTTGCGTCCGCAACAGCCGTGGCCCTCGCAGCCGCTTCATCCCGCGCAATTGCTTCTAACCGTTGCCGTTCAACAGCATCCCATTCCCGGCGAGCCTCGGCTTCGACCTCGGCCAGTCGTCTTGCCTCTTCCTCATCCTTGAGTCGCGCCGCAAACTCCGCTGCCGCGGCAGCAGCGGCGGCGGCGTTGGCTTCCGCCATCTTGCGCGCTTCGATCTCGACCCGTACTTTTTCGGCTTCAATTTCAGCCAGACGGGCTTGCATTTCTGCACGTAGCCGCTCCTCTTGATCTGCCAGCATAAGCTTGGCGTCAATCTCGGCGCGCTCTTTCGCTATGGCTTCTATTTTTGCTAATGAGCTCTGCTCAACACCGAGTTCTTCTTCAAGTTGACGACGTACCTCTTCACGAGCTTCCGCTCGGATCGCCGCTTCCACTTCTGCCCTATCACCCGTCGCATTGTCGGACTTGAGCAGTTCCTCTAGCTCGGCGCGCACTTTGGCTTCAATCTCTTCCTTCAGTTGGGTGCGCGCTGCGGAAAGTGCTTTTTTCTCGGTTTCTATCTTTTCTCTCGCAGCGGTGAACGCTTTTGCCTCCGCCTCTGCTTTTGCACGGGCGTCAACCAGCGCTTTCTGCGCGGCAGCCCGCTCGGCTTGCTGCACATCTGTCAGGCGCTGCGCCGAGGCGGCGATCTCGGCCAGTCGCCTTGCCTCTTCCTCAGCCTTGAGTCGCGCCGCAAACCCCGCTGCGGCGGCAGCGGCAGCGGCGGCTTTGGCTTCCGCCTTCTTGCGCGCCTCAACCTCGATCTGGACTTTTTCAACTGCAATTTCTAAGCGTTGACGTTCAGCAGCATCTCGCTCCCGGCGAGCTTCAGCTTCTTCCTCGGCCCGTCGCCTTGCCTCTTCCTCAGCCTTGAGTCGCGCCGCAAACTCCGCTGCGGCGGCAGCAGCGGCGGCATTGGCTTCCGCCATCTTGCGCGCTTCGATCTCGACCCGTACTTTTTCGGCTTCAATTTCAGCCAGACGGGCTTGCATTTCTGCACGTAGCCGCGCCTCTTGATCTGCCAGCATAAGCTTGGCGTCAATTTCGGCGCGTGCTTTCGCTATCGCTTCAAATTTTTGCACCTTGGCTTCAATCTCTGCTTTCAGTTGGGTGCGCAGGGTACTCTGTTCGAAAGCGAGCTCTTCTTCCTGACGTTTCGAGACTGTCTGGACAAGGGTGCGCATCTCGGAAAGTGCTTTTTGTTGGTTCTCAATCGTTACTTTGGCAACGGCGAGCGCTATTGCCTCAGCCTCTGCTTTTGCGCGGTCCCCAGAGAGTGCTTTCTGTTCGGCAGCCTGCTCGGCTCGTGGCCCATTGGACAGGTGCTGCGCTCGAGCAGCGATCTCGGCACGATTACGCGTCTCCTCCGCCAACCTAGCCTCAACTTCCAATCGGGCACGGATCTGTGCTTCCCGTTCTGAACGAGCCCGAGCTTCAGGCAAAGCCTTATGCGCAGATGTACTTGCAGCCGTCATGGCTTCGGCCGAAATCCGGGCGTCTGCCACTTGCTTCCTTTGCGCAATAGACTCGATGCCAACCACTGCAGCCTCGTTTTGCCTTGGCGGCATCGGTTTGTCAGCACGCGCAACCTGCTCGTTTTGCGCGGGCGAACGGTACTTCGAGGGGCCGAACGTGACTACCGGCTCCAACAAATATGGTGCCATCCTTCCCGGCTTAGTAAAGTCTAAGTCGTCGTCCTCAAACGGAGGTGACGGTTGTTCGACTCTGGTCTCAACGACCTTGATGAGCCCGTCCTTTCCTAACTGTATCAAACACTTTTCGAGCGCCGGCACTCCAAGGCCAACCCTATCCGACAACAGACTGATAGACATTCGACCGTCAATTGCCCGGAGGACGTTCATCAGTTGGCGTGACAACGACTGGGTCTTCTGATTGACCTGAGCGAGGCCTTTAGCTGTTTTCGTAAAGACTGTCTGTTTGTCCATACTCTTCCAAATGCCAGTGCTACAGCAGCCGCCAACACGGGGTGACACATCAGCGAAACGCTGTGGCCCGGGTGCGACAGGCGCTTGTCTTGGCAGCGCTTTATGCCGCCTGTAAACATGTTCGCATGAAATAGGCGTTCTACATAGCCGATTTACCCCCAATTTTCGGAACGCGCGTCGGTCGCTGAGTGGCATGAGTGATGTCAACGACGCGCGGTACCACGGCGTTTTGCGTTAACTAACATTGTTTACCCGCCAACCACGTCTCTTTAGCCCCCGCGAAGAGACAAATTCGCCGGAGTCGAAATGCGTTCCCGCACCGCAACATCTCTTTTGACATCTACGCCCGCAACCGCCCGCAAAGTCGTCGCATCGGCGGGACTAACGTTGGCCACACTAATGCTGGCGATGTCGTCATTTGAGGTAAGCGCTGACTCCACCCCGCCCCCCTCGAGAGTTGGACGAATCGGCTTCATCGACGGTGACGTTTCCTTCTTTGCCGACCGGGAAGAGGGCTGGCGAAAAGCGCGCATGAATTTTCCGGTCACTAGCAAGAACTCCCTGTGGACAAATGGCACAAGCCGCGCTGAGGTGCGTCTGGGAGCCTCGGCAGTCAGGTTAGATGCCGACACGGTGCTCGATTTCATCGCAATCGATGAGGTCCACACCAGTCTGTACTTGCAGCGTGGCAACATCAACATTCGTGTGCGAGCTTACGCCCACCGACCCGGAACAGATGACACCTACCGCGATCAATTCCGCATCGAGACCGACAGTGGCACGTGGACGCTGGAGCAAAGCGGTCGCTATCGTCTGGAGTCAACTCAAGACCGCAACGAGACGCGCATCTCTGTCTACGCTGGTCAGGCGAGCTTCGACAATGGCAGCGCGCGGCTCAAGGTCGAAACCGGTAAATCCTTACGTTTAAGCACCTCCGGCGGCGCGACGACTTTTTCGTTTGACCCTGCAAGCGAGTTCGCGTTTGACCGATGGGCAGAGAGTCGCGATCTGCGTTGGGATGAGGCCCATCAACGTTACGCATCCGAACGCATCATCTCGCCATATATGACCGGTTACGAGGAACTTGATTCACACGGCGATTGGATTGACGAACCCGAGTATGGTCGACTGTGGACGCCGCGCGTTGTCGCTGCGGGATGGGTGCCTTACCGCTATGGCGCCTGGTCATACGTACGCCCTTGGGGATGGACTTGGATCGACGAAGCACCTTGGGGCTTTGCCCCGTTCCACTATGGGCGCTGGGTACAGATCCGAACCCGTTGGTATTGGGCACCTGGTCGATATCACCACCGCCCGGTTTATGCGCCGGCGCTGGTCGGCTGGTACGGCAGTGGCAATACCCATATTTCGATTGGTGTGGGTAAGCCAATCGGCTGGTTTCCCCTCGCGCCACGAGAGCACTTTATCCCCGCCTACACTACCAGCACGACCTACATCCGAAACATTAACTACATCACCAACAACACCATCGTCACCAGGCCAACGCAGTATCAAAATCAAGGTGCGGGAGGAACAATGGTGAATCAAAACGTCGTGGTGCGTGGCGAACCCGTGTGGCGCTCAGCGACGATAAACAGTGGTTCAACCGGACGTATGGTGAAGCCCGCGCCCGATCCAATGGATACTGCTCGGGGCAACTCGCCGGCGTGGGTTCTGATCAGTCCACCTTCGGCACCTACACAACCGCCAACGAATGCACTATCGCGACCGACCGCCGTGGTCGGCGAAGCTCCTAGCGTACGTCGTCCGACGTGGGTCTACGGTGAACCCCCCCGGTCGCAGGTGGGTGCGCAAACGATGCCACAACCCGTCCAACCGACTTCAATCCCGGTGCCCGGCACTCCAACTGTACCCATGGTTCCCGCCGCGCCAGGTTCGCTAAACATCACGCCAACCCCCTCAAATGCGGGGGAGCCGGTGATGCCCGTCGCTCGTCCAAAGCCCAATCCGCGAGCGGCGATCCCTTCTACCTCCACGTTGCCATTATCGTCCGCGCCTGTCGCTGATGCTGCCCAATCGGCATCCTCAAGTTCCGGCTACTCGCTCACAACGATTCCGTCACAGGGCACCCAGCCGAGCCCACGTACCGATAGCCTGTCGATGCCACGTGAAATGCAACGGCGCGAACGAATTGCGCGGACCGACGGAGTAGAACGCAGCGAACGAGACATGCGCGGAGAATCGCGCGGGGTCGAGCCTAGAACACCGAGGGCCGAGGGTGCCATCGTCAATCCTCCTCGCGAGGAGACAAACCGAAACGCCCCGGTGCAGATTCAAAGCCCTGTCGCCACCATCGGCAAGCCAAGGGAGCCGCGCGAAGACAAGCCCTCAACGCGCAATCTTACGGGTGATGGCAGAGCGCCGCATACCGACACAAGGGCAGCTCAGCCGAGAACTGACGAGCGTGCGCCGAGAGTGTCTCAACAGTAAGCAACCCGCGATGTTTGGGCTAGCGCTTTGACTCCCAATATGGCGGGTTGCCAAATGTCCGCTTGAGAAATTCGATAAAAAGTCTCACCTTTGCCGGCAGGAACTTGCGATCTGGGTAGACCGCGTAGATGTCATTGCCCGGTGCCGAAAATTTCGGTAACACCTCAATCAGCCGACCGTGCGCAATTTCATCTGAGACTTCCCAAGCACTTCGCCACGCCAACCCTTGCCCGGCCAATGCCCACTTGGTCAGCACACCACCGTCGTTGCAGTGCAAGTTACCGGCCACTTTGACGCTCTGCGACTCCCCGTTGTTCTGAAAATGCCAGATGTCGGCGAGTCCGTCTTCGGAGGAAGTGACCAAACAGTTATGACGCTCCAAGTCTGTGAGGGTTTGCGGCTTCCCTGCACGCTTTATGTAGCTAGGCGACCCAACCACCACGCGATGATTCCGCGCCAGTTTCACAGCGATGAAATCCGCGTTCTTTAAATCGGCAATACGAATTGCCAGATCGACCCGCTCGTTCTTTAAGTCAACGAGGCGCTCGGACAGATGTAGAGTCACCGTCAGGTTGGGATTTTCTGCGAGAAACGCCGGGACGTGCGGCGCAATATGTTTCCGGCCAAATGCGGTTGGCGCAGAGACAATTAATCTGCCGGTAGCGCTTTTTGCGCCGACTGCAATCGCTTCCTCGGCGGCATTCAGATCATTGATGAAATCTCGCACGCTCTCATAAAAGGCAGAGCCCTCAGGGGTGAGCGTAATCTTGCGTGTCGAGCGCTTAAAAAGTTTTACGCCAATTCTTGCTTCCAACTGATCAACGCGCCGCCCGACCATCGCCGGTGTAACACCTTCCTCGCGGGCAACGGCCGAAAGACTTTCCGTCTTGGCAACATCCAGAAATGTTTGCAATGCCTTAAATCGATCCATGCTGTTCGGCTCTTGGAAGGTCAGGTTTGTGCTCGCGTCGGCACGCTTTCGCCAGCAAAGTATTAAATGCTTATGTTTTGTTACTTATTCCGTAATTATTGGTATCGTAATACACTTTGAGTTTTCTTGCTCGATATCCAGCCATAACCATTGAAACTGGGAATGGTTGCTATCACTTCCGCAAGCCTCGCCCACCAATCCGCGCCACAAGGATCCACCATGGACACCTCTTACAACCTACCTGCTGGACTCACCATTAGCGCCCCGATTACCCAAGACTATGCGTCTATTCTCACTCCCGAGGCGCTGAATTTTTTTGTGAAACTCGCGCGCACTTTTGAGCCGCGCCGTCAACAGTTGCTGGCGGCGCGAGCGCTTCGCCAAAAGCAGTTTGATGCGGGTGTGTTGCCAGATTTTTTGCCGGATACCAAACACATTCGAGAGGGCAATTGGCAAGTTACCGCGTGTCCGGCGGACATCCAAGATCGCCGCGTCGAGATCACCGGCCCGACCGATCGAAAGATGGTCATTAACGCATTGAACTCCGGTGCCAATACGTTCATGGCGGATTTCGAGGACGCCAATTGCCCCAGCTGGGAAAACATGATTGAGGGGCAGATCAATCTACGTGACGCAAACTTACGCACCATCGCCTTCCAACAGGGGGAGAAGTCTTATAAGCTGAACGACAACCCCGCCGTACTGTTCCCGCGTCCACGGGGCTGGCACCTCGATGAGAAACACATCACGCTTGACGGTGCGGTCGTCTCAGGTGGCATATTTGACTTTGCGATGTACTTTTTTCACAACGCCAAGACTCTGCTAGCGCGTGGCAGCGGCGTGTATCTCTACCTTCCAAAGATGGAGTCACACTTGGAAGCACGATTGTGGAACGATATTTTTATCGCCGCACAAACTGACATCGGCATTGCGCAAGGCTCAATCAAAGGCACCGTACTCATTGAAACCATTGTTGCCGCCTTTGAGATGGATGAAATTTTGTACGAGCTGCGTGATCATTCGGCTGGTCTCAACATCGGTCGCTGGGATTACATCTTTTCGGCCATTAAGAAATTCCGTCTGAACAAAGAGTTCTGTTTGGCTGACCGCAGCCAAGTGACGATGCTCGCCCCATTCTTGCGTGCTTACGCACTGTCGCTGGTGAAGGTGTGCCACAAACGCGGTACATTTGCGATGGGCGGGATGGCCGCTCAGATACCAATTAAGAACGACGAGGTTGCCAACGCGGCTGCGATGGAAAAAGTGCGCCTCGACAAACTTCGTGAAGTCACCGACGGTTGTGACGGCACTTGGGTGGCGCACCCGGGCTTGGTGGGGATTGCGAAGGCGGTGTTTGACGAGCACATGAAGACACCAAACCAGATTCATCGTCAGCGCGACGATGTTAACTACGGCGCGAGCGACTTACTCGACTTCCGCCCTGAAGCACCGATCACGGAAGCCGGACTCCGCAACAACATTCAAGTTGGCATTCAGTATGTCGGCTCGTGGTTGGGTGGCAACGGCTGTGTGCCGATCTTTAACCTCATGGAAGACGCCGCCACCGCCGAGATTTCGCGTTCACAAGTTTGGCAGTGGATACGCTCCCCCAAAGGCGTGCTAAGCGATGGACGGAAGGTCACCAAAGACATGGTGAAAACGCTCATCGCCGATGAACTCGCCAACACGTCTGGCATCGTTGGCGAAGCCGCCTTTGCGGCGGGTAAATATGTGCAGGGTGCTGCCATGTTTGAAGCGCTTATCATGAATGACGAGTACGAAGAGTTCTTGACTCTACCGGCATATCGGGCGATTGCCTAAGCCGCGAACCGTGGAAGACCAAAACTATCCGATCAGCGGGCGGCTTCCGGCATTTTGCCTTGGGAGCGCCCGCCCTTGCTAGGGTTTGGTTATTTGATTCGCCGCTTTTGGTAGTCCTCTTCAATTGTATCTTTGAAGAAGCTCAATAGCGATGATGCGGTGGAAAAACGCCGCCACACTTCCGGTGAGACGTTGGCGTACTCAAAGGTGCCGCTCGATTGCTCCACCACCAGCACACGTTTCGCAGCGTCGTAGCTGATAGAGCGCAGATTACCAACCGAGACTTTTTTGCTCTGCATAGACTAGTCGGCCAACCCTTCAGCGATCTGCGCAATCGCGGCCATCACTTCTGGGGTCAACTTTGGCAACACCTCGAGCGCTTTCATGTTTTCGCGCAACTGAGAAACACGCGAAGCACCGGTGATCACCGTCGACACATGCGGGCTCTTTGCGCACCAGGCAATCGCCAGTTGCGCAGCAGTGCAGCCTAAGTCTGCTGCAATTTTGCCAAGCTTGGCAACAGCCGCGTTGCGTGTTTCATCGGTCAGGCGATCTTGCATCCACGCCATTACTTTCAAACTGCCGCGTGAATCAGCTGGAACGCCGTTGGCGTACTTGCCGGTTAGCAGGCCGGAGGCGAGCGGACTCCAGGTGGTAAGGCCAGTGCCGATTTCGCTGTAGAGCCGCGCGAACTCTTTCTCCACCTTATCACGATGAAAAAGATTGTATTCGGGCTGCTCCACAATTGGTTTGTGCAGATGGTGTTTTTCCGCGATTTGCCACGCGCCCATGATGTCGGCCGCACTCCACTCCGAGGTTCCCCAGTAAACCGCCTTTCCGCTAGCGACTATATCGTGCATCGCGAATACCGTTTCTTCCAATGGGGTGTTCGGGTCGGCGCGATGACAATAGACGATATCGACATACTCAAGCTGTAGTCTTTGTAGTGACCGATCAATGGCGTTCAGCAAATACTTGCGGTTTAACGTATTGCGTTCATTGATGCCTTCACCAAACTTTGCGGGCAGACCCCAAAAAAATTTTGTAGAGACCATGTAAGTAAGACGATCCCAGCTCAATTTCTTGAGCGAGACTCCCATCAGCTCTTCGGATTTCCCCGCCGCATATACTTCGGCGTTGTCAAAAAAATTGACACCGTGGTCGCGCGCTGCTGCCATCAGTTCCACGGAAGCTTTTTCATCGACCTGATTGCCGTAGGTCACCCAAGACCCCAACGACAACAATGACACCCTTACACCGGCGCGACCAACTCTTCTGTACTCCATAGTCACTGTTCTTTCTCCTCATCAAGATCTGCATAGGGATTCATGATGACCACTCGTGTACGTTTGCGATCTGCGTGAAATTGCTCCAGTTTGACCAACACCGGGAAAAGGATGGCGAGCTTTTCCCGCGCATCGGATTCTCTGGCAAAGGTATACAGCAAGCCGTCATCCGCCTTCACATCCCGCCATACGTCCGGGCTGGCGACATCATCCTGTACTTGAAGTTTGTAGATAGCCATGTTGTCATGTTCCTAGTAGCGCTCCTTAAATGCCGCAGCCGACAGCGGTTTTGCGAGCAAAAATCCCTGCGCCTCGCTACAGCCGACGGAAAGCAGGAAATCAAGTTGTGCTGGGTACTCGACGCCTTCTGCCACCACACGCAATCCCAGGCTCCTCGCTAGGCCGATGATACCCCGCACTATCGCGGCATCGTCTATATCGGTCGTGCTGTCTCGAATAAACGATTGATCGATCTTGAGCTTGGTAACGAAGAATGGCTTTAGACGCGTGAGGTTTGAGTATCCGGTACCAAAATCATCAATAACCAATCTGAATCCCGCCTCACCGACACGCTCGAGGAGATTTTGCGTACCGTCCCTGTCACCCACCAGGGCGGTCTCTGTCAACTCAAGTTCAATATCGGCGGGTGTCAAATCATTGGCGACCAATGCGGCTTGCAAGCAATCGAGAAGGCGCGGCGTCTTCCACTGGACACCGGAGACATTGACGGTAATCGGGAAATGCGCGAGACCATGCGCCCGCCATCGCGCCAGCTGCGCACAAGCTTCCTTTATCACCCACTCGCCGATTGGCATGATGAGGCCGCTATCCTCGGCGATACTAATGAAACGCGTCGGCGATATCTCCCCCAAAGCCTCACTGTGCCAGCGCAGCAGCGCTTCCGCACCGATGACCTGTTTGTCGGGAATCGAAAAAATCGGCTGATACACGAGCGACAGTTCGTTCCGATCAATCGCGCGTCGCAAAGCCGTCTCGATGGCCAGATGCTCGTTGACCCTCTCATTCATTTCTTGCCGGAAGAAGCTGTACTGATTGCGTCCGATGGACTTGGCATGAAACATGGCGACGTCGGCATGTTTAAGCAGTGCCGCCAGGTCGCCCCCATCCGTTGGCCAGACGGCAATACCAATCGACGAGGTAATTGTCAGCTCATGACCATCGATATCGTGTGGCTGTGACATTGCGTGCACCAGTGTGTCCGCCAGATTGGCGATGTCATTTTCTGCCGTCGCACCCGGAAGCAATATGACAAATTCATCTCCCCCGAGTCTCGCCACCGTGTCGGTCGAGCGCGTTGCGCTCAGCAGGCGCGCCGCAGACTCGACGAGGATGCGGTCGCCGACTTGATGCCCTAATGAGTCATTGATCACTTTGAATCGATCAAGATCGACGAACAACAATGCAATACCGTCATTGTTTCGTGTCGCCTGCCGGGTGGCAAACTCAAACCGCGCGCCAAGTAGCATGCGGTTGGGCAAACCAGTCAAAAAATCGATCTCGGCCAACGCTCGAACCTGAGACTCGATACGCTTCTTCCCGGTGATATTTGTGCCGACACCGCGGTAGCCGATGAAAGTACCGCTCGCATCAAAAATCGGCTCACCTGACACACAGACCCAAGTGATATCCCCGCCGGGAGGGGCGTAGGCATACTCAAAATCTCGGAAAGGCTGGCGTGCTTCTACATGCCGACGATGCGCCTCCATGCGTTCGGCAGTGATACCTAGGTACGGTATCTCCCATCGAGCTTTGCCATACCGTTGCTCGGGTGCAATACCCGTCGCGCGCATCATACCGCTCGAAATATGCGTGAAGCGGCAGCTAGCATCCTGCTCCCAATACCAGTCCGCCGACATATTAAGTAGGCTTCGCAGCCGCTGTTCACTTTCCGCGAGGGCGAACTCCGCCTCTTTTCGCGCGGTAATATCAAAGCGAAAACCGATGATCCCCCCGTCGGCGGTCTTGCGGTCAGAAACCAAAAACCAACGTCCGGAGCGCATCTTCACTTCATACTCGCTCGGCTCAGTACGACTATGCCGTTGAATTCGTTCCGCCACCCATTCGTCTTCTGAGAACTCCCGCTCTAGATACAAATCGCGACGGTAGAACTCACGCAACAACGTTTCGTAATCCATCCCGGGGACGAGCAGATCACTTATGCCTTGATAGATTTCGCGCGCACGAGCATTACAAAACACCAGACGGTCGTCAGCGTCGTATAAAAAAACCCCGCAGTCGAGATGATCAAATGCCTCAACGATACGCTCGAGCTTGCCCTCAGCCGCTTGTAGCGCCTGCTGCATATTGGTGAGAGGATCGTTGGACTCTGTCATTGTCGTGTTACCGTATACCCGGCTCTACGCCGAATGGGCCGAACCAATCAAGGCGAAGCGGCGTTAGGGGCAAGCCTTCTTATATTCAGCCACTTCTTCCTTCAATGCGATCCACCACACCTTGCCGTTTTCCGAGTGCTTTCCGCAAGGGGTAAAAGTGGCAAAGCCGGGATAATCCCGACCAAGATTGTTTGGGTCGTCTTTGCGCGTGCGCGGTGGCGAAACCAACCCTTTCTCGTCGCTCTCCAGCGGGAATAACCAACACCCCATCGGCTTGTACTTCCATTTGTGCACACCTTGTTTGATGGCTAGCGTTTGGAATGAACACTTGCCATCACTCTCCGCAAACACACACTTGGTATGTTTGAAGTGCTCGGGTTTGCTGCGATAGCGAAATTTCCGCACATTGGTTTTTTTTCCCACACCATGCGCCCACTCCTCATCGACGATGTAGTCGAGAGGCAAATGGGCAAAATGATCGGGATATTTCTCCACGAGTTTGTGTATCTTACGCACTTCCTCAGGCCGCAAAAACGCGCCGTCACTACAGCAAATGCCCTGGCAATCGCTAAGTTCACAGTAATGCAGCTTGGTATGTTTGGTAGCCCGCTTAGTAGATTTTGCAGCGGCTGTTGCTGCTGATTTGACGTTGGCCGCTTTAGCCACTTTGGACGGCTTGTCGCCGCGGGCGGAATTTGATTTAGGCATGAAGGAGTTCGCGAATGTCATAGTTGCCACCGTTTGCGAGGCGCTCGGTGTTGCAAAGTGAAATGATATCTCGCGCGACTGCCAAAGCATCACGCAGAACACCAATTTCTTTCATTTGTCGGAACCTTTCCCGCTCCGGGAAACTTTCTAACGTAGCTTCTCGGATGACTGCCTGCATCGGCGTGTCCACGACGCCCGGCGCCAACGAACAGATGGAGAGCGTCGGATCCGATTCGCGCGCTTCTTCCGCCATCACGCGTGTGGCCATTTCCAATCCAGCCTTCGCAGCGCAGTAAGCGGTCCAGCCCCGCACCGGGCGTTTCGCCGCGCCGGAAGAAACATTCACCACCAATCGTGATTCGGCTTTATCACGGGTCAAATTCGCAAATGCCTTCGCGACAAGCATGGGTGCGACAACGTTGACCGACATGTTGTTTTGCAGCGCTTGGGCATCAATCCGATCAAAGCGCGCGACTGGGCTCACCACACCGGCGTTGTTAATGAGTACCGCACGGTGAAAGCGTTTGCCCTCCAGCAGGGTAGCGAGTTCCGCAAGCGCGCGTTCGGTCGAAAAAACATCGCCAAAGTCCGCATGAATAGAGGTTCTTGGGCCATTTTTGCCCGAAACTCCCCGCCCCAGCTCGACCACCATGTTGTTGTTATCGGTACTCAGTTCAGTGGCCAAAGCGCGTCCCAGCCCTTTAGTCGTGCCTGTCACCACGTATAGGTTCATCTATGTTTACTCTTAATCGCGTGTTGCCGCCAGAATCGCCGCCACGCCGGTAAGGATCAGATCAACCAACTCTGTGGTCGCCAATGGTTCTGAATAAGGGGGGGTATACGACGGCGTTGCGGTAGCGCTTGCGGGTCGGTCAGTCGGCTTCGTGCCCACTTCCACGGTGGAGCTAGTACGACGTACCGCGCGCGCCTCCAACGCCTCGAGCGCCTTGGTAACGGCCAGTTCATCGAGCACCGCCACCGGCGCGCCGCAGTGGCTGCACGCCGCGTCGTGCTCAACGTCAACACCGGCCCCACAGCTGGAACAGCGAATTTGTTTGACCTGTGCAGACAGGGTTCGGCGCTCGGCCGGACTGAGGGCGCGAATGAACTGCTTTTCGCGTAGAAACTGAACAAAGGTAATCAGCCGACCGTGGCTGTTGGGACAGCGGCGATACTGGAATTTACCGCCGCGCGAGACGTCAAACGACTGAACAAGTTTGTCCCGGCAGACTGGACAATCGCCGGTCAACGAAACCAATCGACGCGGTTCATGGCGATGTGAATGGATGCGCGAAAATAGATCAATGACCGATTGCGGCGACATCGACACGCTCTCGAGATTGTCAAACCAAATGAGATGGCACGACCAACAAATATCGACTTCCAACGGCGTGTCGACATGCGTACGAAACACAGTCGCAGCCATCAAAGCGTGACAACTTGGGCAATTGCGCGCCACGTTGAAGGCTCGACTAAATACCGAGGGCGGCGATCCCCACCGCGGCAACTTCTGCATCTTCGGAGGACTTCACACCCGACACGCCGACCGCACCAATCGTCTCGCCGTTGGTGATAATGGGCACACCGCCCTCAAGAAACGTAATGCCCGGCATCGACAGGGCGGAAAAGCGGCCGTTGTTCACCATCTCTTCGTCGCCTTTGGTTGGCCGACGTCTCACTGCGGCGCTGTAGGCCTTGCCCTGTGAAATTTCCACACTTGCAGGTGCCGACCCATCGAGCCGCAAGAAGCCCAGCAAATGCCCGCCATCATCTACCACACTGATACAGACGGCCCAATTGGAGGCAACAGCGTGTTTTTCTGCGGCAGCAAGGATCGTCTTGACGTCGTGATGGGTCAGATAATGTTTTGTTTTCATCGCAGGTTGCAGGGTTGGTAGGCAAGGAAGCAGTAAAGGAGCTCAACGCAACACAAATTGTAGCGACTAATTTCGCACACTCCGCTGATTCGCAAAAACACGACTACGCCAACGCGCGCAGATACCGCTGCCGCTTGGCCTCAGGAAACCGCTCGATGGCATATCGCAACATTGTCCTTGGCATTTCATGGTAAACGTCTTTGAGAAAGCGCTCTTGGGTGTCCTCGCCGATGCGCCGACCGACCTCTCTTAGCATCCAGCCGACCGCTTTATGGATCAAATCTTCCCGATCGTGTAGCAACAAGCGGGCGAGTCGAAAGGTTTCGGTGGCTTCCCCGTTTCTGATGTTGTGGTATGTGGCGAGTATGGCGATACGCCGCTCCCAGATAACTTTCGATTTAGCCAACCGCGTCAACACACTTTTCCGCTCTTTCGGCTTGTCTGCCAGCCACGCACCCACGATGGGTGCCGCGGACAGATCCACCAGATCCCAGTTGTTGATAAAGTTTGTGTGTCGTAAATATGCACGGTAGACCGCTTCACGCAAACGCGAGTCGCCGTTTTCATACGCTCGAACCATCAGCAACAACGCCAAGGCACGGGTCTCATGCCAACCGGATTTCAACAACGGCAGTGCGACATCCAACCCGGCATCGCCCACCGTCCGGGCAAACTGGCGCAGGGTGGGCATTCTGACACCAAGAAACTTGTCGCCAGCGCCGTACTCCCCGTCTTCGGTCTTAAAGAAGCGCGGCGCAAAAAACGCCGCCTGCTTGCTACCCATTGCTGCGACGGATTGCACGATAGCGGCGATGTCCGAATCTTTCGCAGGCTTTGCCCGCAAGACTGCCCTAACGGCGCTCCGACGGAGCTTGGATTTGCGAGTCGAGTCGTTGGCCATGCGGCTTTCAGTTAAGCGCGGATTTTGTCGTACGGTAGGCGAAACAACAATCGCTTGTCGCGCTGCGAGGGCGCACTGCTGCCCGCTGATCGCGTCAATAAAACAATGCTCGACAAGTTCGCAATAAGGCGACTTTGATATCAGAAATTGTCACCTGATGCCGACTTGAACGTTGTGTAACTGCGGAATTTACTTCTTTGGTGCCACATCGGCTGTCGCGGGTGGAGCCGCCGGGTCGGCCTTTGCAGCGTCATTTACGGCATCAATGGGTGGCGGCGCTGCGTCGGCTTTTGCTTTGATATCGGCCATCACGCGTTTTTCAACGAGAACCTTGAGCGATGCCAGCCCAGCTTCAAAATCCGGCCCGACGATTTTGTTCATAAACAAACCAAGGTAACGCAGCGCCGGGTTTGTCCCGAAATCACCCTCGTTGGTCCAAGATACCTTGGTCGTTTCGTCGTCGACCGCAGTGAGCCTGATCACACCGGAAGAAACCATCTGCATATCTGGGAAACTCAGCTTATAGACAAGGCGTCGGGGAGGATCTGCTTCGGTGAACTCCATCGCGCCATTACCCTCGGTCGCAGACTCCCATGACCATTTTGCACCGGCACCACCGCCCGTCCCGGAAAAGGTGAGTTTCATGTTGGGGTCACGCTTGTTCCAAACTGCCCACTTGGGCCAGTTGGTCGGTGCGGACACCATTTGATAGATCGGAATCGGCGGTGCAGAGATCGTGATTTCACGCTCAACCTTGAATGTTCGCGGTAATAGGAATGCAATGACCACCAGCAGGACAATCAGTGCAACAACGCCAATCAGCATCTTTCTCAGTGTGCCCACCATTTTCTCCTCAGGGAATAACCCCAACACGTTCAACACGACGCACTATACCGACCGCGCTAGTAGTGTGCTAAACCTTGTGTTTACTCTCTTGCCGCCACGGCGCGCCGGCAAACTGCTCGACCAGAAAGTTCACGAACGCGGCCACCCGTGGACTCTTGTGCTTGCCATGCGGAAACACGGCAGACAGTGGCACAGGTTCCACGTGATGTACATCGGTCAAAACGGGTGTCAACCAGCCCGCACGGATTCCGTCACCGACAATGACATCAGTTAGTCGGATGATACCAACTCCCGTGGCCGCCAATTGCAGCAGCGTTTCTGCATTGTTGGCAGACACGTTGCCACCCACCTCAACGTATTCAATGCCTGTTGGGGTATCAAATGGCCAGCGGCGAAGCTGAGGCGCACCCGATATCGAAATACAATTATGCTCTAGCAGCTGGGCGGGTGAGTTTGGTACACCATGCGCCTTCAGATAGGCGGGCGATGCGCAGATCACCCGATGCAGATCACAGATTTTTTTTGCAATCAGTGAAGAATCACGCAGCACACCATTACGAATCGCGACATCAGCACCTTCCTCGACCAGATCCACCAGTCGGTCGGTGACCGTGATGTCTAACTCAACCTCCGGATATCGCTCCAGAAAGCGCGGCAGAGCAGGTGCCAGTTGGTGCAGCCCGAACGCAACACCGACGTTCACACGCAGTAACCCTTTTGGATGCGCTGCGAACTGCGTGACCTCCGCTTCTGCGTCCGCGATCTCCGTAAGGATCCGTTTTGCACTCGCAAAATAGGCCTCACCCTCCGCTGTTAATGCAAGTTTGCGTGTGGTGCGGTTCATCAGTCGTACACCCAACCGATCCTCCAGCCGGGTTGTCAGTTTTGACAGCGCTGACGGTGTTAAATCCAGGTCACGTGCTGCTGCGGAAAATCCGCCCAACTCAACTGCGCGCACAAACGCCTTCATTTCGCTTGGAGTATCCATACCGCGGCCTGTTTATGACTCAAATTCCATAGTATTTTGCCATTTATATTAATTGTGATCTTTACAGATAGCATTTACGCTGCTCAAAAAATAAAGCGAAGCGCGATCGGCCTAGTCGCGCAGTCTCCGAAGATGCACAATGCTCGCTCGAGGAGGCGCCACGCGCGCACCACCGCTATAATCATGGCCCACGTATCCCACGCGACTTCGAGTTGCGCCCAACACCACACCCATGAAGCGAATTCGTAGCAAGTCCCCTCTGCGGCTCTCGAAAGACGCGGAACGCCTGATTACCATGTCAACTGCAGCGGCTAGCTCGGCCAGCCGGAGTGAGGATCAATACTGGCAATTGCATCTTGAAACGCTGGCCATGACATTGATGGATCGGGGCAACGACGCCGCCATTGAAGCAGCACTCGACCAGACCCACCAAATGAACAGCCCGGCGCACGAAATCTTGGCGTCCTCATGCGAGGCGGCTGCCGAGTCGACGCTATTGGGTGGCGAAAGCGGGGCGGGCGAGCTCCAAGCTCAACTCATTTCAATCCCGTTGATTGCGTGGTCCAAATACCGCATTCCCGCTGGTGCCGTTGAAGGGAAAGTACTCGCGCCGATCCAAGCCCACTTGCATGGACATGTGCTTAGTGCTGGCGTGAAGCTTTGCCTGAATAGCTTCCTCTATTCAATCGATCAATTGCCACGCGGCTTTTCGGAAACACGCAAACTGACAAAAAAACTCGCCGATGCCGCAGTGAAGGGTGAAGCGCCCAAAATGGATTTCGCCAAGCTTGGCGACACCGCCGAGTTACCCGCGGACGTGCGCTTCCTTCTCGGTGTTGCCGTGGCACCGCGCGGCGCGCCACTGTTCCAATGGCAAGAGTTGGATTCGCACATTAGTCGCACGGAGTGCCTGACTCGTTGGATTGAACAATGCCGCCCCAACTTGGCCAAGCTGGTACCGGGGTGTGCATTCGAATCAGGCCTGCCGGATGCCTTCTTTCACAATTGCCGCGAGTGTGATCTGCGTGTACGCCCGTATATGCTGAGCTCGGCCGTCGCAATCGTAGAATCCGCACTCAAGACCGCGCCGGGGCAACTGAGCGCCGTCATTGCCGGTGTCGGCGAAACGGCAGTCGACGAGTACCGTGTCAGCATCACCCGTAATGGCCATAACGATGTATTGCACGGCATGGTGTGGCCGCTTTACGGGACAGAAGACGACGACAGCAACCCCGGACCACGTGAACAGATCGAAGCCATCTTGCAAGAACATAAGATCGCCGAAGTCACACGTATTCCAGGCATTCTGCCCCCCGAATACTGCGAGGATTGTGGCGCACCGTTGTTCTTCGACCACGACGGCGAGGCCATGCACGCGGAAATGCCGGAAGACTCAGAGCACCCCGCCGCGCACTACCATTAGCGAGCTCTGCAGACGGCAACGTTTCCCAAACACTAAACGTTAACGTCGACGAGCCTTTCTAAGGCAGTTTGTTTAAAACGGCTATTAAACAAAGCGTTTGACTGTGGCTGAGCGGTACATCGTCTGACGACAACGCGCCGGTCGGATCTGCGGCAAAGTGCGCAAACTCGGCACAGAGGGACGGCAGAGGGCGGGAGAAGCAGGTTAAGGATACGCCGAATGGTGGTCACAATCATCGGGCGAGTCCACCGTCTTTAGTTATCGCCCGAACATTTCGTGACGCAACTTGGATTGAACGGGATGATAATTGTGCTTTTATCAACTGCAACTTTATAGGACCAAGTTTCGATGCGGCTCTTTTTTGCTATCTGCCCCGAAGGTGATGTTCGCCTGACGCTTTCCGCGCGCCGCTTGGAAGTTGCCCGCCTCACTGGCGGCCGCCCAACCTTGCCCGTCTCTTTGCACCTGACGATGGTGTTCGTTGGCAACGTCCCACAAAAGCGTCTATTGGAGATGAAGATGGTGGCGAGTCGCGTGCGTGCCGCGCCGTTTCGCTACACCGTCGATACCGCTGGCTGCTTCGCAACGGCGCGAATCGCGTGGCTCGCAAGTGATCAGCCCCCACAGGCGTTGTTCGATCTGCAAAAAGCGCTTCATGATGGCGTGCGCGCTGCTGACTTTGATGTTGATCGCCGCACCTTTCGGCCGCATATCACCGTAGCGCGGCACATTACGGATGCCATTGAAACTTATCCGATCTCACCGTGCAGCTGGGATGTAGATAAATTTGTGCTGGTAAAAACGGAACAAGACGCCAGTGGTGTGCGATATGAAGTCATCGATCAGTGGCCGCTCATCGGCTGAGCACTATCCTTTCTCCGCTGCCATTTACTCGACCAACTTGGTTTTAGCCGTTTTATTGTCAGCAGTGGATGTGGTCGGCGCGGTGCGCTGCTTCTGCAAGTACTCTAGCCAGGGCCGCCAATCGACCGGTCCACTGTCAAATCTCTTCTTGAGATTTTTCAACACGTTTGGCCACGACTTGGCGAAATAGTCATACGCCTTGCCCCACTCGCTATCGGCGGTCGGCTCTCCCCATCCCATGTGATTGATTGTCACATCGGTCAAAGTGTCCCCTCGGGAAACAAAACGCACTACGACCACCGTTCGTTGTTTACGCGCCTCTGGCAGGGATGGAGGTGCATTCCAAGTAAACGACAACATGCGTTTATCCTGCACGGCAAGGAAAACCATGTCGTCAGCCCCCTTCATGCCGGATGGTGCGGATGGGTCAATGTAGATTGCGAACGCCCCGCCAACCCTTGCTTCGACGTTGGCGTCAGGCGCAAAAAATGTCTTGATGCCGTCGCTGGTGGTCCAGGCGTTCCAGACGTCATCAACACTTGCGTTGACGGTGATTTTTTCGGTGATCATCCGTTCGGGTACTGCTGGGTTGCCACACCCATTCAACATCGCGAGCAACAAAAGCCACAAGCTGGCAACGGTAACCCTGTTCATATCAGCCCCCGGTGATCAGTGATCGATGAATCCTATCGACGGCTTTCTCCAACCGGGCAATCGGCTGCGTATAGGCGATACGCATATAGCGCTCAGGGCGATTCACGCCAAAGTCGCGACCCGGCGTCATCGCGACGTGCGCTGCCGCCAATAGCGTCGAAGAAAGACGAAAACTGTCTTCGGCTACGGCTGAGGTATCGGCATAAACATAAAACGCACCGCCGGGCCTGGCGGGCACCCGAAAGTTAACTGCCTCGAGCGCCGGAACCAAAAAATCTCGGCGCCGGTTTAGCTCGCACCGCCGTGCTTCGAGAATCTCCATGGTCTCCGGCAAAAAAGCCGCCATTGCAGCGTACTGGGCGGGGGTGGATGGCGAGATAAACAAGTTCTGCGCAAGCGTTTCCATTTCTTTCACATACGCCTTCGGCACGACCATCCAACCGAGCCGCCAGCCAGTCATATGAAAGTATTTTGAAAAACTGTTTACCACAAAGACATTATCGGTCTGATTGAGTATCGACAAAGCCGTGTTTGGCACGCTGTCGTATGTCAGCCCCTGATAAATCTCATCCATGATCAGACTGCCACCCCGCTTAGTAACCTCTTGATGGATTTTTCGAAGTTCTTCATCGGCGATCAATGTGCCCGTCGGATTGGCGGGTGACGCAATCAGTGCGGCAGCCGTATGTATTCCCCAACGTGTGGAGATGTCGGTCGCGGTCATTTGGAAGCCGCTCGACGCCGTCACCGGCACCTGAACCGGCACTGCATTCATGCTTCGCACAAAGTGGCGATTACACGGATACCCGGGGTCGCCCATCAGCACTTCATCGCCGTCATTCAAAAGTGCGGCAAACGTCAGTAGCAGCGCCGCGCTTGAGCCAGCCGTGACGATCACACGCTCCGGCTCGACAGTGACGCCGTACGTGGTGTAATAAAAATAGGCGATCGCTTCGCGTAGCGGCATCAGCCCGAGCGCGCTCGTGTACCACATCGGCTGCTCGTCCAAGGCGCGTTTGCCCGCTTCGATCACCGGCAATGGGGTGCCGAAATCGGGCTCGCCGATTTCCATGTGAATCACATCGTGTCCGGCGAGTTCCAGCACACGCGCGCGGCTCTGTATCTCCATCGCCTGAAACGGCTGAATGTGGGACATACGTTTGGAGAGGCGTTTCTCGTTCATCAAAATTTCCGCTCAATGCTGTTGGTTGACAATCTCATCCCACATTTTTGCGACACGCTTGACACTAACCGGCATCGGGGTGCGTAACTCTTGCGCAAACAATCCAACACGAAGCTCCTCCACCGCCCAACGATATTCCAGAATGGCGGCCTGTTTGGATTTCGCCATCGACAAACAATGTTGCCAGAGTGGCCGAATCTGTTTGTAGGTTTCGAGGTCGCGCTCCATGGCTCCTTGGCGCGCTTTGTTTAAGCGCATCACAATCGCCTTCAAATATCGAGGGTAATGGAGCAACTGGCCAGATGGCGTCTCCCGCAGGAATCGGGGCATGAACAGCGCCTTTAACTGCTGCTCGATATCGGCACCAAGGTGTTCCCAGCCTTTGACGTAGCGCTCGTCGCAGAGTTTGCGAACTTCTGCCACCAATGTCAGTGCTTGATCAATCGCACTTACCAGAGCTGCGGCATGCGCTGCCAGCTCTGCCTTGTGTTGATCGAGCTGCGATTCAAACTGCGCTCGCGACTGAATGGTAGCGGTACCGCCAGCGTCGAACGAATCGACAAATGCTGCGCGGAATATGCAGAACAAGAGCTCCTGACGCAATACCTCCTGCACGCGGTTTTTAGTCTCCGGGAAAAATGTGGAGAACTGAAACGCGGCCACAGTCGACAGCGTGATGTTGCGCTCGCGGAGTCTGGCGGACTCCGCCTGCACCAGCATAAAAAGCCTCACCAGTCCTTGCGTTTGAGCCATTTGCGCTTCGCGAGGCTCGTCAAATATGGCAATCGATACCGTAGCGCCACGATCTACGAAGGCGGGGTAGCCATCGTAACGAATCCGCATTTTTTCTTGTTCGCGCTCAAAGTTGATAGTCTCCGGCAATTCATCGAGATCTGCCGGCCACGCGGTCAGCCCGTCACGCTGCAAGCGGTTGCGATGCAGTGTTGAGAAAACCGTCTTTGATTGGTCGGCAAATTTTTCGCGCAACGCCGTAAAGTCACGCGACATGGCGAGTTCTTTGCCGTCACCGTCGACAACTTTGAAGTTCATGTACAAGTGTGGAACGATGCGCCCTGATGCCAGCGAAACATCCCACGCGCCCTTAGGTACATCGAGGTTGCGTTCATGTTGCAAAAAACGCGTCATCACCTCGACCAGCGGCTCATCGGCAGAGGATAGATCGGCCATGTCTGGTTTACGATTGGTGTAGTCAATAAACGCGCTCACGGTATCCGGTACCGGCACGAGCGCGCTGCGAAAGCGCTGCGGCAGGGTCTTGAAATAGGCTGCCGCTTTCTCCCGCAGCATGCCAACGGTGAGCCACTCAAAACGCGCCGGATTGACCTGATTTAGCACCGATACTGGTAAGGTTACGGTGACACCATCCATCGGGTGCGTCGGCTCAAAGCGATAGTGCAATGGAAACGCGGCCCCCTTGTGTCTGAGCACCTTCGGGAACAAATCGAAGGTGACGTCCCCGGCGTTACGGCGCATCAACTGCTCACGCGAGAATTGAAGCGCCAGTGGCTTGGATTCCTCTGTCTCTTCGCGCCAGCGTTCGAAACCCGCCATGTTTACGACATCCGCTGGTATCAGAGCGTCATACAGCGCAAATATCTCACTGTCATCGACCAACACGTCCTGCCGCCGTGCTTTGGCTTCGATGTCCTCAATTTCCTCGACCAGACGCAGGTTGTTACGCAGAAATTTGCCGTGGGTATCAACCTCGCCGGCGACCAAACCATGGCGAATGAAGATCTCCCGCGCTTCGATCGGATTGATCGCGCCGTAGTGAACACGCCTTCGCGGATTAATGACCAGGCCGTACAGGGATATCTGCTCGAAGGCGACCACTTGGCCTGACTTTCGCTCCCAGTGCGGATCGTAGTGCGAGCGCGTAACAAGATGGCTGGCAAGTTGTTCAATCCACTGCGGCTCGATGGCAGCGATCGTACGGGCATAGAGGCGCGTGGTTTCCGTGAGTTCTGCCGCCATGAGCCACTTGAGCCGCTCCTTCTTTTGTGCAGCGTGGTCGCGGACGCGCTTAGGCAGATGAAACCGCATACCGCGCGGTCCCATGTAGTCGTTGCCGTCAAGTGACTTTGTCCCAACGTTAGTGATCAAACCAGCCAACAATGCGCGGTGCACACTCTCATAGCTCGCATTCACGGCGCGAGGCTGCTCCAGGCTCGGCCGCGCCTTATGTTTTGCAATGGGCGGGTGCCGTGCGGACGGTGCCGTCTTTGCCGAAGCAACTAGCGCTTTGCTGGCGACATGGTTGTGAACGTGCATTCCGACTGAAGCACACAGCTCGGAGAGCTGCATATGAACATCCTTCCACTCGCGCATGCGAATCGGCGAAAGGAAGTTTTCGCGCAGTAACTGGTCTAACTTGCGGTTGGACTGCTTGTGTTTGATCGCTTCGAGGTAGAACAGCCACAAGTTCACGTACGATAAAAATTCCGACTGCGGGTGTGAAAATTTTTCGTGAGCGGCGACGTGCTGCTCTTGTTTATCGGCGGGGCGATCACGCGGGTCTTGTACTGATAGTCCGGCGGCGATGATGAGCACCTCCTCAAGGCACGCCTCCTTTTCAGCCGCAACCAACATCCGTGCGATGGCGGGGTCCACCGGAAACTTGGATAACGTCCAACCAAGTGCGGTAATGTTCTTTGCGTGATCAACGGCACCGAGTTCAAACAACTGCCGGTAGCCATCTTCGATCATGCGTGGGCTTGGCGCTTCGACAAACGGGAAGTTGGCGATCTCACCCAAGCCCAACGCCTTCATCCGCAGAATCACACTCGCGAGTGAGGTGCGCAGAATCTCCGGCGTGGTGAAGACTGGTCGTGCATCGTGATCCTCTTTGGCATAAAGGCGAATACAGATACCGGCCGCAACACGCCCACAGCGTCCGGCACGCTGCTTGGCGGAGGCTTGCGAGATCGGCTCAATTTGCAGCATGTCGATCTTTTGGCGCGCGCTGTAGCGATGCACCCGCGCCACCCCAGTGTCGATCACATATCGAATTCCCGGAACCGTAAGGGACGTTTCGGCAACGTTGGTCGCCAGTACGATCCGACGGCGGTCACTGCCAGCCGCACTGAAAATCCGATCCTGCTCGTCATTTGACAGCCGCGCAAATAGCGGCAGCACTTCGGTCTGATTCGGATGATGCTTGCGCAATGCTTCAGCGGTGTCTCGTATCTCACGCTCGCCCGGCAAAAACACCAACACATCACCGGCTCGTGTCTCGGCAAACAACTCATCCACCGCATGCATCACCGCTTCCTCGATATCGACCGCGTCTTCGCTATCGTCGAGGAAGTGTTCGGGTCGATATCGTACTTCAACCGGAAAGGTGCGGCCAGAGACCTCGATGATCGGCGCGTCCACGCCGTGCTGAGCGAAGTGTTTGGCAAATCGCGCCGGGTCGATAGTGGCCGAAGTGATGATGGCCTTCAGATCGGATCTCTTCGGCAGCAACTGTTGCACATAGCCCAGAAGAAAATCAATGTTGAGGCTACGCTCATGCGCCTCGTCAATGATGAGCGTGTCATAAGCCAAAAGATTCCGATCGCGGTGCGTCTCGGCAAGCAACACGCCGTCGGTCATGACCTTCACAAACGTATCATCAGATGTCTTGTCGTTAAAGCGGACCTTGTAGGCAACATCACCACAGCCGCAACGTCCCAGCTCGTTCGCGAGTCGGCTGGCGAGAGTGCGCGCGGCGATTCTTCGCGGCTGTGTACAGCCGATCATGCCGTGGATGCCGCGACCCAATTCGAGACAAATCTTGGGCAACTGTGTCGTCTTGCCGGAGCCGGTCTCCCCACAAACGATGACGACTTGGTGTTTTTCGATGAGCGCACGAATTTCGGCGCGTTTTCCGGCAATAGGCAGCTCGTCGTCGTAGCGCGGTGATGCCACAGCAGCGTGCCGTTCGCGACGTGTACGCATGCTGACTTCAGCCGCCGACAGTGCCTGCGCGATCTGTTGGTCAAGCTTGTCGGTCGGTTTGTTCGCTCGGTGCAGCTGGCGGCGCTTGCGTTCGAGGGCAATTAATCGAATGCGGTCGCGGGCGAGGACCTCATTGAGCTTCAAGGGCGGCATCGCGCCACCTGCGCGGCTCTGCTCTGGTGATGTGACTGAAACGGTGGACATGAGAGTGGGAGTTTACGCGAGGGGGCGGGCGAACTCGAATCCGCTCGTCATCGGAGCGACCTAGCAAACCCTGCGGTCGGCGCACTCGTGTCGAAACAATGCAAGATGCCCGACTATCGGGCGATTTGAGACACTTTAGGCTGAAAACGCCCGTCGATACTCGAGTTTACTAATCGAGCTCAATACCCTCGGCTTCGAACACGCGTTTGACCGTCGGGCGGGAGAATACCCGCAAGGCGTGTTTGGTCCATACCGGGTACAACGTCTTCATATCAATTCCCAAACGGTTGCCCCAACGGTAGAAGACCAACAGGTACGGGTCGCACACGCTGTACTGTCCGCCCATCGCAAACGACCGCCCAACCAGTAGCTGGTCTATCTCGGCATAGCACTTGAGCAAGTTTTGTTTCGAGGTGGCAACGATGCTCTCTTTTGCAGCTGGGTCAGTCGAGAACCGTTCAGCGCGAAAGATTCCCGCCGCCGCTATATGCACCGTAGAAGACAGCCACGCCATCAGCGATAACGCCTCCGCTTGTTTCCAAGTCTCCTTAGGCCACAGACCGCGTTCGGCGTACCCGCCGCCAAGGTAGGTCAGGATCGCGACCGTCTCCGTGAGCACCTTGCCATCAACGTTTAATGCCGGAACTTTGGCTTTTGGGTTAACGCGCAAAAACTCAGGGCGTTTATGCTCGCCCTCGGCGAGCGAGACCAGAACCGGCTCAAATGCGATGCCGAGCTCTTCAAGAACGATGTGCGAGGCGAGTGAGCAGGCCCCCGGCGAATAGTAAAGTTTTATCATCCCCGCAGATTAACCAAATATGAAAGTTTGTTCAATACTTACCCGCTAGTTAGTTTTGTCAAGACCTTGCTAACTCTTTGTATCTTCATCATTTTTGCCATAGTAACCACTTACAACGTAGGCCTATTCCAACTTAATCTAGGCGCAAAATCAGCGATGACGTATCGAAGCGATTTCCACCTTTTTTCTGGATATCGCCATAAAACTGATCGACCACCGCCGTCAAGGGCAAGCGCGCACCATTGCGGCGGGCCTCATCCAAACAAATGCTCAAGTCTTTGCGCATCCAGTCGACCGCAAACCCAAAGTTGAATTCACGTTTCAACATGGTGCGGCCACGATTCTCCATTTGCCAGGATTGCGCGGCACCTTTCGAGATCACATCGAGCACCAAGTTGCCGTCGAGGCCGGCCTTTTCCGCAAACGCAAGTCCTTCGGAGAGTGCTTGCACCAAACCTGCAATGCAAATCTGATTCACCATTTTCGTCAGCTGCCCGGCACCAGATTCACCCATCAAAGTCGTGGCTTTGGCGTAGCTGTCCATCACCGGTTTGGCCTTTGCAAACACCGCTTCTTCACCGCCACACATTACCGTCAGCTGCCCCTTTTCGGCACCCACCTGTCCGCCTGAAACCGGGGCATCGATAAACGCGATGTCCCGCGCAGCCGCCTGTGCAAACAACGCACGTGCTGATTCGGCAGAAGCGGTCGTGTGATCTACCAGCGTGGCACCGGACTTCATTGCGGCAATCGCTTGTCCGGCAACCTCCAACAAATCGTGGTCGTTGCCGACACACATCATGACCATATCCGCACCCGCCACCGCACCCGCTACTGAGGGGCGGAAGCCACCACCGTGTTGTTTAGCCCAAGCTTCTGCCTTCGCGGTGGTGCGGTTGTACACCGTCACGTCGAAGCCCTTGGCCTTAAGATGGCCCGCCATCGGGTAGCCCATGACACCGAGGCCGAGAAATGCAATTTTCATCTTGTGTTCCTTATGGATTGATCAAGTTCGGTGGACGCTGCCCCTGCAGTGCAAGCGTCAGATTCAGCGCTGCTAGTTTTGCCATGTTCATGCGCGTTGCCTGTGTCGCGCTACCGATATGTGGCGTCAGTACGACGTTGTCGAGAGACAAAAAATCGGGGTGCAGCGCAGGCTCGTTTTCAAACACATCGAGCCCCGCACCCGCGATACGCTTTTCCTTCAGCGCGGCCAATAGTGCGATGTCATCCGCAACGCCGCCGCGGGCCGTGTTGATAAAGATGGCACTCGGCTTCATCAGCGCCAGCTCCGCCGCACCGATGAGGTGATGCGTGTCCTTCGAGTACGGCACCATCACCACCACAAAGTCACTCTCTCGCAGGATCGCCTCTTTGCTTGCATAGGACACGTTCAGTTTCGCTTCGGTGGCCGCATCAAGCTGCTTGCGGTTGTAATACGACACCTGCATATCAAAGCCCGACGCACGTCTAGCGATGGTCTGGCCGATACGTCCCATGCCAATGATGCCGAGCTTGGCGTGATGCACATCTGCGCCCAACCACTGCTGCAGCGCGAATCCCTTCTTCCATTCACCACGGCGCAACCGCGCTTCAGTTTCAGTAATGCGCCGTGCGGTCGCCATCAACAGTGCAAAAGTGAGGTCGGCCGTTGTATCGTCGAGCACACCCGGTGTATTGGTTGCCATCACACCACGTTTGCTGGCTTCCGCCACATCGATGTTGTTGAAGCCTACCGCGATATTCGACACGACCTTTACAGTGGGACATGCATCAAAAAATGCAGCGTCAATTTTCTCGGTCAGGCAACACATTACGGCGGCACAATCTGCCGCCCTTACACGCAAGGCATCGGCAGAAAGGATGTCATCACTCTCGTTATGGTCGACTTCGAAGTGGGCCGACAGATCCGACACAATCTGCGGGAAGACCTGCCGACTGATGAGAATTCTAGGTTTCATGTTTTTACCCAAGAGGCGTGCAATTCGTGTCCGCCAGAAACAAGCGGACGCCGTAGCGTCCGCTTGTTTCTAACTGGTTCAGTTACCCTCATTCACATTTAGGTGCCGACACTAGTTGGCATAAAGCGTGTTCGGTAGCCACATACCGATGGCCGGGAACATATAAAGCAAGAAGATCGCAAGCACTTGGATCGCCATAAACGGCATCATGCCGGCGAAGATTTGATTGAGCGTCACATGCGGCGGCGAAACCCCTTTCAGATAGAAGGCTGCCATGGCAACCGGCGGCGAGAGGAAGGCAGTCTGCAAATTCAGGGCGACCAGCAAGCCAAAGAACAGCGGATCAATCCCAAACTTCGGCAGCAATGGGATGAAGATCGGCATAAAGATCACGATGATCTCTGTCCATTCAAGTGGCCAACCCAAGATGAAGATCACAAACTGCGCGAGCAACATAAATTGAACTGGCGTCAAACCGAGCGACAACACCCATGCCTCGACAATGTTCTGGCCGCCAAGCAATGCAAACGCGGCGGAGAAAATCGACGAGCCGACAAACAGCCAGCAAACCATTGCGGAGGTTTTGGCCGTGAGATAGGTTGACTCCCGCACGGTACCCACCATCTTAGCTTGCACGACCGCCACCAGCGCCCACACGCCGAGTGCCGCCATCGACAACCAGCCAACCCACTGCGTCGGTGCCGTCGGCACCACTTCCGCCTTAAATAGGATGAACCACACCACGGAGACGAGGAACACGAGCCACAGGGGAATCCAAATTTTCGCCGAGCGAATGATGTTTTCGCGCGATTGTGTCAACAGCAGATACACAGAGGCGAGCACAAAACCGCCTAGCGAGCCTACCGCGGCCGCCTCTGTGGGAGTCGCCAAGCCAAACAGGATCGTGCCCAGCACGGCCAGAATCATGACCGACAACGGGAAGAATGACGTCAGCAGCATCTTGAATATTTCGAGACGCGCGAAGGTCAACATACCGTAGAAAACGACCAATATCGCCGAGCCGATGCCGAATACGTACCAGAAGGCCGGTGGCGTCGGGTCGCGCACAAAATCGTGATGTGCCTTCTTCTCGACCGCTACCGCCTTTTCTACCGGCTTGGCGGCATCCGCAGCTTCTGCTTTGCTTGGTTCGGTGCCCGGCGGCTCTTGTACGCCGCCCGGCGCAGCCTCCTTAAGATCGCTGCTACCGGGAGGCTCGGCAAGGCCGCCTGGTGCCGCTTCAGTAGCGCCGATGGTCGCGCCCATCTCTTGGAGTCCAGACACGTCTTGTACTTCATCGGGCCTAGTTAAGGCGTTCCAAGTCAAACCCATGATGACAACGAACACCAACAGCGGTGCTAGTGCCACCCCGAGTTGCTTGAGCAGTACCTTCGTCGAAATGTCAGCGTTACGTTCACCCTTGAGTGCTCTCAACAGCGCGAGCAGCGCGCGCCCGCCGTACCGGTCATTAACTTGCTGGCTGGCTGGCGGCAAGGTGATCACACGATCCGCAGCGGCAAGTGGCGGTGCCATATGCGGCTTCCATTTGCCAATGATCATCACATAACCGACATAAAGCAGCGCCAACATGATGCCGGGGAAAAACGCACCGGCATAAAGCTTGGGAACTGAAACGCCCGCTGTTGCACCATACACAATCAACAGCACCGAGGGCGGAATCAGAATGCCGAGGCAGCCCCCCGCAGTGATCACACCTGCCGAAAGCCTGACATCGTACCCTGCACGCAACATTGCCGGTAATGCGAGCAGTCCCATCAGCGTCACCACCGCACCGACGATACCGGTTGCCGTGGCAAAGATTGCACAGGTCACAAGTGTTGCGACCGCGAGTGAGCTTGGCACGCGTGCCAGCGCTAGGTGCAACGATTTGAAGAGCTTGCTAATCAGGTTAGCGCGCTCTACCAGATAACCCATAAATACAAACAGAGGGATTGAGATCAAGACATCGTTGCGCATCACACCAAAAGTACTCTGCACCATTAAATCGAGCGTCTGTTGTACCGCACGTTCTGCATGACCATCACTGCGCGAAAGGTAGGCAAAAAACGCGAACATCATGCCCATGCCCATCAGCGTAAATGCCGTTGGGAACCCCAACATGATGGCAACCACCACCAAACCCAGCATCAGCAGACCAAGGTGGCCGTTGGTCATGTTTGACCAAGGCATCAATACCGCCACGGCGACCAGAATGATCGCCATCAGAGTGAAACCAAACCAGAGTTCTTTACGAATCATTTTTTCTCTCCGGACACAACGTACTTATCCAGCGCGGCAATATCTTCATCCTTTACGTGCACCATTTGTTTCAACTTATCGACATCGACCTCTTCCACGTCATCGATTCGTGAAGGCCATTCACCTTCTCTGATACAAATGATGCAACGAATAATCTCGACCATGCCTTGGATCAACAACAATGCACCAGCGAGCGGGATGACAAACTTGAACGGATACAGTGGCAACGGGTCAGCCGAAAAAGTCTGCTCGTTGATCTTGATCGAGTCGCTAAAGAATGACCAACCGGCATATGTCAGTGCGAGAACACCCGGGAGGAAAAACAGGAAATACAGAATCAAGTCCAAGGTCGCCTGCGTGCGTGGCTTGAAGAAGCCATAGAGGACATCACCGCGAACGTGCCCGTTTTTTGAAAGGGTATACGCGCCGGCCATCATAAACAACACGCCGTAAAGCATGATCTGCGCGTCTAGCACCCAACCGTGCGGCATATTCAACACATATCGAGAGAAGACTTCCCAGCCGATCAGCACTGTCAGCCCCACCGCCGCCCAAGAACAAATCTGTCCGAACCACGTCGACAGTTTATCGACGCCCAGCAATATTTTTTGCATTTTTTGGCTCCCTGCTGAAGTGACGCTACACAAGCGGCCCAACATTTTTTGGCCGTTACAACTGAAATGATGGCACAAAAAAAAACGGCGGCGAAAACGCCGCCGCCTTTTCAAGCTACAACTTAGGACTTCTTGGCACGGAACGCGTGGTTGTAGGCCATTTTGTAATCGACCATCGTATCGTTCTGCCACGCACAGGCGCGTTGGGCGAATGCCTTCATCGAGTCATTTACTTTCTTGAACACAGGGTTTTCAGATTCTTTCTTCGCCGTGATTTTGTCCCAGCTAGTAAGCTGAGCACGTAGAATGGAATCAGGTGTCTTGAAGAACTTCACGCCCTGTTTGGACTTCATTTCGGCGTAGTCGGTCGAATAGCGATCAATTGCCTTCCACGACATATCAGCAGAAGAGGCCTGAACGGCATAGTCGATGATCGACTTCAATTCTGGCGCGAGTGAGTCGTACTTCTTCCTGTTAAAGAGAATTTCGAACTGCTCGGAAGCTTGATGGAAGCTTTGCAGCATGCAGTTCTTGGCGACATCGGGGAAGCCCAGGTTACGGTCGGAGCTGGCGTTGTTAAATTCAGCGGCGTCCAACAATCCACGGTCAAGGGCGGAAACAATTTCGGCACCGGGCAACGGGTTCACCGCTGCACCCATGTCGTTATAGATGTCGACGGCGAGACCTACGGTACGGAACTTCACGCCCTTCAAATCTTCAACCTTGGTAACCGGCTTCTTGAACCAACCGAACGGCTGTGTCGGCATCGGGCCATAAACAAACGATTGCACGTCGAGGTTCAACCCTTTGTAGATTTCGTCGAGTAGCTGCCTACCGCCGCCGTAGTTATGCCACGCAAGGACCATGTTGGCATCCATACCCCATGCTGGGCCAGAACCCCACAGCGCCAAGGCTTGTTGTTTACCGTACCAGTAAGCAACCACACCGTGACCACCGTCCAGCGTACCCTTTGACACTGCATCGAGCAGGTCAAACGCTTTCACCACGGAGCCTGCTGGCAACACTTCAATTTTGAGCCGTCCGCCGGCCATGTCGTTCACTTTCTTGGCAAAGTCGTTCGCATATTCGTGGAAGATGTCCTTGGCTGGCCACGTCGATTGAAAGCGCAGATTGACGGTTTGCGCTTTGGCAATCATCGGAAAGCCGGTAATCGCCGCGCCACCGACGGCGGCGGAACCCGCTAGGAACTTACGGCGTGCTTGCGGCAATTTTGTTTTGGTTTCATGCGTCATAGTTGTCCTCATATACTTGTTTTGTTGATGATCAGGGTGGTGCTTGGAAACACAATCGTACACGTCAGCCGCGTCAGCGGGGGGGCGCTCACTGCGCGCCAAGCCGCCAAAGCAAATCTGGATATCTAATAATTCTACTCAATGCTAAGCTCAGCGCGGCTTCAGTGCAAGTAAAACCATCGGACGCCCAACCGAAGAAAAGTTCGGGTCTTTGTTACCCGATTTCGAACACTGCAACGCTACCAATTACTGGCTCGGCATTTCTGCTGCGTTGCAACATAACCTGCTCAGTTGTCTGCTGCGCGTTTTGCACTATTTTGCGGCGTCGCAACACCGCTGGCTGGCATTGTTGGCGTGGCATGGCTCTTAATCTGACTCGTCGGTTGCCAGCCTAAGACCGCCGCCATTACGGCAAAACCGACCACATAGGCAACGGCGACGTGCCAGCCGTGTTTGATCCAGAGCCAAGCGGACCTAGCCTCCGGGAAGTTATTCGAGAGCGCCACACCCGCAGATGAACCGAACCACAACATCGAGCCGCCAAAGCCGACAGCATAAGCGAGGAATCCCCAGTCGTAGCCGCCTTGTTTGAGCGCGAGTTCGGTGAGCGGGATGTTGTCAAACACGGCAGACACAAACCCCAGACCCAATGCGGTCATCGCCGATGCAGGCGGCAAGTGATCTACCGGCATCATCGACGCTGTGAGTACCAGCGAGAGTAGGAAGACCGTGCCGCGCAATGCGCCTGGCATCAACGACCAATCGGGCTTGCGAATCGGAATGCAGACGATGATCGCCACCCACACGGCAAGGCCGATAAACGGCACATGGTCGGTAAGCGCCGCGTAGCGAACATTGGTCACCACGTTCACCACTACCGCGACGACAAGAATGAAAAATACTACCCCCATGCGTGTCCAGTCGACCGTGATGTGGCGCTTGCCCTGCTTATAGATCGGCGAGTATTTTTGCTGCTGTAGCGCCGCCGGGATGCCACATACGACCAGCGCCACGCCGGCCGCCACGTAGGCGTGGAGTACATCTACGGGACGCACGCCGTCAATCCACATCATCGTTGTGGTGGTGTCGCCGACCACGCTGCCCGAGCCCCCCGCATTTGATGCTGCCACGATGGCCGCGAGATAGCCGATATGGACTTTGCCGCGAAACACCGCATGCGCCATCGAACCACCGATCAGCGCGGCGGCGATGTTATCCAAGAACGACGACAACACAAACACCATCACCAGCAACACAAAGCCACCCTTCCAATCGTCAGGCAACACGCGCGGCAGCACATCCGGCACGTGGCTGTCTTCGAAGTGTTTGGAGAGCAGCGAAAAGCCCATCAGCAACATGAAGAGGTTTGCCAGCATCACCCACTCGTGGCCTAGGTGCCCCGCGAATCCTGCGAACCCCGCACCGGTCTTGAACCCAGTGAACCCTATCTTGTACACCAGCGTCACCGCTAAACCTGTGAGTGCAACCTGCAACGTGTAGTGATGAAACAGCGCGATGCCGAGCAGGGTCAGCGCGAACAGAATGAAATCGAGCGGGATACTGCCGATGAAAACGAGATTGGGTGTGTGCATCGCGGGGAGTTTAAGAATTCAGGCTTACGAGATGCTTTCATGCACAGACGTCAACGCCGCGAGGCGCGGTGCGGTCACGCAGAGACCAACAGCTGAGCAAGGTCGGCGTCGAGTCAGCTCAGAGACTTGCGAAGAGCTTCCTTCGCTGGCGCGGAAATCCATGTCGGTTGCAACAACACAATTGGCTTTCCCGATTGTGGAATGATCGTAAATCTAAAAACGAAAACAGATCCCTGTGCCTTGAAGAACCACGGGTTTGCCTCTGCTGTCATGTCTCCTGCAGCCGCTCGTTTCGACCAGTCGCGCACCTTTTTCAACGGTGCTTCCTCGACATGATCTACAACCGAAATGGCAACTTCTGATGGGAAAACTTGCTCAATCTTTACTCTCGCAATCTCCAAAGGCATATTAGCTGTGAATCCAAACACCCACGCGAGCTGAGGAGCACGTTGTCCCTCGCTCGCGCGACTACCAATCAGCCCCGAGACCTGGATCTTTATCGAATCATCCTCTGCAGGCAGGGGGCCTCCATCGGTGACAGGCAAGTGTTTCACCTCACCGCCCGCAAGCCTGTACGGGAAGAGGATGATAGGTTGTCCTTGGTGGGTCTTCCCAGTCCGGATGGGAACGTTCCCCACTTGTTCAGCCGGAATTGTGACGATTTTGGTAGGCTCGGCGGCGCAGCCGAACAGAAACAGCAGGGTCACCCCTACACCAAGCAACATAAACGGATGATGTGTCTTACCCGACCGCATTTTCACCTCCCACTTTGAGCCTACCACCGTTCACGGAACCAGCAAAACATGCACGCGGTACGGACCATGTGCGCCAATCACAATCGTCTGCTCGATGTCCGCGGTGCGTGAAGGGCCGGACACAAAGAATGTTGCGCGGGGTAACTCACCGCGCTCTTTTCGCAGCAAGCCAAACGCATCTTCCATGCACGTCACGATGCGCGCGCGACTCACCACGCAAATGTGCGTCTCGGGCAACAACGCATGAAGCTTCGGTGTCGTGGGCGAGGAGAGCAGAAGCAGCGTGCCGGTTTCACCAATCGCGCAGAAGCAATCCGTAATGCCAACCAAATCGTCTTTGTTCGCAAGGCGATCTTCGAAGTCGATTCCGGCACCCTGCCAGTCGAGGCTTGCGAGTGCGCTCCAACCAACTGCGTGCATTTGCAGCGCGTTCTCGGAAAGGTATCGCGCAGCGGCCTGCGGAACCGCTTGCAAGGAAGCGACTTGTTCAACACTCGTTTTTACGCGCGCACACTCAGCGATGAATCCAGTAACCGGGTCACCTTGGGCGATCGAAGGTAACGGACTGCGCGCGTGCTTAGCGATGTGCTCGCGCGCTGCCGCACGTTCTGCATCGTTGGTCTCGCCTTGTCGGCCGCTCTGCGCGCGTATGCGCTGCAGAATGTTTTCGCGTGCGCTCATGAAAGCCGCCCTCCACCAGAACGGCGCGCGGCATAGAGCTCGCGGAATGTTTTGCCGGTCGGCGCAGGCATATCACGCCCATCGGTCCAACCATCGAGCCCGGGCAACCAAGTGATGCGCCTCTTGTCACCCGCCCACCACGCACTCACACGCGCAGCAACCTTGGTGCTAAACGCGTACAACGTAGGACGCGTCGCAAACGCACTCCACAAGCCAATCGCAAAGCGTTCTCCCCAGGGCCGCAGCTTTTGCTCAAACTGTCGCTCACGCCACTTGCGCATCAAGTCTGGGAGCGGAATCTTTACGGGACATACCACCTGACATTCGCCGCAGAAGGTTGCAGCATTCGGTAGGTCACCCGCGTTTTCGATGCCCACATAGGTCGGTGTCAGCACCGAGCCCATTGGCCCCGGATACACCCAACCATAGGCATGACCGCCGACGTTTTGATAGACAGGGCAGTGATTCATGCACGCACCACAACGTATACAACGCAGCATTTCTTTCATATCCCTGCCAACGAGCTTGGTGCGCCCCGCGTCGATCAACACAATGTGCATTTGCTCCGGCCCATCGAGATCACCTTGCCCTTTCACGCCGGTGGTGAGCGTGAGGTAGTTGGAGATCGTCTGGCCGATAGCAGAGCGCGGTAGCAGGCGAATGAGTGTCGCGAAGTCCTCCAATGTCGGAATAACTTTTTCAATGCCCGTGACCACCACGTGAACGCGCGGAATCGTCGTCACCATGTCGGCATTACCTTCGTTGGTGACCGTGAGCGTGGTACCCGTTTCAGCAATGATGAAGTTCGCACCCGAAATGCCCATGTCCGCCGACAAGAACTTGTTGCGCAGTACTTCCCGCGCTTCGAGTGTCATCGCGGGAATGTCCGTCAAACGCGGCTTGTGATGCGCGTTGACGAATAGCTCAGCGACCTGCTCTTTCGATTTGTGCACAGCCGGGGCAACGATATGCGACGGCGGCTCCTTGGCGAGCTGCAAGATGTATTCGCCGAGATCGGTCTCCACGACCTCAACGCCCGCTGCCTCTAAAGCGTCGTTCAATGAAATCTCTTCGCTCACCATCGACTTTGATTTGGTCGCGAGCTTCACCGCGTTATCGCGCGCGATCTTGACGATGATGTCGTTCGCTTCGGTCGCGCTTTCCGCCCAGTGCACCACAGCGCCACGCTTTGTGGCGTTGGCTTCAAATTCGAGCAGGTAAGCGTCGAGGTTGGCGATGACACGGTCACGCAGCGCTGCAGCATGTGCACGAATGTCTTCCCACACCTCGATCTCCGCCACAGCAGCGGCGCGGCCGTCAACAAACTTGCCTTTTGCCTTTTTCATGGCGGACTGGAGCACGGCGTCGTTGAGTTTCATCGAGGATGTCGCCTTGAAATGCATACTCTTAACTTGCATTTCTAGCCCTCACAGCTGAAGAAATGGAACCGCATCTAGTGCGCCATCCCAGCAATCACTTCGGCGAAGTGATACACCTTGGTGATGTTATCACCATTGCGTCGCAGCCGCCCCTCGATGTTGAGCAGGCAACCCAGATCACCGCCGACCAGCACCTTCGCTTCGCTCGCAGCGATATTTACACATTTGTTTTCCGCCATACGCGTTGAGATATCACCGAGCTTTATCGAAAACGTGCCGCCAAAGCCGCAGCACTTTTCGCAGTCCACCATTTCGTTGATCGTCGCACCGGCTGCGGACAACAATATACGCGGCTGGGCTTTGATATTGAGTTCGCGTAAACCTGAGCACGAGTCATGATAGGTAACGGAGCTATGAGTCGAGGGCAAAAGCTCGATCTTTAACACGTTGACGAGAAAGTCCGACAGTTCATACCATTTGGCCGCAAGGGCGACGAACTCGGCTTCATCGGGTTCACCCTTGAACAAATCCTCAACCGTATGTACTTTCATTTGGCCGGAACATGAGCCCGATGGTGCCACGACGTAATCGCAGTGGCGGAACTCACTCAGCACCTTGCGTGCCAACACTTTCGATATCTCTCGCGCACCGGAGTTGTAGCCGGGCTGACCACAACAGGTTTGGCTTTCGGGAAACACCACCGTACACCCGGCATCTTCGAGCAGCTTTAGCGCCGCAAAACCGATGTTGGGGCGGACGAGATCGACTAGGCAGGTGACAAACAGGCCAACTTTCATGACCACGATATTAGCTCAATAGAAGCACCGCGCGGGAACGCTGCAATATTGACTGCCGCGTAGTCGCGAATACGCTAGCGTGGTTCGCTAGATCGCCTTGGCGGTTACGCCAGCACTGGCAGCCGGGGCCGAGGATGGCACTACTGACGGCGATGGCTGCGAGATAACAACCTTACCCGACTCAATCCACTTCTTAATGCGGTTAGCGTCGCCGATGCGGGTCAGCTTGCCCCACGAATCCATCAGCACGATGATGACCGGATTGTTGCCAATGACCGCCTGCATCACGAGACATCTACCGGCTTCATTGATAAAGCCCGTCTTAGACACACCAATGTTCCAGCCTTGGCTCTTCACCAATGCGTTGGTATTGTTAAAACCCAGCGGATGTTTGCTGTTCGGTAACGTCACATACAACTCGGGTGTGGTTGAGAATTCACGAATCTGCGGATACTTTGAGGCTTCTGCGACCATCAAGGCAAGGTCCTGTGCGCTTGCGACGTTGCCGGGCGCAAGACCCGTCGTGTCAACGAAAGTCGTCGACTGTAGCCCGATCAATTTGGCCTTCGTATTCATCGCCTGGACGGCGGCGTCAAATCCACCGGGATAAGCGCGTCCCAGTGCTGCCGCCGCGCGATTCTCCGACGCCATTAGCGCCAAGCGCATTAGGTCTTCGCGGCGGAATGCCGTGCCAACCGGCAAGCGTGAGCGGGTATTCTTAAGCGTGTCGACATCGGCCTGATCGATCACGATTGGTTCGTCGAAATTCTGTCTGGCTTCGAGCACAATAATTGCGGTCATCAGCTTTGTGATCGATGCAATTGGTACGGCAGTTTCGGCGTTTTTGGCAAAAAGTGGTCTACCGGTCGCCTGGTCAAAAACCATCACGGCGCTCGACAACATGTTTGGTAGTCCATCCTTGGTGAAATCCGCCACCCCGACGTTACTGGTTTTATTCTTCTGCACGGTCACCTTGGCAGGTACTGCCTTTTTCTGTGCAGTGGACGTCTGCGCAGTCGCTGGCAACACCAAGCATGCGGAAACCGCAAATATTCCCAGCAAACACGCGATAAGACCCGGTTGCTTAAGCAGGGGACTGGATAGAGGGCGGCGCATGGAGACGTGGTGTGTGAAGTGAGTAAAACTTATCGGTGGCGTTGCCCGAAATTGGAAGATACTACGGTGCAAACTAAAATGTTGCGAAACATCTAACCAGTACCCACTGCTTTCGCAGGCGTGAACCTTAACAAAACTGGCGCAATCCTGCAACACTTAAAGTCATTTATTAGGTATGAAATACAACGACATTATCACTGGCTGACCGGGAATAGATGAAATTTCTTGTCCAACAACAGCCCGCATATGTCGCAACCGGCACCGCTGACGACGATTTCGGTTTTGACGCGGCCAAACCAACGGCAGTGTTAATCCACGGTGCCGCCAATGACCACAGTGTATGGGCTTCGCTGCTTGCGAAATCTGGTGATAAGCCAGACCTATCCGGCGCAAATATGCTGGCAGTCGATTTGCCGGGACACGGCGAGACCTTTGCCGGGCCAAAATCGTCAATTGAAGCCTATGCGGACTGGCTGGTTGATTTTTTGGATAACGGCTCCATCCAGGCCGCTACGTTGGTAGGTCACAGCATGGGGAGCTTGATTGCACTAGACGTCGCTCGGCGCTACCCAGACCGCGTAACGCGGCTTGGCCTGCTCGGTGCTGCGGTTCCGATGCCGGTCAGTGATGCGTTGCTGCAAATGGCGTCCACTTCACCCGATGCTGCTTGTGAGCAAGTCACGCGCTGGAGTTTTTATTTGCGCAAAAATGCCGATGGCAGCTTTCCACCTGCCACTCCGGTGATGCGGAGCTATCGTGCGCTACTTGCTGCTGCCCGGCCCGGTGTGATGGCAAATGACCTTGCCGCTTGCGCGCGTTATCAGCTAGACGAAACAGCCATCGCCGCAATCACTACACCAACCGTCATCCTCGCCAGTGAACACGACAAGATGACATCCGCCGAAGCGGCAACATCACTACGTGCGCGCCTGCCGAACGCCTCGTTGACGATGTTATCCGGTGTCGGCCACGCGATGATGCAGCAAGCCCCCGTCGAGGTCGCCGAGTGGATCACGACGTTGATCGAAGCCGGGAGATGAAGCCTTAGGCAGCCTGCAAGGCAGAGTTCTCGGCGTCTTGTTGTTGTAATCGCCACATCTCGGCGAATTTGCCATTGGCGTCGAGCAACTCTCGGAATGTTCCGCGTTCGATAATCCGGCCGGCATCCAGCACCAGAATTTGATCAGCATCGATGATTGTCGAGAGCCGATGCGCAATCACCAGCGTCGTACGGTCGCGGGCGATCTCACGCAACTCGGCTTGAATGGCTTTTTCCGTTGCAGAATCCAACGCCGATGTTGCCTCATCAAAAATCATGACGGCCGGATTTTTCAGCAATGTTCGCGCAATCGCCACACGCTGTTTTTCGCCGCCGGAGAGTTTCAGGCCGCGTTCGCCGACCATCGTATTCCAGCCATCCGGCATCCGCAAAATAAAATCGAGCACATGTGCGCGGCGCGCAGCGTCTTCGATGTCGGCGTCACTTGCACCCGGCCGACCATAACCAATATTGTAGCGGATCGTGTCGTTAAACAGCACAGTGTCCTGCGGAACGATGCCTAGAGCAGCGCGCACGCTTGCTTGCGTGACATCGCGAATGTCCTGCCCGTCGATGGTGATACGTCCGTCGGTCACATCATAAAAGCGGAACAGCAGACGCGATAACGTTGATTTGCCTGCGCCGGAGGAGCCAACCACCGCAATAGTCTTGCCGGCAGGGACATCAAAGGTTGTTTCAAACAGTATCTGGCGCTTGGCGTCATAACCGAAGTTCACGTTATCAAAACGTACCGCGGCGCCGGCAGTTGTGAGCGGCACAGCGCCGGGCTTATCAGCGACTTCTTGATTCTCTGCTAGCAAACGAAACATCTTCTCGGTGTCGATCAATGCCTGCGTAATTTCGCGGTACATCACGCCGAGAAAATTAAGCGGGATGTAAAGCTGGATCATCAGCACATTGACCATCACCAAATCGCCGATAGTCAGCTGACGATCAACGATACCAAGCGATGCACGCCACATGAGCAAGGTGACGGCGAGCGCGATTACAAAACTTTGCGCGGCATTCAAGACACCGAGCGATGTTTCACTCTTGGTTGCCGCTGCTTCGTACCTCTGCAAATTCTTATCGTATCTTCCCGCCTCGAATTCTTCGTTGCCGAAGTACTTGACCGTTTCATAGTTCAGCAGGGAATCAACCGCCTTTGTGTTGGCTTTTGAATCCATTTCGTTCATCTGCCGGCGGTGGCGGGTTCGCCACTCCGTGATACCGATGGTCGCGACGATGTACAAGACGATAGCCGCTAGGGTGATGGCAACAAAAGTCCAATCAAATTTCGTTGCGAGCAAGATCGTGACGAGCGAAATCTCCAGCACGATTGGAATCACCGAAAAAAGCGCATAGGAGAGCAATGTCGAGATGCCGCGCGTACCACGCTCGATATCACGGGTGACACCACCAGTTTGGCGGTCTAGATGAAACCGGAGCGACAATGCATGCAGATGCCGGAAAACATTCAGCGCCACTTTGCGCATCGCGCGTTGGGTGACTTTCACAAAAACAATGTCGCGCAACTCGGCAAATAAAGTGGTAGACAAGCGTAACAAGCCGTAGGCCACCAGCAAGGCAACTGGCACCACCAACATCGAATTATCCTTGTCGAGTGAATCGACGATTTGTTTCATCACCAGCGGTACGCCGATGTTCGCTACCTTGGCGGTTACCAAAAAGGTCAACGCCAGGGCAACACGCCAGCGGTAGTCCCACAGGTAAGGAAGTAAGGAGCGAATGACGGGCCAGACCCCGGACTTGGGCATCGCGCTCTTTTGCGGGGCGGCGGCATCGGCTGAAGCGTGAGAATGCGAGTGCGCGGACATTTGGCTTTCTGCACCGGAGAGTCAGTGCGACAGAAGATAGGAGCTAGTGCATTTGCAGGTGGACAGTATAGACGCCAGGCTGAACGCAGTCGCGTTAGGGGTTAAGGCGCTTCCATCAGGTGAGATTGCGCCTCGGGCAGTCAGCGTATCAGCTCAGCGAGAAGCCACTAATCCCGCTCCCGCGACGATTAGCTCTCAGAAAAATCCAAATCATCCTCCGGCGGTGCCGCAGGTGCGGTGGCGGCAGCAGCCGATGGTGCGGTGCCGCGGCCGGTGCCGAGTGCGGCATTGAGATCACGGGCAATTGTTGCCACATCCATCGGTACACGACTTTGTGATCGCAGCAGAACTCGCGACGGGATGTCGAGCAGGCGTACATTCGGCAGCCGCAGATTCGCCGCCGTGTTAAGTTTGGGAATGAGATGCGTATTGCGCCAACCGCCCGATTCACTTTCAATCGCATCGATGATGGCTTGTTGTGAACGCACAACGCCAGCGAGCAATTCAGCAAGTTGTTCGGTAGTGATGATCATGGTCTGTCCTAATCAAAGTCGCGAAAGATAAAAAGCGCCACTCGACGGCAGTTTTCCGCATTTTTTGCCAGAAAACGCCCGTCATTGCTGGGGTTTCTTTGTGTACAGCACTCGCAGCAGTTGGCTGTCCGGGCGACTGACAAAATCCACCGGCCGATTTGCTCCGGACAAATCGTAAATAATCTCCAGATCACGACCCACCAGCCGATAAAGCGCGGAGATCCGTTTGGCTTTGTTCGGCCCAACCTCACCAACGGTATCGAGGCGTCGTGGTTGTCCCGCAAGCTCATCGCCAAACAACTCAATCCGACCACGGTCGTAGTAGTTTCCGGCGAGCCCAACCCCATAGCGGTTACCACCAATCCGCAACTCGAAATCCGGCGCAAAGGAAAATGGCTTACCGCCTAGCTCGGCAGTCTTCATCATCCATACCCCGTTCAACAGCGGATCGGTGACCACCTCGCGCGGGCCTTGTCGCAGGGGTTCACCCAACATGCGGACGGCCTCGGGTTTCCTATCGCCGGCACAGCCGGCGAGTAACAGCCCGCATAGGGCTAGCCTCCACAACACGTTGGCGCGATCCATGGCGACCCCTTTAGAACACAAGAGACTAAATGCTAACCGACTTTGCATCAACAAAAGGATCGCGTAGCATTCTCCTCCTCGATCGACGACATGGAGAGCAATATGCACAACGGCACATCAGTTTCCTTTAAGCGTCCCGACGGCAGTAGCACCAGCGGATACCTCGCCCTGCCGGGTGGAGTGGCAAATTCAGGCAAACCCGGTGTGGTGGTGATTCAAGAATGGTGGGGATTAAACGACCACATCCGCGTCGTGGCGGACCGATTTGCTGCAGCGGGTTACAACGCACTCGCGCCGGACCTATATGAGGGCCGTGTAGCCAATAACGCTGACGAAGCTAGCCATATGATGAATGGACTCGATTTCCCGGGTGCCACCCATCAAGACATTCGCGGCGCGGTGGAGCACCTGCGCACTCTCGGCGGCAAAGTGGGCGTTGTCGGGTTTTGTATGGGTGGCGCACTCACCATCGCTGCCGCAGTACACGTGCCGGGCGTGGATGCGGCGGTATGTTTTTACGGCATCCCGCCGGCGGAATTTGCCGCACCTGCAGATATCAAGATTCCGTTCCAAGGGCACTTTGCCAGCCGCGACGACTGGTGCACGCCGGCCGCCGTCGATGCGCTCGAAACGGCGATGGTCCGCGCGAAGCTATCGCCCGACATCCATCGCTACGAGGCCGATCATGCGTTCTTCAACAACACCCGACCGGAAGTCTTTGATACTGCTGCCGCAAACCTAGCATGGCAACGCACGCTCGCCTTCTTTGGCCAGCACCTCGCCTAGGGACAGTCGCCAGCCCAAGCGCAACATAGCCGAATCGGTCGGAACGACCGTGATGGATTTTCGACCACGGCAATTGGTGCGGCGCGTAGAATAAGGGTATCTCTTTCTGCGGCATTCGCAAATGGCCATTGACGCGGTCTCACATAGTATTCAACTCGCCGTCGCGCCCGTGTTCATGCTCACCGCCGTCGGCGCGATGCTCTCCGCACTTGCAGGTCGGCTAGCGCGCATCATTGACCGTGGCCGCGTGTTACAAGATCGCATGGACGCGCTGCCCGAAGAAAGCCTTGCTGACCAAGCCCATGTTTTTGCAGAGCTTGCGCGGCTGCGCAAGCGTGGGCGAATCGTTAACGCAGCGATGATGCTGCTGACTCTTTCGGCGGTCTTTATCGGCGCGACCGTAATGACACTATTCCTGGTCGAAACCGCCGGTGCGCCTACCCGCACACTGGTGCCCTACACCTTCATGGGCGGCATTGTGTGTTTTGTATTCGCCCTGCTGTGTTTCCTTGTCGAGACCTTACTCGCCGGCAAGGCACTGAACTTCGGTCGACGTCCGCTCAAAATCAGGGTGTCGACCACCACCGAGCAAAAATCATGAACCGCCTAATTGTTGCTGCGCTGTTTTCTATTGGTGTTGCTACGTTTGCAGGTGCCTCGCCAACGGGGCTCTCACCGCAGGAAGAACTGATGGCGGCTACCGTCAAGGCACGCATACCGGTCGCACTCACGCTGCTGGAGAAGTCGGTCAACATCAATAGCGGCACAATGAACCATGAGGGTGTGCGCGAAGTGGGCAAATTGTTTCGCGCCGAGCTCGATGCGCTGGGATTCGCCACCGAGTGGGTCTCGATGCCACCGGAGATGCGACGTGCCGGACATCTTGTCGCCACTCGTTTTGCGAAAGGCAGACAGAAGGGGAAACGTCTTTTGCTAATTGGCCACCTCGATACCGTATTCGAAAAAGACAGCCCCGTCACAGCATGGAAACCTGATGGCAGACGTATCGCTGGTCAGGGTGTATCCGACATGAAAGGCGGCAACGTCATCATCATCGAAGCCCTTCGCGCCATGCAGGTGGCCGGTGCCCTCGATCAGGCAACGATTTCGGTGATCTTCACGGGGGATGAGGAACGCGTCGGCGACCCAATCGCGACTTCGCGGGCCCACCTGGTTGCGCTCGCCAAACAAAGCGACGTTGCACTCGCCTTTGAGGGAATGATTCGCGACGTCAACGGTAACGAATTTGCTTCAATCGCGCGCCGCGCCTCTGGTGGCTTTACGGTCAACATCACTGCGCGCCAAGGCCATTCCTCGGGTGTTTTTGGTGCCATAGGCGGCTATGGTGCCGGCTATGAAGCGGCGCGGATCATCAACGCATTTCGCGAAGAGCTGCAGGAGCCCAACCTTACCTACAGCGTTGGGCTGATGCTGGTTGGCACCGAGGTGGAATTCGACGATGTGCTGTCGAAAGGGACAGCGACCGGCAAGCGCAATGTGATTCCACCGAAGGGCATCGTTACCGGCGACCTCCGCTACCTCACCCATGAGCAGCGCGACCGCGTGCGCGCACGCATGACCGACATTGTCAGCAAAAGTCTGAACGGCACGAGCGCCACCATAACCTTCGCTGAATCGTACCCACCGATGGCACCGACCAACGGCAACTTGGCGATATTCAACGTATATGCACAGGCGAGTCTCGATGCGGGTCTGGGCAAAATTGAACTCACCGCACCAAGCACACGCGGTGCCGGTGATATTCAATTCGTCGCGTCGCTATTGGATTGCTTGGATGGCTTGGGCGCAATCGGCGGCGGCTCACATTCGCCGAGTGAGTATCTGAACCCGGAGTCGATTGAACGCAATGCGATTCGTGCGGCGATATTGATGCATCGGCTGACACGGTAGCGTCAGGTTACGAGGCAAGTGGGCCTCAGACCACTTGGCGTGGGTACAACAACTGCCGTGCTTCGAGCGAAGCAAACTGGGTTCCCGCTAAGCACAGCCTTTGGTTTGAACGCAGATACGGCGGTCTGATGACTCAGTTGTGTGGCGTTTAAGCATATTGGGTGCTCGCCCAAGCCCCCGTCGTTAAGCCGGGACAAGTCTGGCGAAATTGCTACTCCCGCTCATCAATCCACGCCGCTTGTATCGCTTCTAGTATCTTTTCTCCTGATCGGTCGGGCAAATCACTAAACTCTTCCAGTGCCATCACCCATGCATGTAGGTCAGTGAAACGAATCGTCTTTGGGTCTATGTCGGGATGCGCCTCAGAAAGCTGAATCGCAATCTCAAGGGTGTCAGTCCATTTGAGCGACATCAGCGGTTCTCCCGTGCATGGTTGATGGTGTACTTCGGAATTTCGATAGTGAGCGGCGTTGTGCCGACCACAAGCTGACACGACAGACGCGACTGTGGCGTCAGGCCCCAAGCCATGTCGAGCATATCTTCTTCCTTCTCTGCCGCCTCAGGGAGCGACTCAATGCCCTCTCGAACCACCACATGGCAGGTGGTACATGCGCACGATTTTTCGCAGGCGTGTTCGATGGCGATATTGTTTTGCAACATCGCATCACAAAGCGATGTTCCGGGCTCTACATCGAGCGTGGCACCCGCGCGACAGAGTTTTTCGTGCGGAAGAATTGTGATGATTGTCATTGTTCAGTCTTTACCAATTGGGGATCAATTTTTGCAATCTCATTGAGTGACTTTCCAGTAAGTGCCTTGGCGACACTTTTGTCCATTCGTTTTGCGGCAAAGGTCTCTGTTGCCGTCGAGAGTTTTTCAATTGACGCCTTGATCGTCGTTGCATCAGCACCCAACTGGCAGTGATACAAGCGCTCAATTTCCTGCAATATCAGCGCACGATCTGCCGCGCTCAATAAATCGGCATCTGCCGCCATCGCTGCCCGCACAGCTTCTATGAGACGTTGTGCATCAGTTCTGGCTTCGGCCAAAACTCGGGCTGCGGCGTCGTCCTTGGCATAGGTAAAACTTGCCTGCAACATGGTGGCAATCTCTGCGTCTGTTAGGCCATAGGATGGTTTCACATCGACCTGTGCGACTACACCGCTGGTCAATTCCTGTGCAACGACCGACAATAATCCGTCCGCATCGACTTGGAATGTCACGCGAATGCGCGCTGCACCGGCAACCATCGCCGGAATACCACGTAAGGTGAACTGCGCGAGTGAACGACAATCCTTCACCAGCTCACGTTCACCTTGCACCACGTGCATCGTCATCGCCGTTTGGCCGTCTTTGAATGTGGTGAATTCCTGCGCACGGGCTACCGGTATGGTCGAATTGCGCGGTACCAATTTTTCCACCAAGCCGCCCATCGTCTCAATGCCTAGCGAAAGTGGAATGACATCAAGCAAGAGCATGTCGTCGACAGATTTATTGCCGGCCAGCAAATTTGCCTGAATTGCGGCACCAAGTGCCACCACTTTGTCGGGATCAACGTTATTGAGTAGCGGCTTACCGAAGAACCGATGCACTGCGGCCTGCACATGCAGCATACGCGTCGCTCCACCGACCATCACGACACCAGTGATGTCGCCTGCGGAAAGTTTGGCATCCCGCAGCGCCTTTTTTACTGGCGACAATGTGCGCTCCACTAAATGCGCTGTCATGTTGTGAAACTCGCCACGCGACAGCTTCACATTAAGTGTCTGGCCGTAACTGAGTTGAATTTCGGCCGACGCTTCTTCAACCGTGGTGAGATCTTCCTTCGCTGCTCGCGCGGCCATCAACATACGGCGAAGATCCTTGTGATTCGCGCTTGCCAGCCCATGCATTTTGCGCCAGTGCGCGGCGATGGCTTGGTCAAAGTCATCACCACCTAGCGCGGAGTCGCCATTGGTTGACAACACTTCAAACACGCCGCGCGTCAATTTGAGGATAGAGATATCGAACGTACCACCGCCAAGGTCAAATACCGCAAATGTTCCTTCGCTGGCGTTATCGAGGCCGTAGGCAATCGCTGCGGCTGTAGGCTCGTTGAGTAAGCGCAGCACATTCAAGCCGGCGAGTCGAGCGGCGTCTTTGGTCGCTTGGCGCTGGGCATCATCAAAATACGCCGGCACTGTGATCACCGCACCGACCAGCGGCCCGGCGAGGGCGGCCTCGGCTTGGATTCGGAGCGTCCGAAGGATGTCGGCGGAAACGTCTACGGGCGATTTCAGGCCGGCGACGGTTTCAATCTGCACCATGCCGGGCGCTTCAACAAATTTGTATGGCAATGCGCCGTAACGCGCAACGTCCGCCATGCCGCGTCCCATGAAGCGTTTCACGGACACGATGATGTTGGCCGGATCGTCGGCCTGTTCGGCTTTCGGTCGGCTACCAACGGTCACACTACCGTCTGAAAAATAGCGAACTACAGATGGCGTCAACTTCGCGCCATCCTGATTCAGCAACACCTCGGACGCGCCACTCTTGACGGTGGCGACTAACGAGTTTGTCGTACCCAGATCGATACCGACCGCAAGACGATGCTCATGCGGGGCGGTCGATTCGCCGGGTTCAGCAATTTGTAGCAACGCCATATTGTGCTCTAACTTTCAATTGCCTCGCTGGCGAGATCAATTTCTTCGCCAAGCTTTTGCAAGAAGCGTAGTTTACGCACGGTTTCGCGGGCATCCCGTATGGTCGCCCGATTCGACAACTGTGCGGAGAGTAACTCGAAGAGCGCACGCTCTTCTGCACGTTTGTCTTTCGCCAGCTGCTCAAGGGCAAGCTCATCGCGTGCAGCCCTTGCAGCCACAACAGCTTCGCGCCAATCCATTTGCTGCATCAAGAAAGCCACCGGCATAGCGGTATTGGTCTCTTCTTCAGTATCGATACCGTGCTGCTTCAGCAGATACCGTCCGCGTGCGAGGGGTGATTTGAGCGTTTGGTAGGCCTCGTTGACCTGCAATGCCCACTGAGCCGCAATTCGCTTTTCGGCACCGGGGGCATTGGCAAACCGATCCGGGTGGACTTCGCGCTGTATGTCGCGATATGTTTGGTCCAGCGCCGCTTCGTCGATATCAAAACTAACTGGCTGTCCGAACAAAGCAAAGTGGCTCGTGGAAAAATCGGGGCTCATGACGCAATCGATACGCAAAGCGGTAGTGCCGCTTCGTCATTTTCTTTTTGGGTTAGCGTGTAAGATGCGACAGAAAACGATCCGTGCGAGCCAGAACTCACTACACGTTAAAGCTCTCGCCGCACCCGCACTTGTCTTTTTCTTGCGGGTTATTGAACTTAAATCCTTCGTTCAAGCCTTCCCGTACAAAATCAAGCTCGGTACCATCAATGTAGACCAGACTCTTGGGGTCAACAAACACCTTGACGCCGTGCGACTCGAAAGTCTGGTCTTCCGCTGTGGGCTCATCAACAAACTCAAGCTTATACGCCATGCCCGAGCAGCCGGTGGTACGTACACCAAACCGCAAGCCAACTCCCTTGCCACGTTTGGCCATGTAGTTTTGCACGTGGTTCGCCGCGCGCTCAGTCAGTGTGATCGACATTGTTATGTACCCCTTTTGAAAACTACTCGGCGGCGTCTTTGAGCGACTCGGCAGCGTGTTTTGCTTTGTAGTCGGCAATCGCCGCCTTGATCGCATCTTCGGCCAAGATTGAGCAGTGAATTTTTACCGGCGGCAATGCGAGCTCTTCAGCGATCTGCGTGTTTTTGATCTCGCCGGCTTGCTCGATGGTTTTGCCTTTCACCCACTCAGTGACAAGTGATGAAGATGCAATCGCCGAGCCGCAGCCATAGGTTTTGAACTTGGCGTCTTGAATGATGCCATCCGCGCCTACCTTGATCTGTAGTTTCATCACGTCGCCACACGCGGGAGCGCCGACCATGCCGGTTGCGACGCCGTCTTCGTCCTTACCAAAGGAACCGACGTTGCGTGGGTTCTCGTAGTGATCAATAACTTTTGTGCTGTACGCCATGATCTTCTCCTGTGGTCGCTATGCGACCGGTCAACCGGTTTTACGTTTGCAAGTCGTCAAGCTAGGCTTGCGAATTGCCCTGAATTCAACCGGGCAAAAGTAGGTTTGTGCTTTTGCCCGCAATCATTAGTGCGCCGCCCACTGTACCTTGCTTAGATCAATGCCCTCTTTATGCATTTCCCAGAGCGGTGACATATCCCGCAATTTGCCGATACGTTCCTTCATAAGGTGAATGGCGAAGTCGACATCCGCTTCGGTGGTGTAACGACCAATCGAAAACCGAATCGAGGAATGGGCCATCTCATCATTGCGACCCAAGGCGCGCAATACATACGACGGCTCCAACGACGCCGAGGTGCAGGCAGACCCGGAGGATACCGCCAATTCCTTAATGCCCATGATCAACGATTCACCCTCGACAAAATTAAAGCTCACGTTCAGATTGTGCGGCACCCGATGCTCAAGATCACCATTCACATACACCTCCTCCATACCCTTGAAGCCGGCGAGTAGTCGATCGCGCAGCATGCGAATGCGCTCGCACTCTGCCGCCATTTCCAATCGTGCAAGCCTGAACGCTTCTCCCATGCCAACAATCTGGTGCGTGGCCAAGGTGCCTGAACGAAAGCCCCGCTCGTGGCCGCCACCGTGCATTTGCGCCTCCAAACGAACGCGCGGTTTGCGACGAACAAACAACGCACCGATGCCTTTTGGACCGTAGGTTTTATGCGCACAAAAACTCATTAAGTCCACTTTGAGCGTCTGCAAATCGATCGGCACCTTACCCGTCGCTTGTGCGGCATCGACATGAAAGACAATTCCTTTGCTGCGGCAAACTTCTCCAAGTTCGGCGATCGGCTGGATGACGCCAATTTCGTTATTCACAAACAAGATTGAAACCAAAATAGTATCAGGTCGTAATGCCGCATTAAACGCGTTCATATCGACAAGGCCATTTTCTTGAACATCAAGATAGGTCGCCTCGAAGCCCTGACGCTCTAACTCACGAAACGTGTCAAGCGTCGCCTTATGCTCGGTCTTAAGCGTGATGATGTGTTTGCCCCTCGTTTTGTAGAAGTGCGCCGCTCCTTTCAGTGCCAAGTTAATCGACTCGGTCGCACCGGAAGTCCAGACGATTTCCTTGTCTTCACAGTTGACCAGCTTGGCGACCTCCAAGCGCGCATTGTCAACGGCTTCTTCGGCAGTCCAGCCGTAGCTGTGGCTGCGGGACGCCGGATTGCCGAATGACTCCGTCAAATAGGGAATCATTTTTTCAGCCACGCGGGGATCCACCGGCGTAGTTGCAGAGTAGTCAAGATAGATTGGTTGTGTCATTTGTTTCGATTTCAGGTTGTAGAGCGAGGAGCAATCGTTTGATTCGACAACATCATCAAATCGGCGCGGGGGTGAGCTTATTCGATTTGGATGTGGCGCGCAGCACGCCAGTACTGGCAGGACCGGTGATCCGGTGCGGCAGGCTTTCTTGTGCTTTGGCTTTCTGCTGCTCGATCAATTGCGCCAGCGTCACGCTGGAGAGAAACTCGAGCACGTTGTCGTTTAGGCTCTGCCAGAGATCGTGCGTCATACAACGCCTTTCGCCCATGCAGTTTTCCTTGCCCTCACACTGGCGCGAATCCATTTGTTCCTCAACGGCAACAATAATTTGTGCGACGGTTGTCGCATCAGCCGATTTAGCCAACTGATACCCGCCACCAGGGCCGCGTACGCTATCAACAAGCTCAGAGCGACGGAGCTTGGAAAATAGCTGCTCCAGGTAGGACAACGAAATCTTCTGCCGCTTGGCGATGTTGGCCAGCGTAACGGGACCTTCGTTCGCGTTTATCGCTAGGTCGAGCATTGCGGTTACCGCAAAACGGCCTTTGGTGGTTAAGCGCATGAATCCTCCGGGACAGGAACACGGAAATCGGTCGGGGCCAATATGTCGGCACACCTAATAACCGAGCAATATGGTCAAGTTTACTAAAACCAACTGTTTTAATCAACTATTTCCTTTAGCCTGCATGTGGGCGACTCCAAAGGTTGCAACTGGGCAATTCCGGCGAGCCGATAGCGGAACAATTTTTGATAAACACTAATAACGGCGGGAATTTCCAGATGAAACTGCCCAAAAACTCCCGTAGATACTAGGGTTCACGATTTTTTCTCAATGTCCGCTAATCGCGCTTGAAGCTCGGCAAGGAGCGCATCGCTTTTGTCGGAGCGAGCCGCCAGCGTTTTCAAGATGGCGTTTAGCGGGTCGTTTTCGTTTGTGGTAACCGCGTATGCCGAGAAGGCTTGTCCCGCTAGACCCAACTCTACCCCTTCCACCACTCTGGCCGGGATTCCCACTACCGTCGCACCGGGTGGCACTTCTTTTACTACGACCGAGTTTGAGCCGATCCGTGCACCGGCACCGACCGTGAATGGGCCGAGAATTTTTGCGCCTGCGCCTACTGTCACACCGGCAGCGAGTGTTGGGTGGCGTTTGCCTTTGTTCCACGCCACGCCACCCAATGTGACACCGTGGTATAGCGTGCAATCATCCCCGATCTCCGCCGTTTCACCAATCACAATCCCCATCCCGTGATCGATAAACACGCGGCGTCCAATCGTTGCGCCCGGGTGAATCTCCACGCCGGTTAGGGCGCGTACGCATTGAGACGTGAGTCTGCCCAACCACTTGAAGCCGAACCGCCACAGCGGGCCAGCGACCCAGCGGTGCAGCCAAATTGCGTGCATACCCGGGTAACAGGTCAGCACCTCCCACCAATTGCGCGCGGCAGGATCACGCGCATAAATCGAAGCGATATCTTCTTTGAGGCGAGCAAACATTTCGGCAGCTTGTTTTTAGTCACTCAGGTTGTGGGGATGTTGCGCCTGACAGGCTTCTGCAACGACGAGATCAATCCGCGCAAGATTGCAACTTCCTCCCGTTCGAGACTTGCCCGCGTGGCGAGCCGACGCATGCGTGTCATAAACCGTTTCGGTGAGTTTGGGTCGAGAAAGCCGGATTCAATAGCGGCAAATTCCAGATGTTTGATGAGTGCTTCGATTTCGCCGATTGTTGCCGCCTCACGCCGGGCATCGGGCGGGACGCTGAAGCTGCCGGTCGCCATCATCATCTCGTAGGCGGCGACCTGCACGGTCTGCGCCAAATTCAAGGATGAGTAGACCGGATTGGCGGGAACACTGGCAAGCAACTGGCAGCGGTCCACGTCGTCGTTCGATAAACACATCGCCTCGTTGCCGAACACCAAGGCCACCGGCGAATGCGTCTGCGCGGCCAGTTGCGACATCACCAATCCCGCCGCTTCTCGCAACCCGACATGAGGGTGGGTTAGTTCGCGCTTTCGTGCGGTGAAACCAACCGCATAGACCACATCGGCGAGCGCCTCTTGCAACGTGTCAACCACCCTGGCAGTTTTTAACACGTCCGTCGCGCCGGATGCCAGCGCAACCGCCTGTGGATCGTTTTGCGGGGCGAGCAACCGCGGGTTCACAATCACCATGTCGGAGAGGCCCATCGTCTTCATGGCACGTGCGGCGCTACCGACGTTCCTCGGGTGGGACGTTTCAACCAATATCACCCGAATGCGGGTGAGTGCGGCAACGCCAAGGACAGGAGATATTGCGGTCATTGTAAAATATCGATTTTCAAGCTCTTTAGTGCACGCAAAAAAATGCGCGCACAGACAATTTGCCATGCATCCAGTACTTAATATCGCGATCAAAGCCGCGCGCCGCGCTGGCTCCGTTATCAACCGGGCGTCTTTTGACCTCGACAAACTGACCATCGAACAAAAGGCGCAGAACGATTATGTGTCGGAGGTTGATCGCGCGGCAGAGCAAGCGATAATACAAGTACTCAAAGAGGCGTATCCACAGCATAACATCCTCGCCGAAGAGTCCGGCTCACAGGACAACAATTCCGAATACCTTTGGATCATCGACCCGCTTGACGGCACCACGAATTTCTTGCATGGCTTTCCCCAATACTGTATTTCGATCGCGCTGAGCGTAAAGGGGGTAGTGCAACACGGCGTGATCTTCGACCCGGTGCGCAATGACCTTTTCACCACCTCAAAGGGTGCCGGTGCATTTCTGAATGATCGACGCATCCGCGTTTCGAAGACCGTCAACATCAAGGACGCATTGCTGGGAACCGGCTTCCCTTACAAGGAATTCAACCATTTTGATCGTTACATCGCCGCCTTTAAGGAGATGACACAAAAATCGTCAGGCGTCCGCCGCCCCGGTGCCGCAGCACTCGATCTGGCATACGTCGCATGCGGACGGTTTGATGGATTCTGGGAAATGGGCTTGAGCCCTTGGGATGTCGCCGCCGGTGGCCTCTTGATTCAAGAAGCCGGTGGCTTGATATCGGACTTCAACGGCGAAAGCGACTGGCTGAACTCTGGTACGCTGGTATGCGCTACACCTAAAGTGTTTGCGCCAATGTTGACCATCGTGCAGTCACACTTCAAGTCCTAGACATTCACCTGATCAGGAGTCGCGCCAAATGCATCGAATCGTTGTTGTTGGCGGAGGTGCAGGAGGGCTCGAACTCGCCACAAGGCTCGGCGATTCGCTTGGCAAAAAGCGCCGTGCGCAGATCACCTTGCTTGATCGCAGCCGCACTCACTTGTGGAAACCGCTGCTGCACGAAGTTGCCGCCGGCAGCATGGACATGCACTCGCACCAACTCGACTATCTTGCACAGGCGCGCTGGCACCACTTTACGTTTTCGCTCGGCGGCCTGAAGGGGCTCGACCGCAAGGCAAAAGAAGTCATCGTCGATACGGTATTGGACGACGCTGGTGAAGAAATTCTTCCCGAACGACGATTGGCCTACGATACCTTGGTCATTGCCATCGGTTCGCAGTCGAATGACTTCGGCACGCCCGGCGTGGCAGACCACGCCTTTACCCTTGACAACGCGTGGGACGCGCATCTGTTCCATCGCCGACTGGTACTTGCTTCAAGGCAAATTTTGCCAACGATGGCCGCGTACTACGGATTGTCATTGTCGGAGCCGGTGCCACCGGAGTGGAGCTCTCCGCCGAATTGCACAACACCATCCGCATCTTGGCCGCCTATGGCCTGAATCAATTTGACCCGGAAAAACAAATCCACCTGACAATTGTGGAAGCGGGGCCGCGGATCCTTGCTGGTTTGCCTGAATATCTCGCCAAGGCGACGCTCGACATTTTGCAAACGCTGAAGGTGGAAGTTATGACCGGAGATCCGGTTGTTGCGGTGCGCGATGACGGGCTCGATCTAAAGTCGGGCAAATCGCTGGCGGCGGACTTTGTCGTCTGGGCTGCCGGCGTGCGTGCATCGGCCGTATTGACACGTTTGGATGAACTAGAAACAAATCGAATCAACCAGCTGGTGGTGCTGCCAACACTGCAGACGACGAGGGATGAGGATATCTTTTCATTAGGCGACTGTGCCGCATGTCCGTGGCGGCAAGGCCGCAACGTCCCGCCGCGGGCGCAATCCGCACATCAGCAGGCAAGCCATATGCTGAAAACAATCAAACGGCGGCTAGCAGGAGAAGCACCCCGACCTTTTCAATACCGCGACTTTGGCTCCCTAGTCTCGCTGGGTACGTCTGAATCGGTCGGTACACTGATGGGATTTGTCTCGCGCGGCAGCCTGCGGGTGGAGGGCTTCGTGGCAAAAATATTCTACAAATCGTTATACAAACTACATCTTTGGGCGTTACACGGGTTCTGGCGTATGGCACTCGATACGACAGCCCGCATCATTCGCCGCCAGACCGAGCCCAAGGTAAAACTGCACTGACCACGTTACAGGGTGATCTCCAGCCCTTCGCGGGTAAGGAAGATATCTTGCAATCCATGCGCGGTGCCGATACGCTGCATGGTCTCCGCAAACACGCGTTCGAGCGCGTCATCATTGCGCGTCGGTTCGTGATGAGTGCATGCGAGGCGCTTCGCTCCCGCAGATTGCGCCATTTCGATACTTGAATCATAACTGCCATGGCCCCATCCAATCTTGGCGGTGTACTCCTCAGCCGTATATGAACAATCGGCGATTAGCAGGTCTACCGGTCCGATGGCAGCCGCAATTTCTGCCGTGCGCAATTCGACCATTTGCTGATAGGCCGCAAAACCCTCTTCACTTGGCTGATAGATGTTATGGTGCGGCTCGTGGTCGCCCGTAAAGAACACCGATTTACCGTTGCATTCAACACGATAACCAAAGTTGACCACCGGATGGTTAAGCAAGACAGGCGTCACGGTCGCATCACCGATTGTCACTGGCAGCCCCGGTCGGACATCTTCATAGCTAATCCTCGCCTTAAGCTCTGCCTCACGCACCGGGAAGTAGCTGTATTGCATTTGTACATCCATGACACGTTCAATCCCTGCCCCGACAACAATGTCATGCGCACCGCGAATCTGCACCGAACAACCCGGGATAAAAAGCGGTAAAAAGAAGGGCAAGCCTTGGATGTGATCCCAGTGTGTATGGGTGATGAAGAGGCTGGCATGGACGGGCAACTCTTTCAGAAGCGACTGTGCAAGCTGGTAAATGCCTGTGCCCGCATCGAGCACAATCAAATTATCGGCGTCGGTCCGTATCTCGATACAAGTCGTATTGCCGCCATACCGGCGCGTGCTCTCTCCTGGGACCGGAATAGACCCGCGCACACCCCAGAAGCGCACCTTCACCGCGCAGACTCCGCAAATGCCCGGGCCGAAGAAAGGATGCCATCCAAGCGCCCGAGCGCGGCGTCGATCGCGACAAAATCGGCCCCCCAACGCCGTGAGACAGGTTGTTCATCCTCGCGGAAAGCATTGCGGGCGTTACCGACACCCGCACGCCTCACCAATTGATTTGCCATCGCCACACATGCGGTGAGCCCGTTTGCTTCTGGGGTCGACTGATGGGTACGGATACAGGCGATTAGGTCGGCGGAAAATTTCCAGTGCTGCGCCAACATGGCACCGACGTCGGCGTGATCCGCGCCGATTAGCTCACGTTCAACAATATGAAGCGGTCTTTTCTCCACCTCCGCGATCGCCAGCGCCTCACGGTACTCGTCCGGAAGATGCGTTGCCAACACAACTTTGCCGAAATCATGCAACAGCCCGGCGACATATGCGTCATCGCCGTCGACGCCCCCAGATTCCGGCCGGGTGGCAAGAAAACGGGCGAGCGAAGCCACTGCGACAGAATGAATCAAGTATTCACCAACATCAAAACCGGCAACATTTTTCGACGGCAACACGCCGATCATCGCAAAAGTAAGCGCCAGATTCTTGACGGTATTGAGCCCCAGATACAGAACTGCCTGGTTCACAGACGCAACCTTGTTCGGCAGTCCGTAACTGACGGAGTTAACGATGCGCAACAACTTTACCGTCATCACCGGGTCGTGCTCAATCACACCAACCAGCTGACGGGGCGAGCAATTAATGTCGCGGCAAAGTGCCAGCACTTGCTGCACGGCTTTTGGAAACGCCGGCATTTTCTCAACGGCAGCGACGAGGCGTTGTTGGGTTGCTTGTTGTCTGGGCGGGGTTGTCATTTTTGTCGATTTGAAGCCAGCACGCAATGTTACGCTGAACCACGAAAAAACAGACGAATTCTAGCCCGATCAAAAGCTGATATTGCGCTGGAATATGCCCACTTTACCGCCGATTGTGGTGGACTTGTTAGACTTGCACTTGTGGTACCAAATGATAAGCAGCCGCCGCTGCCGGAAAGCTCCCCATGACCATACTTTCAGACCAACTTCATCTACATCGCGATCAGCTGGATTCGTACTGGATGCCATTTACCTCCAATCGCCACTTCAAGGCGGCACCGCGCATGCTGGCAAGTGCAGACGGCATGTACTACAAGACCGACGAGGGCAAGACACTGCTCGATGGTTTTGCCGGACTATGGTGTTGCCACGCCGGCCACAATCGCCGACCCATCGTTGAGGCAATTCAACAACAAGCGGCGACGCTGGATTTTTGCTCACCCTTCCAGTTCGCCCATCCACTGGCATTTGAGTTGGCCAACCGCATCATCAGTATCGCGCCTGACAACATGCGCAATGTCTTTTTCTGCAATTCCGGCTCAGAGGCGGTGGACACCGCACTCAAAATCGCAATCGCCTACCACCGTGTGCGCGGCGAGGGAGCGAGAACGCGCTTGATTGGCCGCGAGCGCGGTTATCACGGGGTTGGCTTCGGCGGCATCTCGGTCGGCGGTATGGTGGCAAACCGCAAAATGTTTGGCAATCTGCTGGCGGGTGTCGATCATTTGCAGACGACGCATAATCTCGAAAAGAACGCGTACTCGGACGGCTTGCCCGAGCACGGTGCACACCTCGCCGACGAGCTTGAACGCTTGGTCGCACTACACGACGCATCGACCATTGCTGCGGTGATAGTTGAACCAATGGCTGGTTCGACCGGTGTTCTGTTTCCGCCCAAGGGGTATCTGCAACGCTTGCGCGAAATCACCAAGAAACACGGCATCCTGCTGATTTTTGACGAGGTAATCACCGGTTATGGCCGTCTGGGCGGCGCGTTTGCATCAGAGCTGTTTGGTGTAAAGCCGGATATGATCACTTTTGCCAAAGGTGTTACGTCGGGGACCGTGCCAATGGGCGGCGTCATTTGCACGCCAGACATTCATAACACCTTTATGACCGGGCCACACGGGGCCGTGGAACTGTTCCACGGGTACACCTACTCGGCCCATCCTCTCGCCTGTGCAGCGGGTATCGCGACACTGCAACTTTACAAAGACGAGGCGTTGTTTGAACGCGCGGCCGCAATGGCACCCAAGCTTGCCGCTGCGGTGCATTCGCTTAAAGGTGAAAAACACGTAATCGACCTTCGGGCGTTTGGTCTGGTTGGTGCCATCGAGCTTGAGCCCCGAGCGGGTGCGCCCGGTGCACGCGCCTTTGAAGCCTTTCTGAGGGCCTACGACAAAGGTGTCGTGTTGCGGAGCGCCGCTGACAATATCGTCATCGCGCCAGCCTTCATCATTGATGACGCACAAATCGATCAAATCATCAGCGTGTTGCGCGACGTCATTAACTCAATTGATTAAGCTCCCTTCATACGCCCGCTCTTAAGCTCCTTCGCGCGATCCCCACCCGTTCTGTACTTTCAATCCGTGACTAAACCAGCGCAACAGCCTACCGCAGGTAGCGGACTTGGGCAGCACACGCCGATGATGCAGCAGTATTTCGGCATCAAGCGCGACTACCCAGATACGCTGCTGCTGTATCGCATGGGGGACTTTTACGAGCTGTTTTTTGAGGACGCAGTGAAAGCCGCGAAGCTGCTCGATATCACGCTGACCACACGCGGCCAGTCTGGGGGCCGGCCAATCAAGATGGCCGGCGTGCCGTTCCACGCTGTCGAGCAGTATTTGGCAAAGCTGGTCAAACTTGGCGAATCTGCGGTGATTTGTGAGCAGGTCGGTGAAGTGACGGGCAAAGGCCCTGTCGCGCGTGCAGTCACGCGGATCATCACGCCCGGCACACTAACGGACAGTGCATTGATGCCGAGCGAAAGAGACGTATTGGTCGCGGCCCTGTTTGCGCACGAAAACATCATCGGCGTGGCTTCACTATCACTAGCCAGCGGGCAGTTTTGTTTGCGTAACGCGAGTCGTTCAACCGTTCAAGCTGAAATCGAGCGCCTCCAGCCTGCCGAACTTCTCACGCCCGACAGTTTCTTCGACGCTGCGGAGGCGATCACAAGTTATGCGGGTACGGCTCGCGTTGCGGTAAAGCGACTCGCCGATTGGCAGTTCGATCTTGAAACTGCGACCAAGCTCCTAACTTCGCAGTTTGGCACGAGGGATCTCGCAGGGTTCGGTGTTGAGGGTATGGACGCTGCCATTTGCGCAGCGGGAGCGTTGCTCGGTTATGTTCAGCAAACACAGCGTTCTACATTGCCTCACCTTTCCGGTTTGCGTGTTGAGCGTGAAGACGCCTATGTACGAATGGACGCGGCCACCCGACGCAATTTAGAAATCACCGAAACCATCCGTGGTGAGACGGCTCCGACATTGTTTTCTGTATTAAATTCCACTGCGAACCCGATGGGTGCCCGGCGGCTGCGCGAATGGCTGCACAGTCCACTTCGGGATCACGACGCAATTACCGCGCGGCACCTTGCGTCACACGCTGTTGCGCCAGTAGCAACGACGATTCAACAGATCATCGGCGAGTGGCCTGACATTGAGCGCATCAGCACGCGTATCGCATTGCGAACCGCGCGGCCCCGTGATCTAGCGGCGCTGCGTGCCGCACTGGCCACGTTGCTGTCACTGCGCGGCGAGCTGTCCGCAATTCTGGCAGAAAGTGAAGCTCCAGTATTGGCGGACATCGCCAAGGCGTTCTGGCTGGAAGATGCCGTCTTTGCTTGTCTTTCCGAATCAATCGCAGATGAGCCAGCGAATATGGTCCGCGATGGCGGCGTGATCCGCTCTGGATATGACGCCGAGCTGGATGAATTGCGCGGCATGCAAACCAACGCGTCAGGATTTTTGCTGCAACTCGAAGCGCAGGAACGCGAGCGTACCGGCATTGCCAATTTGCGCGTTGAGTACAACCGGGTGCACGGATTTTTTATCGAAGTCACACAGGGACAGCTCAACAAAGTACCCGACAACTATCGCCGTCGGCAGACGTTAAAGAATGCCGAACGATTCATTACCCCGGAACTAAAGTCATTCGAAGATAAAGCGCTCTCCGCCGGTGAACGTTCCCTCGCGCGCGAAAAATATTTGTATGAGCAGATACTCGACAAACTCGCGCCGCATGTCACGACACTCCATCGACTGTCAAACGCCGCCGCCGAGCTCGACGTTTACTGTGCAAATGCGCGCAACACCGTCGCGTTGAAATTGAGCCAGCCGTTGTTTGTGCCCGACGACCGGCTGCATATCGAGGGCGGTCGCCACTTAGTGGTGGAAAGTCAGGTCGAGAGTTTTATTCCGAATGATTGTGATTTATCACGTTCGCGCCAGCTGCTGTTAATCACCGGTCCCAATATGGGCGGCAAGTCCACTTACATGCGGCAGGTCGCGCAGATTACGCTTTTGGCGCATACCGGCTTATTTGTGCCTGCCGTGCGCGCGGAAGTGGGAAACATCGATGCGATCATGACTCGGATCGGTGCCTCTGATGACCTTGCCGGTGGCAGATCTACGTTTATGGTGGAAATGACCGAAGCGGCGGCGATTCTGAATACCGCCACTCGCCAAAGTCTTGTGCTGATTGATGAGATAGGGCGGGGTACATCAACCTTTGATGGGCTATCGCTGGCCTATGCGATCGCGCATTATCTGGCTGAAACCTCACGTGCTTACACACTGTTTGCCACGCATTATTTTGAATTGACGCGGTTAAATGCCGAACTGCCGAACTTGGCAAATGTGCATCTTGACGCCGTCGAGTCGCGCGACAAAATTGTGTTCTTGCACAAGCTTGAAGCCGGTCCCGCCAATCAGAGTTACGGCTTGCAAGTGGCACAACTGGCAGGCGTTCCCCGCACCGTCGTCAGGGTCGCACGGAAACAGCTGGCTAGGCTCGAAGCTTCGTCACAACTGCCAAGCGCACAGCGCGATCTGTTTTCGCCAGACCGGGATGCAGTGGCAGAGAGCAACGTCCGGTTGGAGCATCCATTTTTTGATGAACTGCGTAACGCGAAACCAGATGAGATGAGCCCGCGCGATGCGCTGGCACTTGTGTACAAGTTAAAATCCGCCCTTGGAGACGAAATTGAATAAATTGTTTGCCGCCGCGTTTGTTTTCGCATTGGCTCTCCAACTCGGGGGTTGCGCGACACAACTACTATCTACGCCGAACGCACCTGCCACCTTTCAGTTTGGTTTGATTGGGGACCAGCAGTACAACGATTGGGAAGAGCGTCAATTTCCGCGTTTACTCGCTGCCATGGATCGGGAGCCGTTGGCTTTTGTGGTGCACGTTGGCGACTTTAAAGCAGGCTCGAACGCACCGTGCACCGATGCTTTGTTTCTACGCCGCCACCAGGAAATCAATCAATCCAAGCATCCGATCATATTCACACCAGGTGATAACGACTGGGTAGATTGCCGCCGTCCGACCAATGGCGTGATGAATCCCCTCGAACGACTGACGAAACTGCGCGAGATATTTTTTTCCAAGCCGGTTTCGCTCGGCCAGTCAACAATCAAACTGACATCGCAGGCGGAGATTTTTGCCGCCGACCCGGTGTTGTCGCGTTATCGGGAAAACACCATGTGGGTGCAAAGTGGCGTGGTCTTCGCCACGCTAAACATACAGGGAAGTAACGATAACGTCGGCTTCGACAGCGAGAACGACGCAGAACAGGTCGACCGTACCCGAGCCAACCTGGCGTGGCTAAACGTTGCAATCGAGCGGGCGCGACGTGAAGACATTGTTGGCTTGGCGGTTTTTCTCCAGGCAAACCCAGGCTTTGAAGAGTCACCAACAGCAGTGGCGAAATCTGCGTATGTCCCATTCCTGCAGGCCTTTGAACGCGAAGTCGAGAAATTCGGTAAGCCGACCTTGTTCGCTCATGGCGACACGCATGAGTTCCGCGTGGACCGTCCGTACCGCAGTCCCCTTGACAAGCGGGCCATCGAAAACGTGACGCGTGTCGAAGGTTATGGCTCGCCGCGTGTCAACTGGGTTCGCATTGGCGTGGATTTGAATAACCGGCAGCAACCGTTTCAAATTTCTTCCGGCGGTTTTGTTCCCTCGCGGGACTGAGTCAATCCTAGCCTGAACATTTCATGGGGACGCGTTGGAAAGTGGGCGAGCGATTTCTTGCCTGACCGACCACAGCATAGCGGGATATGCTTCGGCAGGAAGGCGGAAAATCGCCGTCCAATCGCCCGAGAGCGAACGTGCAGCCCGCATGAACAGCAAAACAGAAACGCGCCCAATTGGTTTGCCAATCGCCCAAAAGCAACGTCCTGCTAAGCAATGGGCGACCCATGAAATGTTCAGGCTAGTGATGAACTCCATGCAGGCCGTGCGGATGGCCGTGCGCAATTTCTTCGCTTGATGCACTGCGCACGTCAGCGACGACACACTTAAAAATTAGACGCTCACCCGCCAACGGGTGATTGCCGTCAACGACAGCCTGTCCGTCGGCGATATCCGTAACGGTGTAGATGATCCAACGATCATCTTCTTCTCCTGGCGGAAGCCCCTCGAACTGCATACCAACTTCGAGATTCGGCGGGAACACGCCGACCGGCTCGATGCGAATGAGGTTCTCATCGTAATCGCCAAAGGCGTCCGCCGGATCAAGCGAAATTGCAAACTCGCTACCGACCGACTTGCCGACCAATCCCTCTTCGACCTTAGGGAAGATGCCGTCATACCCGCCGTGCAGATATGCAAGCGTCGCGCCTGATTCGATTGACTCACCATCGCTGTCAGTCAAGTCGTAGGTGAGGGTTACCACTGTGTCTTTGGCGACTAACAACATAACTGGCGAAAAGTGAAAAAAAGAGATTAGGTTAAGCCCAGCAAGCTTAGACTTACTCGCGGGCCGGAGGTTGGGTAGAGGAGTCTAAGAAAGGTGGCATTCTACGGCTGGTTTGCTAGCGGCAGTACGGCGCTCAATGCCCGTGCAGCTGCCGGATCAGGCGCAACACATCTCTAACATGCTCTCGCGGATTGGCTTCACTGAGGATGTGGCGCAACACACCTTTTTTGTCGATCACAAATGTGCATCGTTTGACGCCGCGCTGAATGCCCGTCGCGTTCGCCTGCTCCATCAGCACGTCATACATGCGCGACACTTCACATTCTGCATCCGAAAGCAGTTGTAACGATATCCCGTGTTTGTCACGAAACTCTTCATGCACGAGGCAATCATCTCGAGAGACGCCAAACACGACTGTATTACACTCTGCAAATTCGTCTTCATGGTCAGAAAACTCAATTGCTTCTTTGGTACAAACCGGCGTACCGTCTTTTGGGTAAAAATACAGAACAACGTTTTTCTTGCCGCGAAATGACGAGAGACGAACGATCTCCATACTCGCATCTGGCAATTCGAACGATGGTGCATCTGTACCGATCTGTAACATGGCAGCCCTCGCTTCGCGGTATCAACATCAAGATGTAAGAAAATTTGCGCTGGTATAACCAATTTGATTCTAATCCAAAAGCCTCTCGACTTTGCAACAACAAAATGCAACATTTTCCAAACGCGCGTACGTGCCTTTTCAGCAAACCATGAACAAGAAATGCAAGCCAATCAAGCCAGTCATGCCAATGGTTTCGCTAGGCCAGATATCCATTGCAAAATTTTTACGGGACTACTGGCAACAGCGGCCACTGTTGGTGCGCCAGGCATTTCCGGCTGGTTCTACGTTCGCGCCTCTCACAAACAGGGAGATCCTGACACTTGCAACCTACGACGAGGCAGAAAGTCGTCTGATAACTAATTCGGGAAAAACTTGGACGCTCGCGCATGGCCCTTTCCACGCGAAGCAAATCAACGCGTTGAAGAAATCGGCGCGCTTAAATAATGAAAAGTGGACTGTGCTCATACAGGACACGCAACATTTTTCTCATGAAGCGCATCAATTGTTGGCAAAGTTTTCCTTTCTACCCTATTCAAGAATCGACGACCTGATGGTCAGTTATGCAACAAAGGGGGGCGGCGTAGGCCCCCACGTAGATTCATACGACGTTTTTCTGCTGCAAGGTAGCGGGCGACGACGCTGGCAAGTTTCGTCACAACAAGATCACACGCTTGTAAACGGCGCTCCGCTAAAAATTCTAAGGCGATTCAAAGCAGAACAGGATTGGCTTTTGGAAGAAGGTGACATGCTGTATCTGCCTCCCGGCTTTGCCCACAATGGCATTGCCGAAACTGATGCCTGTGTGACGTGGTCGATTGGTTTTCGCGCGCCAAGCTATCAGGAGCTTATTGATATGTATCTCGACCACTTGCGGGACAGCCTGACCGTTGAAGGCCGCTACACGGATGCTGGCAGAGGTCGCGCTACCGCACCCGCTTGCATTGAGCCTGCACTAAAGAGGCCGCTTGCAAAGTGTCTTCATTCGAGTCTTGGCCCGAGGATGACGTCGCATGCCATAGGTGAATTTGTCGGCTGCTATCTGACACGACCAAAGTCTCATGTCGAATTTATTGCGCCCGAGCGAACAATGTCGCGAGCGGCCTTTTGTCAACAGGCAAAGCAGCGTGGCTTGCGCCTCGATTTGCGCTCACGTATGTTGTTTGACGAGGGCGGCTTCTATTTAAACGGCCAGCCCATACGTTTTTCCGCGCCACTAATGAAAACGCAGCGCATGCACATGCAGCAACTTGCAAATTCTAGGCAACTCCCGGCAAGCAAATTGCAAATGCGCCTATTGCAGCAACTCTACCCCCATTGGCTAAGTGGTGAAATCGAGATTGACAACTAGAAAGCACGGAGTGTGAAGTGAATGCCTCTGACAATCCAACCTACCGCATCCTAGACACAAACAGCGAAGCGCGCGAGTCAATTGCTCTGCTGATCGCATCGGCTGAGCAAGAGTTGATGATTTTTGATCGGACGCCCGTCACACTGCGTGAACGCGGACTCGGCAAGCCTGACATCATCGAGCAATTACGATCTATGCTGCTAGGCGGAAAATACCGCAAGATTCGTATCGCCCTCCATGAGGTTCAGAGCTTGGAGAGTGAGTTGCCAAGACTCGTTTCGTTACTCGGACAATTCGGTGGACAAGTGATGATCCACCGGGTCACGGGCGCGGCACGACAAGTTGAGGATGTTTTGTTTTTGGCGGATGGAGACTCCGTATGGCGCAAGCCCGTCTACTCACATCCCCGGTCAGTGATGAACTTTGGTGACGAAGCAAGCGCCAAGCCATATCTTGAACGATTTGAAGAGATTTGGGCCTCCTCTGAGCTTGCCGTCACGGACCGCCAATCGGGACTGTAGACGTCTTCCAGCGGCATCCTTTGCGGCATTCGCAAGGATCTCGACTTGCGTTGGAAATTGTGCGCCGCACCATTGCGGTGCTATACTTAACGGTCGGTCGAAACAGATCCCGTCAAGGTTGCGGTTTCCTATTTGGACTTGCAGCGTAAAGACGAGTGAAGCCACAAAAACCGATCAAAAATTTTTGATCAAAATTTTTCTCAAGGGATGTAGAAATGAACAAGTCGATTCTGCTCGCTGCAATGGTAGCCATTGGTTTAGCTGCTTGTGGCAAAACTGAAGCTCCAAAAACGGAAGCCCCTAAAGCCGCTGCTCCGGCCCCTGCTGCTGCTCCGGCCCCTGCTGCTGCTCCGGCCCCTGCTGCTGCTC
>JADCJC010000060.1 GCA_020247395.1 Rhodocyclaceae bacterium
ATAGGGAACTTCTCGAAACCCACTATCGCTCCGCTCGCGCGTCGTGATCGCGATTTTTTTACGTTGCCATGAGTGTCAGTTAGTTTGTCGTGTTGATTTATTCGCTTTTGCTTGGATTGATCGTGGTTCCCTACCTGTTTAGCCGCTGACCAAGCGGCTAAACAGGGTGTTTCTCATGCGCTAGACGCACCTCTCCCCTCTATCCTTGCATCCAAGGTTACCCAGCGCCGCAGATTGTAGACCGTCGCCTGCACAACAATCATCGACTTGGCGCGGGTCTCACCGATCGAGCGTAGTCGCTTGCCCATCGTCTTCTCCCAGCCGCCAAATACATGCTCAACCCTTGCACGAATGCGCGAGAGCTTCTTGTTGCGCCTCTGGTTGCCGGTCTGGTCGTAGCGCTGCGCGTCGTCTTTGCGGGCAACACCATCTCGGAGGCCCCGTGCTTTGAGCAGCTCTCTGGTGGCCTTGGCATCGTAGCCTTTGTCGGCATGTACGGTCTTGCCGCTGGCTAATCGAACCGCGTCGGCGTCGATCAGCTTCTCAAGCGGTACGCGGTCATCCACATTAGCCGGGGTCACTTCAATGGCGCGGATCAGTTTGTGTTTCTGGTCGGCGTTGATATGGCCTTTGTCGCCGTAAAACCACTTGCCGTGCTTCATCGTCCAGCGGGCATCACCATCCGTGTGGGCGATGCGCTTGGCGTCCCAGTGGGCGGGGGTCTCGCCGTTGTTGAGCCTCTCTCGGGATTGGTCGCTGACGCGCGTCTTGGGCACTTCGACAATGGTGGCGTCAATCAACTGTCCGCCTTTGGCGGTGAGACCGGCCCGGGCGAGCTGGTGGCTCACCTCACCAAACAAGGCTTGAGCACCGCCGCCGCCAGCAATCAGGTTCTTGAATGCCCAGAGCGTACGGGCGTCAGGCAGATCGCGGGCATCAGCCATGCCGATGAAACGTTGCCACGAGAGGCGATCAAGCAATGCGTATTCCATCTGCTCATCGGAGAGATTGCCGTAGAGCTGCTGGAGGACAACGACCTTGAGTAAGGCTACCGTCGGGTACGGCTACCGTCGGGTACGGCGGACGTCCTCCTTGCGGACGCGCCGCTTCGCGCCCAGTCGCCGCATTGACGGCGGCGGCTAATCCCGTCCAATCGACGAGATGCTCCAGCCTGTCGAGCACTCCGGTAAATTGAACGAGCTTCTCTTCCCGTCGTGCTCTCGAAAACAAGTCGCCAGTGCGGTTTCTCATTGCTAGTCCCTTAATCAATGCGGTCTGTACTTAGGGGGCAGGGGTTTTTAGAAGTTCCCTTAAAGGGCCTGTTCTCCGCCCAGTGAACTGTCGTATCAATCCAAGCAGTTGCTCCTCCTGATACGGCTTACCCATGTACTCATTCACGCCAAGCTCCAGCGCGTGCTTACGGTGTTTGTCCGCCGTGCGCGAGGTGATCATGATGATCGGGATGTGTTTGGTCTTGGCATCCGCCCGAACATTGCGCGCAAATTCAAAGCCATCCATCCTCGGCATTTCAATATCAAGCAGGATTACATCAGGTGCGACATCTTGCAACTGCTGCAATCCGTCAACACCGTCCTTGGCACTTACCACCTCGAAATTTTCGCGCGTGAGCATTCGGCTGGTGATTTTCCGGACGGTAAGCGAATCATCGACCACCATCACCAATGGGTTAGTGTATGCAGGCTTTGCCGCCTCATCGGCCATAAAACCACCGTCTCGAGCGCTTCCGGCGATCACTTCGGCGAGTGATGGCCCGGCCGGTACGAAAACTTCTGCTACCTTTTCGGCAGTCGTCGAAGCGGCAGGGGTCGGGCTCTCTCCAGCAACCAAGGTGTTCGACGACGCTGGCTCGACCAATGCGGCTGAGGCTTCGCGCAACACAAGTTGCACCGGATTCATGATCAACACAATTTGTCCTGAACCCAACACCGTCGCGCCGGCAATTCCGGGGATACGCGCAAGTTGCGGGCCAATCGACTTCACCACAATCTCACGATTGCCGATGATGTCATCAACCTGCACGGCCGCCCGCTGGGGACCGCTTTTGGCAAGAAGCACAAACGCGTGCCGCTGTGCAGAGACCTTTGGTTTACCGCCGAGCATGACCTCCATCGACCGAAGCGGATACTTATTGCCCTTCCAATCGATTTCGTTCATATCCAACAATGGTTCGTAGTGTTTGCCCTTAAACTCTTGCACCTGCTCGATCATCACCGATGGAATCGCGTAGGTTGCTTCCCCGACTTTCACCATAACCGCCTGGGTGACGGCTAGGGTTAGTGGCAAGGAAATGGTGAAGGTCGTACCGTGCCCAGGCGCAGATGAAACATCGATGCGACCACCGAGTGAAACAATTTCGTTTCTCACCACGTCCATACCGACCCCGCGCCCGGACAGCTGTGAAACGACTTCGGCCGTACTGAAGCCGGCGGCGAAGATGAACTGCGTCAGCTGAACATCACTCGGGGCGTCGTCTGCGGCGAGCATTCCTTTCGCGATGGCTTTTTCTCGGATCCGCACAAAATCAAGTCCGGCACCGTCGTCGGCCAATGTCAGAATGACTTCGTTACCGATTTGTCGGGCATCGATTGATATCTCGCCGATTTCGGGCTTACCCGCCGCGACACGGGCAGCCGGTGGCTCCAATCCATGCGCGACGGCGTTTCGCAGCAGATGTTCGAACGGTGCAGTGATTTTTTCCAGCACCGAGCGATCGATCTCAACACGCACACCGCGGAATTCAAGATTGGCTTTTTTGTCGAGCTCTTTCGCAGCCTGACGGACCAATCGGTAGAAGCGATCTTGGAGGTTGCCGAGCGGTACCAAACGGACACCCATCAGCCCCTGCTGGAGATCACGGTTCAAGCGTGACTGCTGAAGCAGTGCTGCATCCGCTTCATCAATATTTTTTGCCAGCGATTGTTGCAGGGTCACAACGTCATTCAAGCTCTCCGCCATGAATCGCGTCAACTCTTGCATGCGCGAAAAACGGTCAAACTCCAGCGGATCAAACTGCTCGCCTTGTGTCTCGGCCTCTTTAATGCGCGATTGGATTTGCGTTTCGGCCCCAATTTCGATTTCACGAAGCTGAATCTTCATACGCGAGACGTTGTCATTCAGGTCAAGCAAGGCTTTTTTGAACGTCTGCAACTCCAGATCGACGCGCGAGCGGGCGATCGCCAACTCGCCAGCCTCGTTAACAAAACGGTCGATCAAATCTGCATTCACACGCAGCAGCGCGTGACGGTCGCGCCCCTCTAACCTCTCGCCCTCCGCAACTATCTCGGCGCGAGCAGCGGCGATTGCTACCAGCGGCGAAGGCAAATCTCCGATATCCGCAATTGCAAAATTTGCTTCAGGCGAAATATCGATGACGGGCGCGAGATCGCCTGCAGCCAAACTGTCGAGCGCGCCATTAAAGCGGTCCAGCCGGTCGTCTATCGCATCAAAGTCTTGTGGCTTTGGTTCGATGACGCGGTCCATATCGATGACGCGGGTTTCCATGGCGTGCGACAGTTCGCCAAGTCGCATAAGACCTGCCATTCGAGCCGAACCCTTGAGCGTGTGCAGATGGCGCGCAAGTTCGGCGACGGGGGCATGGTTTGCCGGCGCAACGCGCCAACGACGCAATGAGTCACCAACCAGCGGCATTATTTCGCGCGCTTCCTCTAGGAAGATCGGCAACAGGTCGGGGTCAACATCATCCTTTAACGCGCGCCGGTCTTTGCCTGATTCAAACTGCTCAGGCTCGGCATTTTTTGCGGCAGGCGTGTCAAAAGACGCTGCGGCATCGAGCGCAGGCGTGGCGGCTGTCGGTGGATTGATTGAAGCGAAATAGTCGATTGCGGTCGCCGCGCTCGAAGGCGCTGATTTGAATGCAATCTCCGGGGCAGAATCTGCCCCCGTGTCTATGTTCAGAAGTACTCCATCGGGCGGCACCACAGCAGCAGCGGCCGTCTTTTGCTCGTCAACAGTGTCAGTTTCTCCCCCGATAGCCTCCACCGCGAATTCGGAGACCGCCGCAACCAACGCACTCGTCGAGGCAATCTCAAAAGCTGTCTCCGGCGAGAATTTAGTCGCCGTCTCTGCCAATGGTTCGGCTATCTCTATGGACGGGAATGTTTCTGGCGGCGGTACATCAACATCGGCCGCCGTAATGACGGGCTCAGTGGCGACTTTAATTGCAAAATCAAAAGGTGATGGCGTCTCCTCTGTCGTCGGTAAGCCCGTGGCCCCCGCGTCGTCGGCAGTTTCGATACGGTCAATCGGCAACCTAACGGACGAGGACTCGCCGGAACGCGCGTCGGCTTGAAGAGACTCACGCAAAGACGTGAGGGAAGCGACAACATCGGGACGCTGAGCGGGATACTCGTGCGCGTGAAGCGTGAGCACCATTGAGGCTGCTACGTCAACACCTTGACGAGTCGCCTCGATGCGTGACTGGCTCCAATGCGGCGTCAGCTCAATGACATCTGCCAGCCATTTTTCTAATGAAAACGCCACTTCTGCGATGGATACGAATCCCGTCGTCCGCGAAGAGCTTGTCAACGTATGCGCGGCGCGCATGAACTCGTACGAGATTGGGCCAAGCGGATTAGCCTCAACCGCTGCAATTTCCCGGCGGAGGGTATCAATATGAGTATTCGCCTCGGCAAGATAAATCTCGAACAATGGCGCGGGCAGGGTAATGGCACCAATGGTTACCTCGCTCTCAGCCTCGGCTTCGGGTGCACCCGACAATACATCGGTCGAGGAGGACAATTGCCCAGTCGTCGCTAACGGAGGCAATTCCGCAAAAAGTTGATCGGCTGCCCTATCTGCAGATACCGCAACGACTGGCAACTCAGCGGTTGGCGCTGATATGTTTTCAGCCGACTGTTCCTGCGCTTCGGTCATTGCGAGGTCAAGCGAGAGACCACTAAATACGTCCGCTGGAATAACGTTCGGTTCGGCCCTTGCGGTAGGCTCCGCGGTCGGCGCGGTTGGCACAGCTCCGCCGTCACCCACGGCCTTTTCAACAAGCTCCCGGTCATTCTTGAGCAACTCGCACAATTCGGTAATGTGCGTACCATCGATTACAGCTGTACCGGATGTCTGAAGGACAGTCACCCACGCCGAAAACGCGTTTGACGCATCACCAAGCAACTTCAATAGGCCGTCGGTCAAAGGCTTGTCTTCCTTTATCCACTTGTTCATCACCTGCTCACAGCTCCAAGCGACCTCACCCAGATCCAGCAGACCGACCATTCGGCCAGAGCCCTTCAGGGTATGAAAGCCTCGGCGAATAGTGGTGAACTCTTCCCGAGCGTGCGGGGACTGCCTGACGACGTCAACACTTGCGCGGATGGTCGCGACAACTTCCGTAGCTTCCTCGAGAAAAATTGCGAGTAACTCGCGATCCACCTCAGCGGCCGACGCATCAAGCAGCCGCACAACCTGTTGCGCTGGTGCCGCTGCCGGTTTGGTTGGCGCAATATTGGCCAATGCGTCGGCAAGCGCATCCTCAACAGGAGCGATCAAACCGCTGTGGAGGTGGCTCGAATCTGCGTCGATTGCTGCGAGAGTCTCTGCAGAGGATATTGCTGCATCCAAATCACCCGTAATCTCGGCATTTTCTTTCAGCTCTAGCACAGCCTCTCGTAGCTGCTCCCTCGGCGCTAACGCATCGGGCTGCTGCTTCCAGTCCGAATACAGCGCCTGCACCTTCTGCTTGTCGATCTCCACATCGACCGAGGAAACGGGCAACGACAGCGGAGATTTCAGCAAGCTGCGCTCAGGCTCCTGAGGCTTCTCGGCTAACCCAAAATGAATCAGCGCTGGCAGTAAAAGCGACCGCGGATCAGCGGAATTCTGCTGCAACGCTGAGACAAATAGTCCCAGCGCCGACACGCCTTCGGCAACTGTTTCCGCCTCCTCACCGGTACCCTTTACAGCACCTGAAGCGAACTGGGAAACACGCTCCCGCAACATTTGATTGAGCGCCGCCGCCTCGTCAAGCTCAAGCATCGCCAATGCGCCTTGCACTTGGGAAAACAGCGGGGAGAGGGTCGCTAGATCGGCAGTTTTTTGCGGATCGCGGAAGAACGCATCAAGGGTACTTTCGATTGTAGATAGGTTGACCTGCACCTCTTGGCCGACTTGGAATATCAACAGACGCTCTTGCGCGCGTTTGCTGAAGTCATCCATCGTTGTGTCGGTCGAAGGGTCAATGTCGGGCAGCGCACTTCCTGACATGGCACCCTTAATGCGCGCGATAACCGCTTGGCTCTGCGCGGGAAATTCATCGGACAATCGGGAGAAATTCTCCAACGATGACTCTACAAACAATAACGCCGAGGCAACCTCAAGGGCTTGTACTTCGTTAGCCATCAGCCCTTTCTTTTTAAGATGCGGCCCCACCAAACCCAACACGCGCAGCAGCTCCGCCAGCCCCTGATTTGGTAGCGGCTGGGTGGTCTTTGCCAGCTGTTCCCCCTGCTGCACGAACGACTCCAGCGCGGCGCGGTTACCACTGGTGAACTTCAGCCAGCTTTCTTTCAGCGCCTGTAGCTGGTCTCTGAGAGATCTCACCAGAGTTCGAACCGATTCGTCAGAGGCCGCATCACTCTCCGGCGCTACGGCAAGCAGCTCGTCTAATCGATACAACAATCTAACGGATCTCACGCGCTCGGTTGTTGCCGATGATTTTCCAATCGCTAACAGCAACTCACGAAACAGCCTTTCCGGGACCTTTTGCACCCCCTCAATGAGCAGTTTTATCTGCTGATCAATCTTCCCAAACAGCTGTACGGCCAAGGCTCCCGATTCAACCGGATTTGCCGCCACCGCGTCAAAAAATGCACTTGCCGTATACCAAAACGCCCTAGTTGGGGAAGTCACTTGCAACGCTTCAATAGCAAGTGTTGCACTTCGCATGTCCCGCGCACCCCCTACGAGGTCCTTCTCTCGCAGCAGCTTCAGCAATCCCGCCTGGTAGAGGCTTCGCCTTTCCTTAATGGTCTCGGCCAACATATCGGCACGTGGCAATGCAACGGTACTCTCGGGGGTAGGTACTACAACATCCAAATCAGGCGAGAACAGATCGCTCTCAGTCGCTGTATTGGCCTCTCTACCCCGGTTTAGCGCAAGATAGGTGGGTGCCAAAACCATCGGTCGATCCGGCTCACCCGCCATCAAACTATCCAAATAACTTGACAGCGAGCCCGTCGCCTGTTTTGCGAGTCTGATCCGGTCGTTGAACGTATGTAGGCCCGCGGGAACATTGAGCGACTCAACCAATGCTTCGACTTCCTCGGAAAAACGCGTCGCTGCGCCGAGCCCAACCATGGACAGGGCACCGGTCACTTGGTGCAGATGTGTGCAAACGTACTTGAGCGCCTTGGCGTCCGCACTGTCGACCGCCAACCTGTCAAGGTTGGTCCTCGCTTCGGCGAGCGAATGCTCAATCTCGGCTTTGACCCACGAAAGGGGGCCGAGATCGACGGACGACGATTGCGGATTCACTGACATGTTTTGCGCTTGACCGTCGCTACAGCTTAAAGCCGGAAACCGAGGACTTCAAGTCGGAGGCAACATCCGCAAGCTCTTTAATCGAGGAAGCTGTTTGCTGGGTACCGGCCGTCGTCTGACGATTGATTTCAAGAATATCCTGCATGTTTCGCGCCACCTTATTGGCCGAGGCCGCTTGGATCTGGGTATCAGACGAAATTTTTTGAATCAACGCGGCGAGACTGGTTGTCACAGAGTCAATCTCGGACAGCGCCTGTCCGGCGGCATCAGACAATTTGGCTCCCTCCACCACCCCGGTCGTTGACTTTTCCATCGCGGCCACGGCGTCCTGGGTATCTGCCTGAATGGTCTTTACGATCGCGCCGATTTGTTTAGTTGCCTCGGCTGATCGCTCAGCCAATCGCTGCACCTCTTCCGCAACCACCGAAAAACCACGCCCTGCTTCCCCCGCAGACGCCGCCTGAATCGCAGCATTCAGCGCAAGCACGTTGGTTTGCTCGGTGATGTCCGAGATGAGCTCCACAATTTCGCCGATCTCCTGTGAAGACTCACCGAGTCGTTTGATCCTCTTGGACGTTTCTTGGATCTGCTCGCGGATATCGTTCATGCTCGCAATGGAGTTTTGTACCGCAACTCGGCCTTTGTCCGAGGCCGCCAAGGATCGCAATGCAACTCTAGAGGACTCTTCGGCGTTGGTTGATACAGTCGAAAGTGTTTTCGCCACACCCAACACTTGCTCCGTGGTTGATTGAATTTCACGCGATTGCTTATCCGCAGCGTCGAGCAATTGCACTGAAACGGCTTGCGCCTGCTGCGTCTTGGCCGACACCTGCGTCGATGCGTTGTTAACCCCGGTTACCAACGTGCGGAGCTCATCAACCGTGTAGTTCATCGAATCGGCGATAGCGCCCGTGATGTCTTCCGTCACCTTCGCACGGATCGTCAAGTCGCCGTCAGCAAGATCGCCCATCTCGTTGAGCAAGCGCAAAATGGCTTCCTGATTACGCTTGTTCTCAAGCTCCGAATCCGTAGCGCGCCGACGTTCGGTGACCAAATACAGATATCCCATCAACCCCAAAAATACCAGCATAAGCAGGCCGGATGCCGCCGCAACAATCAAGGGCAGGGTATGACTTTCCGCAGCAAATCCGACCTGAAGTTGCTCAACACTGCTGAGAAGTTGTTCCGATCCCTGCTGCAAAGCACGACCGGCTTGACGAGCAGAGACAAGTTTCTGCACATTCTCCAAGATTGGCTTGAGGTTTTCTTCAAATGTGGTAAACACTTCCCGAAGCTTGACTACGCGCGCACGGTTTTCGCCCGTCGCGGCGGTGACACCGATCGACTCTGAGCCGCCCTCAAGGGCTTTCACCAAGTCACGGAAATCGTTGGTGCTTTTACCCATCAGAAATGGCACCTCGGGATCGATTACCTCGGCTCCCAAGATGTCGGCCGCGCCGCGCGCCAAGCGCTCCGCTAGGAAGGTAAGGCGGTTCACCTTTAACACTTGCGCTGGGTTAACGCCACTTTGCTGTAACGTCGACGCCAGCTGCTGTGAGAGCTCTGAGAGCTCCTCGGCAACTGCGCGGACCTGCGCGACATTTCGACCCAAATTGGTCAAGTCTTTCTGCGCGGCAAGAATCGCTGTCGCTGCGTTTGACGCATCCTGATAGCGCTTAGTCAACTCGGTTAAGCGCGAAATCAATTCTTCGGAACTGCGCGCAGACGGCACATTGTTGGTAAAGGCAAAACCGCCTGAGTTGAGGACCTCCAGATACTTCTGAAATTCATCCCGGCTATCTTGCAGCGGTACGAAGGACGCTTGGTCACCACGGGCCGCTAGCCCCCCGGACTTCGCCAACCGTTGCGTGTGAAACTGTAGCTGCGACGCAATGTTCGTGTATGTCGAGATGTTTCCGCGCTGAATTGTATCCACCGCGATGGAGCCCAGCATCAGCGCAAAAAACAGGCCGGCGAGTGTTCCCAGTACCTGGAACTGCGTCTGCATCGGGAATCTACTGAGCAGCGGCAAGACAAACGTCAAGCGCTCCAATTTTGGTTTTTCAACCTTGTTTGCGGCGACTATCGCGGCAATTTTTTGCGTTTGGTTACCCACCGGAACGCCAGTCGCAGGTTCCGGCCCGGCTTTGACGACCCGGCCGGCGGTATCTGATGACGTTGTTTTTTTCTTGCCGCCAAATAGCCTGGCAAAAAAGCCGCTGGATACGGGCTGGGCCGCTGCTCCTTCGGCGGAGACAGCAGTTTTGGGTGCGACGGATTTTTCCTTGCCCTTCAAAATAGAAGGGGCCGGTAATTTAAATGCCATATGAATTTCTCCGAACCGAAATTACGACCAACTACCCAACTACAAATAGCGACGGCGACATTTGGACAAACTCTGGCCTTGAAGCAACCCGGCGACCACTGCGCGGTCGGTCAGAATTGCGATGCTCCCAAGGTCGTCTGCGCGGCCGCGACCTCCAGAAACGCTGCGCTCTTCGCCAACACCCCGACGTCCAATTCAAACCAATGCGCCCCATTCGGGTCGCGGTATTGCGCCTTAAGCCAAGGCCTGCCTGCATCCTTCACATCGAGACGCTCAAAGGAATCCGGGTTGCGCAACCCCAGCATCCGATTGACAATGATTCCCGATGCTTCCAACAACCTTTCATTGATCAACACCACGCGCCGTTCCGCACCTTGTGGCGTCGGCACTCCACCTTGAAAAGCCGAAAAGTCTACAAGCGCGTACAGCTTGCCCCGCACGTTGGCAATACCTTGAAACCATTGTTTGGTTTGCGGCACTGCGGCCAACGCGGGCACCGGGACGACCTCTGCAACATCGGCCAATGACACAAACCAATTTTCTTCACCAACCTGAAAGCCTAATTTCGACGCGAATGCCCGCAACTTGGATGGGTCGCGCAGCCGCTCGGCTACGCTACGCTGGAACTCTCGCAAGCTCGACTTACTAGCCATCGCGTATGCGCTTCTAGCCTAAGGCCTTGATTTTGGAAATCAAATCAGCGGCGTTCACTGGCTTCACGATGTAATCCTTCGCCCCCTGCCGAATGCCCCAAATTTTGTCGGTTTCCTGGTCTTTGGTCGTGCAAATAATCACCGGGATATGTTTCGTGGTTTCTTCACGCGTGATCGCGCGCGTTGCTTGGAAGCCATTTAATCCCGGCATCACAACATCCATCAGCACCAGATCGGGTTGGTCGCGCTTCGCCGCTTCAACCCCCTCTTCGCCGCTCGCAGCGTGAATCACTGAATATCCCGCCTTGGTGAGCAGCCCATCGAGAAAGGTGCGTTCTGTAGGGGAATCGTCCACAACCAAGATTTTCTTTACTGCCATGATTAGTGCTCCATTCGTGCTAATTCAAATGTATTTTTTCTGTAGGCGCTACGCTATGAATAGAAACTCGGCCCGTCAAAACCCTTATGTCATATCCTGCGCAGCGTTGGCAACGGCGAGATGGGTCTCCACCGCCTTTAACAGACTGTCCTTTGAGAATGGTTTTGTCAGATATTCGTCCGAGCCAACCATGCGGCCCCGCGCCCGATCAAACAGGCTGTCTTTGGACGACAACATAATCACCGGCGTTGCTCTATGTTTGCTGTTTTTCTTGATCAGCGCGCAGGTTTGGTAGCCATCGAGGCGCGGCATCATGATGTCGACAAAAATCACGTCCGGCTGGTGATCGGCGATCTTCGACAAAGCATCGAAACCGTTCTCCGCAAGGATAACCTGGCAGCCCGCCTGCATCAGAAAAATCTCGGCGCTGCGACGGATGGTGTTTGAGTCATCAATCACCATCACACGGGTACCCGATATTGACCTTGTCTCAGCCACTCGTGCGCTCTCAGGTTGTAGAGTCGAAAAATGAATTTTGATGTCGCTTCAGTAACGCAGCGTCTGCGCTTTCGTGGGTACGGTATTGACAACAACAACGCCCTTAAGTGATTATCGCCTAAAGCCAATTTATTTTCACTTGCGGGTAGCATTGCTCTAAGCCAACCGTACGAAAAGTCGATCGAGTTAAATTTCGACCATCTCGAAATCTTCTTTTCGCGCACCGCACTCAGGGCAAGCCCAACCAACCGGTACGTCCTCCCAGGCGGTTCCCGGCGCAATGCCATCGTCAGGCCAGCCCTCGGCCTCGTTGTAAATCAAGCCACAGACGAGACACATCCACGCCTTGTTTGCTACCGTATTTGTCGTCATGTTCAGTTGGGGGTTTCGTAAGTTAGGGGATGACAACAAGGGCGGGCGCTTGCACTCGAACTGTCTAGTACCAACACATTCAACAATATTCGCCTTCGCATGTCCTACACATCCAACGCTACAATGGTGCGGTTATGGCTGCATGCCAGGTAGACGATGTGACCTTAGCGCCGAGGGACACGACCTTTATGCCACCACGACGAAACGACAATTGTACCGAATCGACACTGACATTCGTCGAATAGCACTTATAACCGCTTTCACTTGGAACTTCCATGTCGGACCTTCAGCGATCTTTACCGGCTGTTTTAACGTTTGCAGCCACTGACCCTTCAGGTGGTGCTGGCTTGCAGGCTGATTTACTAACGTTGGGCAGTATGGGCTGCCATCCGCTGTCCGTTGTGACGGCCATCACTGTTCAGGACACGTCTGGGGTTGAGGGCATCTTGTCCATTGATTCGGATTGGGTATCAGATCAGGCGCGGGCCATCCTCGAAGATATCCCAGTCGCCGCCTTCAAAATTGGCGTCATGGGAAGCGTCGAAAACATTGCGGCTATCGCCGAAATCGTATCCGACTATCCGGAAATTCCGTTGGTTTTTGACCCCGTTCTCGCTTCGGCGCGCGGTGATGAATTTGTATCCGAGGAGGCCATTGAAGCCATCCGTGAAATGATCATTCCACAGACAACCGTGATCGCGCCGAACTCTCTGGAGTTGCTCCGCTTGACACTTGGCGAGGACGAGGGTCGGCTCCCTATGGACCGATTGGCGCGACGGCTCACCGACCTTGGGGCTGAATACGTCTTGGTAACTGGCACTCACGAGTCCACCTTGGAGGTCATCAATACCCTCTTCGGCGATGGCGGCGTCATCCGCGCAGACCGCTGGCAGCGACTGCCCGGCAGCTACCACGGCTCGGGTTGTACCCTTGCATCAGCGATTGCCGCCACGATTGCGAGGGGCTTGGATATTGAGGAGGCGGTGCGCGAAGCGCAGGACTACACTTGGCACACGCTCAAGTTTGGCTTTCGTCCCGGAATGGGCCAATTCATACCCGACAGAATGTTCTGGGCACGCGATGACGAGAGCGATGCAGAAAACAACCAAGCGCACGATAGCGGTGGGGTGAAGGGCCAAGTGGATTTAGCAACGGCCGAAACGAGGCCCACCCCGCCCGGCACAGATGGCTCCGGTACCCAGCACTAGTCCAAGATTGCCTAGTTTGCCCAGCTTGCCGGTGAGCCGTCGTCTCAGCGGTGTTTATGCGATTACCCCAGACGAGCTCGACTCCGCCTTGATGCTCAGCCTATCGGCGGCAATGCTAGAAGCCGGTGTACGAACAATTCAGTACCGGAGAAAACTCACGCCAGTCGCGTCACAATTGATCGAAGCGCGCCAGCTACAGGAACTTGCTACCGCCTTCGGCGCGAGTTTAATCATTAACGATGATTTGGCACTTGCGCTCGCCGTTGGCGCCGCTGGGGTGCATTGGGGACGAGACGATGTCGGCAGCTCAAGCGTTGAATCACTTGCCCACGAAATTGATACCGCGCGCGCTAGAGCTGAGGCGGCGGGACATGCTGCCCCTCTCATTGTCGGCATCTCGTGTTACAACGATTTCGCCCGCGCCAGGTGGGCAACCGAAGCTGGCGCAGACTATATTGCCTTCGGTAGCATGTTTGCCTCATCAACCAAGCCTTTCGCAGCGGCGGCCCCTGTGGACTTAATTGCCAGCGCCAAGCAGAAGCTTGAAATACCAGTGGTCGCGATCGGCGGTATCACGAGAGATAATGTGACAGTACTAATCGAAGCCGGCGTCGATGCGGTTGCGATCATCACAGACCTGTATTCTGCGGCCGACAGTAGGCAAATCGCGGAACGGGTTAAGGAGTTTGAGCAGCACTTCCGAATGCGCACCACCACTAACAAAGAGACCATTTGACATGTTCGAGCAAAGCAAAGTGCTCTTCGAGAAATCCCTGCGCGTCATCCCGGGTGGCGTTAATTCGCCGGTTCGCGCTTTTCGCTCGGTCGGCGGCACGCCAGTTTTTTTCCGCAAGGCGAATGGTGCCTACTTGTGGGATGCGGATGGAACGAAGTACATAGACTATGTCGGCTCTTGGGGACCGGCAATTCTGGGCCACGCCCACCCGGAGGTGGTGGCGGCGGTTCAAGCAAAGGCGGTTGACGGACTTAGTTTTGGTGCCCCCACCGAGGCAGAGTTACTCATGGCAGAGAGACTGTGCGAACTGGTGCCGTCCATCGAGCAGGTGAGACTTGTCAGCTCCGGCACCGAAGCAACAATGAGCGCGATCCGCCTCGCCAGAGGTGCCACAGGCCGGAAAAAAATCATCAAGTTTGAGGGGTGTTACCACGGCCACGCCGATGCACTGCTGGTCAAGGCGGGTTCCGGCGCGCTGACCTTTGGCAACCCGAGTTCGGCTGGTGTCCCACCGGAGGTGGCAGCAGACACCATCGTGCTTGGGTACAACAATCTGTTGGAGCTGGAATCCACTTTCACCGGGCTTGGCAGCGAAATCGCCTGTGTCATCATCGAGCCGATCGCCGGCAACATGAATTTTATCGTCCCCGATGCTGCGTATATGCGGGCACTTCGCTCGCTTTGCAGCAAACACGGGGCAGTATTGATTTTTGACGAAGTCATGACTGGTTTTCGTGTGGGGCTTCATGGTGTGCAAGGTCACTTTGGCATCACGCCGGACCTAACAACACTGGGAAAGGTTATCGGCGGCGGAATGCCGATGGGTGCCTTTGGTGGCCGTCGTGATTTGATGGCAAATATGGCGCCGCTTGGTGGCGTCTATCAGGCCGGCACGCTTTCCGGCAACCCAGTCTCTGTCGCGGCAGGTCTGAAAACGTTGGAACTCATCGCACGGCCGGGATTTTTCGAAGAACTGTCAGCTACCACCACACAACTGTGCGAAGGGCTTACGGCAGTCGCGCGGGAGGAGGGCCAGACCTTCTCGGCGGCAAGTCTCGGCGGAATGTTCGGCATGTTCTTTTCTCCTAGCCCACCCACTTCGTACGCAGAAGTGATGGCGTCGGACCGGGAGCAATTTATTCGCTTTTTTCACGGTATGCTGGCGCGTGGTGTATACCTCGCGCCGTCGGCATTTGAAGCCGGGTTTGTTTCGAAGGCGCATACGGCCACCGATATCGCTGAGACCATTGCTCGTGCAAGCGAAACGTTTCGAAGTCTCGCCAAAGGCTGAAGATGAAAGACGTAGCATCGTCACAAGCTAGTCGGCAATCGCTCATTGAGCATCTTGAGTCACGACTGGCCAACAGCGAGATCGAGCGGGCGTTAGGCGGTTTTGCGTTGGTGTTGATCAAGTTCTATGGCGATGGCGAAACGACCCGCGAGCCGGGCGGTACTGAAAAAGCAGATACCCTCGCGGCAATGTCTACCCAACTGAGGGGGACACTTCGTGATAGTGACTTTTTCGCACAATTCGACGAGCGTACGTTTGCCGCTGTGATCCCGCAATTTTCTGATCGCGCAACGGTGGAGAGAATTATCCAAAAACTAAGTATCGCCCTCTCTCGGCCCTTGACAATCCAAGGGTGCCAGCAAGCAGGCGCCTTATCGCCAAAGTTTGGCTTTAGTCTGTTTCCATCGGACGGAACAGCAATAGAGGCGTTGATCGCGCACGCTGAAAAGGCACTTTAGGTCTGCCGGAGACGCTGGCACCTCCGGCAGCAGTGAACATGCCGGTAAAACGCGGCGGCAGTTTCGAAGTCGACGATCCGTATTGCCTAGCGAGCGCGCATCCCGGCAAGGTACTCGGACAGGGCCACCAAGTCACTCTCTTTGAGGCGTGCCGCGATGGCGTTCATTTGCGCATTCTTGCGTTCGCCGCTTGCGTATGCCTTCAGTTGCGCCAGAGTGTAGTCTGGCCATTGACCGCTGACTCGCGGATAGATCGCTGGAATGCCTGCTCCTGAGGCGCCGTGGCAGCCCGCGCAGGCTGGTACTTTTGCCTCAGCGATACCGACGCGATAGATTTGCTGGCCACGTTCCGCCTTCTTCAAATCACTCGCAACCGCTTGGCTTTTTCCGCGCTGTGCGAAGTAGTAGTCGCCAACGGCTTTCATATCTTCGGTAGTGAGTCCAGCGGACATGCCCTGCATGATTGCATTCACGCGCTTTCCAGATTTGAAGTATTCGAGCTGCTTGGCGATATACTCTGTCGGCATGCCTGCAAGATTTGGGTTTGCCGGGATCGGGCTGTAACCGTCCGCACCGTGACAGGCCAGACAGACTGAACTCGCAATTTGTTTGCCGCGCTCAAGCCGCTCTGCGTACGTCGGGGAGGCCGCTTTTGCGGGTGTTTTCGCCGACTCCGCCGCAGCCGTTGCCGCACCCGCAATGCCTAGGCTTGTTCCGCACACAAGCAGTGCGGCGATCCACGTCTTCTTCATCTTTTATCCTTGTTTTGCTGCCGTTGCAGTACTGTATCCAGATCCGCCCAACTCAAGCAGCGTCGCGCGATACTTCCTATCGATTGTCATTTTAGCTGATCGCTGTTAAAGAGAAAACCATAGCAGGCCCACTTTGAAACTGTTTGCCAACGTTGTCTATACCGCTTCTGCTCACGATCTTGCCCAGCTGCCGCCGGACGTAGGGGCGGAAATCGCCTTTGTCGGGCGTTCAAACGCCGGCAAGTCTTCGGCGATCAACACCCTCGCGAACCATTCGCGGTTGGCGTTTGTATCCAAGACGCCGGGGCGCACACAGCTCATCAATTTTTTTTCTTTGGGGAACGGAAATTCGCTGGTGGATTTGCCCGGCTATGGTTACGCAAAGGTCCCTCCCGCAGTCAAGGCACATTGGGAGCAAACACTGGCAGACTATGTCTCCGGTCGCGAAGCGTTACGCGGCTTGGTGCTGATCATGGATGCACGTCACCCGTTGCGACCGGCTGATGAACGCCTGCTAGATTGGTATGCCCCTACCGGCAAACCCGTTCATTGCTTATTGACCAAGGCCGATAAACTTACCCGCAACGAGCAAGCCAATACGTTGAGGCAGGTTAAGGATACCCTGCGGCTTCAGCAGCGTAATGCGACTGCACAGCTGTTCTCAGCGCTGAAGAAATCCGGGGTGGCTGAGGCTGAAGCACGCATTTCCGACATGCTGTATGGGACGAACGTCGCGCACGAGAACAGTCCATCATGCCGATGATGCCGCCTTGTCGCTGGCTAGCACGCAAATAAAAAGGGGCATAGGTAAAGGGGAGAACCTATGCCCCGAAGCCTTCTTCAAAAGGCCCCGCTCAGGGAGGGAAAGCGGGGAAGCGTGAACGCTTCGTGTGAATAGATGCGCTAGATCTGCAAAAGTTCAAGATTGGCGCGCGTCTTGGATTCGGCGGCGGATAATGAACATCCACTTCCTTGGCCCGGCGAAGTTCAGCGCATAATCCGACAGCCCGCTATTTTTCAACCAATCCACGTTATGAATATTGGAAAGTTCCCACAACGGCGCATGCGGCGCCTTCGCCGCACCAGCTTCCTGCGGAGCATGGTGCGCGAGTCGGTACTCACATCCGCAGATTTCATCTATCCGCTTTTTGTTCTGGCCGGAGAAGGACGGCGCGAGGCCGTTGCCTCGATGCCAGGAGTTGAACGACTTTCCCTAGACCAACTCTTGCCCGTGTGCGAGGAGGCGCGAGCCTTGGGGATTCCGGCCGTTGCACTGTTTCCGGTAATCGAGACATCGTTGAAAACGCCCGGGGGCGAGGAAGCGTTCAACCCGAATGGCCTCGTGCCAACAGTCGTGCGAGCATTGAAACAACGATTTCCGGACTTGGGCGTGATCACCGATATCGCGTTGGACCCCTACACCAGCCACGGCCAAGACGGTGTGGTCGACGAGACTGGCTACATCCTGAATGACCAAACCAACGCCATCCTGCAAAAGCAGGCGCTCTCACACGCCGAAGTTGGCGTCGATATTGTTGCGCCGTCTGACATGATGGATGGGCGCATCGGGCAAATTCGCCAGGCGCTCGACGCTGCGGGGCACATCCACACATCCATAATGGCCTACTCTGCAAAGTATGCGAGCGCCTACTATGGGCCGTTCCGCGATGCTGTCGGCTCATCCACCAATCTCGGCAAGTCTGACAAGAAGAACTACCAGATGGACCCTGGCAACTCCGATGAGGCAATACGTGAAATCGCCCTCGATCTGCAAGAAGGCGCTGACATGGTGATGGTAAAACCGGGGATGCCCTATCTGGACATCGTGCGTCGGGCAAAAGATACCTTCGCCGCTCCGACGTTTGTCTACCAAGTCTCAGGTGAATACGCGATGGTGAAGGCGGCCTGCCAAAACGGGTGGCTCGATTACGATCGCGTGATGATGGAGTCGTTGCTGGCATTCAAGCGCGCCGGGGCTGACGGCATCCTGACCTACTTCGCGCTGGACGCTGCACGGTTGTTAACCAAGGCGCGATAGCCGTGCGGCAACATCTGGCGGCAGTAGCGCTTTTAGTAAGCGATTACGACGAAGCAATTGCTTACTACACCAACAAACTTGGCTTCGAACTCCTCGAAGATACGGACCTCTCTGCAACGCAGCCTGGTAAACGCTGGGTGCGTGTGCGACCGCGCGGGGCAACGGAAACCTCGTTTTTGCTCGCCCGCGCGTCGTCACCCGTACAACTTGCGGCGGTGGGCAATCAATCTGGTGGGCGCGTGTTTTTGTTTTTATCGACCGACGACTTCGCGCGTGACTTCACACAAATGACGAAAGCCGGGGTTAAGTGGGTGCGGTCGCCATCCCGCGAGACATATGGCACGGTCGCCGTCTTCGAAGACCTCTATGGCAACCATTGGGATCTGATCGGGCCGCCCGAGCCCCCGTCGCCGTAGCGAATCCTGTTCAGGTTTGGGTGGCGGACATCACGTATGTGCCGACAAAAGAACGCTGTGTGTATCTACGCCTGGTGACCGACGGCTACGACTGTCAACAGAACCCCTTGGCAGAGCGCATCAATGGCATCCTAAAGACCGAATTCCTGTTTTATCGCCCCACCGACCTCGTCCAAGCTAGACAAATAGTGGTGCGAAATGTGGGGTGCGATCGGACTATATTTACCATTAGGAACCGCCTCGCTCGGCATTGAAATACACAACGCCCGATGCAGTGCATCGGGCATCCGTCAGAATGCAAGAAGAATTACCTGAAATCGCCTGTTAAATCGCCTGTTAACTGTCAACCTATATTTGGGCGCGACAGTTATTGCGAAGGTGGATAAACATCGTGGTCCAGCAAGGAGATTACGCCCGATAGCGCCCGAGACGCCACGCTTCTCCCGACTCATGTGCCGGGCAACACTTTGCCTTCTTAGAAAGGAACTTTCATGATTCGTCGCCCCAAATTCCTCACCCTACTCGCCCTGCTCACCAGCGTGAGCGCGGCCACTCCAATGGTGTCCAATGCTGCGGTGATGGTGACTTTCACCAAAGCTGATCAATATATCGACGTACCCTTCGCGCCGAGCGACCGCGAGGCAACGCTCAAGACCCTCAAGGAACATTTTGAGAAGCTTGGCAGCAAATTGCCCAGCGGACAAGACCTCAAAATTGAAGTACTTGAAATCGATTTGGCCGGTCGGGCGGAGCCGTCCCGCATGTCGGGTGCCAACGATTTACGCGTGTTACGTGGCGGCGCAGACTGGCCGATGATCCAATTGCGTTACAGCGTGGAGGCCGCTGGCAAGCCCGTTAAGCAGGGTGAGGCCAAGATCAGCGATCTAAATTACCTGAACCACTTGAACCGCTATCCGAGCAGTGAGTCATTGCGCTACGAAAAGGCGATGCTCGACGATTGGTTCAAGAAGGAAATTCTCTCCGCAAAATAGCGTCGCGCTTTGGCGAATTTCCGACAGCCTCAACATTGCCGTCATTGAATACGGTGCGAGTGCCATCATCGAACCCGCTGTACGATGATTTGCCACGCTTGAGCAGACCTTTCTAGTGCAAAGTTCAAAAGTCCTTATTTAACGGGTGTTTCCAGCGCTTTTTGGCATGTATCCCCTGAAAGCAAGTAAGGGAGGCAACCATTGATTAAAGCCCATTCTGTCCGCTATTCTGTTGAGATGGACGAAGCCCACCTAACACTTGAAATCCGAAACACGGCCCCCGTCGAGTTGATGGACTTGACTAGTAGCTTCATGGGGATGGCCTCAGAGTTTCGCCATTATGTTGATAGCCGCAAGCCGGAGGCGTCTGCGGCAGAGCTAAAGCTGTATGTCCAAGAGATCAAGAGTGGCAGCATTATTGCTACCCTTGTTGCGCTCTCCCCGCAAATTATCCAGACTGCTCCAACGTATGTGCCAATCGTTTTGGACTTTGCAAAGCACGTAAAGAATGGGCTTGATTTTTTGTCGGGCAAGCTCAAGGAGCGCCCCGAAATTGATAACTCCTCGATACGCAACCTTTCCAAGTTTGTAAACCCGGTGGCTAAGGATGGTGGTTCACAGATCATCATCGGCACGATTGATAACAGCGTTTACTTCAACATTGGCTCCGAAGAGGCAATTGAAGCCCAGGAGCGTGCTGCACGCTTGTTGAGCGGCGATAAAGCCGCAGCAGTTAAGCAAAACGTGGTTCTTTATTGGTGGCAGGCCCGTGCTGACGTAAAAAGCAAAACAGGCGATAAAGCGGTGATTGAATCAATTGCGCCTTATCCTGTAAAGGTTGTTTGCATCGACAACTCAGTCAAGGCAAAGATGGTTGGAGAGGACGAAAATCCGTTTCGACACGGCTACATCGTAGATGTTGTCGTTGAAACAATTAATGGGAAAGCCGCTCTTTACAACGTGGTAAACGTCAGCGGGAAAGTTGATTTTCCAGAGTAAGATGGTGGACCATTCGGGAGTCGAGCCCGACACGGGGAGCTTAGGAGGCACCAGTGACAACCTGTATGGCCCAGAGTAGATGACAACCAGCCCTAAATCACCTCAGCCCTCACCACAACCCGTGCCCCATGTGCCGAACCCAAAGCACAAGGAGGATTTTGAAGGGTTGTTGGATTTCGCAATTTCGCCGCCGAAAAAGCCACCGACTAAACGCGACTGATCTGTCCTAGTAGCCTGCCGAACATTTGTGCAGGCTCATGGCGGTTGTTAAAGCGGAACGCAAACTCATTCACGTATGCCTGCAAGTGCTTAGGCGATACGGCGCAATGGGTAGACGACAAGCCGCGCTTCAAATGGCTCCAAAAGCCTTCAATGCTGTTCGTGTTGTGAACACCGACAGCCCATTGCTTGACCTCATGGTTCACCGACACATGGTTGTAACCATGCTTGGTCAACGTCCTGTAGCTGCGCAGTGAATCCGTGTTTACGGTTGCGCCTTGCGCAACGTGCTTGATAACGCGAGGCACTAGCCTTGCCTTGGTGTTAGCGGGGATAACCTCAGCGCGATAGTTGCCGCCACGCTGCACAAAGCCCACGACGATTGTTTTGTTGGACTTGTGGTTTTTCTTGTCGCGCTTCTGATAGCCGCCGACATAGGTTTCATCAACCTCGACGTGTCCAGTTAGCTGCTCGGCGGCTTGCGCCTCTGCCGTTGCAGTCATCAGTTCGCGCAATTGGTGGCCCATGCGAAACGCGCACTTGTAGGTGACGCCTAGTTGACGCTGCAACTCTTTGGCGGACACGCCATTGCGGGTTGCAGTCATCAAGTACATCGCGTGGAACCAGAGCGTCAGCTTCGTGCGGGACTTCTCAAATACCGTACCCGCACATGGGTACACATGACAGCCTTCTTTGCAGGCATAGGCGCGACGGCCTTCAATCCTCGTCATAGACGATTCAACACCGCATGATGGGCAGTGCTTCGTCTCGCCGTACTTCCTTTTGAAGATCGCCAGCAAACAAGCATCGTCCGTTGGGTATTCCGCTTGGAAGTTTCTGAAAGTGTATTTTTCAGCCATTTTGCGCCTCATGCTTGCATTGTATATATCTTATGCTTGCAATTATAACGACCCCAAAGGTTCAAATGCAAGCATTTCTTTAGTTTGAAGGCTTGCATGCTTGCTTTTGCTGTGAGACAATGCTGGCATCAAATCACAAGGATGCAAGCATGACAGAACCTACTGGTAAGGCAAAAGGTGGTGTGGCGCGAGCTAAGTTGCTTTCCGAGGAGGAACGCAAGGCGATTGCAAAAAAAGCCGCAGCCGCTCGCTGGGAAAACTCGACGCCTCAAGCAACTCATGAGGGGGAGTTCAAAATTGGAGATGCCTCAATTCTTGCTGCTGTTCTTCCGGGCGGCCGACGGGTACTAACGCAAGCGACTTTTTTAAGAGCGCTTGGGCGTTCACGTTCACCCAAGGGAGGGACTGGGGTATTGAGCACTGTCGACGGCGTTCCGTTTTTTTTGCAGGCAGAGGTGCTAAAACCCTTTATAAACAGTGAGTTAGCTGCGTCGACGGCTCCTGTTTTTTACCGCGAAAAAAATGGGAAAAAAGCGGTGGGGTACGTGGCAGAGCTATTGCCCGCAGTTGCCGAGGTCTACCTGCAAATGCGCGATAGTTTGTTCCAACAGGGAAAGCCTATTCCGTCTCAATACAGCCACATCATTCGCGCTTGCGATGCGACGATGCGGGGACTTGCGAGGGTGGGCATTGTCGCGTTGGTCGACGAAGCCACCGGCTATCAGGAGGTAAGAGATCGTCAAGCGCTTCAACAAATACTTGATACCTACCTAACCGCCGAAAAAGCAAAATGGGCAAAGACTTTCCCGGACGAGTTTTACAAGAGACTGTTTGCAGTTCGCGGGTTACCTTACGACCCTACATCCAGCAAGCGTCCGGGATTCATCGGTAAAGACACTAATGACATTGTTTATGATCGTTTGGCACCCGGCATCTTGAAAAAGCTGCATGAACTTAATCCAAAAACGGACAAGGGGCACAGAAGCAGCAAACACCATCAGTTTTTTACCAAAGACTACGGCCTTCCTGAGCTGCAAGATCACGTAAAGAATGTAATGTTTCTGATGAAGTCGGCGGGTAACGGGAACTTCAAACAGTTCAAGGTAATGCTTGATAGGGCCGCGCCAAGGCAGGGGTCAACTTTGACGTTGGATTTGGATGAGCCAAACTAGAGCAACAAAATTAAAGCCGCCTAACTAGCGGCTTTTTTCTTTTCTTGTTACTTGCTCTCAGGGGATACATGCCCGCTTTTTGCCTGAAAATGCCCGCCCTTATTAGGCCTTTGCTATTTTGCCGCCTTTTTTCCAGCGTCGAGCTGCTGATACTTCTGCTCGTACTTTTTGTTGAGCCGCGTTTGTTTGTCTTCCAGCGGCAGCTCACGGCCACCGATGTAGATTC
>JADCJC010000061.1 GCA_020247395.1 Rhodocyclaceae bacterium
CGACGGGTTTTTTCCAAGTCGAATTCGAAGCCTTCGAGATTGAGTAAGGTGGCATGCTGGATAAAGGTTGAGGCAGTCTTTCAGTCAAGTGAGTTCGATGCAAATATCATGCGAGGAGGCATCAAATGAAACCAACAAATATCTCACCCAATCGCCGTCATTTTTTGCTTGGTGCCACACTTGGTACTGCGGGAGTAGTTGCCGGTGCAGTGGCATCTGTGGCCAGTGTGCCGACAGGGGAAACCATCGTTGCGGCACCGCCCGCAGATGACGCGGAGACCGGGTATCGCATGACGCCGCACATCAAGCACTACTACGAAACCACCAAACTGTAACGCAAGGAGTATGACGATGCTGCTAACCAAAAAGTCCTCGGGACAGGTGCAGAAGAGCACCTTTGCGTCAACCATTGACCGCGCCGCTTTTGTCAACACCGGCACGGTCGACCGACGTGCATTTCTCAAACGATCCGGCATGGTCGCCGGTGCCGGTGCATTCGCGTCGCAACTGCCGTTTTCGATGATGCAAAAGGCAAATGCCGCCGCATCGGGGCCGATGGTCGCCTCTGACGGCAAGATGGAAATCAAACGCACCGTCTGCACACATTGCTCGGTGGGCTGCGCGGTGGATGCGGTGGTGCAAAATGGCGTTTGGGTTCGGCAAGAGCCGGTTTTTGATTCGCCGCTCAACCTTGGCGCGCACTGTGCAAAAGGTGCGTCGGTTCGTGAACACGGCCACGGCGAACATCGTCTCAAGTATCCGATGAAGCTGGTGAACGGTAAGTACCAGAAAATTTCTTGGGATCAGGCAATGTCCGAACTCACGGAAAAGTTTTTGGCGTTGCGCAAATCGAGTGGACCAGATTCTGTTTACTGGGTGGGCTCATCAAAACACAATAACGAACAAGCGTATCTGATGCGCAAGTTCGTTTCGATGTTCGGCACCAACAATACTGATCATCAGGCGCGGATTTGTCACTCCACAACGGTGGCGGGTGTCGCCAACACCTGGGGTTACGGGGCCATGACCAACTCGTACAACGATATGCAAAATGCCAAATGTGCGATGTATATCGGTTCCAATGCTGCTGAAGCCCATCCGGTTTCGATGCTTCACATGCTGCATGCGAAAGAAACTGGCGCGAAGATGATTGTTGTGGACCCACGCTTCACCCGAACCGCAGCAAAGGCGGACCAGTTTGTGCGTATCCGTTCCGGCTCGGATATCCCGTTTTTGTTCGGTATGCTGTATCACATCTTCAACAATGGCTGGGAAGACAAAAAATACCTGAATGATCGCGTCTTTGGCATGGGCCAGATTCGTGACGAGGTCATGAAGAAATGGAATCCAAAGGCGGTGGAAGAGGCCTGCGGCGTACCGGAAGCGGAGGTCTACAAAGTCGCTGAAACGATGGCGATGAATCGTCCCTCGACGGTCGTTTGGTGTATGGGCCAGACCCAACATACCATTGGCAATGCGATGGTACGTGCATCGTGTATTTTGCAGCTGGCGCTGGGCAACGTTGGTGTGTCAGGCGGCGGCACGAATATTTTCCGCGGCCATGACAACGTGCAGGGTGCAACCGACGTTGGCCCAAATCCGGATTCATTACCAGGTTACTACGGCCTCGCCGAAGGATCGTGGAAACACTGGGCCAAGGTGTGGAATGTTGACTATGATTGGATTAAGGGGCGGTTCGCTTCCAAAGCAATGATGGAAAAGCCCGGCATGACAGTGTCGCGCTGGATAGACGGTGTTCTTGAGAAAAATGAACTGATCGACCAAGATTCCAACCTGAAGGCAATTGTGTACTGGGGACATGCGCCTAACTCCCAGACGCGCGGTTTGGAAATGAAAAAGGCGATGGAAACCGTGGAGTTGATGGTCATCATCGATCCATACCCAACGGCGTCTGCGGCAATGCCTGATCGCAAAGATGGCGTGTATCTGTTGCCTGCGGCAACTCAATTTGAGTGCGCGGGGTCTTGCACGGCATCAAATCGCTCGATTCAATGGCGCGAGAAAGTAATAGAACCGTTGTTTGAGTCCCGTCCCGACCACGCCATTATGTATGACTTCGCCAAACGCATGGGTTTTGGCGATCAGTTCGTGGGAAAACGCGACGGTAAGCAGAATATCGCGGTTGTTAAAGTCGCGGCCGGGTACGAGGAGCCTGTCGTAGAAGACGTACTGCGCGAGATCAACAAAGGAACTTGGACCATCGGTTATACAGGCCAGTCTCCTGAGCGTCTGAAAGCGCACATGCGCAACATGGATGCGTTCGATGTTCGCACACTACGTTGCACGAAGGATGTCATCGACAAAGAAACAGGCTACAACATGAATGGCGACTACTTCGGTCTGCCATGGCCTTGTTATGGTACGCCGGAACTCAAACACCCGGGCTCGCCAAATCTCTATGACACGTCCAAACACGTCATGGACGGCGGGGGTAACTTCCGCGCCAACTTCGGTGTGGAGCGTGACGGCGTTTCGCTACTTGCGGAAGATGGCTCGCACTCCGTCGGAGCTGACATCACGACCGGCTACCCAGAGTTCGACCACGTGCTGATGAAAAAACTGGGATGGTGGGCGGAACTGACTGAAGCCGAACAGAAGGCTGCAGAAGGCAAGAACTGGAAGACCGACCTGTCCGGAGGCATCATCCGTGTAGCGATGAAGAATCACGGTTGCCATCCGTTTGGTAACGCAAAGGCGCGCGCGGTCGTATGGAATTTCCCAGACCCCGTGCCGATTCATCGTGAGCCGATTTACTCGCCGCGCCCAGATTTGGTGGCGAAGTACCCGAGCCACGATGACCGCAAAGCGTTCTGGCGCTTGCCAACATTGTACAAGTCCGTGCAGGAAAAAAATAAGGACATCAGCAAGCAGTTCCCGCTGATCCTGACGTCCGGGCGACTAGTCGAGTACGAAGGTGGCGGGGACGAGACGCGCTCAAACCCGTGGTTGGCTGAGCTACAGCAAGAGAACTTTGTTGAGATCAACCCGAAAGACGCGGAGTCGCGCGGCATCAAGAACAATCAGTTCGTTTGGGTACAGTCGCCGACCGGTGCCAAGATCAAGGTGAAGTCACTGATCACCGAGCGCGTCGCCCCCGGCACGACCTTTGTTCCGTTTCACTTCGCGGGCTGGTGGCAGGGGGCCGACTTGCTGGACAAGTATCCGAAGGGTGCAGCGCCAATTGTGCGGGGCGAAGCGGTTAATACCGCTACCACCTACGGTTATGACTCAGTGACGATGATGCAGGAAACAAAGACCACGTTATGCCAAGTCGTGGCGGCTTAACCAACACGGATAAAAGGAGAAAATCATGGCAAGAATGAAATTTATCTGTGATGCCGAGCGCTGCATTGAATGCAACGGTTGCGCGACCGCTTGTAAAAACGAGCACGAGGTACCCTGGGGTGTTAATCGTCGGCGCTTGATTACGGTTAATGACGGCAAACCCGGGGAGCGTTCGATATCGGTGGCGTGTATGCACTGCTCTGACGCACCCTGTATGGCAGTCTGCCCGGTGGATTGCTTCTACAAGACCGAAGAAGGTGTGGTACTGCACGACAAGGATCTTTGCATTGGTTGTGGTTATTGTTTCTACGCCTGTCCGTTTGGTGCTCCGCAGTTCCCGCAAGCTGGTGCCTTTGGCCTGCGTGGCAAGATGGACAAGTGCACGTTCTGTGCCGGTGGGCCGGAAGAAAACCACAGCAAGGCGGAGTTCACCAAATACGGACGCAATCGCATCGCCGAAGGCAAGCTGCCAGCGTGTGCCGAGATGTGCTCCACCAAGGCGCTACTGGCCGGTGACGGAGCGGTAATCGAGTCAATCTACAAAACTCGTGTGCAACGTCGCGGTAAGGGTGATGAGATTTGGGGTTGGGCGATGGCCTACAAGCGCGCCGACGCGCCGGCAGCCGGAGTCAAGTCATGATAATCCGCAAGCTTGGATTGATAGGTGTTGGCTGCGCAGTTTTCGCCTTTGCTGGGTGCGGTGAAATCGACCAAAAAGCCAAAGTTGAAAAGGTTTATGCCGGCAAGAAGGACACCCGCGCGTTTGAGGACGCACGTTTTGGTGGGGATCGCCGAAAGTGGGAGACCACGCTAGCGGAGCGTAGCAAGGCACAAAACGAGTACTTGCGCACTGAGCTCCGCACTGAGGCCAAGTAATGCACCGATTTCAAGGAGTAAACGAATGAAAACAACTTGGTGGTGTTCGCGCCAGACAAGCTGGCGGTTGTTGGCAGGAATGGCAATAGGGTTAGTACTTTCGTCGGGCGCTTCGGCGCAGAAAGCCCCTGCGGCAGCCGCTGCACCGACGGTTGCAGCGCCAGTTGCCGCTCCTGAAGTAGTGCCGGCGGCAAAACCCGCGCCAGCTTTGCCTGCGGGCAGTACGGCACAGCCTGGCTGGAACGTTCCGCCGAAATGGTCTGACGTTGAACTGAAGCCGCAGTACGCATCGGTCCCCGGCCGTGAGACGAATGTATTGCTAGAAGACAAGGGGCAATGGTGGCGTACGGTCCGCAACGGGCCCGTGACGTTTTACGGCGGAATCCTCATGCTAGTCGTGCCGACTTTGTTGCTTGCATTCTTTGCCGTGAAGGGGCCGTTTAAGCTGCACGGTGCGCTCTCTGGAAAACTGATTGAGCGGTTTAACTCCGCTGAACGGGTGGTGCACTGGACAATGGCGCTGTCGTTTGTGGCGCTCTCGATATCGGGACTGATACTGCTGTTCGGCAAGTACCTTCTGCTGCCAGTGTTTGGTGCGTCCGTGTTTGCGTGGACAGCACAAGTAATGAAGGCGGTACATAATTTCATCGGCCCGCTCTTTATCTTTTCGCTGGTGGCTTTTTTCATTTTGTACGTGCGCGACAATTTCTTCAAGTCCCACGACTTCATCTGGCTGTCCAAGTTTGGCGGCTTGCTTTCGGCCAAAGAGATCCCGTCCGGTCGTTTCAACGGGGGAGAAAAAGTTTGGTTCTGGTTATCGATCGTGGTGTTGGGTATCGTCATCAGTGCATCAGGGCTGATCCTGTTGTTCCCGAACTGGGATAGCACGCGGGAACTTATGGCGGAAGCTAACCTTGTTCACGGCGTCATCGCGATTCTCTTCATGGCCGCCTCCCTCGCGCACATCTATATGGGCACAATTGGCACACAAGGTGCCTATCAGGGCATGCGGGAAGGTTATGTTGATGAAACTTGGGCCAAGGAACATCACGAGATGTGGTACAACGATGTCCGGGCTGGCAAGGCTGTGCAAAAACCTGTTGGCGCGGCGCAGCCTGCTGCCGGCGATGATTGAGGAGCGAGAGATGAAAATGAAACTACTCGTGCTCGCAGCGTGCTTGGCTTCGGTAGGCGGCCACGTCGCAGCAAAACTACCCCCGCCCCCACCAGTGGATCCTGCTGTGGCTGCTGCAAAAGCCGAGAAGGATAAAGCAACTGCTGATAAAGCCAAGGCCGACTTGGCGCGTTATGAAGACAAGTCAGTAGCTAACTTTCAGAAAAACATGAAAAACGCCGGCAAACCTGTACCGAAGCCGACGCCGATTGCGGTTGCGGCGTCTGCTCCCGCGGTTCCCCCAAAGAAGTAGCAGCAAAATCACATCATCCCTGCTGCGAACGCAAGGCGCCGAAGGTGCCAACTTGTGAAAGGGTAAATCATGCGTCCACGTTTTGTTCAATCAATAGGCTTGATACTTACAGTTGCGGCGGGCAGCATGCTTGGCTGCAGCCAGATCGGGTTCTCTGGGGGTAGCGACGCAACGCCGCGATTATCGCAACTGCCGCCAGTATCGGCGCCCGCGAACAATCCCATTACCCCGGCCAAGGTTGCGTTGGGTAAGCAGCTCTTTTTTGATAAGCGCATGTCTGGCTCCGGCCAAAATTCCTGCGAGAGTTGCCATTACCGCAACCTTGGTTGGACGGATGCGCAAAAGCTGTCCAAGAAAGACGACGGTAGTATGAATACGCGGCACACGCCGACGCTGTACAACGTTGGATACTTGAAGGCGTGGTATTGGGACGGTCGCTCGACAACCCTGGAGGGCCAAACCATGGCAGCGTGGAGAGCCCAAACAGGTGCAGATCCGGCGAAGGTCGCGGCGCTATTGTCAACAGTGCCGGGCTACGTTGCCCAGTTTCAAGCCGTTTTTGGCGCGCCACCCACACCGGAAACCATAGTCGCCGCGTTGGCCACCTACATCCGTAGCAAGAACAGCGGTGATTCCCCTTGGGATCGACACGAGAAGGGCGAACGGAATGCGGTGAGTACAGACGCCAAAGACGGGTATGCTTTGTTTATGGGCAAGGGCAAGTGCGTGATCTGCCATATGCCGCCGCTTTATTCAAACAGCGAGTTTTACAACATTGGGCTCGAAGCCAACAAGGAGAAGAAAGACTTAGGACGTTTCAATGTGACCAAGCTGGTCGAAGACACCAGTGCATTCAAGGTCCCGACCCTGCGCTCGGTGGCTATCTCTGGGCCATACTTCCATGACGGCAGTGTTTCCAGTTTGGAAGACGCTGTACGCTATATGGCTAACACTCACAACGCTGACCCTAACAAAACGCCAATCCTCACTAACGTCGGCCTGACCGACTCCGAAATCAAAAAGGTAGTGGCGTTTCTGGCCACGCTGACCAGCGACGAGCCTCTCGAACGTCCGACGCTTCCCTAGGCGAAATCCACGTGCCCGCTTGGCCCGGCGTCGTGGGCAATGGTTCGGCTATTTGGAATACTGTGTGGCGTCGAGCGGCGCTAAAGTTGCGCAATACCAGCGCAGTCGGCACAAATCGGCCTAACGCCGTCTTTCGCAATGCCAGTCCAATTGCACGTTGTTGAGCAAGAATCCTTCCTGGGAATCAGCGATAGATGATGCCATCAGACAGGATTGTTATGCTGACGACAATCTTCAGAAAACAGGCCTCAGTTCTGTTGCTTTGCTGCTCGCCTCAACACGTATGACTGTGTCATCCGAAGCGGGGAGAGGTGTTAGACGTCCCCTAGCCAGTCACGGTCAGCCGAAGCCCCGGCCGCAATACCGCATTAGCTTTTAACCGATTCCGCGCGAGTAGGGCGTCGACGCTGGTCTGAAATTTGCGTGCGATGGCGTAGAGAGTATCGCCATTGCGAACGGTATACATGGCGGTGGCGGTTGCCTTTGCGCGTGTCGTTGCGTTGGCTGTCCCTTGGGCGGCACCGGCTGCCACCTGGTCGAGATCGACGACCTCAGGCGGCACAAAATTGCTTGCGGCACTGCTTGGTACCCGCAAGCTCTGTCCAACATTCACCGTGTTGCCGACCAGCTGGTTTTCCGCCTTGAGGGCGACAAGCGCTATCCCAGCACGTTTGGCAATGCTGAACAAAGTATCGCCTTTTGCGACGCGGTAAGCAATCCAGGTCGGCGATGGTGCCTCGTCGGCCCTGGCGTCTGTCGCGTCCGCGGCGGGGAGGGTCGCGCCGCCCAGTATGGCTGCGGATGCCGAAGCCGTGGCGGCTTCCTGCGAAGCAGCAGGTGCGGTTGGCGCTGCGCTCGTCGCGACGGCGGTCGTATCCGGAGTTTCGAGTTTGGTCACGCGCCCTAGGCCAGCGAACTGAATCGGGTCTGTTTTCGTCGGCCCCTTGATCAAGGGGCCATCATCGCTGTCGATGCCCGTGGCCGTGCCATACAACTGTTGAAGTTTCAAGGCGACCTTCTGTTCAAAAGCGGCGAGGATCGCGCTTGCATCCTTGGGGTTGGGGGCCATGAAGTTGGCAGGTGCCGTGAATCGGCCCTTGCGTTCCTTAAACGGGCCGTTTGTCGCCCGCAGGTACGCCGCGGTCATGCCGTGCCGTCGCGCCACGGCATCCACAGCCTCACCGCGTTTGGCCGATACCGCTGTCCAAGACACCAACGGTGCATTCAGCGATTTATAAAGATCGAGGTTGAAACGGAAGATGTCGGCGTGTTCGATCGGTACCAAAAAATATCCGGTGCCGGAGGCTGCCACCGGGCGATTGAATGAGGGATTGAGTTGCGTAAACGCTTCGGGTTCCATCTCTGCTAGTTTCGCGGCGAGGCTGATATCGATTTTTTCCGGTGCCGGCACCATCGTGAAGAATGGCCGGTTTTCTACGGCGGGTAAATCGATGCCGTAGCTTGCGGGCGAGAGGATGATGTTCTTCACCGCAATCAGCTTGGGGACGTATGCTTTTGTCTCATTGGGCAAGCGCAGATTCACAAAATCCGTCGGCAGGCCTCGGCGCTGGTTGTAGGCGATCGCGCGACCGACGCAGCCTTCGCCGCAGTTGTAGGCAGCAAATGCCAGCTCCCACGAGTTAAACATGCCGTACAGTTTTGTCAGATACTCAAGTGCGGCATTGGTAGAGAGCAATACGTCTCGGCGGTTGTCAGTCAGAAAATCCTGCTTGAGGCCGAAGTTCTTGCCGGTTGAGGGGATGAATTGCCACATTCCGGAAGCATTGGCACGCGAGTAAGCCTGTGGATTAAAGGCGCTCTCGATGATCGGCAATAGCACGATCTCGGTTGGCAAACCGCGCTTTTCGACTTCTTCTACAATGTGGTGCATGTAACGCGCGCCACGCTCAACAAAGCGATTGATGTAGTCGGGCCGGTTGGCGTACCAAAGTTCTTGGGTTTGCACGAGCGGCGATACCAGTTCGCCCATCACAAAGCCGCGACGCACACGTTGCCAAAGGTCGGATTCAACCGGTGCGGGATTGACATCAATTTTCGCCGCCTGCGGTTCAGCGGTAACGGCGATGGTTGTGGCCGAGCCGGCCGGTGTTTCTAATTGTTCAACACCCGCGAGAGTCATGGTTGAGATACCGGCTAGGATCGTACACCAACCCACTTGAATGAATAGCCGCTGCATGCGGTGATTATAACGTTGCAACCTCCGGTCGGCCCGGGAAAATTCCGCGTCGCATTGGCGGGTCGTTCAGCGATCTACTTCGGTCTTCTTGTAGCCGCGCCTAGGACCGCTACCGGAGCGAAATCGCTTCAGCCGCCAGCTTGGCAATTGCGTTGTCGGTCATCCTCACTAATTGCCACTCCGGCATGATTGACGCGCCTAGCGAGCGATAAAAATCAATCGACGGTTTGTTCCAATCGAGCACGCGCCACTCGAAACGCCCACAGCCGCGTTGCTGTGCTAATTGCGCAAGGTAAATCAGCAGTGCCTTACCGTGGCCGCGCCCGCGCGCTTCTGGGATAACAAACAGGTCCTCCAGATACAGACCGCTTTTGCACAAGAACGTTGAGAACGTTGTGAAGTAGAGGGCAAAGCCGACCGTTTTGCCCATATCTGCGGTCAACACACATTCACAATATGGCCGGCTACCAAACAGTGCATCGTGCAGCATCGCCGGATTGCCGCTGACCATGTGTTCGAGTTTTTCGTAGACAGCGAGTTGTTGGATGAGATGAAAGATGGTCTCGATGTCGTCTGGTTGGGCGAGGCGAATATCGCGGGTGCTGAGCGGCATAAATAGTCCTGTTAAAAGTTATCTTTCCACTCGCGGATTGCGGCAAACACCAGATCCGCCGGTGCGTTTGGGCCAAATGTGCCCGAAGACACCCGCGCTGCGGCGAGTTTGACCTCTGCCTCGTCCCAGCGGAGGAAGGGATTGGTTGCTCTCTCTAAGGCAATGGTTGACGGCACAGTCGGTTCGCCGCGCTCGCGCATTGCCGTATCGCGTTCTACTCGGCTGCGCAGCGCGGCATTATTGGGCTCAACTGCGCTGGCAAATAGTAGATTGGCGAGAGTGTATTCGTGGGCGCAAAAGACGTTAGTCTCAGCCGGCAAGGCGGCGAGTTTGCCGAGAGAGGCGCGCATCTGTGCGGCGGTGCCTTCGAACAGCCGCCCGCAACCGCCGGCGAACAGGGTGTCGCCACAGAACAGCCAACCTTCGCGCTCGGCGTAGTAGGCGATATGGCCAGCGGTATGCCCGGGCACATCAATCACATTCAGGGAAAGCGCGGGGGAGGCAATGTTGACCGTGGCACCGCCATTTAGCGGGTGCGTGCAGTAGGGAATTTTTTCGTTGGCAGGACCATAAACAGCAACATCGACAACATTATTGCGGTCATCACACCAGTCGAGCAGCCCGCCGATTCCGCCGATGTGGTCAGCATGGTGATGGGTGATGAGGATCGCGGCTAACGTGAGAGACTTTTGCACCAAATAGGCAATGACGGGTGTGGCTTGTCCGGGATCTACCACCAATGCAAATTGGCCGTCATCAATTACCCAAAAATAATTGTCCTTGAAGGCAGGGACGGGAAAAACGTTGAGCATTGCCGTTCAGTTCAATGGGTTGGGGTAAAATTTTTTGATGGAATCGCATCAAACCTACAGTTTAGCCGAGTGGCTCAGGTCGCCGTTAGGCGCTTACACGTTGCTGCGTCAACGTGAATGGCTGGATGCAACCACTCCCGACATCTTCGGTTATCACGCCGTCCAGTTGGGTCTCACGGAATTTGATCTTCTACGTGAATCACGTATTACGCATTTGCACCGAGTCGCGCCGGAGGTGAGTGAGAAAACGGCAACGGTGCATGCCCATTTCCATGAGTTACCCTTTGACGAACATTCAATCGATCTGTGCCTGCTGCCCCATACGCTTGAGTTCGACGCCAACCCACACTTGGTCCTGCGCGAAGTGGATCGTGTGATGCGTCCCGAAGGGCGTATCTTGATCGTCGGGTTCAATCCGTGGAGTTTGTATGGTTTACGACGCGGTTGGTCTTCGACGGGCGCGCCGTGGTCCGGCCAGTTTGTGTCGCTGGTGCGAATGAAGGACTGGCTGCAACTGCTCAGCTTCGAACCCACTGGTGGTCGTCTGGCCTGTTACATTCCCCCGGTTCCCAGCGAAAGATGGCAGCGGCGACTCGGCTTTCTCGACAAAATCGGTGACCGTTGGTGGGGGGTGGCCGGCGGCGTCTACATGCTCGAAGCAGTAAAGCGTGTACAAGGCATGCGGCTGATTGCGCCTAAATGGAGTGACCGGGTACAGCGGGAGCGCAAGTACGCCGCAGCGGCGAACCGGGCTAGCGGCCATCTACGTGTAATCAAGTAGTGGTACAAAACTCACCCCACCAAGTTGTAATCTATGCCGACGGTGCGTGCAAAGGCAACCCTGGCGTAGGCGGTTGGGGGGCGTTACTACGGTTCGGCGCGGCTGAGAAAGAAATTTTTGGTGGCGAAACTGCGACCACCAATAACCGCATGGAGTTGCGCGGCGTGATCGAGGCATTGCGTTTGCTCACGCGCGAGTGCGAGGTCGTCGTGTATACCGACTCCTCGTATGTACAGAAGGGTATCTCCGAGTGGATTCATGGTTGGAAACGTAACGGCTGGCGGACGTCGGACAAGAAGCCGGTGAAGAATAGCGACCTCTGGTGTGAGCTCGATGAACTCGTGGCGAAACACCAGATTGAATTTCGCTGGGTCAAAGGTCACGCGGGCAACGAGGGTAACGAGCGCGCCGATGCGCTGGCGAATCGCGGTGTTGAAGAAGCAGCGCGAAGCGGGTCGGCCCGCTAATCAAGACGCCGGTTTTAGGAAAACACATGACACGCCTTATTTTTCTCGACACTGAAACGACCGGATTGGAGGCACCACAGGGGCATCGCATTATCGAGATCGCCTGCGTGGAGATGATCGGCCGACGTTTTACGGAAAACAATTTCCACACCTATCTCAATCCCGAGCGCGAAATTGACGCCGCAGCACAGAACATCCACGGATTGTCGCTAGAGTTTCTCGCTGACAAACCGCGTTTTGCCGACATCGTTGACGACTTTTTACGCTATCTCGATGGCGGTGAGATTGTTATCCACAACGCGGCTTTTGATGTCGGATTTTTGAACGCGGAGCTAAAGCGGGCCGGGCGTGCACCGATCGATGGACCAGACGTAACTACCGGCAAGACGCGCGCGATTACCGATACGTGGAAGATGGCTCGCGAGCAGTTCCCCGGTAAGAAGAATTCGCTCGATGCACTTTGTGAGCGTTTTGAAATCGACAAAAGTGCCCGTACGTTGCACGGCGCGCGCGTCGATACCCAACTGTTGGCCGAGGTGTACCTCGCATTGACTCGCGGGCAAGACAGTCTTGATATCGGATTGGGGGCGAGTCACAACACATCTACCAAAAAAATGATCGGCACGGCACTCGTCAGGCCTGCCAATTTGCGAGTGCTTCGCGCTAGCGCCGACGAAATCGCCGCGCACCACGTCATGGTTGAGGGCCTGCAAACGGCGTCGGGAGGTAAAGCGGTGTGGGCGAATTTGCGCCATTCTGCCAAGACTGTGAACTGAACTGGGAACGCGTTTGCGTTGCAGCAGTGATCGTGTTGCGTGGGGCCCGGCGCGGCACCCGCATGCTATAATTTTAGTTGTTTTGGCCTTGGTAATCGTGTTTTTGTCAGCCCTTGGCTTAGGTTCTTGTCTCTCGATTCAACTTTGCGACAGTCCAGTCGAACTCATGAATAAACTTAACTCCACGCTGATTTTGGCCCTAGGCGTATTTGTATCGAGTGCCGTCGTGCAGGCGCAGGCACAAACGCCTGCCTCTCCCGCAAAAGGTGATCCGGCTGCAGGTCGCCAAAAGGCCGTCGCGATTTGCTCGGGCTGCCACGGCATACCCGGTACCAAAACTGCCTTTCCCGAAGTTTACAGTGTCCCCAAAATCGGCAACCAGAACGAAGCCTATATCGTTGCAGCGCTCCGCGGTTATCGTAGCGGCGAGAGATTCAACTCGACCATGAAAGCACTTGCGTCGTCCCTCACGGAAAAAGAGATCCTTGATATCGCAGCCTATTACGCACAATCTGGCGCGCAATCCGGCGCATTGGGGAAATAACGCATGAAGTCCAAACTTTTGTTCGCACTCGTCTTGGCATGTGCTCCTGCTGTGGCAGTGGCTAAGGGCAATATCGAAGAAGGTAAGAGAAAGGCGGAGACCTGCAAGGCGTGTCACGGCGAAGGTGGCGCGAAACCTGTCCTACCGGAGTACCCTATCTTGGCCGGCCAACACGCTGACTACTTGGCTGCCGCGCTGAATCAATACAAATCCGGCAAGCGAAAGAATGCGCTGATGACTGGCTTTAGCGCCGCACTCTCGCCGCAAGACATTCGCGATCTGGCGGCATACTTTGCCGCCGAGAAATCGCCGCTACAGTACAAGTACTAACCGCTCTCCGAGCGCCATAAAAAACCCGCTTGCAAGCGGGTTTTTTGTTGCGTACTCTGAGTTTTGTGTAGCACTCAACGCTTGGAGAGTCTGCTTTGCGCTACTGGCAGCCGCTGCTCATGACCCAGCGCAATGCCCCGGCGAATTGCCCGAGGTGGATATCGAATCGTGCGGCGATGGTAGAAGAGCCCGCCCGCTATCGCTGGACGAGCAACCGCGCCAATGCGCTTGGTCAAGCCGACGCAAGGCTCACGCCGCATCAGCTCTATCTGCCGCTAGGCCGTGCCGATAACGACCGGCAGGCGGCCCATTACTCGCTTTTCCGCGCGGGAAATCTGTACGTGCGCCATGTGACAGAAGCTCGCGTTCCCGTCGGCGCGGAGCAAACATTTTCGTTCCTCGATTCTTGGCGATTTTCCCGCTGCTCTTGTGTTGTCAACTGCATTGCTGTCTAACAGGCAGGCGCAAGTTCCCAGGCTCTGCCAAAATAGAGCCTTTGTTCCCGCAGTACCTTCCTTTGTCCCCCTGTATCTGGAGCTTCCATGACTGTATTCGCCCAAGTTTCACTCCCTTACGCTAGAGACGCACTGGCACCCCATATTTCTGCCGAAACGATCGATTTCCACTATGGCAAACACCATTTGACTTATGTGACCAACCTGAACAATCTCGCCAAGGGCACAGAGTTTGAAAACCTCACCTTGGACGATGTTGTCAAAAAAGCGCCCGCTGGCCCGATCTTTAATAACGCCGCGCAAATCTGGAACCACGATTTTTATTTTCTTGGCTTCAAGCCGGTTGCAAAGGGCGGCGGCGGTAAGCCCAGCGGCGCGCTGGCCGCAGCGATCGACAAACAGTTCGGTTCATTTGAAGAATTCCAAAAGCAGTTCGATGCCAAGGCCGCCGGTACCTTTGGCTCGGGTTGGGCGTGGCTGTGCAAAAAGGCCGATGGTTCGTTGTCGCTCGAATCTACCAGCAACGCCGCCACGCCTCTCACACAAGGCATGACCCCGTTGCTGACTTGTGACGTCTGGGAGCACGCGTACTACATCGACTATCGCAATAGCCGCCCGAACTACTTGAAAGGGTTCTGGGCGATTGTGAACTGGGACTTTGTTGCGGCGAATTTTGCCAATTAAGTCGCCAAGTAACTCGATGGCAGGCAGCATGGACATCCGGCCAACGTGTCTTCGCGCGTTGGCCGTTGTTGTTTCTATAGTCGTTGTCGCGGGCATGGCGGGTTGTGCGACGCGACCGGCGGGGCAAGAGGTGCCGCGTACCAGCGTCACGCCGTTCTCAACCGGCAAGGCAGAAGGGCCGTTACCCACCGGCTGGGGCCTCAAGCAACTTTCCCGTTTCAAGCGTGATACCGTTTATCGACTTGTCGCCGATCCGACGGGTGTTACGGTCATCGAAGCGCGTGCCGACCAATCGGCTTCCGGTGTTGGCAAACGCTTGAATGTAGATCCTGCGGCGATGCCGTGGATTCAGTGGCGCTGGAATGTGCCGGCGTTGATCGCTTCTGCAGACAATACGCGGCGTCACGCCGAAGATTCCCCCGTGCGCGTGATCGTCACCTTTGACGGCGACGTCAACAAGCTTGATCTTGAAGATCGCGCGGTGTCCGCGCGTGCCAAGGCCCTGACCGGTGAGGCCCTGCCTTACGCCACGCTAATGTACATCTGGGAAAATAAATCGCCGCTGGAAGAAATCATCGAAAGTGTGCATACCACCCGCGTCAAGATGATGGTGGTGGAGTCGGGGGCGGCGCGCATCGGTCGATGGCTGGATTATGAGCGTAACATCGTACGCGATTTCGAGCGCGCGTTTGGCGAGAAGCCTGGGCGGATTCTTTCGTTAGGCATCATGACCGACACCGACAATACAGGTGAACTGGCGGTCGCTTACTATGGTGACATCCACTTCAGCCCGAAACCCTTGAAGAAAGATGCCAAGTGATAGATGTGAAAAATTCGTTGCAAGTTGCCACTCTCGGCGGTGGCTGTTTCTGGTGCCTCGAGGCCGTTTTTGATGATCTGCAAGGTGTCACTGACGTCGTGTCGGGATACTGCAACGGCCGGGTCGTCAATCCCACCTACAGGCAGGTCTGTGGCGGGGATACCGGCCATGCCGAGGTGGTGAAAGTGACCTTTGATCCGTCGGTCATTTCGTTTGTCGAGATACTCGGTGTATTTTTTTCTATCCATGACCCGACCACGTTAAATCGTCAGGGAAACGACGTTGGCACACAGTACCGTTCCGGCGTATACACCCATTCAGATGAGCAGGCGCGGCTCGCGCGCGAGACTATCGCGCGCCTCACAGCCGAACAACTGTGGCCGAAGCCAATCGTGACCGAAGTGGTCCCTGCGGGTGTGTTTTATGATGCGGAGGAATACCACCAAAATTATTTTGCGCGCAACCCGGAGCAGGGCTACTGCATGGCGGTGGTGTCGCCAAAACTGGCCAAGTTTCGCAAACAGTTTGCGACCCGCCGGAAGTCTCAAGCTTAGAGCCAAACCGTCTGGCCACGGTAAAAATGCTAGTAAAGACGCGCGTTTCCAGACCGTTTGGCCTGAAAACGCCCACCCTATAACGACTTTTCTGTTTCTTCGTTAAATTATTAGATTGGCAGCTTGCCCAGTCGCGTGAATCTGCCCGAACCCGCGACAGACTGCGTCACCTTGGCGTCACCCCAATACTTCACGTCGCCAGATCCGGCAATGGATAGTTTCATCGTGTCAGTCGCCCAGATGGTGGCTTCACCGGCCCCGGCAATTTTGAGAACAACATTCTGGGCTTTGAGGCGATCGGCCTTGATCGAGCCGGAGCCCGCGATGGAACCTTCAAGCTCCTTGGCGGTGCCACCAAGGTTCAGGTCGCCTGAGCCCGCGATGGACACCTTGACGCTATCAGAGGTGAGTGACTTGATATTGACCTCTCCGGACCCCGCAATCGACGTCCTGAGTTTGGGGCTGTTCAGTTCATCGGCGACAATATCACCTGAACCCGAGACCGAGAGCGATTCGATGTTGATCGCATCGATGGTGATGTTAAGCTTCATACTGCGTCCCTTGAAGATCGTCATCTTCTCGGTAGGCCGGATGCGCAGTCGTCCACGTTCAACTACTGTCTCTATCAACGGCAAAAAGTTGTCATCTGCCTCAATGGTGAGACCTTCTTTGCTGCCCTGCTTAATGGTTACTGTTGCCGGGAGTGAGAGCTCGATACCGGAAAATCCGGTAACCTCACGGGTCTCGGTTTTCACGTTGCCAGACGCTGTGACCGACTTTCCGACCCAAAACAATTTCCACTCCCATGCCTCACACGTTGCGGGCGAGGCCGTTAGTAGCACCAACGCGGCGGTAGTAATCAAGGGCACCCAGAAGGCGCTGGGATTAAAGCCACTTTCAATGCGGTGCATGTCGGTCCTCCAAACTGTTTACGACGATATGACGCAACATCTGGCCGAATTAGATTCAACGATTTGCAAACCGTCCTAATTGCGCCGGTGCGGGCAGGTTAAGCTGCGGCGCGTAGGGCGGACTTCATCGCCATGGCCGCAGCGAAAGCAGCTTCCGCCGTAACGTCACAGACAGTCACGTGGCCCATCTTTCTGCCCGGCCGCGCGGTGCGCTTGCCATACAGGTGCAGGTGCGCGCCGGGATGGCTCAACACGACCGACCAGTCTGGTGCGATCTCGTGATCTTTGCCCCGCCACAGGTCGCCCAGCAAATTTAACATCACCGCCGGTGAATGCTGGGTCGCGTCGCCCAGGGGTAAATCACATAACACCCGAACCTGCTGCTCGAACTGAGAGGTGCGACACGCGTCGATGGTGAAGTGGCCGCTGTTATGGGGGCGTGGCGCGATCTCGTTGATGAGCAGTGTATTGTCCGCGAGCACAAAGAACTCGACGGCAAGAACGCCGACATAGGCTAGGCGTTCGGCGACTGCAGTGGCAATTGAGGTTGCGGCATCGGCGAGTACTGGCGAAATCCGCGCGGGCGCAATGGTGATATCCAGGATGCCATTGACGTGTTGATTTTCCGCGACGGGGAAAACAGATATTTCGCCGCTGGCGGTTCTCGCCAGTACAACGGAAATCTCCAGATTGAGTGGCACCCACTGTTCTAGGATGGTCGGCGGATAGCGCCACTTGTCAAGCATCTCTACCAGCTGTGCGCGGCTCTCGATACGCGCCTGGCCTTTGCCGTCATAACCAAAGCGGGCGGTTTTGAGCACTGCGGGCAAAGTGACGTCCGTCAGCGCCGCATCAATATTATCGGGCTTCTTGATCACCGCGAAGGCACCGACGGGGAAGCCGTTGGTCTTGAAGAAGCCTTTCTCCAATTCCCGGTCTTGCGCGATGCCAACCGCATTACCACTGGGGCGAACCGTTGTGCGTGATGCGAGTTGCAGCAGCACTTCGGCGGGCGCGTTCTCAAATTCAGTGGTCACCGCTGCGCATGAGTTGGCCATCTCCTCAATCGAGATGGGGTGTGTGTAGGCCGTATTGAGGTGTCCGGTGGCAAATTCCGCCGCAGGCGAAAGGGGATCAGGGTCAAGGACGGTGACGCGGTAATCCAAGTTGCGCGCCGCCATGGTAAACATACGGCCCAACTGACCGCCGCCAATCAACCCAAGCGTGGCACCCGGCAGAATCACAACACGTCAGGTAGCTGCATCGCAGCCACCATGTCTTTCAAATTTTCGCGATACGAGGCTAACTTGTCAGCAAGCGGCGCATCATTGTTGGCCAATAGACTGACGGCGAAAAGTCCTGCGTTAGCAGCTCCCGCCTCGCCGATGGCAAATGTCGCCACCGGAATGCCCTTGGGCATCTGCACAATTGAGTAAAGCGAGTCTTGGCCAGCCAGATGTTTGGACGGAATGGGGACTCCTAACACGGGTATGGTTGTCTTCGAGGCAATCATGCCGGGCAAATGGGCTGCACCACCAGCACCGGCGATGATGCACTTGAGTCCTCGGCTACGCGCGGTTTCTGCGTATTCAAACATCGCGTCTGGCGTACGATGCGCGGAAATGACTTTGTATTCAAACGGAACACCGAACTCCTTGAGGATTTCCGCCGCGCGCTGCATCACATCCCAATCCGAGTTTGAGCCCATCACAACACCTACCACCGGCATGGTTGTGGCCATCAGTTCACCAAGTCCTTCGCGTCTTCAAGTTCCATACGGTAGTGATCAAAAATACCCTTCAGCGCATCGGCCATATTGACCTGCGGTGCCCAGTTGAGATCCTTCATCGTGTTGTCGATTTTTGGCACACGATTCTGCACGTCTTGATAGCCCGTGCCGTAGTACTCGCCGGACGTGGTTTCGATGAGTTTCACCTTGGCTGCGGTCGCTGCATACTCCGGGTACCGCTTGGCGAGTTCGAGCATCATGCTGGCCAGCTCACGCACTGAGTAGTTGTTTTTTGGATTACCGATGTTGTAGATCTGGCCGCTGGCGACATTGTTTTCATTGGCGATGATTTTCACCAGCGCGCTGATGCCGTCGGTGACATAGGTAAACGCACGTTTTTGCGCACCGCCGTCTACCAGCTTGATTGGCTCGCCGCGAACAATGTGGCCAAAAAACTGCGTGATCACTCGCGATGACCCTTCTTTCGGTGTGTGAATCGAATCAAGACCCGCACCGATCCAATTGAACGGACGGAACAACGTGAAGTCGAGGTCGCCGCGCGAGCCGTAGGCAAAGATCACCCGATCCATCAGTTGTTTTGAACATGAGTAGATCCAACGCTGTTTTTCGATCGGTCCTAGCACTAGGTTGGAACTGTGCGGATCAAACTCGGCGTCACTACACATGCCGTAGACCTCGGATGTCGACGGGAAAATGACGCGCTTCTTGTACTTCACGCAAGAACGGATGAATGGCAGGTTGGCTTCGAAGTCGAGCTCGAATACCCGCAGTGGATCAGAAACATAGGTAGACGGTGTCGCAATCGCAACCAGCGGCAGCACCACGTCGCATTTCCGAATGTGGTACTCGATCCATTCCTTATTGATGGTGATATCACCTTCAAAAAAATGGAAACGCGGATTTTCCATGAACTTAGCGACTCGGTCTGAATTCATGTCCATGCCGTAAATATTCCAGTCGGTAGACGCAAGAATGGCTTTGGACAAGTGGTGGCCGATGAAGCCGTTAACGCCGAGGATCAGTACTTTTTTCATATCGGGAGATTCCTGGTTTTGATGCTTGAGCCGCTAAATTTCACGGCTGTGCGGTCATGGCGTGGATGCCAGTGCCGATCCACGCCGCCAACATCAGCTCATTGTACGGTTGGCCATCGATTTCCGCTTCCAACACGCGCAACATGGTGCCGCTACCGCAAAGTGCGATCACTTTGTCGTTTGCAACATTCAGATGCGCTGGGTTGGAATGGGAGAATACGGCTGGCATTCGTTTGGTCTTTGTTATCTTGATCGTCTCGCCGCGAATTTGGGTGGTTGCTCCTGGGTAGGGTGGTGCCACGCCTCTGACGAGATTATGAATGTTTTCAGCCGTGGCATGCCAGTCGATGACGCCGTCGGAAGGTTTACGGCCGCCAAAGTAGCTGCCCGCGGCCAGGTTTTGCGGCGTCAGGGTGGCCTCGCCTTTAATCAAGTTGGGTAGCGAGCCGTCGAGTACTGCCGCCGCCGCAGCGGTGACCTTCGCAAACACCTCGCGTGCCGTTTCATCCGGACCAATGGGAACCGCTTGTTGGCCGACGATACGACCGGCATCGGGCTTTTCGACCATTTCATGCAAGGTGGCTCCCGTTTCGGTTTCGCCTTTGATGATCGCCCAGTTAATCGGCACTCGCCCCCGATACTTCGGCAGGAGCGAGCCGTGCATATTGAATGCACCGCGTTTGGCGGTGGCTAGCAGCGCCGAGTTCAACATATTGCGGTAGTAGAATGAAAAGATAAAGTCTGGGGACAGCGCAGATAGCCGGGCGATGAACTCATCCGTATTCGGATCCTCTGGAGTAACGACTGGGATCGAATTTTCCGACGCAACTTTCGCCACGCTGTCGAACCAGATGGTTTCAGTCGGGTTGTCAGTGTGCGTCACGACCAATTGGACATCGACGCCGTGCGCGAGCAGTCCCCTCAGGCAACTAACACCGACATTGTGGTAACCGAAGACAACAGCGGTCGCCATCGAATCAATTCTTCTTGTGGTCGGGGCTTTCGAGAATGCCTTCGATCATGTATCGCGGCCGCGAGCGCACTTGTTCGTAGATGCGGCCGACATACTCACCCACTAGTCCAATGCCGAATAAGGTGATGCCAATGAGGAAAAACGCGATGCCAAACAGCGTGAACAGCCCTTCGGCTTCCGGCCCGACAACCAGCCGCCGAATCGCCAGAAAGGCGACAAACCCGATGGAAAGAATTGAGATGATGATGCCGATTAGCGAGAACACCTGCAGGGGGGCGGTGGAAAAACCGGTCATCAAATCAAAATTAAGTTGGATAAGCTTGTAGAGAGAGTATTTCGACTCGCCTGCAAAACGTTCTTCGTGGGCGACTTCGATTTCCGCCGGACGACGCGCGAAAGAGTAGGCCAGCGCCGGAATGTAGGTGGAGGAATCACGCGTACTATTGATGGCATCAACAATGCCACGGCTGTAGGCGCGCAACATGCATCCCTGGTCGGTCATCTTGATGCTGGTGATGCGTTCACGCAGCTTGTTCATCGCGCGCGACGCATACCGGCGGAACGCACTGTCTTGGCGCATACGGCGTATCGTGCCGACATAGTCGTAGCCCTTGTCCATCTCGGCGAGTAGGTTGGCGATTTCTTCGGGAGGGTTTTGCAGGTCGGCATCCAGTGTCACGATGCGTGATCCGCGGCAATGTTCAAAGCCCGCCATGATCGCCATGTGCTGGCCGAAGTTGCCGTTAAACAAAATGACCCGGGTGACGTCCGGGCGCTTCTGGTACTGTTCGCGCAAAACGGCTGCCGAGCGATCAATCGAGCCGTCATTGGTGAAGACAATCTCGTAGCGACAGCCAAGTGCGTCCAACGCCGGGTAGAGGCGCGCGAACAGCGCGGGTAATCCATCTTCTTCATTGTAGACGGGAATGACGACCGATAGTAGCGGTGTGGAAGGCGCGCTCATGTAGTCAAGCCTTGGCGAGAAAAGAGATTAGCGCTTTCACGACGCGAGCGACGTCTGTCTCGGTCATCGCGGCGTGCAAAGGTAGCGTCACGGTTTGTCGCGCGATGCGTTCTGCGTTAGGATGCTCGCCGTCACGGTGGCCTTTGCTGCGAAACAAGCTGGTCAGATGCATTGCCTCGTACGATATGCCGATGCCGATACCTTGAGCATGCATGGCGTCGATAAATTGCTTTCGCGTGAGCCGCGATTGCCAAGGCTTTGTGAACGGTAGCAACACGCAATACATGTTCCACGAGTGTCCGGTCGGTTCGTTTGGATATGCCGACGCTGGGAGCACAATGCCAAACTCATCTGCGATCGGACCCAACAGTGTCATGTAGGTGTGAGCCAAGTCCCGCCGGTGGGCATTCCATGTATCCAACATCGCCAATTGCCCCAGTCCAAGCCGTGCTGAGACATCACTCATGTTGAACTTGCCGCCAGCGACTGTGACATCGCGAGTGCCATCAGCGAGCCGCGAAATGCCATGAAATCGTAGCACCTCGGCACGACGCGCTTCTGCTTCATCGGCGAATACAGCAGCACCGCCCTCGATGGTGGTCATGTTCTTGTTGGGGTGAAAACTGAACGTGGCGATGTCACCAAACGCACCGATACGCTTTCCCTGCCAGCTAGAACCAATTGCCAATGCAGCGTCTTCGATCACTCGCAGGCCGTGTTTTTGGGCCATGTTGTAGAGCCGGTCCATTTCACACGGCAATCCTGACATATGCGTCGGTACAATGGCTTTGGTATGTGGCGTAATCGCACGCTCGACTTGGTCGAGTTTGATGTTACGGGTGGTGAGGTCACAATCGACAAATACCGTGGTGGCACCCGTTTTTTCAATCATGTTGCCGACCGAGAAAAATGTCATGGCAGAGGTGATTATCTCGTCGCCGGGGCCGATGCCACATACTTCGAACGCCACTTCCATTGCCGCCGTGGCCGACGTAAAGACGCGGGTAGGTCGGCCCCCGTGGTAGTCGGACAAAGCCGCCTCAAATGCGGCAACACGCGGACCGCTTGTCAGCCAACCGGAGAGCAGACTGTCGCGCACGGCGTCAGCCATCTCATCGGTAATCACCGGGCCGGCAAACTTGAGAAAGCTGGACGAGGCGAGCGTACTCATGCCGATTTTGCAACCAACCAGACGCCAATACAAATGACGGCGATACCGATCAGCTTTTGTGCGGTCAACGACTCGCCAAAAAGATACCACGCGGCAAACGCGTTGACGATATAGCCGATGGACAGCAGAGGATAGGCGACCGAAACTGGTACGCGTGAAAGGGCCATGATCCAGATGATGACACTCGCGCCATAGCAACCTAGGCCCATCAAGATGTGCGGCTGGAAGGCGACGGTTTTGGCGATCGGAACGAGGTTCTCACCGCTGAATTCAAAGCGGCCAATACGATTTGTCCCCGCCTTGAGGAGCAACTGCGCAGTCGCATTGAGCAATACGCCGGTGAGGATCAAGCTAAAGCTGACGAGGTTCAAGGCCGTAATATCCGATTGGTGGTCGGGCGGGTTCAGCGTTTCATGATGGCAAAGCGCCGAGGAGATTCATGAATGACCTCAAACTCAAAGCCGAAGCTCCGCATTTTATCGATATCCTGCGGTGGAATGATAGCGATGACCGATCCGGGCTGCTTCCACACTGGCGGGAAGTCTTCCAGCCGAGCGATATTGCGGCCGGGTTCACTCTTTTGCCCCATCTCAAACTCGTCCACGTAGTCAACCAAGGTTGTGTAACGACCGAGGTAGAAGGCGAGGGTTTGATCATAAGTATTCACCGAGTAGAGCCGGGTTTCCTTAGCAAGATGTTGGCCTATGGATTGCGCCAATCCGTATCCCGACTGAAGCGGCGAGAGTGTTTCATAGCCACTATCAATGCGTTGCACCATGAATATGCTTGCTGCCGCAACTGCTGCTACTCCCCAACGGCGCGACACCTTTGTGTTGCGCCAAAAACAAGCAACGGCAATCGCGGTGCCGACGGCAAAGACGATGAATGCGGCGACCATGATCTCGCCGTACTCGGTGTACAAGCCAAGTTCAAAGGCGTTGCGCGCTTTTTCCGCCGGTAGTGCGTGCAAGACATAGGCGATGATTAATGAGATCGCCGGGATGGGTAGAACGTACCAGGCAATTTTTCTACCGGGCGTGGAAGCCAAGTAATAGCCGATCAACATCGCCAAAAACGGAAAGGTCGGCAGAATGTAGGCGGGTAATTTCGAGCCAGAAATGCTGAAGAAGAAAATGATGAAGACCGACCAGATCAGCGCAAATCGAAGTGGCCTGAATGGTCTGGGCGGTGGCGAACGCAAACTATCGGGGTGTAGCGTCGAGGTGCTTTCACGACGCCACGCGCTGACCATAGACGGAACCAGCAAGAACGCCCACGCCAGTACACCAACAAACAAGATGGGGAGGAAGAACCACCACGCCTCAACCCGCCGGTGCTGTGTTGTGGTGAAACGTTGGAAGTGTTCGTGAATGAAAAAGAACCGCATGAACTCGGGATTGCGTTCGGCCACCAACACAAACCACGGGCAGACGGCAACTAGGAAGAGTGGCACCGCGACCCACCAATTGATGCGAAGAAGGCGCGGCCAATCGAAATTAAACAGGCAGTAAAGAAACAGCACGGCGCCGGGGAACACGATGCCAATTAAGCCTTTTGACAGTACCGCACCCGCGCTGGCTATCGCGGCAACACACAACCAGATCAATCGTTCTCGATCCGGGGTTTGCCGACTCGCGGGATTGTGCTGGGATAGCATGAACGCGCAGACTGTCAGGGTCGTCCAGAACGTTAGCCCCATGTCCAAGGTCACAATTTCCGCCAAGGCCATGAAGTATGGGCAAGCAACCAATGCGAGGCCGGTGAACACCCCGACCTCGCGCGTAAACAGTCGGCCTGCTGTGAAAGAAACCAACAACACCGTCAATAGCCCGGCGAGGGCGGTGTAGAGCCGCGCGCTCCACTCGGATTTGCCAAAATTCTTCATGGCCGCCGCAGTGGCCCAGTACTGCATCGGGGGCTTTTCAAAGTACTTCAGGCCATTGAGGCGGGGTGTGACGTAATCGCCACTATCAGCCATATGCATCGCGAGCACGCTATATCGCCCTTCATCGGGGTTGGCCAACTTGCGCTTGCCGATGTCACTCAACCAGAGTGCGGCCAGTAGGGAAAACAGGCAGCCAACCAATAGCGCAAAGCGACCGAGCGAAAGTGAGTTCATGTGTATCTTTGATGTTGTATGGGGCTGGCAGAATTAGGCAATCGACAATCATTGCCAATTGCTCACGCTCGGGGAGCGATCGCCAAATTTTACCTGCGCCAGACACCTTACCTGGACACGCTGCACGCACGTGGTCAAGAGGAGCGCAACAAGGCAACCACCGCACCGCCTCCGCCGTCTGCGGGCGGGGCGTCGCAAAAAGCCAGTACCTCCTCGCGTTGAGACAGCGACAAGCGCACTTTGTTGCGTAGAAGCGGCACACCGTTGGCTGAGCGAATACCCTTGCCATGGACAATACGTACACATCGTGCGCCGCCGTGCCGGGCATAGGCGAGGAATTTGCCGAGTTCCGCACGCGCGGTATTGGTGGTTAAGCCATGTAAGTCCAGACTTGCCTGCACTGCCCAATGTCCGCGTTTGAGTTTGCGCAAAATGTCGCCGGGCAGCCCCTGTCTGAGGAAGGAAATCAAGTCGCCGGTGTCGATGTCGTCATCCCAGCCGGATGTGTGTTTCAATAACTCTTGCGGCACGGAAGCCTCATCGCGCTCGCGCTGCTGGGCGATGGGGCGCGGCTTGGGGCGCTGAATTGTGGCGCGCGGTGCAGGTTCGATGCGTCGTACGCCGTCCGCCGCCATTTCCGCAAGAAACAGGCCATCATCGGATGAGACCGGCATCGATGCTGGCGCTGGCGTAAGCAGCGGCGAAGGTGGCGGCGAAGATAAGCGCGACTTTGCCATAAAATGAAAAAATCCTTATTTGACGGGCATTTTGAGGCAATTTGTCTTGAAAAATCCCGCCAATCTTAGACTTTAGGCTAAACTTTCGAGATATTTTTCTGCATCGAGCGCTGCCATGCAGCCAGTTCCGGCGCTGGTTACCGCCTGTCGGTAGATATGATCCTGCACATCGCCTGCGGCAAAAATCCCCGGAACCGAGGTTGCCGTTGCGTTGCCCTTTAATCCAGACTGCGTGATGATGTAACCATCGGTCATCTCAAGCTGGCTTTGGAAGATTTCCGTGTTGGGCTTGTGGCCAATGGCGATGAAGCAACCCTTCAATGCGAGGTCAGTGGTGGCACCATCAGCCGTCGCCCGGATACGTACACCCGTGACGCCGGAGCTATCGCCTAAGACTTCGTCCAAGGTGTGGTTCCACTTGATGGTTACCTTGCCTTCTTTCACCTTGGCGAACAGGCGATCCTGCAGGATTTTTTCAGAGCGGAATTTGTCGCGACGGTGAATGACCGTGACGTGTCGCGCGATATTGGACAGGTATAGGGCTTCCTCTACAGCAGTGTTACCCCCGCCGACCACACACACATCCTCGTTTTTGTAGAAAAAGCCGTCGCAGGTGGCGCAGCCGGACACGCCCTTGCCGAGAAATTTCTCCTCAGAAGGCAGGCCGAGGTATTGCGCAGATGCGCCGGTTGCAATGATCAGCGCATCACAAGTGTAGGTGTCGGAATCACCAATCAAGGTGAACGGACGTTGTTTGAAGTTGACCGTATGAATGTGGTCAAAAATGATTGCCGTGTTGAAGCGTTCGGCGTGTGCCTGGAAACGACTCATCAGGTCCGGTCCCTGCACGCCGTCGGCATCGGCTGGCCAGTTTTCAACGTCAGTCGTTGTCATTAGCTGGCCTCCCTGCGCCAACCCGGTAATCAAGACGGGGGCAAGATTGGCGCGCGCGGCGTAGACAGCGGCAGTAAAACCGGCGGGGCCGGAGCCCAGAATGAGAAGACGGTGGTGCTTAACAGACATATTAAACCTCTGGAGTGAGTGACTATTTTAGCTGACGGCCGCAGGTTAAATCTGCGCGCACCAAGCGAAAAGCATCCCGGCAGCGGGACAAATTCGTGCCGAAATGCGATTCGATGCGACCTTCGAAGTGTAATTCGCATAGGCCGCTTTGGTGATACGGGGCGGATTGATTGTGAGACAATCAGCACATAACGTACAAATGAACTTTTAGGGCACCAAATCTTGTCCATCGTACTGCGAAACATTCCGCTGTTCCG
>JADCJC010000062.1 GCA_020247395.1 Rhodocyclaceae bacterium
CAGCGTGCTGCCGGGGGGAAGCTCCACGTTAACGATGGTTTGCGAACGGTCGGCGACCGGCACAAAACCGGTCGGCAACATTGGCACCAACGAAATCGAAGCGACGAAGAACAGTGCCGCTCCGACGGCCGTCACCGACCGATGTTCGATGCACCAGCGCGCCCAATCGAGGTAACGAATCATCAAGCGGCTGTCCTTCTTCGCCAGCTCTTTGGCCGGCTTGAGCAAGTATGCCGCCATCATCGGCGTCAGCAGACGCGCCACAACCAACGAGGCGAAGATGGCGAGTACCGCTGTCCAGCCGAACTGCTTGAAGAATTTCCCGGCAATACCCGCCATAAACGCGGTCGGCAAGAACACCGCAATCAGGGCAAAGGTGGTGGCAATCACTGCGAGACCAATTTCGTCGGCGGCCTCACGCGCAGCATCGAGCGGCGACTTGCCCATTCTCAAGTGGCGGTCAATATTCTCAATCTCGACAATCGCGTCGTCGACCAGAATGCCGACCACCAGCGCTAGTGATAGTAACGTCACGGTATTGAGCGTAAAGCCAAAAAAAAACATGCCTAAAAATGTTGGGATGATCGACAAAGGCAGGGCCGCTGCAGCAACAACCGTTGCCCGCCAATCGCGCAGAAAGACCCACACAACGATGACCGCAAGAATGGCACCCTCGAGTAACAGATACATCGAGCCGTAAAAGTTTTCCTGTACCGGCCAGACGTTGTCAATTGCCTCGACGATGTTGATGGTCGGATGCGCCGTGCGTAACTCTTCAACTGCGGCTCGAACGCCTCGCGCAACCTCTATTTCAGATGCGCCTTTGCTCCGGCTCACCTCGAACGCGACCACGCGATTGCCGTCGCGCAGGGCAATCGCGCGACGCTCAGCGATGGTGTCGTTTACACTTGCAACCTGGTCAAGCCGAATTCGTCGCCCGTCCGCCAGCGGAACGTCCAACGCCTGCAATTGAGCTACTGTCGCGACGGTGGCGATGGTACGGACAGATTGCTCCGCGCCGCTGATGTCGGCGCGGCCACCAGGGGCCTCCTGCTGCACGCGACGCAATGCGTGGGAAACATCGGCGGCCGTAACACCTATGGCCGACATTTTGGATTGGTTAAGTTCCACCAGCACTTCCCGGCTAACACCGCCCAGCCGGGCGATTTTCCCCACTCCCGATACAAAAAGCACCCGCTTAGTTGCCGCATTGTCAATGAACCAAGACAATGCCTCTTCATCTTGGGATTCAGACGACACAACATAGGTCAGGATGGGGCGACCTGCGGTCGAGGCCTTCTGAATTACCGGATCTCGAAGTTCTTGCGGCAGATCGGCACGAATTTGGCTAACCGCATCACGCACCTCGTTGGTGGCTTCGTTCAGGCTCTTTTCAAGGATGAATTCAACGTTAATGGTTGCCGTGCCATCAAGAATGTTTGTATAAATGTTCTTAACGCCCTGCAAGGTGGCGATCGAGTTTTCGATCTTGCGTGCAACTTCCGTTTCCATCTGCGCCGGTGCCGCACCGGGTAGCGTGGCCGACACCGTTACCATCGGCAGCTCGATGTCGGGGAAATCCTGCACACCGGTTTTGAAGAAGCTCACCAGACCGGCGAAGGTGAGCAAGATGAAGAATACGATGGAGGGTATCGGATTCTTGATTGCCCAACTTGAAAAGTTCATGTGCACACCCCGTTACTTGTTGGCCGATGGGGTAGATGCTGCCGTGGTCACCCGGACGATATCACCATCTTTGAGGAACCCTGCGCCGCTGGCGACGATCGCTGTCTGAGCGCTCAATCCGGTTCTGACCTCAATACGATCTGCGACCCGACGCCCTGTTTCGATCTTGATCTGCTTGACGCGATTGTCGCCGCCAACGGTAAAGGCGTAGGCAAAGCCATCCCTCGTCACGACCGCCTGCTGCGGAACCGTGAGGCCAGCAGACTCCTCAAGTTGAAACTCGCCACGAGCGAACATTCCCGCTTTGGCCAGGGGAGTGCGCGCCAAGTCCACATATACCTGCACATTTCGGGTGACGGGGTCAACCGTTGGCGCGATCATCCTGACGGTGCCCGCAACCACGTCGCCAGCCGGCGTTGTTATCTTTACCCGTTGACCAACCGCGACCTTCGGTAGTTCTGCGGCAGTTACCTCTGCGCGCCACTCGAGTCGGTTTTGCCTGACCAAGCGGAACAGCTCTTGTCCGGCTTGAGTCACTGCGCCTACCGTTGCGGCGCGCGCTGAGATAGTGCCGCCGTCAGGTGCCAGAACTTGCGTGTTCGACAACCGCACTTGGCTCAGCCTTGCGTTTGCGCGCGCCGCTGCCAGGCGGGCTTCTGCAGTTTTTTCTGCGGTTGTGTACTGATCAATCTGTTGCGTAGAAAGCGCGCCGGTAGGAGACAAGGCCCGGGCGCGAGCGGCGTTGGCTTGTGCGTCGACCAGTGCCGCTTCGGCTTCCGCAACGCTGGCGCGCGCTTGCGCCAATTCTGCTTCAGGCGTCTCTGCGGCAAATGTCGCCAATACCTGGCCCTTGGTCACTTTATCGCCGACATTCACGCGCACATCGTTGAGGCGAAGGCCGTTGCTTTCAGCGCCAACAATAGCCTCCTGCCAAGCCACGATATTGCCGCTCGCTGCTAGTGTGGCGGCAATTTGCGACTCAATTGGTGTAATGGTGGTTACTGTTAACGATGGCCTTCCGGCCGCCGACGCGTTGTCGTCGGTAGACGCACGGCCCACCACGGCAATGAGCAGAGCTGTCACAACCGAACACCCCATCAACAGCACGAGGAGGGTGGGTTTATTTCGCAAATTCAGGTTCAGTTTCATCTTGTCGCCTTAACTTCGTTACTCGGGATTCCCTCAGACCACCCGCCACCCACTGCCTTGTACAAACCAATCCAGCCTGTGAGTCGGTCAAGCGAAACGCCAACTGCAACGCCTTGTGCCTGCACAACGGCTCTGCGCGCCTCCTCCAGCTCAGTCAAGTTACCCGCGCCGGCCCGCACTCTCGCCTCCGCTGCAGCGAGGAACTGCTGATAACCAGCCAGCGCCGTGTTTGCATCTTTCTCGCGACGCGCGGCGCTATCGAGCCGAACTAAGGCCTCTTCAACTTCACGTACCGCGTGCAGCGTTTTGCCTTCGTAGGCAGCCAGAGACTCCTCGAACCGTGCACGCGCCCCATCCACATTTGCCGCACGTCGTCCCATGTCGAAAATGGGCATCGAGATGGCCGGTCCATAGCTCCACGTCCTGCCGCGACTGTTGTATCCGCTGCTGCTGTTTTCGCTGAATCCAATACTGCCCGACAGGGAGATTCGAGGAAACCGATCCGCCATAAATAGGCCGATGTCATTACTTGCCGCGATCAACTCGCGCTCGGCTGATGCGATATCTGGTCGCTGGGAAATGGCCGCCGCGGGCACCGCACTGATGGCAAAACCGGCGGGCGAGGGTAGCTTCGCCGTCGATGCCATGAGCTTTGCGCGAAGCTGCGTTTCGTCAAGGGCAGTCAGCTCTGCCAGCGATTTGATGCTCAAGTCACAATTGGCTTGCTGCTGGGCCAGACGGGAACGTGCCTCCGCCGCACTGGCTTCTGTCAGTGCGGCGTTGGCAGGTGCCTCAAAGCCCGCGTCTGCCTTTAGTTTTGTTAGCCGTGCTGTTTCAGCACGGGACGCAACATCAATCCGATAACCGGCAACCAGCACTTCACAAGCACGCAGATTGACGTAGGTCGCCGCAACCTCCGCCGCGACTGAGACTCTTGCATCATGCCAGTCTGCATCGCGCGCAAGGGCGCGTTGAGATGCGGCTTCGCGACCGCGTCTGGCACCGCCGACGACATCAAGTTCCCATGCTGCGTCTAACGAGAGACTACGACTGCGTTGTACTTCCGTGCTGCCCGATGAAAATTGGCCGCTCTGTGTGTTCTGGCCAAGTGTGTTACCCGTTGCGCTTGGTTCACCTTGACCACCTTTACTGCGATTGTCGGAGGCATTGGCCGCAGCGTTTGGCAGTAATGCGGAGGTGGCGGCACGATAGGCCGCCCTTGCCTGGGCAATGCGTGCGCTTGATTGTGCGATGGTACGATTTTGCCGCTGCGCCTGTGCCAGCAACTCAACCAGCACGGGGTCGCTCCAGCGTTGCCACCAGTTCACGAGTTCCACCGAAGTACCGTCGTGTGGGATTGGTGCGACCCATGCCGCCATTGCAACCGAGCCAATAGGAGCAGGCTTGACGTAATCGGGCCCGATCGCACATCCGCCTGCGCCAAGCGCGGCGAGAAATGCGGTCAGCGTGAGCAGACCGTGAAATTTCATTTTTGTTTCCTGCGGGATTTTGACGTGATCACCGGCTTTGGCCGGGACCTTGCGAGTCCTTTGGTGACGATATCAAAGGCGTGGTGCACGATGTTGCGCGCACAGGCGAGCGATTTTTTGCTCGACTCACCAACGTCTAGCAACGTGGCACCAACATAGGCAGCGTGCAGAAGCTCAATATCTGCGTCCTCAGCGTCGATGCCAATTCCCCTGAGTAGCGCCGCCAGCTTTACGCGGTTCTCGTCCTGGAATGCGCCGAACCAAGGTTTGATCTGCGGATCTTCGTCAGATGCGGCTACCAGCGCTGCCAAGAGTCGGCCAATTCCACGGTCAGTCTCGTCCACCGAAAAAAGGTACTCGCGAACTTCAGCAAGCGTGAGTTGATGCGCTTCGGTTACCTCGGTCATGGCCGATAGCATCGTCTCACACCCAAATACAGCCGTCTCACGAAGTAGGTCGTTGCGGGTCGGGAAGTAGTAGGTCAGGTGACTTTGGCGTATCCCAGCTCGCTCGCAGACATGTTGCTGGGTGAGGGCTGCGAAGCCATCGTTACTCAAGATAAGGAGTGCTGCATGAAGAATACGTTCACGAGTATTGGTCGGGACTCGCACCGCACGAATCGCGTTCTCAAAGCTACCCGGCACGGCTGGCTGCTTGCCGAGTTGGCTCTGCGATGAACCACCGGAATTGCGGGCGGCGTGCTGGACCGACACCTGCAGGGCTTTTTTTGTTGATGGTCGATTGCGTTGCATCTTGGTAATAATACCAAAAACTTGGTTCAACTACCAAGAACACCATTTTCGAACACCAGTCACAACGGGCTTCTCCAAGCAAAAAGGCGTGGAAAACCGCGCCTTTATTCCATTTTCCTCTGCCTAACTACCAGAGTTTCCACCATGGTTTAGTTGCCCGGCCGCTGGCGGATACCATCGCGTTGTTTGGGAAGTTGGCTTGTAGAACGCGACGGGAAGCGTCGGCGAGATCCTTCATGCCTAATTTCTCGTAGGATTCAACACTAATGGTGAGCGCTTCTTCTGCGAGCGGCGCTTGTGGGTAACGCGTAATCACATACTGAGCACGGTTGACCGCCGCCAGATACCCACCCCGACTGAAGTAGTAACGCGCAACAGCAAGATCATGTTTGGCCAGAGTATTCACAAGGTAGACCATGCGACCACGTGTATCGTCGGCGTAGACACTATCCGGAAATCTGGTCACGAGCTCTTTAAATACATCAAACGAGTCACGGAGTGCCTTGGGGTCGCGCTCAGCGGGGTCAAGGTTCAACACTTGTCCAAACAGCCCGAGGTCAGGCTTGAAGTAGGCGAGCCCTTTGATGTACAGGGCGTAATCAAGGTTCGGATGATTTGGATGTAACTTCATGAAACGATCCGCTGCCGAAACTGCTGCTGCCGTCTCGTTATCTTTGTAGTTGGCATAGGCAATATCCAGCTGCGCCTGCTGGGTGTAACGACCGAAGGGATAACGCGCTTCGAGCGCTTCGTACAGCTTGATGGCACCGGCAAAATTGCCCGACTCAAGCTCGTCTCTCGCGTTCTTATAGAACTGCTCGACCGTCCAGTTTTTTTGGAGGTCCAACTTGTCGCCAAACCAGCCGCAGCCCGCCAGAAACGCGGGCAATAGGAGGCAAGCAAATAGGGAGCGCAATGAAGTACGTGTCATACTTTGGCCGATGCATACGAACGATCTAGAAGATGGTGATTATAGCCCAGCGACCATACCAGACGAGGAGCCTGACGCAATCGTCAACACCACACAAAACCTCAGGACACCGTTGCAGCTGGCTGGTTCTCGCCTCGACTATGCGCTGGCGGTGTTGTTTCCGACGTTCTCGCGAAGTCGCCTGAGCAGCCTCGTCAAAAGCGGCGACGTGACCCTTGATGGTCAGCCCGCTCAACCTAAAACCAAGTTAACAGGTGGAGAGACCATTTCCATTCATCTGAAGGCACGCCCCGAAGACACGGCGTTCCTCGCGGAGCCAATCCCGTTGGATGTGATTTATGAGGACACCGACGTGATCATCATCAACAAGCAGCCGGGGATGGTTGTACATCCCGCCGTCGGTAACTGGTCCGGTACGATCTTAAACGGCATGTTATTCCGCTATCCGGAAACCGCACACGTTCCACGGGCGGGTATTGTGCACCGTCTGGATAAAGACACCAGCGGACTGATGGTCGTCGCGCGCAACGAAGCCGCACAACTTGCGTTGGTCAGGCAACTTCAAGCGCGCTCCGTTTCGCGGCGTTATGTTGCGTTGCTTCGTGGCGTGTTGGACGGCGACGGAACGGTAGACGCGGCGATCGGCAGGCATCCGAGAGATCGCATCAAGATGGCAGTTGTAAACAACGCCGACTATGGTAAACCGGCAATTACGCACTACAAGGTGCTTGAGCAGTTTCGCTACCATACGTTGGTGGAGTGTCGCTTAGAAACCGGTCGCACCCACCAGATACGTGTCCACATGGCGTCGCTCGGCTTCCCGTTGGAAGGCGACGCCGTTTACGGAAGGGGTGCCAAGGGGCTGGCTCCGTCACTCCAGACAGCGGTCGCAGCATTTGGCAGGCAAGCTCTTCATGCGTGCGCGCTCGCCTTCGAGCATCCGTCGACTCACAAAATGGTTTCCTTCGAGGCAGCAATTGCCGAAGACATGGAGATTCTGATTAAGGCCGTCGCAGAAGCATGAGCCTCGACCAGCGTGACTGTATCCTTCCAGATTGGCCCGCGCCACCGAGCGTACGCAGCTTGATTACGACCCGCGCCGGCGGGATCAGTCAAGGTTGCCACGCGAGCTTGAACCTCGGCAAAAGTGTTGGTGATGATCCGGTCGCGGTGGAAGAAAACCGCCGACGCGTGGTGAATCTGATCGGTGCCACACCACGCTGGATGAGCCAGGTACACGGAATTGAAGTCGCTAATCTGGACAAAATCAGGCCGGATGCGGCAATCTCCGCAGATGCGGCGGTGAGTCGGCGCCGTCGTTCCGTTTGTACTGTGATGATGGCTGACTGCCTGTCCCTGCTGTTGTGTGACCGAGACGGAACAACCGTCGCCGCGGCACACGCTGGCTGGCGGGGCCTTGCGGCTGGCGTTCTTGAAGCGGCGATTGCATCGATGCACGTGCCGCCAGAAAATTTGCTGGCCTATATGGGACCGGCGATCGGTGCTGAGGCATTTGAAGTCGGTGCTGAGGTTCGGCAGCGGTTTCTGGCCGCCGCGAGACCTGCTGAGCAACTTCCGGTATCGGCTGCATTTGTCCCAAAGGCCGACGCAGGCGATGCGAATAAGCCAAGCGACGATGCTGTAAGAACGAAATGGCACGCGAACATTTACGCATTGGCCGAAACACGTCTGCTACGAGCAGGTCTGCGACCGTCGGCGGTTTATGGTGGCGGGCTGTGTACCTTCTCCGACAGCGAACGGTTCTTCTCACACCGACGCGGCATCCATCAAGGGCAATCGTCGGGCCGAATGGCCGCCATGATATGGCTCGACTAAGGCACTCGACAGCGCGGTACGCGACAAGGCGGAGCGTTTGAGCCCCAGGTTCACAAATGTGCTTGGCATGCTAAAATTTTGCAATTAAGTTGCAACAACGACTTGCCACCGCCACTCGCGTCGCGACAAAGATGCGCAGTGTTGCCGAACCGAGTACCTCATGACACTGACCTATATCATTGCAGCGGCACTTCTGGGCGGATTCTTATCCGTGTCGATGGCGGCCCTTCTTGCCTGGCGCCTGCAACCAAAGTTGATTCCGGTGTTTGTCAGCTTCGCGGTGGGCGCGTTACTCGGTGTGGTATTCCTCGATCTGATACCGCATGTATTTGAGTCTTCAAAGAGCAGCGAGGCATCCGCTGGATGGATACTTGCGGGTATATTGGGCTTCTTTGCGATGGAGAAACTGGTTCTGTGGCGGCATAGCCACGACCATGGGGCTTCAATTGATCTCCCAGCGCCGCACGCTGACCCAAACGGACAGACTGCCGCACACGAACACGAGCATCAACACGGTCGCAGTGAAGCGGGTGGACACGCATCCGCATGGATGGTGATCGTCGGCGACGGTTTCCACAACTTCACAGATGGGCTTGCCATAGCAGCCGCATTTGTCGCTGACATCAAACTCGGCATCCTTACCTCAATTGCCATCATCGCGCACGAACTCCCGCAGGAGCTGGGCAATTTTCTGGTGTTGGTGCATTCCGGCTTCAGCAAACGACGGGCTCTGGTGTGGAACTTGATTTCGAGCCTCGCCACCTTGGTTGGCGCGGTGCTCGCTTTTTTCTTGCTACGAGCATTGGAAAACTACTCAATTGTTTTTTTATGTCTCGCCGCTTCCAGCATGATCTATGTCGCGATCGCCGACCTCATTCCCGGGCTTCACCGCAGAAACTCGCTACGTGATTCACTCGCGCAGTTTTCCTTGATCGGGTTGGGCGTTCTCTCGATTTGGACCGTCCACATGCTCGTGGGGCATAGTCACTGACAATTGCTCCATCTGCGTCGGTGCGCTTCGTCGCCCACGGACTCGGCCGCCGACCAGCCACAACAAGAGCGCGCAAGGCCCAACGCCGAAAAGGAGGAATGTCAGCACTCCGCCCACGACGCTGCTCGACGTGATGGACATCATCAAGATTACCCACAGCCACGCAATTATGAAGATATGCATTTTGTGGCGGTGATCATGTTTGAGAGCGCACAAAATGTCAGAATGGTATTCGTTATCCCGTTAATCAAAGACTGCCTCATGTCCAATACGTACGCGAACGATTTTCAGAAACTTATCAGCCAAATGCAACAGGCCGGTCAAAATTGGCTCCGCTCGCTAAGCGGGGTGCCGATTCCGGCAAATGCCGCCGAACTACAAACCGCCTGGCTTAAAGCAGTCGAGGCGATGGGTGCATTGACGCCTTCGTCGGGTGGCACTGCGGCATTAGGTGCCATGCAAGCGCATTGGAAAGCCGAACAGCAAAAGCTGATGGCACAGCTTTCTCACGGATCTGGCCAAAGCGCACAGGACAAACGATTCCAAAGTGCGGATTGGCAGACGGCGGCGCATTACCGACTGTTGGCAGATGCTTATCTGGCAACTTCACAATCACTACTTAAGAGCCTTGACGCGGTTGATATGCAGGCAGCCCAAAAAAAACGCGCTCGATTTTTTCTTAAGCAGTACTTGGATGCGATTGCCCCGTCAAATTTCCTTGCGACAAATCCGGAAGCTCTTAGGTTGGCCATCGATACGAAGGGCGAATCACTTTGCCAAGGCGCGGAAAATTTTGGTGGCGATCTGGCCAAGGGATATGTGTCAATTACAGATGAAACCGCCTTCAAAGTGGGTAAGGATATCGCCGTATCGCCCGGCAAAGTTGTGTTCGAAAATGACTTGTTTCAACTCATTCAGTACCAACCAAGCACAAGCCAAGTTTACTTGCGACCGATGCTGTTTGTCCCGCCTTGTATCAACAAGTTTTATATCCTCGATCTCACCCCAGAGAATTCGCTGATCCGTTACCTTGTCAGCAAAGGACACACCGTGTTTGTCATGTCATGGCGTAACGTCGACTCCTCCATGGGAAAGCTTACGTGGGACGACTACATTGCTCAAGGCGTTGTAAAGGCCGTCGACGTGGTGCGTTTAGTGACTAACGTTGAAAAAATAAACACGCTCGGGTTCTGTGTCGGCGGAACGTTGTTGGCTTGTGCGCTTTCGGTACTGCGGCGAATGGGGCACGACGTCGTCGAAAGTGCGACCTTCTTGACCACCTTTGTTGATTTCACCGATGTCGGTGATATCGGTGCCTATATCGACGAGGCTTTTGTGGCGGCCCGCGAAAGGGAGGTCGGCCAGGGGGGCGTGGTGAGAGGCTCCGATCTGGCGTTTGCATTTTCCTCACTCAGGGCGAACGACTTGATCTGGAGCTACGTCATCAGCAACTATTTGAAGGGGAGTAAACCACCAGCATTTGATTTGCTGTACTGGAACGCTGACAGCACCAATTTGCCTGGCCCTTGGTACTGTTGGTACATCCGCAATACTTATCTGGAAAACAACCTTGTCAAGCCTGATCACGTCAAGGTGTGCAGTGTGCCGATTGATATGTCATACATCGACATGCCGTCATTTGTCTTTGCAGCCCGGGAGGACCACATCGTCCCCTGGCATTCCGCCTATGCAAGCGCGGCGAGTTTTGGCGGGGCTGTTGAGTTCACCCTTGGTGCTTCCGGCCATATTGCCGGTGTTGTTAATCCGGCTTGGAAAAACAAGCGTAGTTTTTGGCAACACAAGTCCTCGTCGGCCACACTGGAGGCCTCTGCGGACCAATGGTTAGAGAATGCAGAAGAAGTCCCGGGCAGTTGGTGGGTAAAGTGGGTAGCATGGTTAGCCCCCTATGGCGGAAGAAAAATCCCTGCGCGAGATCTGCTTGGTAGCCACCAATTCCCGCCGATTGAAGACGCGCCAGGCCGCTATGTTCGGGCAAAAATGGACGAGAAACACTAAGGATCGGCGTTGCTGCGCTGCGGTGCTACCGTTGCACAAAAAAAAGTAAACTCGGAGGCATTAGTCTGTTGAAGTAAGCCGTTTGGCGGCCAATGAAGCATTAGCGAGGAGAGAGTGCAATGGTAGCAACACAACGTACCGCGCTTGTGACCGGTGGCATGGGTGGTCTCGGCGAGGCAATTTGTATGAAGCTGGCGCGAATGGGTATCAAGGTCATCGTGACCTATTCACCGAGTAACGCCAAAGCGGTCGAATGGCTTAAGGAAATGGCGGCTCGTGATTATCATTTCCATGCCTATCCGGTGGATGTGGCGAGTTTTGAGTCTTGCGCCAGCGCAATAGCGAAGATCCAAGTCGATGTAGGTCCAATAGATATCCTCATCAATAACGCCGGCATCACCCGCGACATGACCTTCAAGAAAATGACCAAGGTCGACTGGGACGCCGTGATCGGCACTAACCTAGACAGCGTCTTCAACATGACCAAACCCATTGTCGACGGCATGGTGGAGCGAGGCTGGGGAAGGGTGATAAATGTTTCTTCCGTGAACGGCCAGAAGGGGGCGTTTGGGCAGACTAATTACTCGGCTGCGAAAGCCGGGATGCACGGTTTCACCAAGGCGCTGGCCCTTGAGGTTGCCAAAAAAGGGGTAACGGTTAACACAATTTCGCCCGGCTACATTGGCACCAAAATGGTCATGGCGATTCCCGAAGACGTGCTGAACTCGAAGATCATTCCGCAAATTCCCGTTGGTCGTCTTGGAAAACCGGAAGAGGTGGCTGGTCTTTGCGCCTACCTCGCTTCAGACGAAGCGGCGTTTATCACTGGCGCCAACATTGCGATCAACGGCGGGCAGCACATGCAATAGATAATCGCCTTAGGCGGCATATGCTAGCCACCTCGTGCTATTGGTACAGGTGGACGCCGCCGTTTACCGATAGGTTTGTGCCGGTCACGTAACTCGCCTCAGTGCTGGCAAGGTAGGCAACAGCGTTGGCTATATCGTCCGGTAGCCCCATTCGTTCTGTGGGGATAGAGGCGATAACGGCAGCGCGAGCAGCGTCGGGCATGGCTTGGGTCATCGGTGTATCAATAAAGCCAGGCGAAATCGCGTTGACCGTTATCCCTTTTTTGGCAACTTCAAGCGCCAATGACTTGGTAAAGCCAAGGACGCCAGCCTTTGACGCTGCATAGTTGGTTTGGCCGAAAGCACCCTTAACGCCATTGACGCTGGAGATATTTATGATGCGCCCCCATTTCTGCGCCACCATGCCCTCTATGACCTGTTTGGTCACATTAAACACACTATCAAGGTTGGTGGACATCACCGCACGCCATTGCTCCAACGACATGTTGCGAAAGCTTGCGTCACGCGTGATTCCCGCACAATTGATCAGGATATCGACTGGGCCGTAACGGGCAACTGCCTGCGTTACCATTTCCTCTGCGGCTTTATAGTCACTCACGTCACCACCGCTCACCGCAAACTGATCGTCGCTGAAGCCAGCCGCTCTCATTGCTTCGATAAAGGGGGTCTCCGAGCCCGGTACAACGTAGTTTGCGATGACAAAGACGTTTTCTTTTGCCAGACGTCTGGAGATGCCGGCACCGATACCACCGACGCCGCCGGTTACTAAGGCGATTCTACGTTTCATGCTTTGTCCGAGAAGTTAGAGCAGTGATTCTTGCGATCCTAAACGTGAAAGTCGCAGTCTGGACTGGTGAGTCTTGAACAAACTGCGCGTAAAGAGTATTCAAGGGCGCTGCGCATAACAAATGCGAAGGACACCTAACGTAAAAAACCCCAAGGGTTTTGGCCCTTGGGGTAAGTCCTTAACGTAGGTTAAGGAGGAGGAGCCATCTTTCAAACGCAGTTCTGCCGTTGCGGCCGTCAGTCTAGATTACTTGCGCTTGGCCGACGAAGGCTTAACCGTTTTTTCCGCTGTTTCTGTCGCCGTTTTAAAAGCGGTTTCAGCAAATGCCGAAGCTTGTTTTGCCGCTTTTGTGAAGCTGTCAGTCGCGGCCGTGGTGGCAGCTAGGCCGGTCTTCATTGCGGTAACAAATACATCCGAACCAGCGGGAGCCGCTTTAGAAACCTTATCCAATGTATCCACCATTGATTGTTGAAAAACGCTCACACGTTCTTCAACGAGCGACGTGTATTGCGCTTGGGCGCTGGCAGCAATTTCGTAAAAGTTCTTGGAGTAGCCCATTACCAACTCCATGCCGGTTTCAGCTGCCTTGGTGGAAAGGCTGTTCAACTCCTGCGCATCTTTTACGCTCGTGACAGCTTTGGCATTCTTGCTGGAGGCATCGAAGCCGGCTTTAGTTGCTTCAAAATTCAAGCCGAGAAAGCGCTCCGCGCTGCCGACACCGACGGCGGCAAATTTCATTGCAGCATCGACATTGCTCTTGGAAAGATCGCTTAGTTGCTCAGCAACGGTATTTAGGGTGGTCATAGATAAATTCTCCTGTGAAATGTCAAAAGGTCTTGCCGAACGCGGTGTGGCAAGGCAGGCAGTTAGAACTAATCAACGATTCAGGATACAACCAATATGCTGCACTGCACAATTAAATGATAAGGGCAGAATATCTGAAAGTCAAGTAATTATATTGCGCCGCATCATTTCCCATAAACTAGTCGGCGAAACGCCAGAAGTGCTACACTACAAAATTAGTATTGTGCTTTGCAATACTCGACTTAAGCCGTTCAGAAGTCACATTGCCAATGTTTCGTGGTGTACCGCAACATGACAAACTAGCCCGCAAGAAGCGCAACCTTAGGAGAGGCACATGGCCCGCGTCGTCAAAAAATATCCCAATCGGCGTTTGTACGACACAGAAACCAGCGCCTACATCACGCTTGCCGAAGTGAAGCAATTCGTTTTGGCGTATGAAACCTTTCAAGTACAGGATGCGCGGAGTGGGGAGGACATCACGCGCAGCATCCTGTTGCAGATCATTCTGGAGGAAGAATCCGGAGGTATCCCGATGTTCTCCACGGATATGTTGTCGAACATCATTCGCTACTACGGGCATTCAATGCAAGGATTGATGGGAAGCTATTTGGAGAGGTCCATCGGTGCATTCCATGAAGCGCAGAAAAAATTTCAGGAGCAGTCCTCTACCATCTACGGCAGCGTGCCCAATTTTCGGCCCGACACTTGGACGCAACTCATTCAGGGTGCATCAACCGCAAACCCGATGGGCGAGTTCCTCGAAAAGAGTGCGTCGAGCGTGATTGGAATGCAGGAAGAACTGCGCAAACAAGCGATGCAAATGTTTTCCTCATTCCCATACACCGCTCCTGCCAGCTCGCAGCCGTCTTCTGCGGCTCCGCCCGAAACTGAACAGGCCCCATCCCCCCGCGGAAAAACTCGGCGGACGAAGTAATGTCGATTTTGCGTCCGATCAAAATTCGCGCGTTGGCGAAGGAAAAAATTCGCCCTCCGCGGGTGGGGTTCGTTTCACTCGGTTGCCCAAAGGCACTGGTAGATAGCGAACAAATCCTCACGCAACTACGCGCGGAAGGTTACGATATTGCGCCGAATTACCAAGGCGCTGACTTGGTGGTGGTGAATACTTGTGGTTTCATCGATTCCGCCGTTCAGGAATCGCTTGACGCAATTGGTGAAGCCCTCAACGAGAATGGCAAAGTCATCGTTACGGGTTGTTTGGGCGCTAAGTCTTTGTCGGACGGACAAAACCTCGTCCAGCAGGTTCATCCAAAAGTATTGGCGGTGACTGGACCGCACGCTAAGGACGAAGTCATGGCACATGTCCACGCACATCTTCCGCAGCCGCACGATCCGTTTGTCGATCTTGTCCCACCGACCGGGATAAAACTTACGCCGAAGCACTATGCGTATATGAAAATCTCTGAAGGCTGCAACCATCGTTGCACCTTCTGCATCATCCCATCGATGCGCGGTGACTTGGTGTCGCGACCGATCGGTAGCGTACTACAGGAAGCCGAGAGCCTGGTGAAATCAGGCGTCAGGGAATTGCTAGTCGTTTCTCAGGACACCAGCGCATACGGCGTTGACGTGAAATACCGCACAGGATTTTGGAATGGTCGTCCTGTGAAGACCCGTCTGACTGAACTTTGCGAGGCGCTTGGCACGATGGGTGTTTGGGTGCGTCTCCATTACGTTTACCCTTATCCCCATGTTGATGAGCTGATCCCGCTGATGGCGGAAGGTAAAATCCTGCCTTACTTGGACATTCCGTTTCAGCACGCGAACTCGCGAATTTTGAAGGCAATGAAGCGCCCCGCTGCGACGGAGAAAACACTGGAACGAATCCGGGCGTGGCGGGAAATCTGCCCGGATATTGCGATTCGATCAACATTCATCGCGGGCTTTCCCGGCGAAACCGAGGCCGAATTTGAGGAGCTACTCGCGTTTCTAGAGGAGGCCAAGCTTGATCGGGTAGGGTGTTTTGCATATTCACCCGTGGAAGGTGCCGTAGCCAACGAGCTACCGGGCCACGTTCCAGTAGAGGTTCAGCAGCACCGAGTGGCCCGCTTTATGCAAGCCCAAGCGCGAATTAGCCAAGTGAAGCTGGCGGCACGGGTTGGTGCAGTTGAGGAGGTGTTGATTGATAAGGTTTCAAACGGCAGTGCTGTCGGTCGCACAAAACGTGACGCCCCCGAAGTTGATGGACAGGTATATATCGAGGGTAAGCACCGTTTTGCGCCTGGAGAAGTGGCGCGTGTGAAGATCATTCGTGCATTGGAGCACGACTTTGTAGGCGAATTCGTGTAGAGGGCGTCTTCAGCGCTTTTGTGTAACCATGCGCGCGGTTTTATTGTATAATAAACAATGTTTTACAATTATTTTTTAATGTAAAACATTAATATGCGTTTATTGAGCTTTGTCGTTCTCGGTGTCGCCGTGTTGGTGGTTTCAACGGCTGCACTACTTGTTCGAGTGGCGCAGGCCGAACAGGTCTCCTCTATTTCAATTGCCTTCTGGCGACTCGCCATCGCAAGTTTTACTCTCGTAATCTACGTGGCGTGCAAACCTATACACCGCGCAGAACTAGCCAAGGTCGGACACGGTCAGCTTGGCCTGATGGTTATGTCTGGCTTGTTCTTGGCAACCCATTTCGCGACTTGGATCGGCTCGCTCGCCTTTACTTCCGTGGCAAGTAGCACCGCCCTAGTGTCGACCAATCCAGTCTGGCTGGCGCTTTTTTCTTGGCTTGTCCTAAAACACCGGCCCGACCGCTGGATCTGGGTCGGCGTCGCAGCTTCGCTACTGGGTAGCGCCCTCATCTTCTTGGCGGATTCCTCGGTCTTGCTGTTGCCCTCTGCCAATACCACCCTCGGTAATGGTCTGGCACTCGCAGGTTCCGTCACGGTGTGTGGCTATCTACTCATAGGACGGTCACTCGCCCATACCGTACCGATCACGCTTTACGTAACAATCGTTTTCTCCTCAGCCGCAGTAGCCTTGTTTATGATCGCATTATCGTCTGGTGCTCCCCTGCTCGGGTTTAGCGCGACGGCGTGGCTCTGTCTGCTGGCGTTAGCGTTTGGTCCACAGTTGATTGGCCATAGCGGAATCAGTTGGTCACTCCGGCACTTGGCACCGACGATGGTTGCTGTGGTGATACTTGGCGAACCAGTGTGCTCTGCGCTGCTAGCCTGGTGGTGGCTGGGTGAGCAGTTTGGTTGGCTTCAGGTTGCAGGATTTTTGCTGATCTTGACCGGGATTTTTGTGGCTGCAAAATCGCGAACCACCAATTGAATGGTCTTAAAGTGCGACTGCCCGCCCGCACAACCACCTGCGTATAATTCGACAGCTCGTAGTCGAGCCAACGCAAACTCATTCACCAAAGGCATTTTTCTGTTGATGTGGTGACGCGTTTTGCGCTTCGCCGCCCTGAATCCATACCCTTCCGAATGCCATTTATCGCCGAGATTATTGTCGCGTTGCCCGAAAACTGGGAATCCGCTCGCCGCGCGATCGACGGCGTGCTCGGCGCAAGAAACAAAGCGGCGGCACACGTCACGGTCCTGCGCGGTGAGAAGTGCGATAAACAGCTGACGGTGTATTTGCGTAAACTTGAGCAGAAGGGCAGCGTGAGCGTTGTCGAGTACGGTGCCAGCCTCGAACTTGCAGCTGCTATAAACGGAGTGGTTCACGCACATCCTACCGGGGACGTCATTTTTCTCGACTTCGGAGCGATCGTCTCCGACGGATGGATTGATGTTATCGGCTCTTGCGAAGCTCGATTCGAGCGCATTGCAACCATCAGTTGCCCGTCAAACTCGGCCGGGATAGCGGGATATCCGCGGCCATGGACACCGAATCCGCATCTGCCTGCAAGTGAGCTAGATCGTTTGCCAAGTTTCTTTTCCAAAGCGAACGGCGAAACGGTTTTGGAGTTCAACAAGCCGCACACAACCTGCGTTTTTTTGCCTCGTGAGTCAATTCGTATTGTTGGCGGATTCAGCGAAAGTATTCGCCAGGAATGGACGACAATCCTCGCTGAATGGGCCGAAAGAGCCTCGCAGCAAGGGCTTAAGCACTTTTTATGTGCTGGCCTATTCGTTCGAGCCGATGTTGTCGGTGGTTGCGATGATGCAATCTCTGACATAAATTCTCCCCCCGCCATTCAACAAGAAGACCCGGCCCGCCCAGTTCGACGGCTAGTCGACTGGGAAAGGCTTTGCCGCTCCCGCAAACCTAGAGTGCTTTTAATCACTCATCGCCAAGGCGGAGGGGTGGAGCGACACGTCGCGGACCTCTCGTCAACCCTGGAAGGGTTCGCAGAACCAATCGTACTACGACCTGCTGGTGATGACGCAGTCTCAATCCAATGGTCGCGCGCGGGCGAAGACTGGCAGTGTTGGTTTGACGGTAGCGATGACTGGCATCAGCTGCGCTACTGCCTCAACCGCCTGAATCTCCGCCGCATACACCTCCATCATGTTGACGGACTGCCGGCCGACATTTGGAATCTGGCAAGTTCACTGAAGGTACCGCTGGATATCACGCTACACGACCATTGGCCCATTACGTCCAAATATCACCTTCGACCTCAAACATTGGAGCAGTCTGGTCGTTCGGAGCCCGACTGGCAGAAGCGGACGCACGCGTTGCTGGCGAGCGCTGCGCGTATTTTTGCACCATCAAAATACCTAGCGGAAGCAGTTCGCACCGTTCACCCAGACGCGAGGATCACGATTTGGCCGCACAGTGTACCTGAGGCTGGGGACGTTGGTACTGCGCCGGCACGGTTAAAAGTCGCACTGCTGGGTCGGATTTCTGAAGAAAAAGGATTGCGTGTTTTGATGCGGTGCGCACAATATGCGCAGCGCGAAAACCTGGCGATTCACTTCAGAATCATCGGACCGCCGGCCTACCCCATCCCAACCTATCCAAAGTTACCCCTAGACGCGACCGGCTCATACGACGACACCAATCTTGCCGAGCTGATTGCAATTGAACGCCCTGACGTGATTTTGTTTCCGTCGCAGGTTCCCGAAAGTTTTTCGTATACCCTATCGGCTGCGATGTTAAGTGGCCTGCCAATCGTCGCCTCCGACCTGGGCGCGCTGACTGAGCGGCTTGTGGGCTATCCGAAAGCGACACTCTTGAGTTATGACGCAGAACCTGCTGTCTGGTGCCACGCGTGTTTAGCGTTTTTTCCAGCCAAACTTGGACAGGTAGATCGACCTAAGGCCGCTGTTCAAGATACGCTACTCAGCGATTATTTGGCGGTGTTTTCTGCCGAGCCCCCCGTTGCGGACGACGCGCCTAGCTTTGCCACGTCTGCCCCGTCGCTCGCCCACTATTTCCCTCCCAAAGCCAGCTCAACTCCCGACGAACTTTCGTTGACCGAGCTTTATCAATTTGGGGTAGCGGCTGGCCACGCGGAGGCGAAGGAAGAGTTAGCCAGACGCCTTAGCCAAGTAGATCAAAGATGGTCCACGCTCCAGTCCGAATTGCAGGAGGTTAATCGCCAATTAGGATTGGCGCGCGCTGATCATTACGCCGCAAGTCAGGAGCTAGTCTCCAAGATTCTGCAGTTGGAAGTCAGAAACGAACAGGTCAAGGAGTTTGAATCTTCGCTAACGGCAGCGCGCGAAGCCTTTGCCACAAAGGCAGCCGAAGTCGAAGTCCGCAACAGGCAGTTCGCCGAGCTTGAGGTCAGCTCAGAACAATCGTTGCTTGACGCTCGCAATGAATTCGCCAAGCTAAACACGCATATCAAGCGACTCGATTCCGAGCTTTTGGAGCAGCAACAGAAATTCAACTACGTGCTTCAGCTGACCCGCGAAACGCTAGAAAACGAGCGCGACGCCGCGAGAGCGGCTTTCGCGGAAATATCCGGCTCCAAGTTTTGGCGAGTCACGTCGCCTTTCCGACTCGTCGCACACGCAGTCAAGTCACTTCTGCTCCGCACCAACACCGTGGCGAACCACTCTAAGGGGCTACCTCGCAAAGTTTCTCTTGCCACTCAAATTCTTCGCGAAGAGGGCCCAGTCGCGCTCGGGAAAAGAGTGCAGGAAGCCATAAGCAGAAGGGAGGTTGAGGCTGCTGCAACGCCACAGAATGGATACGAACAGGCCACACGGTTTGAACCGCTTGCCCTTCCACACTCTTCTCGCCCCAACGTTTCAATTGTGATTCCTGTTTACGGACAGCATTTGATGACCTTCACTTGCCTGCGAAGCATTGCGGCAACCTGTGCCGACGAAGACATTGAAGTCATCGTTATTGACGATTGCTCACCCGAACCCGCAGCCCATGCATTATCGATGGTATCGGGAGTTAAACACATAAGAAACAGCGAAAACTTGGGGTTTCTAAAGAACTGCAACAAAGCTGGCGCACTCGCCACCGGCAAGTATTTGTTGCTCCTGAACAATGATGTCATTGTTACCCCAGGATGGTTGAAAGCGTTAGTTGGAACTTTCGCGCAGCGTGAGAACGTTGGCATGGTCGGTGCAAAGTTAATCTACCCCGATGGGCGGCTGCAAGAGGCTGGCGGCATCGTTTGGAGAGATGGCTCGGCGTGGAATTGGGGTAGGGACCAGGATGCGTCTCGACCGGAGTTCAATTATCTGCGAGAGGTCGATTACTGTTCAGGCGCCGTGTTAATTCTGGAACGCGCATTCTGGAACGAACTCGGTGGATTTGATGAACGTTACGCCCCAGCATACTACGAGGATACCGATCTTGCATTCCGCGTACGCGAGGCCGGGAAACGTGTGTTTTATCAGCCGACCGCAGTTGTTGTTCACTTTGAGGGAAAGAGTTCTGGAACTGACGTGACGCAAGGCATCAAGCGCTATCAAGTCATCAACCAAGAAACGTTTGTGAATCGATGGACGACTAGGCTTGGAAAGCACCGCATCAACGGGCAGCTACCTCGTCTAGAAAGAGATCGATACGTGGCAAAGCGTGTGCTGGTGGTAGATGCTTGTATGCTCACACCCGACCAAGATTCCGGCAGCCTGAGGATGTTCGAGCTGCTTGGTGTTCTTGCAAACATGAATCTAAAGGTGACTTTTTTCGCCGACAATCTCGAGTTTAGAGAGCCATACGTCAGCCAGATTCAAGCGCTCGGGGTAGAAGTTATTTATCATCCGGTCGAGTCGTACGTGACACCACTGTTGGAGCGCATTGCCCACGAATATGATGTCATCGTGTTGTCCAGAGCCACAGTTGCGGTGAAACACATCGATACCGTTAGGCGCGCTGCCCCGGAGGCAAAGGTGATTTTTGACACCGTCGATTTGCACTTTCTCCGGCAGGAACGAGAAGCACAATTGGCGGATAGCGCGTTGCAGCGTGCTGCGGCTGCCAGTATGAAAGCGCAAGAACTTAGTATCATGGCGAAGAGCGATCTCACTGTCGTGGTTAGCCCCGTGGAGCAAAATCTTTTGGCGGAAATCGCTCCTGACATCCACGTTTCCATTGTCTCGAATATCCACGTCACCATGCCCGGGGAGAGATCGTTTGATCAACGTAGCGGCGCGATATTCATCGGCGGATTCCGCCATCCCCCGAACCTCGACGCCATCACTTGGTACGTCGAAAACGTTGTTCCAATCTTGCGACGAAGGAACAGTGGCATTGTGACGACTGTTATTGGGAGTAACGCTCCTTCGCGTCTGCAAGAATTTGCTGCAGAGGACTTTGTCATTGCTGGCTTCGTCCAAGATGTAACTCCTTTTTACGACAGGGCGAAGTTATCGTTTTCGCCGCTACGTTACGGCGCAGGCGTTAAAGGTAAAGTGAACATCGCGATGCAGTATGGGGTGCCAGTTGTCGCGACATCTCCGTCCGTTGAGGGGATGTATCTTCGGCACGAACAAGATGTTCTGACGGCCGACACAGCAGAGGCTTTTGCCGACGCCATGATTCGCCTGAATACGGATCGGGAATTGTGGGAGACGTTACGCGCCAATGGGCTGACAAACATTGAGACACACTTTTCGCGGACGGCTGCAAGACAAGCCCTCAAGGACATCGTCGGCCTTGCCTCCTAGGTTCAGGGTTTTGACCGCAGCTCCGGCTGTGACGATTACTGTTTTAGACGGCAGCTAAGTCCGACCGATGATGGCGGCGGTGGAGATCAATTCTTCCAAGAGCGCAATAGAGACATCTCCGGATACGGAATAGGGATCAAGCACCGGTCGAGAAGAATACTTTAAGAGGACGGATGGATTGATTTTATCGATATTGACTTGGCCCATGGTCCAGCCATAGAAACGTCGTTCAGTAACTTCTTCATATTTCAAAATGACTACGTCTTTGTGTCGTGGATCGCGCGTAATAAAGCCGTAGAGCTCATTGACTTCCATACGCCCGCCTTCGAGCACCTGCATAAAAATATCTCCGCCGTAACAGAGTATCCCCGTGATGCCGCGCTCCGGATTGTGCGTCCGCGATTGCTGCATAATGGACTCGATCGCCGCGGCGTGATTATCATCAGCGGCGCGACTCGCATAGAGCAGTCTGACTAACATAACGCTTTCACTTTCGATTTGCCAACAGAGACAAAAACTCCCGCCTAAGGTTCGGATCTTTGAGGAAGACGCCGCGCATCACACTATTGATCATCTTCGCATCGGTATCTTTCACGCCGCGCCAATGCATGCAAAAATGATCCGCCTCCATGACAATGGCGAGGCCATCTGGCTGTAGCTTCTCTTGCAGCAATGCCGCAACCTGAGAAACTGCCTCCTCTTGTATCTGTGGCCGACTCATTACCCAATCGATCAATCGGGTGTATTTGGAAAGACCAATAAGGTTGGAGTGCTCGTTGGGCATCACGCCGACCCAGACCTTACCGATGATCGGGCACAAATGGTGCGAACAAGCGCTGCGCACCAAAATTGGTCCCACAATCATCAGCTCGTTTAGGTGGGATACGTTAGGAAATTCAGTCGTTGCAGGTTGCTCGACATAACGTCCATGGAAGACCTCACGGATAAACATTTTGGCGACGCGGCGCGCTGTTTCTTGGGTATTGTGGTCACCTTGCGTATCGATGACTAAACTCTCCAACACCCCTTGCATCTTTTGCTGAACTTCGTCTTGTAGTTGATCGAGTTCGCCTGGTTCTAGAAAAGCTGAAATATTGTCGTTTGCGAAAAACCGATGGGACGAGCGCGTAAGCCGCTCCCGAATGATGGTTGACAGGGGGACGCCAAGGTCGGCGGCTGAATTGTTCGATGCAGTATCCATCATTGCATAGTAGCACGAGCGAGCAAGAATCGATTTGGGACATAGCACGATCCATAACGGTCTGCAGCGCACGTCATGGAACAACGATGTGCTTGGGTCAAGTGTCTATCGATTAGCAGGTAATCGCAGCGCAAAAAAGGCCCATACCACTTCCGCAAATTCGACGTCGCGGTTCTGGATGCCGGTGGCCGGGTTGGGATTGACCAGCACACTCTGGCTAGCGACCGTGTGGCCGGCACCGTCGAGTCGCCACCACTGCAGCGGGATCGTACCGACGTAATCGAAGCGGTTGGCCGGACCAGCATCCGTCTTGTTGCCGTCGAGCAC
>JADCJC010000063.1 GCA_020247395.1 Rhodocyclaceae bacterium
CATAACTCGGCGCAACAAAACCCTGTCCCCATACTTGAGCCTCCAACGCCTGCACAAAATTGAAATCGAGCTCACCGGCCGCGAGGCTGCCGTCGGTTTCGATACGTTCTTGCAGGTCCGTCGGCGAGAGTAATTCGCGTGCGACTTGCTCAAAGGCCAGCGCAAAGTCGGCGAGACCGGATTCGCGAATTGTCAGCCCGGCCGCCATGGCGTGGCCACCGAATTTTTCGATGAGCGGCGGATGCCGTTTGGTGATAAGGTCGAGCGCATCGCGCATATGTAGCGCGGGTATGGAGCGACCCGATCCCTTGAGGCCTCCCGTGCCGTCCTGCGCAAATGCAATCACTGGCCGGTGGGTCTGCTCACGAATGCGTCCCGCCAAAATGCCCACCACGCCTTGATGCCAGTCGGGCTCGAATAGGGCAAGTGCGTACCGGTTCGCGATGTCGAGCGCATCGAGCGCCGCGAGCGCGCCGACTTTCATGTCCGCTTCGATATCCCGCCGCGTTCGGTTGAGGTGATCGAGTTGTGCGGCCAAACGTGTTGCCGTCGCGGTATCGTCGGACAGTAGACACGCGATTCCGACCGACATATCTTCCAAGCGTCCGGCGGCGTTGATACGTGGGCCGAGCACGAAGCCGAGGTCGTAAGTGGATGCGCGGCTGGCGTCACGCCCACCGACCGCTAGCAGCGCAGCGATGCCTTTGCAGGCTCGCCCAGCACGGATGCGTTGCAAGCCTTGCTCGACCAAGATACGGTTGTTGTGTTCGAGCTTGACGACATCGGCGATGGTGCCAAGTGCAACCAAGTCGAGCAGGTCGGCCAGATTCGGCTCGAAGCCGGACGAAAATGCGCCGCGCTTTCGCATTTCCGCGCGTACCGCCAGCATCGTATAAAACATCACGCCAACGCCTGCCAGCCCCTTGGAGGGAAAGGTGTCGCCTGGCTGATTCGGATTCACAATCACGGCCGCGTCGGGCAGCGTAGCGCCCGGCAAATGGTGGTCGGTCACCACCACATCAATGCCGTGCTGGTTGGCGCGCGCCACGCCGTCAACACTTGCGATTCCGTTGTCCACGGTGATGATGATGTCGGGTGTGCCCGCGTGACGGGCGATTGCCAGATCAACCACTTCTGGCGTCAGGCCGTAGCCCAGCGTGAACCGGTTCGGCACCATGAAATCGACGATGGCACCCATTTGTCGCAGAGCGCGAACGCCGACGGCGCACGCGGTAGCGCCATCCGCGTCGTAGTCGGCAACAATCAGCAGTCGCTTTTGGGCGTCGATGGCGTCGGCAAGAAAGGCAGCTGCAGCGTCGATGTGGCTTAGGAGCGTTGGGGCAAGCAGCGCATCCAGCTTGGTGTTCAAGGCAAAAATGTCTGAAACACCCCGACCTGCATAGAGTTTTGCCATTCGTGGATCGATGTCTCGCACCACCAACGAATCGTAGGCCGCTGCATCAAAAGTACGGGTGAGGATTTCGCGCATGGTGAGCGGCCGGTTAGGTAAAGTCGCCCAACGATTTCTTGCCCGTCAACGCACCGGCCAGACTCAAGACTTTGGCCTTGATGCCGTTGCGCGCGACTTTGATGGTCAGTGTCACCGACTCACAAGGTATCAACAGTGTCAGCGCGTCCAGCTCGCCGGCGTTGAGCGCGGCAGCGGCTGGTGCCACCCAATCGCGTTCGATCGCGGCGACTTCTGCGGGCCAGATTTCACGTGATTGCGCACGAATTTCGCGGGTGGCCGTATGCACAACCACCAGCGAGCTTTGCTGCATCAGGCCAGCATCAAAGCGCGGCGGTAGGGTTGCCAGCGCGAGCCCTTTTGCCATGGCTAAACCGCGCGCCAACGCCAGCCTGGCAAAGACATGGGTAAACCTCGGCGGCTCGACGGCGGGGTCGGATGCGCAAAGGATCGTCTCGACACTACCCCCGCCCCAAATCCACAAGCCGTTGATCACCGGAATCGCATTGGCTGCGCGTATTTGGTTGACGGGATGTTCGTGCAGCAACATCTGGATTTCGTTACTGACGGCGCGCCAGTTGGTACGCGTCTTACTCAGCGGCAGGTTATCAAACACGTTGGCCCCCGTCATTTGCCAAAGAGGTGTCGATTGCGGCAAGTTACTCAAATCGGTGGCGATGTAACCACGCGCCGGGTCGGGGAACTCGACCTTGATGCCCTGATTCACAAAATGGCTATTTACGCTAGCCGCGATTGCCGCCATTTCTTCGGCAGTTGGGTTGATGACGTGGCTATCAAACAGCTGAGCGTTATCGCGGCTAATGGCGAGGTGGACGGGATCGGCGCGTAACCACGCTTGGCCTGCGGGGCTGCCCGCGTCCGCCAAGCGGGTGAGGGGTGCCACGCCAGCGGTTGGTGGCAGGCCAAAGGCGTGCAGCAGCGCGGCTTCGAGCACGGCAGGCTGGGCGACCAGCACACGGCTGCGATAGAGCAGGGCATCGATGACCGGGGTGGGAGCGGGGCGGGTGAACCCGGCAGGCGGCAGGATGTCCGATAGCAGCAGCGTTAGATTTTTCGGTGGTTCGGATGATTTGAGTTGCGCCATGCCGAATTATCCGCACATTTGTGGCAGACTTCGACGCGGCGTCATTTCTCCCTGCAAAAAACGACATCTTGCGTTCACTTCCCTTCTTTATCGGCCTGCGTTACACCCGCGCCAAACGCCGCAGCGGCTTTGTCTCGTTCATTTCTTTGGCCTCCATGATCGGCATCGCGTTGGGTATCACCGCGCTCATCACTGTCATGTCGGTGATGAATGGCTTTCAAAAGGAAGTTCGCGCCAGCATGATCAGCATCGCCTCCCATATCCAAATCTTGGGCGATGACCAAGCAAAAGGGCTGCCGGATTGGCCCAAGTTGCTCAGGCAGACCAGTGAGCAGAAAGACGTGATCGGTGTTGCGCCGTTCGTCAATGGCCAGGGGCTGCTCTCCATCGGTCAGAGCGTTCGCGGTGTCGGCGTGCGCGGTATTGATCCGGAGCTAGAAGCCAGCGTCTCTGATATCGGCATCAAGATGCGCATCGGCAAGACCAATGACCTGCGACCCGGCGAATACGGCATCGTGCTGGGTTCCTATCTGGCGCGGGCGCTGATGGTAAATGTTGGCGATCGTATCCAGCTCCTCACCCCGCAGGGAACCATGACGCCGGTCGGCATGCAGCCGCGTCTACGCAGCTTTACCGTGGTCGGCGTGTTTTCGTCCGGCAACTATGAATTCGACATGAATCTTGCGCTGATTCATCTGCGCGACGCCCAAGTGCTGTTTCGTCTGGGAGACAACGTCACCGGCTTGCGAGTGAAAGTCGCGGATTTGAACGACGCCAGGTCGATTGCGCGTCGCTTGCAGGACGCCCTCAAGTTCGATGGCGTGGTGCAGGATTGGACGGTGGAGAACGCGACTTACTTCCGCGCAGTGGAGATTGAAAAACGCATGATGTTTATCATCCTCACCCTCATCATTGCCGTGGCGGCGTTTAACTTGGTCTCGACCTTGGTGATGGTGGTGCGTGATAAGCATCCAGACATCGCCATCCTGCGCACGCTCGGTGCATCCCCGGGAATGATCATGCAGATATTTCTGGTGCAAGGTGCGTTAGTCGGCGCGATTGGAACGGTGTTTGGGGTGGTGGGTGGCGTGTTGTTGGCGCTGAATG
>JADCJC010000064.1 GCA_020247395.1 Rhodocyclaceae bacterium
AACGACGCGCCGGGTAAAGCGGCGGTGCATTGCGTCATTGTCGGCTTCGGCATGGAAGAAGTGAAAGCGCCTCGGTTGTTTGAGTACGACGACATCAAAGGGCCAGCTCATGAGATCGCGGCCAAGAATATCAACCCCTACCTCGTCGATGCGCCATCGGTTGCGTTGCCCAACCGACGCGAGCCTATATGCAGGGTTTCCCCTATCGTGTTTGGCTCCATGCCCAACGATGGCGGAGGCTTGCTGTTGAAGCCAGAGGAAAAGGCCGATCTGCTGGAAAGCGATCCCAATGCAGCGCCATGGATAAAGCGATTTATGGGTGCGGAGGAATTTCTAAACAACGGCACCCGTTGGTGCTTGTGGCTGAAAGATTGCCCTCCGCAAACGCTGTCCAAGTTGAAGGCCGTGCAGAAACGGATTGACTTGGTGCGACTGCATCGCGCCAAGAGTACACGGCAGACGACCAAGGAACTTGCATCGACACCGGCGCTGTTTGGCGAAGATCGTCAACCAACGGGGCAATATGTATTGGTGCCGCGCCATTCATCAGAGACGAGGGCGTTTGTCCCGATGGGGTTCTTGAAGTCGGACACGATTGTGGGAGACAGCAACCTCTGTGTTCCCAATGCCACCACCTATGAGTTCGGCATCCTCAGCTCGACCATGCACAACGCATGGGTTCGCTATACCTGCGGTCGGCTGAAAAGTGATTTTCGATATTCTGCGGGCATCGTCTACAACAATTACCCATGGCCACAAGACCTGACCGACAAACAGCGTGAGGCAGTGAGCGTTGCCGCTCAAGGTGTGTTGGACGCCAGAGCCGAACATCAAAAAGGCAAAACGCCAGCCAGTCTTGCTGATCTCTACAACCCGACCACAATGCCCGCCAATCTGAGCAAGGCACACGCGGCTCTGGACAAGGCAGTCGACGCAGCCTACGGCAAGAAGGGGTTCAAGACGGACGCTGAACGGGTTGCGTATCTGTTTACGCTATACAACCAATACACAAGTCTTCTGGCGTAAACCTAGACTACCGAAGCCAATGCCGAAGTAATCATTTGGTCAAGGCGATGGCGGCAGCGGTAACACGAGAAATCGGTCTAAAAATTGATGAGGATCAGTTCACCGTCGCTGTGAATCTGCTCTGCATGTTGATTGATGTTAGTAGAGAACCATTGCCCGACGGCTGGCCAGAAGCACATGGCAGAAACCTTGCGGCGATATATCTGGCTATCTAGAAGCTTTGAAATTGCGGCGCGCGCGTTAAGTCGCGCGCCGCAGCTTTCGTTGTTGCCTTATCGCGCATGCTAGGCGTTGTGAAAATCGCGGCGGATCTCGTCGAAAGTCTTAGGCTGCCAATGAAAATCCAATTCCATAAAGCGGGTGGTTTTATACTCCGCGATGGACAGGTAGCCTATCGAACCATCGCCACCGAAGTGATCGAAGCGCGCGAGGCCGTACGCTTCGAGGACTTCTTCATCCTCATCAGGCTCGTCGGATAGCGCGCACACATATCCGTCGTAGCCGGGCCCGAAGTAATGAAGTTGAGCGATAGGTTCAATTGGGCGGTCGCTTTCGCCACCGTAGCGTGTCATCGCGGTGATGGTGGTCGCAATTTCGCAGAGTTTTTCTTTGAAAAATCCGCCCTCTTCGCCGTTGAGCAGCATCAACACGCATTGGTACTGCTGCTTCGGCATGTAGCGTTGTGCGATCTTGCATGCATCAGTGAAATCGGCTGGATTGTTGGCGTCAAAGACGCGTGCGTTTTCGGACATAGTGACATCCTGGTTAGCGTTGTGCGCCCAAGCTTAGGCGCGTGAAGGCATGCGCTATGATCGGCGACGCATCGCGATCGTAGAACATGGTGTGGGGTGCGTTCTCATCCAACGGCGCGGTGCGGAACTCAGCCCTCGCAAGGGCGTAGACGATCGCGTTGAGAATGGTTTTCTCGCCCTTGTAGCGGTAGAGCGGTGGGTCTTGCAGATTCGCTCGTTCAATGACGTGGTTGGCAAGCGCGATGGCGTTGGCGGTGGTCATTGAGTCCGGCGCGCGCAGGTTGAAGGCGTACGCCAATCCGTCCACAGACGGAAAGTGTATCGTGGCCATGATGGCTCCTGGGAAGCGGCATCGTTGTAATGGCAATGCCGGTAATGTCAGCTCACAGAACGTGAGCGTCAGACGGTGGACATGACGTCCACATGAAAGCTGGATGATGCCAGCACATTTTTGCGCATTGCTGCGCGGTAGAACTTTTAGTAGCTGCTTAATCCTTCAGCTTTTCAAGACTTACTTTTTGTAACTGCTTAATCCTTCTGCTTTTCAAGACTTCCGTTGTACACTCAGATTTTTGCGGACTAGGCCTATGCAGATCTCACTACGTACATTAACAGCCCCCTTGTTTATCGTCGCGCACACAAACGAGGTGCTGGCTGCCGGGTTGGTGCAGCAGTTGATGCTCTTGTCGCCTACCAGCGAAATGCTGATTGTGCGCGATCACAACGAATTGCATACAGCGATGGCGCGCGCCCGTTCGCCGGATGCAATCACGTTGATAGATATGTCGTTTGGCAATGCCAATCGACCGTCCGTGCGCTACCTGTCTCTGATGGCGCGCAACAATACGTATTGTCTGGTCGCAATGACCAACGGTTTTAACGAGCGGCTCTGCGCGCACGCCAGTCTGGTCGGTGTGCATAGTTTTCTTGACCTGGACTGGCCGGCTGAGGCGATCAAAGGGGCGCTTTCGATGATCAAGAATGGTGTTTATATCTCGCCAATCATGACGCCGGGAAGTGCGCGTTTTCCGTTTGACCACGAGGATTGGCTGTTGGTGAACGGCATTCGTCAAGGGCTCACCAATCGCGAGATCGGCGCACATTTGGGGCTGAGTGAGGGGGGGGTGAAGCAGAAGCTGAACACGCTGCTGGCCAAGACCAAATGTGACAACCGCAACGATCTTCGCGCCTTCGCTGACGACTATGATCATTTTGAGGCAAACACGACCATGGATAGCAGGCACCTTTCGGCGTTGGCGGCGTAGCACGCTCATGGCGATGGGCGTGGTAGTTCGACGCCGTAGGTTGCGCCCAGCTGGAATCCGCCGTTGTAGATAGCGTCTTTCATGGTCGGGAATGCTTCAATCACAAAGGGGGAAGGTATGCCTCGACCACTGGTAATCGCATAGCGTTTACGCGCACGCGTCGAGGCGACGTAAAACAGGCGGCGCTCTTCCGAAATCTCAGATTTTTGGTGCGGAACTTTGTCGTGGTCGGCGGCCACCGCGATCACCACGTCCCACTCCAGCCCTTTAGCGCCGTGAAAGGTTGCCAGGGTGACGTTGGCATTGGCATCGCGCTTCTGGTCGACTTGTGTGAGGTAGGCTAGCCGTGCTTTGAGGGGACGCTGCATTCGCATGACGGCGGCGGCGGCTAGCTCGACCATTTCCTGATCGCGTTGTGCGGACTTCGGCAAGTGCGTTTGCAACCACGTCTTCACGCCGAACACCGCAACGTCTACCTTGTCATCATCGCTCGCCAAGCGGTTCCACGCCTCGAAGTGGGCAAGGAAGGCGATGACCGACGCGTGTTTGGCGACGCGGGGTAATTGCGCTTTCGCACCGCGCAGCCAGACTTCGCGCCGCACGTGTTTGGCGGCTGCGGCCTCATCTTCATCTGCTCCAACAAATTCAAACAATGCTTCAACTAGGGAATCCCGCACCTTCACGCCGGCGACCATGCCGAGCGCGACCAGTAACAGGCGCACCGGTTGCTCCTTCCAGATTGACTTTCCAACAGAGCGGTGTGGCACGCCGGCCGCCGATAGATAGGCTTGAATGCCCAGCAACGGCCTTCGTTCGCGGGCTAACACGGCGAAGGTATGTTTACTGCGGTCGGCGTGGATGATGGCCGAGGCGACACTCTCCGCTTCGGCCATCATGCTGTTGTAGTTGGTAAATGAAATGCCCGCGCCTTTGCCGGTGTGGGCGACGACGTCCTTGTCGTTTCGTGCCTGGTTGGCGCGGATGAGACGGGTCGCGGCCTCCACAATTTCGACATGCGAGCGATAGTTGACGCGCAGCAGCAATTGCTTGGCGTTGGTTTTGCGGACGAAGCGCCGTATGGCCTCAATGCCCATGGCGAGGCGGAACCCAAAAATGGATTGGTCGTCATCACCCACAGCGAAGGCGGTTGCGCGGTTGGCGTCGATGGTCATAAATGCCCACTCAAGTTGCAGCTCGTCGATGTCCTGGAATTCATCAATGGTCAGTTCTGCGCATTTCAGCGGCGTCACTAAACCATCGCGCATCCCTTGCACGGCTTGAATGATGAGGTCCTGGAAATCTGCTACCTGCGCCTCAGCAAGCTCGGCTTGATAGGCAGTGGTGACACGCTCGACGGTGTGATCACCGCAGGAGCGGCCTAGGGCACGAGCCATTTTTTCGCGTTCGATGTTGCCGAGCATTTCATAGCGGTCATCGTCGTTGTCGAACTGCGGCGGGCGCTCCATGCTGGCCACCGCCTTGTTGAGATAGCGGACGCGCTCAAATTCCTCGATCAGCGTAGTCCTGATACCAGCGGCTTGCAGTTGATCTTTGCATAACGAGTGGAAGGTGCCGCTTTGCACATGGTCGGCCCCCCATTCACCGAGCGAGTGGACGATGCGATCGTGCAGTTCGTCAGCTGAATCGCGCGTAAACGAGACAGCCACCACATGGCTTGCCGGGCGAGCGTTACGAATGTGCTCGATGCGCGCTACCATCGTTGTCGTTTTGCCTGACCCGGGCGGTGCAATCAGCATCACCGAGCTGGGGTAAGTCGCGGCGGCGTACTGATCGGCGTTGAGCATGTCGTCGCGCTACGTCAGTGCCAGTTCTGAGGCAAGTCGCTTCGACGCTTGGTGTTGATCGGCTTCCGTCGGTGCAGCAGCGCCTGTGTCAGTTGTCGTTGCGGTCGGCGCTGCGGGCACATCGCTATCGCCTTCTGCATCGAGCCCGTCTTCAATGGGGCGACCGGCGGCTATGTAGAGGCGTGTCAACTGGCGGTAGATTGAGTCGCAGGCATAAAACACAGCGGCGCGAATCGTCTTGGATTCCTGCTCGTATTTCTTGGTCGTGATTAAGCCGTTGAACTCCATCGACTTCAATGATAAAAACGAAGCATCGGCGGCTTTATAGAGTTCAAACAGATCGACCGCCGCTTTGGTCGACACATAGATCGGTTGTTTCGGTTTGAAGGTATTGATGTAGTGCGCTTTGTGGGTACACACTGAATTGACGGCATGCTCCAGGCGCAACGAGATCGCCTGCAGCTTGCGTGTTTCGGTGGTGATGGCTTTGCTGGCCGCTTCGCGTACTGCCGTGACCATCTCGTAGGTGACTTGCGTACCAATGCCGGGCACGAAGGTGCTGATGCGTTGCAGTGCGCGCGCATGGCGCAGGTAGGTACGCTTGAACCAGCTTTCCACTGACTCACTGCCGAGGTTGACGTCTAGCGTGATAACGGCTCCGCGCTGCTGCGGCATCCATGTTTCTGCGAGTTTGTTGTGTTGCTGGCGTTGCGCCTTGGCGCGCTGGCGTCGTTGCTCGTTATAGCGTTCGAGTTCTTTGCCGCGCAGACGTTTTTTCTGTTTACGTGCGGGCTTGGTTTCGGTTGGTGCATTCGTCATTGCCGGGCCAGGTGTGCTCTCGGCGATATCCACATCGGGCGTCTTGCTGCTTTTCGGGTCGTTGGTCGGGGGGGCCACTGTCGGTGTGTCAGCCGTGCCAGTGGTAGCCTCAGCGGGTGTTTCAGCGGGTGTTTCAGCGGTCTTCTTGGTGGTGCGGCGTACGCGCGCTGCGGCGGGCGAGTCTACACCTGCGGTTGGCGCTGTTGGGGTTGCAGAGTCTTGTAGCATTGGTCGCCTCCTAG
>JADCJC010000065.1 GCA_020247395.1 Rhodocyclaceae bacterium
AGACAGAATTGGATACAAGCCCCGTGAATGATAAGGTGACATGGTGCCGTGCGAGTAACATCAGCGCCTGACGGAGCGATAGTGGCGCGGTACTGGCGACCATTTCTTCTTAAAACACATTGAGTTAACCAAAAGAACGTGATCCAGCACTGTCTGTTACATCTTACCGAAACAAACTCAAGCGGGCGCCGCCCGTGAGTTCAAACAAGGAGACACAAATGCTTAAGCTTCTCAACAACAAAAGTGTGCTTTCTGCCGCCGCAGTCCTGGCAGTTCTGGCCGCAAGCCAAAGCGCACAAGCGCAAACCACGCTGGGGGTTTCTGCCAGTATTGGTGCCACTTGTATCGTGACCACGAGCAACATGGCATTCGGCCTGTACGATCCAACATCTGCGACCGACCTAAACGCGCCTACCCCGGGCCAAGTTCAGCTTTCCTGCACCACAGGCGCGGTTCCAAGAATCGACATCAACAACGGCTCAAATTTTTCGGGTGGTACCCGTCGCTTGGCTTCTGGTGCCAATTTTTTGAACTATAGCGTCTTCCAGCCAACCAGCAACGCAGCCGGTGCGGCGTGTCCTGCAGTTGGGTCTGGAACGGCCTGGGCATCCGGAACCCCGTTCGTTCTCACTGCGGCACCTAATACGGCAGCGCGCGCCTACAACGTTTGCGGTCGAATTCCTGCCGGCCAAGCGTCAGCAGTCGGTAGCTACGCTGATACTTTGACTGCCACCATCACCTTCTAGTTTAAGTTCGCGTTCGCGGCATTGCTGGTGGCCCACGAGGCCCTCATTAACACCCGGTTCGAGTGCAATCCGAACCGGGTTTTTGTTTTGTCGAGGCGCAGTGCCTTAGCGGTTTTCTGTAGACTCTTTACCGAAAGCTGCCCTTGCGCAGCTGTCACCGCGTTTTCTAGAAATCTACATGATCAGATTAGCTAAAAGTGCCTGCTTGTCAGCAATGCTCACCGGCGTGGTTGGACTCGCTACAGCGGGCTCATTCCAAGTCAGCCCGGTGCGCGTGCAATTGACGCCTTTCAATCCAACCGGCGCGATCTCGGTGCGCAACGATTCCCAGGCCGAAAGCGTTGTTCTGCAGCTACGAGTGATGGACTGGAAGCAGGAGCAAGGCGAAGATATCTATACGCCCAGCACCGAGTTGATTGCCACCCCGCCAATTTTTACGATTGCTGCGGGCGGTGCACAGACGGTTCGCGTGGGTCTGCGCAAGACTGTCCAAACCGATGTGCAGCAGACATTTCGGCTCTACCTCACTGAAGTCCCACCGCCCCCGAAAGAAGGTTTCCAAGGTCTACAAGTCGCGCTCAATATCGGCATTCCGATTTTTGTGGCGCCTAAAGTCGTGACCGGTACGCCGCCAGTGTGGCGCGCGGCGATGACGCCCGACGGCAAACTCGGCCTCAGCGCAACCAACGCGTCGAATATGCACGTGCAAATTTTGGATGCGCAACTCTATGATGAGCAAGACGGCGTAGCCGTGGCAGCCTTGCGAGAGCCACGCTACATCCTCGCCGGACAAACCAGCAGCTGGCAGCTAGCGCTCACGCGACAGCCCAAGGGGATGTTGCGCGCAACCATAAGGACCGATGCAGGGTCGATTGAAACCAAGATTCCGCTCGCGACGCCGATCCCTTGACCACCGGGATACCCAAGACCTTAGTACACGACTTAGGATGTGGACCGCGCGCAGTGACGAGATTCGCCGGGGGTTATGGTGTGTCGGCACCCTTATCGCGCTGGCGTTCATTGTTGGCCCCGCTCGCGCCAAGGGCTTACAAATCACAGCCGTCGCCGCGCCATCGGATGCCTACCCAAGCTTCCTCACCATCCGAATCAATTCACAGCTTGCGTCTGAAAATGCACTGATGCTCCGCGCGGGCAGGACCGGGGAGCAATTCTTTATCAGCACTGCGGACGCCCAAAAATTTCGGCTTGCGTTACCCGCCACCCTGATTGCTGTCGAGTTTGAGGGCGCACAGTATGTGCTGCTGAACAGTGTTACCGGCCTTTCGCTGACCTTCGACGATGTCGCGCAGACACTCTCAGTCGAGGCGGCCCCTACGCTCTTTCAAAGTGCGACAATTGCGCTCGGTGCCACGCAAAGAGTACCGACACCCCAGGCAAGTCTCGGCAGTTTTCTTTCTTATGATCTTTACGCGCAGCGAAGTTCAATCGGTCCCCGCGACATCGCCAGCGGCGGTCAATTCGAATGGGGCTTCTTTTCGCCCCAAGGCGTACTGACCAATCGATTTTTTGCGAACCGTAAGGACGCCACCAAACAGCTATCCCGACTCGAAACCGTATTCACCATCGACGATCCGAGCGCCCTGACCAGCTGGCGGATCGGCGACACCATGTCGCAATCGCCCTCGTGGGGTAGCCCCTCGTTGTTCGCGGGGCTACAGTACGCGACCAACTTTGGTACGCAGCCCGGCTTCATCACCTACCCACTAAATTCACTATCTGGCCAAACCGCACTTCCTTCCGTTGTAAGTGTTTATGTTAACAACGTACTGACCGCCACCGAGCGTGTGCCGCAGGGACCGTTCACGCTGAATAACCTGCCAAACATCAACGGCCGCGGCGAAATTCGGCTGATCGTGCGCGATCTGCTCGGTCGCGAGCAAGCCATCGTCCAATCGCTGTATGGCAGTACGCTGCTACTGCGGCCCGGACTAAATGACTTTTCATTTCAAGCAGGCACCCTGCGTGAAAACTACGGCATCACCAGCAATGACTACGGCCGCGGTTTTGCATCCGGCGTATGGCGGCGCGGCGTTACCGCTGAACTGACCACAGAAACCGGCATGGAATTTGCGCGGGGTCGCCGCGCGGTGGGTCTGGGAACCACCTGGTTGGCGGGAGGTTATGGCGAGTTTTCAGCGTCATTCGCCCATAGCGTGCAAGCTGCGACCACCGTCGAGCGTGCCCAACTGCCGGTGACACCAACGACCAGCTCAGAATCACCCAGTCTTTCACCCGTCGAATCGCGCAGTGGCCATTCGCGGACACTGCGTTGGGACTGGCGATCTTCACAGCTCACGCTCGGCAGTCAGTTGCGCGTCACATCGCCCGGATTCCGTACCATTAGCAGTGGTGGTGATCTTCAACGACCCCGTCGTGAACTAAACATCTTCGCGAGCTTCGGCAGTGCTCTGGGCTCCTTTGGCCTCAACTTGACGCAAATTCAGCGTGCTGATACGGGGCAGGACATATTGGCAAGCCCAACCAAGCTAGCACAACTGTCGTGGTCGAAAGGGTTCGGTCGATGGGGACAGCTTTCGCTGAACGCCTTCAGCTCATTGCATGGGCCGACCAATCACGCAATTACACTCGGCTACTTTGTGCCGCTTGACTTTACGGCGAGCGCTGGCGTTTCGTCAACGCGAGCCACCGCCAACGACCGCAGTCGAATAACAACTAGCACAACCTTCCAACGCAACATGCCATCAGGCGATGGATACGGCTATCGCATGCTGCTCACAGACCAACGCGATGCGATTCTGGGATTGACCGCCCAGAACGAGGTCGGACTGTATGCGCTTGATGTCTCGCGGCTCAATGGTGTCGATACATTACGTATTGGTGCCTCAGGTTCACTCGTGTACTTAGGCGGTGAAGTCGCCGCAGGCCGCCGTGCTGACGACTCATTTGCGCTCGTTTCGGTGCCAGATTTTCAGAATGTGCGGGTGATGCTCAACAATCAGGAGGTTGGTCGCACCAACGCGCGCGGCAACCTGTTTGTGCCGCGCTTGCGACCCTACGAGAACAATTCGATCACCATTGAGCACCACGATTTGCCGTTGAGTGCTGAAGTGGCGTCGTTAAAGCTCAATGCAACTCCGTATCTTCGCAGTGGCCTTGTGCTGAAATTTGCCGCGCGTGAATCGTTGGGCGGCATTGCAAGATTTACCGATGAGAATGGCATCCCCATCCGCGCCGGGACAACTCTGAGCATAAACGGCGCGCCTGAGCTGATACCCATCGCCGAGCGCGGCGAAGCGTATTTAACAGGACTCACAGAAACAAACCGCATACGCATCATCGTTGACGGCAAACGTTGTAGCATCCAAGTGCCATACAAGCGCTCCGACGAGATCCAACCTTTCCTTGGTACCTTCACATGCAAGCTGGAAAACTAACAGGCTTAGTGTCAGTGATCGTGATTGGAACCAGCCTACTGCTGGATCCCGCCACCAGCCACGCCGCAAACTGCTCGGTATCAGCACCGACACTAAACTTTGGCAACTACGATCCGCTGAGCGCGTCGCCCACCGATTCATCGACCAACATCAGCGTTAGCTGTTCACGCACAGTGGCATCCGGTACTGAAACCGTGACCTATACGCTCACCTTATCCAGCGGGCCGGGAAGCTTCTCGACGCGCACCATGCTACAGGGGGCATCGACGCTCGGCTACAACCTATACAAAACTTCCGCACGTGATGCCTCATCGGTTTGGGGCGACGGTACGGGCGGCTCCACCACCGTCACAGCATCACTGCCCGCATTAACCGCAACCGCTCCGATACAAACGGCAACCCACGCAGTCTATGGGCGCATCCCTGCGCGGCAGGACAGCCCCATCGGTACCTATGTAGCAAGCGTCGTACTGACGATGACATTCTGAGCGGCAGTTCCCGCCCGACTTGGCGGTGGGGGGCAGAAGCTAGAGGCATCATTGGCACGTCTGCTGCTGCGGGTAGAATAACCGGATGCGAATAACGAAACAAATTGCACTCGTCATTGCGACGTTCGCTTTGATGCAGGCCCTGCAAACCGCACACGCCCAGCCGACACCTCCGGCAGCTGACAACCCGCCCCTAAATCGCCCCAAAATTGCCCTGGTCTTATCCGGTGGCGGTGCCCGTGGTGCGGCACACATTGGCGTGATCAAGGTCCTCGAAGAGCTGCGTATCCCCATCGACATTGTCACCGGAACTTCGATCGGTGCGCTGGTCGGTGCTGCCTATGCTTCTGGTACCCCGATAAGAGACGTTGAAGAGTTGGTACGCAAGACCGATTGGAACGACGTCTTTACCGATTCGAGCCCGCGCGAGGACCGCAGCTTCCTGCGTAAAGAGGAAGACCAAGCGCGGCTGCTGAAGCTCGAGATGGGCATCAAGGATTATTCGGTGCGTTTGCCGCCGGGTGCCATCACCGGCCAAAAACTGGACCAGTTGTTTTCAAGGATCACCCGTTTCGCACCCGGTACGGTTGATTTTGACCGCCTGCCGATTCCATTCCGTGCGGTGACCACCGACGCCGAAACCGGCAAGATGTTTGTACTTAAGGAAGGACGACTCGCCGATGCAATGCGCGCCTCGATGTCGGTGCCGGGTGCGGTGGCACCTTTCGAAATCAACGATCGCATCTTCTTGGACGGCGGTCTCACGCGCAATTTGCCGGTCGATGTTGCGCGTGATATGGGTGCCGATATCGTCATCGCCGTCAATATCGGCTCGGGCTTGCTGAAGCGGCAGGAATTGCTCTCGGTGCTTGGTGTGTCACTGCAGATGATCCACATTCTCACCGACCAGAACGTGCGTGCGTCGATTGAGTCGCTCAAGTCGACAGATGTCCTCATCACGCCAGCCCTTAATGAAATGAGTGCCACCGACTTCAATCGCAGCCAAGACGCAATGAAGATCGGTGAAGCCGCTGCCCGCGAGCTTCGCACCAAACTTGCGGCATTGAGTGTGTCAGAAGACGCCTACTCCCGTTATCGAGGTGCGGTGCTTACCGCGCGTGGCCGCCCGGTCATCGAAGGCGAGACTATCGATCTCATTCAGGTCGTGGGGCTCGAGCGTGCCAACGCCAACGAAGTTAAACGCACGGCAGAAATCAAAGCGGGCGACCCGGTGAACTTTAAAAAATTAGACGCCGGTATTTCGCGCGTGTTTGGCACCGGCTACTTCGAGCGGGTCAACTATTCGCTGCTCGACGACAACAACTTGCAGGTGTTGCGCATCAACGCACGTGAGAAACAATGGGGACCAAACTATTTGCGTGTCGGCCTGTCACTCGCCGCCGATTCGGTTGGCGAAGGACGTTTTAACCTGCTCATCCGTTCCCAGCAAACACAGTTTAACGAGGCCGGTGCCGAGTGGCGTAATGACGTACAAATCGGCCGGGACCGACGTTTTGCGTCGCGCTTCTTTCAACCATTTGGTGCGGGCAGCTTCGTCAATATTGCGCCGGGGGTTGAAGTCGTACGCCGTCGGGTTGATCTACTTTTTGACGGCAAACGCATCGCACAGTACGACGTATCCTCGGACGCTTACGGCATCGAGCTTGGCGCGGACATCAGCCGGAATGCCATCGCCCGCGTCGGCCTTGTGGGCGGTCGCGACCGCGCCAAACTTGGCATCGGTCCGCCGGCATTGTTTGACAACGTATCGTTCAAACAAGGCGGGGTGCGGCTGCGCGCCGTCTACGACAATCAAGACGACCTGAATTTTCCGCGCGAAGGCCGCTTGCTCAGCCTTGACTATCTGACCAATATGACCGGGCTCGGCGCGAGCGAGAACTACCGAAGATTGGAGGCAAACTACAGCGACCATATTTCATTTGGTCCTCATACCATCGGCTTTGCCGCCCGATATGGCCGCGCCTACAACAATGAGTTATCGGTTTTTGATCAGTTTTCGCTAGGCGGCTTCCTGCAGCTCTCCGGCTACCGCCCCAATGAGCTTTTGGGTAATCGTGTGACTTTTGGCCGTCTCAGCTATTCGCAACGCCTGCCGTTAACCCAAAGTCTTCTCGGCAGCCGCGTCTTTGCAGGGGCTTCCATCGAAGCCGGAAAAATCAGCGAGCCGTTCCAAGCAGCCGATGAAGCACGAACGCGCACCTCGCTCGGAGTTTATCTCGGCGCCGATACCGCCCTGGGGCCGCTCTACCTCGGTTATGGTCGCGCACGCGACCGTGGTTCGATCTTCTACTTCTTCTTGGGCCAACCGTAACCAAAACGCACCACCATACGAGACTTTGCCACGCGCATCGACTACAATCGCGCAACTTATGAAAGCCCCGCGCTGTGCTCAACGTATTCATCCTCAACAATCGCCGGCTTAATCAGCTACAAGTTGATTCGCTTGACGACCTGAAAAATTCAGACCCGATCTGGATCGACCTCGATTCGCCTACGGCGACTGAGCGCGAATGGATCCGTACCCTCTACCAACTTGAGTTACCGACCAGCGACGATATGGCGGATATCGAAGCCTCGGCGCGCTTTTTTGAGGGTGATGCGGGAGAGCTAAATCTGCGCTCGGACTTCCTGCTTGAAGTCGACGACGACTCGCGCAACGTCTCGGTGGCTTTCATTCTCAAAGGTAACACGCTCTTCAGCTTGCATATGGAGGATCTGCCGGTATTTCGGCTGGTGCGGATGCGCGCCAGGACACGCCCCGGATACATCGAAGATGCCCGTGAAGTGTTGCTCGATCTGTACGCCACCGACGCCGAGTATTCCGCTGATGCGCTCGAAGGCGTCTATGCCGAATTGGAGAAGATATCGGCGACGGTACTTACCGAAAAGATGACCGACACTGAAGCCAGCAAGGTATTAGCAAGAGTGGCGGCCGAAGAGGACTTGAATGGCCGCATTCGCCGCAATGTGATGGACACCCGCCGCGCAGTATCGTTTTTGATGCGGCAAAAATTGCTCGACGGTGATCAGGTCGAGGAGGCTCGGCAGATCCTGCGAGACATCGATTCACTCGACGGCCACACCGCGTTTCTGTTCGATAAGATCAACTTCTTGATGGATGCAACGGTTGGCTTCATCAACATCAACCAAAACAAGATCATCAAGATATTTTCGGTGGCCTCTGTTGCTTTGCTGCCGCCTACGCTCATCGCGTCGATCTACGGTATGAACTTCAGAGGTTGGTTTCCCGAGCTCAACTGGGAATATGGCTACCCGTTCGCCATCGCCCTGATGGTGGTCTCGGTGTTGGTGCCGTTTGCCTATTTCAAGCGCAAGGGCTGGCTGGACTAAGCCCGGCAGCGCCTTATCCACAAACGGACGCGCCGCCCAGTAATGAAAAACGTGGTTGCTCAAATCGCCGAGCACCCCGCGGTGAGCCAATTGGGGCCGGGCCTCATTTCCGGCGCAGCCGACGATGATCCAAGCGGTATCGCCACCTACTCGCAAGCGGGAGCGCAATTCGGCTTCAACATGTTGTGGACGGTGATTTTCACCTTTCCGCTGATGGCCGGTATTCAGATGGTAAGTGCGCGCATCGGCTGTATCACTGGCCGTGGGCTGGCGGCGAATATCCGCGCGCATTTACCGCCTTATGTGCTGTATCTGATCGTCGGCCTTTTGTTGCTGGCCAATACCATCAACATCGCTGCAGACATCGCTGCGGTGGCCGAAGCATTACGGCTGCTGGTTGGTGGCTCGGCGCATGTCTACGCCGTCATCTTCGGCTTACTCTGTTTGGTGCTGCAAGTGTTTCTGCGCTACGAAACCTATGTTCGCTATCTGAAGTGGCTGACCCTAGCGCTACTGTCCTATGTTGCCGTCGTGTTCAGTATCAGCGTGCCGTGGACAACGGTAGTGGCCCGCGCGATGTGGCCAACACTATCCTGGAATAACGACACCATCACCATGGTCGTCGCGGTATTTGGCACCACCATCAGCCCCTACCTGTTTTTCTGGCAGGCCGCGCAGGAGATGGAAGATCTACGCGCCGCCAACGGCGGTGATCCGCAGCCGCTCGCCCTCGACGAGGCCAAGGCGCATCTCAAACGCATTCGATGGGACACCATCGTCGGCATGGGATTCTCCAATCTAGTTGCCTTCTTCATCATCCTCTCCACTGCGGCCACGCTCAATGCTACCGGACTGACGAACATCGAAACCTCGGCGCAGGCAGCCGAAGCGTTGCGGCCATTGGCGGGGGATTTCACCTTCCTGCTGTTCGCCCTTGGCATCATCGGCACCGGCATGCTCGCGGTACCCGTACTGGCAGGCTCCGCGGCCTATGCCGTGGCAGAGGCATTCGATTGGCGCACCGGTCTGGATTTGTTGCCTTATGAAGGCCGCCGCTTTTACGCCATTGTCTTCGCCGCCACCATCGGTGGGGTGATGCTCTGCTTAACACCAGTGGACCCAATGAAAGAGCTCTATTGGAGTGCGGTCATCAACGGCGTAATTGCCGTACCAATCATGATGGTGATGATGCTGCTAGCCAGTAACGAGCGCGTGATGGGTCGGTATACCATCCGCAGGAAACTGTCGGTGCTCGGCTGGGCGGCGACTGCGGTAATGACGGTGGCTGTCGTCGCGATGTTTGTGACCATATAAAACTCTCGTATCGGCGGGTGTTTTCAGGGTTTTTGGCTGGAAATGCCCGCTGATTGGTCACTTTGAATGTTAAGTCGCAAGATTGAGTAAATGCTGCCGGTAGTACTTGAGCTCTTCAATGGATTCGTGAATATCGGCCAACGCCTCATGTTTGCCGTGTTTAGTCAAGCCCGACATGATGGCAGGCTTCCAACGTTTGGCGAGTTCCTTGAGAGTTGACACGTCCAGATTACGGTAATGGAAGTAGGCCTCCAACTGCGGCATCCACTTGGCCATAAAGCGACGATCCTGGCAGATGGAGTTACCACACATCGGCGAGGTATTGGCGGGTACGTATTCACGCAGAAACTCGATCATTTGCCGTTCGACGAACCCTTCAGTCAGGGTGGAGGCCTTCACCTTTTCGATCAAGCCTGATTTGCGGTGGGTGGATTTGTTCCACGAATCCATCGCATCGAGCACGCTATCCGGCTGGTGGACGACGAGCACCGGTGCCTCGGCGACAACATTGAGCTGGGCATCGGTGACAACCATTGCAATTTCGATAATGACGTCGGTCTCTGGTTTGAGGCCGGTCATCTCCATATCGAGCCAGATAAGATTGTTTTGGTCTTGTGCCATGGGAACGTAAGATAATGGGTTATTCAACGTGTAGTTTCTCACGAAGCCCATCCATGACCGCAGCGACCTCATTTACCTTTACCCTTATCTTTTTGGCCGCTACCGCCATCAGTCTGGCCTTTGGCGTTTGGCTGAGTCTGCGCCACATGCGCCACGTCGCCCAGCATCGTCAAGCCGTGCCCGCCGAGTTCGCCGACAGCATCACGCTGGGTGCCCACCAAAAAGCCGCAGATTACACCCTCGACAAACAGCGCCTCGGCCTCGCTGAAGAGGCGCTAAGCGCTGTGATACTGCTCGCGATGACGCTGGGAGGCGGATTGGCGTGGCTCCATCTTTCCACCAACGGCCTGTTTGGCAATGTGTACGCCGATGGCCTCGCGTTTATCGCGGCGGTGGGGATTGTGACGGGTTTGCTTGGCCTGCCGTTTGATCTCTACCGGACGTTTGTCATCGAAGCAAAATACGGCTTTAACAAAACTACTCTGCGCACCTACATTACCGATGCCGTGAAAGGCTGGGCGCTGGCGGTGGTGATCGGTGCGCCGCTGCTGCTTGCCACGCTGTGGCTGATGGAAAAAATGGGCAGCCTGTGGTGGTTGTACGTTTGGCTGGTATGGACCGGATTTTCGTTGCTCATGATCGCTGTCTATCCGACGTTTATCGCACCGCTGTTTAACAAATTCTTGCCGTTGGAAGATGCAAGCCTCAAAGCGCGAATTGAAGCCCTGTTGAACAAGTGTGGCTTCCATGCCAAGGGTCTGTTTGTCATGGACGGCTCCAAACGCTCCTCCCACGGCAATGCGTACTTCACTGGGCTGGGTAAATCCAAACAAATTGTGTTCTTTGATACGCTGATGCAGCGTCTGACGGCTGAAGAAATCGAGGCGGTGCTGGCGCATGAGCTGGGACATTTTAAACGCCGCCATATCGTTAAACGCTTGGTGGCGATGTTCGCGAGTACGTTTGTGATGCTGGCGCTGATGGGCTGGGTGATTGACAAACCCTGGTTCTATGAAGGGCTGGGGCTGCCCGTTGCGGCATCAGCGGTGGCGGCCGCCGAGACAGGTATGGCATCTGCACCGGTGGCGGTCTCGCTGGTACTATTCTTCACCGTACTGCCGGTGTTTTCCTTCTGGATGACCCCGCTTTCAAGTTTGGTCTCGCGTAAACATGAGTTTGAGGCCGATGCCTACGCCGCAGAGCAAACCAACGCCCGCGACCTGATCTCCGCACTGGTCAAGCTTTATCGGGATAATGCCTCCACACTGACTCCCGATCCGTTGCACTCGGCGGTTTATGATTCCCATCCGCCGGCGGCAATCCGTATAGCCCATTTGCATACCTTCTCGCCCGCTGCGGCACCAACCACATGATCCTTGCAAACATGCATTGCGCCCCCGGCGGACAGGCGGCTGCGCTTGATGACACGACTATCAATGCCCACCTTGCGAGTCTCAACGGTTGGGCACGGGTCGGCAATGAAATTCGCAAAACCTACCGGTTCAAGAATTACCATGAGACCATGGCCTTTGTGAATGCAAGTGCCTGGGTTTCGCATCAGCAAGACCATCATCCCGATATGAGTGTGCACTTCAACCGTTGCGTTGTGGCTTACTCGACACACGATGCTGGCGGCATTACGCTAAATGACTTCATTTGCGCCGCCAAGATTGAGGCGCTGACTAAATGACGGCCCCCATCAAGGCGCTGGTCACGGGGGATTTTGGTCGCGAATACTTGGTCATGCTGCCTGACCGCAGTGAGTGTGTCGCGTCGCGCAAAGGCAAGAAACAGGACGTCACGTGTGGCGATGAGGTGCTCATCTCCATGACGGGTCCAAAGGCGGCGCGTATCGATGAGGTACTGTCCCGACGCAATGTTTTGTTTCGACAAGATGTCTGGCGTGAGAAAACGCTCGCGGCGAATATCGACCACGCGGTCATTATCTGTGCACCAAGCCCGCCCTTCTCACCGACCTTCTTGAACCTGTGTTTGCTGGCCTGTGAAGCGGCCAACATCGCGGTGACGATCATGCTCAACAAAAAAGACCTGCCCGAGTTTGACGCGGCATACGCGGGTTTACGCCATCTCGAAAAAATCGGCTACAACGTACTACCGATCTCGGCAAAGTTCGATATCAGCCCGCTGCGCCCGCTCCTCGACGGTAAGAAAACCTTGTTTGTTGGCGAATCCGGTATGGGAAAATCACGCACAGTAAACAATCTGGTGATGCGTGACGTCGCGAAAGAAGGCGGCATATCGCTTGCGCTCAACGCCGGCAAACATACCACCACCTTTACCCGGCTCTACTGGTTGGATAAAGATACGGCGATTATCGATTCTCCTGGCATGCAATCGTTTGGCCTGTTTCACTTGGAAGACGACGACATCGCCTACGCAATGCCGGAGTTTCGCCCGTACTTTGGTGAGTGTAAGTTCAATGACTGTGCCCACATGGACGAGCCGGGCTGCGCGGTAATTGCCGCCACCGAGCTTGGCAAAATCGAGGCGCAACGCCTGACCTTTTATCAGGCGTTAATCGAGCAGCAGCGCGAGCTCCGACAGTCGCACCCGGAGTGGAAACGTTAGCGGACCAGCCGATGTTACTGGGACGACGAACGGTTGCGCATTACGTCGACGATCTGGGCAAAGCCCGTCGCGGGATTACCGATTTGGTCGGCCGTGCGCCGTACTTCGATGAGCCTTATTACACCGGCTTTGACGTTTGCCGCTATGAATTGGGCGTGCTGCCCGATATGGTTAGTGTTGGCACCTATTGGGCAGTCGATGACCTCGAGAGAGAGAGGTCGCGAGACTGGTCGGCCTCGCTGCCATAGTTAAAACACCGGTGAGTGACGTTGGTGGGGAGATGAAGACAGCGACCGTGACCGATCCGTTCGGCAATGTCATTGGTCTGATTGAAGACCCCAATTTCAAAACGTCCTAACCTTTCTGATTCACCGTCTTGGCAAACTTCGGCATGCGCCGCGCCTTGCTCGCCTGCTCGTAGGCGTATGCCATTGCAAACAGCGCCGACTCGCTCCAAGCCTCGCCAACGAATGAGATGCCGACCGGCAATCCTGCAACAAAGCCCGCTGGCACCGTGATGTGCGGGTAACCCGCCACCGCCGCCGCCTGCGAAAAGCCACCGCCGGAATAGTCGCCTCGGATAAAGTCCGTCAACCACGACGGGCTGCCACTTGGCGCAACCAAGGCGTCGAGTTTGTTGTCCTTCAACGCTTTGTCGATCCCTTCCTCGCGGGAAAACTTAAGGTTATTGGCTAATGCATCGCGATACTCTTTGCTATCGAGTGCGCCTTTTGCCAGCGATTGGACAATCAGTTCTTGTTGAAAATACGGCATCACCTTGTCGCGATTTTCTTCGTTGAATGCCATCACATCGGCGAGCGTTTTTATCGGCGAATCAGGCGCGTATTCTGCCAAGTAGGAGGCGACGCCGACTTTGAATTCAAACTGCAACACCTCAAGCTCGGTGGTGCCGTATCGTCCCGCCCCCGGCAACTGTGCCAAGTCCACCAACTCCGCGCCTTGTGCCCGTAATACATCGAGCGCCTTTTCAACCACGGATGATGCCAAGTCGTTACGACCACCAAACTGGCTGCGCACAACACCGATCCGTTTACCCTTGAGCCCGTCCCTATCCAGAAACTTGGTATAGTCCCGCATCCTCGCGTTCGCCTCAGCCGTCGCGCCATCTTTTGGATCAGTTCCGGCGATCGCATTCATCAATACCGCCGCATCTGCCACCGTGCGCGTCATCGGCCCTGCGGTATCTTGTGAGGCCGCGATCGGAATGATGCCGCTGCGGCTCACCAGCCCGAGTGTCGGTTTGAACCCAACGATACCGTTGGCACTCGACGGAGACACAATGGAGCCGTCGGTTTCGGTGCCAATGGTGACCGTTGCAAAGCCGGCTGCTGCGGCTGCGCCTGATCCTGAGCTAGAACCGCTGGCGTTGCGATCCAGTACGTGGGGATTCCTAGTCAAGCCACCGCGCGAACTCCAGCCGGAGGTCGAACGTGTCGAACGAAAGTTAGCCCATTCGGAGAGGTTGGTTTTGCCGATAATGACCGCCCCGGCGTCGCGCAATTTCGCCACGATGAACGCATCACGATTTGGCCGCGACCCCACCAATGCGAGTGAGCCCGCCGTCGTCTGCATCTTGTCCGAGGTGGCGATGTTATCTTTGATCAGCACCGGAATACCGTGCATCGGACCGCGCACCTTACCTGCCTTGCGTTCGGCATCAAGCACGCGCGCGATCAGCAATGCGTCCGGATTAAGCTCAATCACGGAATTGATGCGCGGACCATTTTTGTCCAGGGCCTTGATGCGCGCAAGATAAGCGCGCACGATCGCCTGACTGGATGTTTTGCCGGACTGCATTGCCGCTTGCAGCGTCGCGACACTGGCATCAGAAACATTAAGCGCCGCATTTGATGTCGTGCTTGTAGATGCCGCCATGGCAAACTCTCCTGTCAGTGCCCCAGCGGTTGCAGTCAAGAATGTCACCAACACAAGCAGGCCGCTGCGCGACATTCTACGTCTCGTTAGTTTCATTTTAGAACTACCTTTGTGTGTATTGCGCCGGCCTTGTCGTGACGCACCGTCAGCTTCAGTTCTTCTCCCGCGTTGCCCTTCACCATCCACTCGGTGATGGCGCGGTCGGCGGTGGGCGCGGTATCAGTCCAGAAACTCATCAAGGTATGTTTGTAGGCCCGGCCTTCGAGCTCGCCCATGTTGTCGCGCAGCTTGCCATTCACCAGCTCCACACCGCCCGGCAGAGTAATCTCGGCAATCACGCCGCGCGATTGGTTGCGCGCTTTGGCGCGCTTGGAGACGTAACTCGGCAGGTAGCCGGTGTTTTGCACCACCAGTTGGATGCAATAAGTACCATCTGCAACTGCCACTGCCGTAAGTGATACCAGCTCCAGCTTCGGCGAAATCATCGCGTTGTGCAGAATCCAATCTGGAAACTTCGCGACTTCCCTTTCCAGCAAATGCGGTGGCGGATTGCGGAAGGCGAGCAACTTGTCCCAGCCGCCGATTTCGACTGCTCCTAACTGGGGATGCTCAAACGTGTACCAATCGACGTATCCACGGCCTTTTAACTCACGATCCGCCCACGCCAACATTCTTAAATCATCTTCCACCGGATGTGAACGGAACCAGTCAATGTATTTGTAATTAGTAATCCCCGCTTCGCGCATCGGGCACCAAATCTCCACGGTCCACTCATAGATACCGAGGTGGTCGTAAATCCAGTTAAAGGTTCCGGTAATAACCTCCTTCGGATGGTAACGAAACTCATGGTACGTGCTAATGGCCGGATAACCCGTCACCTCGGTGCCCTTCACACCCTGACGTTTGTACTCCCACAAATCCTCTGCGGGCATGTCCTCGTCCGGCGAAGTGCCGGATGGGCGCAGCAATACGCCACTCCAAGTATGGAACGTCAAGCCGCCGGTGATGTTGGGGTGGTGTGCCATGAAGTGCACCACCGAGCGGACTTCGGGTTCGGAGGTTGGGTATGGCCCCGCACCGAGCTGCTCGAACTCCTGCCGCCAGCCGGCGGGGAAATTACGGTTGAGGTCGAGGCCCTGTTTATCCTTGTTGACCTTTACCGTGAAGCCGTCGTAATCATACATGCGACCTTCCGGCAGGATGCGGTAGTACTGACCGCCATACTCGGTAGGCTCACGTGGGATCATCAAGCGCGTTTCGACCGGGTGGCACTTCCAGTTACCGTTGGGGTCCGGAATGCGCATCGACAGGATACGACCGTCACCGTCGATGTCTTCAATGTCGAGCCCGTCAACCGGTTCTTCGTCATAAGGGTACGGACGCGTCGAGGAGCGGATTATCTTGGGCCCACCGTCTTCAACCGAGCGCATCGCCCATTCGGCACCATCCGGATTCATGCGCGGACAAATGTAGAACGCGCGCGTGTCCAGACAGCGAGTGATGTCGTCACGTTTGCCAAACTGCGTCACCAGCGTATTGATGAAGTACAACGAGGCGGTGGTCGCCGCCAACTCGCTGGCGTGAATGTTGCCGTCGATCCAGTAAGCGGGCTTGTCTGCGGCCGGACCGGTCTTGGTGTTGGTTGCAGTCAGCACCCAGATATCGCGCCCTTCGAAACTCTTGCCGATTGACTCGATTGAGAGAATTGCGGGGTGGGTCGCAGCATAGCATCGCAAAATCTCCGTAAACTCGGCAAATCGATAAAATCGGTCAAACTTAACATCCATCAGTCGTACTCCGGCTAATCGGCTGGTTGAGGCGTGTCGTTTATGGTGCTTGTAACAAGGCCTGACCAGTGTATTTTGACACTCGACCGATCAAGCCCCTGAACTTTTTTGGATTTTTGTACTCATCTTCTACATGAAGCGTGTTTTCCAGTGTCATTTGCGGGGCAAGCGGCTGACAGCCACATTGACCATTGTGCTGCTCAGCATAAGCCAGTTCGCTGTGGCGATGCACGCCTGCTCGCCAAAGAAAATATCTTCATCCGTCGCAGTGATTACCCATCATGCATTGGAAAGCGGACGCGATTGTGATTGCCCGTCTGAGAACGCCAGCAGCGCCGGCGGTAACGCGGCACTTTGTAAGCAGCACTGCGAAAGCGGTCATCAAAACCTCGCCAAGCCGTTTGCTGCCGATCAGATTAGCTTTTTCGCCTTCTTTTCCGTCCCAATTGTTACCCAAGTCAAGATGCAACGCGCCCGGTCACTGCGCCCTGCCGACCGCGTGGCCACGACTCCGCCATTCCTGAGAAACGCGACCCTGCGCATTTGATGTCGCGCTGACATCGCTGCCCGGTAGTGTCCCCTCATTGCCAGTTACGGTTGGCACGAGGCTCCCATTGATCACTCAGGAACTGCCATGCCTTATCATTTAATTTCGTCTCCATTGGCGAAGAAGCGCGCGTTATCGGTCACTCTTTCATTTATTGGTGTCCCTGTTCTTGTCTCATCCTTGTCGGCAAATGCCAAACCCATTGCCTTCGCCGAGGCTGTGACGATGATGCACGAGCGAGATGCCACCATGGTCTCGACCGAGGTGTACTACGCGCCGAAGGTTTGGTGGTCGCTTGGTATTGCCGATGTAAAAATGACCTCCGACAATAAGCAGCACGAAATGGATGCGAAATACGCGCAGTTCAATTTCTTGCTGAAGCGTTGGAACATGCCGAACGCGCAGGCCAACATCTTTGCTTCTGGGGGGTTCGGCTGGGCGGATTCAGTCAAGCAAGGGGTAATGGGAGTAACTCACCCAGGACACAGCGTTTCACAGACCGCGCGGTACAGTGAATCGGCGCGCCGCGTTGTGTTACAGGGCGACTACGAAACACGGCAGTTTTATTCGAGCCTCAAAGTCGACGTACAACAGACACCGCTCTTTTATGACCGGCTTGACGTCGGCCAGATCGGTTTCTCACCGGTTGCGCACGACTACGAAGACTTGGCGGTATGGCTTGTCGCGCAGGTCAAGAAATATCGTGGTACGACCGACAAAACCGAAGGTGGCGCGTTTATACGTCTCTTCAAGAGAAACGTTTGGGTGGAAATCGGCGTGACTGAGCGCCGCAAGCCCCAGATGATGTTTATGGTTAACTACTAATCAACGATTACAAAATTTACGAAACAGGAATTCCAAATGAAAAACTTACAAACTCTGTTCGCATCCGTCACGTTGGCCGCCGCCTTCGCAACACCGGCATTCGCCGCACCCAAAACCATTCAGATTGGACTCGACGGCCTAGTCTGCGCATTCTGCGCCCAAGGCGTGGAGAAAAAAATGAAGGCACAGGCCGCCACTGACAAGGTATTCGTTAGCCTAGATAAAAAGGTCGCGGTCGTCGCACTCAAGGACGGCCAAGATATCCCCGACGCCACCATCAAAGCGGAAATTACCGACGCGGGTTACGTGGTGAAGTCCATCGCCCGTAGCGAAGAAACCTTTGACGCGCTGACTAAAAAGATCAAAGCGAGCAAGTAATGCCGGACGAATCTTCGCTGGACCCAGCCCTGAAGCAAAACGCGGCTGCCTCGTTTTTATCGCTGCTCACCAGCGGCAGCACGCTGATCTGTTGCGCGTTACCGGCCTTGCTGGTGTCAGTCGGAGCGGGTGCGGCGACGGCGGGACTGGTCACCACCTTCCCGCAGATCGTTTGGCTGTCGGAACACAAGGTGGCATTGTTCGCGATTGCCAGTGTGATGCTGCTGGCAGCCGGAGTGATGCAGTGGCGGGCGAGGTCACTCCCCTGCCCTGCCGACCCGGCCCTCGCCGCTACCTGTAACCGGGCGCGTCGGTGGGCTGCGGCAATCTATACCTTCTCGGTAGTGATGTTCGTCACGGGATTCTTCTTCGCCTTCTTGGCACCAATCATTTTTGGGTAAAGTCGTTCATTGACGGACGTTTCCAAGCGAAAGGGCCGCAAAATGCCCGCCGATACTAGGCCTGCCTTAACTTCTTCCATGCCCACGGCCCGATCAACATCGCTGCCGTAATCGCCAGCAGGCTTGCCGAAAGTGGTTTTTGCAGGAAGATCAGCCAGTCGCCCTGACTGATTGACAGTGACCGGCGCAGCTGCGCCTCTGCTAGCGGGCCCAGAATCATGCCGATAATGACCGGCGCGGTCGGAAAATCGTAGCGCCGCATCAGGAATCCGAGCAATCCAATTGCGTACAGCAGGAATATATCGAACGCCGACTGCCGCATGCCAAACACCCCGAGCGTGGCAAAGATCAAGATGCCGGAATAAAGCATGGGCTTCGGAATTTTCAGCAGCTTTACCCAAATCCCCACTAGCGGAAGATTCAATACCAGCAACATGATGTTGCCGATGTACATTGAGGCGATCAGCGCCCACACGAGGTCGGCAGAATTGACAAATAGCAATGGGCCCGGCTGCAAACCATATTGTTGGAACGCGGCGAGCAAAATTGCTGCGGTCGCCGACGTTGGCAAGCCGAGCGCTAACAACGTCGTCATGGTGCCAGTTGAAGATGCGTTGTTTGCCGCTTCCGGTCCTGCCACCCCCTCGATTGCGCCCTGACCAAATTCCTCCGGGTGTTTGGTCAATTTCTTTTCGATGGCATAGGACAAAAATGTTGGAATCTCAGCGCCGCCCGCTGGCATGGCACCAAACGGAAAGCCAATCGCCGTGCCGCGTAACCATGGGCCCCATGAGCGTTTCCAATCTTGCGCAGTCATCCAAATAGAACCGCGCATTGCGTTCATGGTCTCGACGGTCTTGTAGTCTTTCGACGCAGTCCACAGTGTCTCCCCTACGGCAAACAGCCCCACCGCCACGGTGACCACTTCAATACCGTCTAGCAGTTGCGGCACATCGAAGGCAAAGCGTGCCGTGCCCGATTGCGAATCGATACCGACCAATCCAATGGCGAGCCCGATAAACAGCGCAGTTAGGCCACGCAACGCTGATCCACCGAGCACGGCGGAGACTGTCGTGAAAGCCAGCACCATGAGAGCAAAAAATTCTGGCGGGCCGAATTGAATCGCAATGTCGACGACAAGCGGTGATACAAAGGTCAGCGCCACCACGGTCAGTGTGCCGGCAAAAAACGACCCGATGGCAGACGTGCCCAACGCCGCCCCCGCTCGACCGCGTTTAGCCATCTGGTTGCCCTCCATCGCCGTCACGATGGTGGCGGACTCACCAGGCGTGTTAAGCAAAATCGAGGTGGTCGAGCCACCGTACATTGCACCGTAATAGATACCTGCAAACATGATCAGTGCGCCGGAGGGATCAATCTTGGTGGTGACGGGCAGCAGCAACGCGACCGTGACTGCGGGACCGATGCCGGGCAAGACACCGACCGCCGTACCGAGCGTCACGCCGACAAAGCACCACATCAGATTCTGCATGGTGAGCGCGAGGGAGAATCCTTGCGCAAGAGAATTCAAAACTTCCATCGTTACCCTAATTTACTTCAACACAGCCTGATGCGTTTAAGGGCTGATGTCGCATTTGTTACCGCAAAACGACTTAGAACGGCAGGATTCCCGCAGGTAGCGCGAGTCCGAGCCCGTACGTAAAGAACGCGTATGTGAAACCGGCAATGGCCACGCCAACCACGGCATTTCGGACATAGGCCCGACTCTCAAAGCCGCGAGCTGCCAACACAAACAGCAACGTACCGGCAATAACGAACCCGGCCGACACAATCAGCAAGCCATTCAGCACGAGTCCAGCGGAAATCCAGAGAAATGCAGGCCAGTTGGTCGGGGTTGCCGCGTGCTCGTCCTCGTCGACCCTGTGAAAACCGCCGGTGAGCGACTCCTTAAGCAGCAGTAGTCCCAAAACGAACAGTCCTCCCGACACAATTGACGGCATTAATCTTGGTCCGACCTTGGCGTAGCCACTTGCCTCTGGAAGCTGGCTGGTACCATACGCAAGAGCCGTGCCCAGCAATACCACCGCGACGCTGAGCAACACCTGGCCGGAATGTTTTGTTGCCTCTGGCGTAGTTGTTGTCGTCATCGCCACTTCCTCCGGTGTTAATGGCGGGACGGCTCGCGGCGGGGATTGTTAAAGTGCAACCGCGAGTCCGATCAGCCGCCGACTTGGTCCGTTACTTCTTAAGTGCCAGTTTGCCAAGGACGTCACCTATCCTCTTGTTCTCATCGTCAATGTACTTGGCAAAACCATCACCCGCCATGTAGATGTCCGTCCACTCTTGCTTAGCGAGTGCTTCTTTCCAGCCAGCCGACTTCACGGTCGTCTCAAGCGCCGCCAACAACGCTTTCTTTTGCGCGTCGCTGATACCGGGCGCACCAAACACACCGCGCCAGTTAAACAATTCGACGTCGATTCCTTGGTCCTTCAATGTTGCGATATCAATACCTGAAATCTTCTTGTCCGAAGAAATAGCCAGCGGACGGAATTTACCGGCCTTGATCTGTGCGGCAAATTCGCTGTAGCCGGAGATACCAGCCGTGACGTGGTTTCCCAGTATCGCGGCTTGCGCTTCACCACCACCCGCGTAGGGAATGTAGTTGACCTTGGCGGGGTCAACACCGACTGCCTGGGCAATCATGCCCGCCAGAATATGGTCGGTGCCACCGGCGCTGCCACCTCCCCAAGACACGGACCCAGGATCCGCTTTGAATTTGGCGACCAAATCTTTCATGGTCTTGATGGGTGATGCCGCCGGAACGACGATAACTTCATACTCACCAGTAAGGCGCGCCAGCGGCGTCACCATGCTGAGGTTTACCGCAGATTTGTTCAGAATGATGCCGCCGACCATGACCATGCCGCCGACCATCATGGCGTTACCATCACCCTTCGAGGTATTTACGAACTGCGCCAAGCCAATGGTGCCACCGGCACCTCCCTTATTGTCGAACTGCACATTCTTGACCGCACCCGCTTTAACCATCGCTTGTGCAAGCGTGCGTCCGGTAGTGTCCCAACCACCGCCGGGGTTGGCGGGAATCATAAACTTCACGCTATCCAACGCGGAGGCGGAAAGCGCAAACGATGACGCTAAACCGACGACCAGCGCGCCGAGAAGGCGGCTGAACGATGTTTTTTGAGTTGAATGAATCACGTGGTCTCCTCGTTTTCTAGGTTGGGTTGAAATACAACCGCCAGTCTAACGCGACCGCGCAAGAAAAGAAAAAGCCCGGCGACCAATCGGACGCCGGGCAAACCGCTCTCGGAGGAGAAATTGACGACGATTGCTCATCGCACTGCCATCTTTGCAAACAGCATGCCAGACAATATATTCATTACAATCAATGACTTGTAGATGATTTTGGGAAATTGTAGCGCACCATCGTTGCGCATCAATTTGATCTGCTGCGCATTCGTGGGGCGAAGGTATTCACAATACACGACATAATCGCGCTAACCTTGGCGTTGCGAGTCACGCTGCCAGTCCTTCTGGTAGCGGCCTCGGATCGGTCGATAGAAATCGGTGATCTTCGCAATATCTGCAGGCGCGTCACCGCTTGGCTGAAACAGCGGTCCAAAACCAATCACCTTGCGCGAGAAATCAAAGTAGGCCAAACAGATGGGCACTTGCGCCGCATGCGCAATATGGATAAAGCCTGTCTTGAAACCTTTATCGAGGCGACGTGTTCCTTCCGGGGCCATGGCAAAGACGATGCGGTCTGCAACCGTAATCGCGTCAGCAACAGCACGGACCACCCCATTGGGGCGCGATCGATCTACGGGGATACCGCCGATCGAGCCCATCCAACGACCAACGATCCCTCTAAAGAGCGTGTGTTTGCCCAAAAACGAGATACGAAGATCGAGCGCAAACAGCGCCATCACTCCGACGACAAAATCCCAGTTGCTGGTGTGCGGCGCGACGCTTACCAGCACCTTGCGAACATCCGGCAGTTGTCCTTCGAACTTCCAGCCCGTTACACGCATCATGCTGCGTCCCAGCCAACGAGTGAAACCGCTGTTGCGGCGTCGGAAACCCTGCGGCACCACCAATTCTATTGGGTGCCTATTGGAAGCGGTCATAAGGAAGCCGTCGCCGTTTCCGTCTAGAGGCTGGGCGCGATGCCTGCGTGAGCTAGCAGGAGCATGCTAGCGCCGCGTGATAGCAGCCAAGGCTTCTTTCAGGCTCTCCTCAGAAAGCGCATTCACGCTGGATGCCAGCGCCTCAGCATGAGGAATCGCCGACACTGGTAATTTGGCGATGTTGACCTTCTCTACGAACTTCGCCGCCGCACCGGCAACACGCAACAAAGCCTCTCGGTCTGAGACCATGAGTTCGATTTCGCTTCGCAACATTTCGACTGCGGGGTGGTCTTTGGATGATTTCATATAGTCAATTCTCGCATTGAGATCGGTTGAGTGCGCAATGGTGAGCGCCGCATATACACAAAGTACCACAGACTAACTTCGTACTTTAATCGGCAGGTTTATCAATAAATTCTGCGGTTTCAGCTTCAATACATGGTTTTCATTGATCGCCATACCAAGATACACCGGTTTGCCGTGTACATCGGCGCGCATATCGGCAGGGTCAAGGAAGTCAACTCGAAACAGCCCTACAAGACGAGATAGTCTCAACTGGTCAACGTCCCGCCCCTCGTAAAGGTCGTTAAGAATCGCGGTCGATTCAACATCAAGGCCGACGTGCCAGCGCCAGGCATCGTCGTCAATCTTTGACAGTGCGGTGACACTCACCTCAACGCCAAAAAAGTGCTGAATCCAACGGCCGATGAGCGCGGCCAGCGCGTCCAGCCCAGCACTGGCATGCGAGAGATCAATTACATAGCGATATCGATTCTCGGAAAACCAATAAAGTTGTGCGTTCTCGTGCGACAAAACATCCATATTCATGGTGCGCATCGGCGTGCCTTGCTGAGCAAATAGTCGACCCACGTTACCGAATCCGCCAGAGTCGGCAAACACCTGAATGGTCTCGGCGTCCGCACTGAGTACCCGGCCGTTTTCGGTCGACACACGTTGACGCCGAAAGAACAGCTCTCCCGCACGAACCGCATATACGTCCGCAGTCCGGTCAGCGAGGATCGCGCGCACAATCGCTTGTGCGGCCATATCGATAAATACCGGCGGGAAATCGATCGCGCCAGCCTGAAACGCTTGCAGGTAAAAGCGTTCCAATGTGACCGCATCCGTCAAAAGTTTGCGTAGGCGTAGGAAATACATGTAATTCTGGCGCGTATCTGCGTCTTCGATCGCGCCAAGCTCCTCGGCGGCAACCGCGCGCAGCGGATTCACCACCAATTCCGCATGCACGGTGCGCTCTTTCGGGCCGGACTCCGCAATCGGTGCAAGTTCGGGACGCATCAAAACCGAACGCAGGTACTGCGGCGTCACACGCAACCAGCCGTGATCATTTACTGTCAGGTGGCTAAAGCCAGAATCTAACCAAAAATCTTGCATGCCCGAAGTTTAGCTTGTACCCGAGCTGGAACCATTCCGTGACAAAACTGCCAAATTTCGCTGAAGTTTTCTGCCGTGGTGAAGAGGCTCGGTTACCGGCCGAAACGCTTGGGGGAACGCCACGCCCTTGAAATACCGGCGATTCCCCCAACCTCCTGCGCTAACGGCTGACAAAACGCGGCAAAAATGCTGAAAAAAGCCGATAAAATTGTGTTGCTCAAGTTATCCACTCTGGGGTGTCACCTATGAAACGCGTATTCTTATTCCTGCTGACCAATATGGCCATCATGCTCGTGCTCACGATTGTGACGAGCGCGCTCGGCATCAACAAGTTTATGACGTCTAACGGCCTAAGCCTGCAAATGTTGCTGGCGTTCTCGGCAGTTGTCGGCTTCACCGGCTCGTTTATCTCGCTTTTGATCTCAAAACCGATGGCCAAGTGGTCGACTGGCGCACAGGTCATCGATACGCCACAAAACGAAACTGAGCGGTGGTTGGTTGCCAGCGTGCAGCGCCTAGCTAACAAGGCGAATATCGGCATGCCCGAAGTGGCTATCTATCAAGGCGAAGCAAACGCATTTGCCACCGGTGCCTTCAAGAATTCCGCGCTAGTCGCCGTATCTACCGGCCTGCTTGAATCGATGACCAAGGAAGAAGTCGAGGCGGTACTTGCGCATGAAGTCGCCCATATCGCCAATGGCGACATGGTCACCCTGACGTTGATTCAGGGCGTGGTGAATACGTTCGTCGTTTTCCTCGCCAAGGTTGTTGGCTACGTGGTGGACCGCATGGTGTTGGGTAATAAGAACGATGCACCCGGCATTGGTTATTACGTCACCGATATCGTTTGCCAACTGATACTCGGCGTTCTGGCGTCGATCATCGTCGCTTGGTTCTCTCGCCAGCGCGAGTTCCGCGCAGATGCAGGGGCCGCACAGTACGTCGGTACGCCAACGCCGATGGTCAATGCCTTGCGTCGCCTCGGCGGCCTAGCACCGGGCGAGCTACCCAAATCGATGGCCGCCGCTGGCATTTCGGATAAAGTCGGTGTGATGGCCTTGTTTTCAAGCCACCCTCCGATCGAAGCGCGTATCGCCGCGCTGCAAAATCGTAGTTAACGCGGCTTTTCAATGGAACAAAAAGCGCCGCCCAGCTGGGCGGCGTTTTTTTTTGAGCAACCCTGCGCAAACGGATTGTTACCTCTTGAACAGACCGAACAAACTACGTTTCTTCTTGGCTTCCTCATCCTCAACTAGCGTCGGATCGGGTTGGTATTGGACCTCTTTAGAACCGATTTTCGGGTAGTTAGCGCGACCGCTACCAAACGCAACTTTGCGATTGTAGGTCTCGAAATTCGTTTCAGTCTGGCCGATGAACAACTTCGCCAGCTCTTCCAACGACTTATCGTCGATTACAGACGGCTCCAAGGTGTACAAGGTCGGCCCGAAATCTTCGACGTTCTTCAGCTTAAACCGGATAACGCCCTCTTCGTAATCGCCGACGATCTCCGCGCCACAAATGACTTCGTTATTAATCGTAAAAAATTCGTGAGTGATGACGCGTCGATCATTGCGCACCGGTTCCGACGTGAAGCGCATGTTGTTTTGCCATAACAAATCGCGGAAACGTTCAATTCCCTCAGCCTCACGCTTGATGGTGAAAGTGTTGGGCTTGGATCTCCTAAATGTAACAGTTAGCTCTTCGAAGTGCTCGGTGGCGTTACGCTGCGAGGTTCGGTAGTCAATGCGATAATCAGCCTGGGTGAGGCCATCGATCTTGCCGACGGTGAGAAGGTTGTAGCTGCGCTCACAAGCTGGCTTCACCACGTTGAGTTGGCGGAACAACTCATGCAGATACTTGAACACCGAACGAAGTGCCTGATCCACTTGCACAGCATTCGCCTTAAGCGATTGCGAGCGTTGCGCCTCCTGATTCCTCAGCGACTCGGCTTCTTTTTTCAGCTCGTCGAGTAAACCCATAATGCCAACCCCTTGCTTGCAGTATTCAATTGTGTGTGAATAAAACCTTAGCTCGATTTAATCGTTTTCAGGCCCGAGCTCGCCATTAATTTTATCCGCAACCCAAACTATGCGGAATTTTATCGCAGCGCAAGTCGCTTGTCGTACCGCATTCACGTCAAACTGCTCCAACAACCCACTACCCTCGCGCTACCAAAATGTCCACCGCCATTCTCTCGCTAGACCAAGGAACCACCAGCTCGCGCGCCATTGTATTTGATGAACGCGGGGCAATACTTGCCTGCGCCCAACGTGAATTCAAGCAGTTTTTCCCGCGCGCGGGCTGGGTCGAACACAACGCCACGGAGATTTGGACCAGCCAACGCAACGTCGCCGCAGAGGCCATCGCCATGTGGGGCGCAAAACACGGCGGGGCAGGCGGCGCAATTGGTGCTATCGGCATCACTAACCAGCGAGAAACCACCGTCATTTGGAATCGGCAGACCGGCGAGCCGATTGCCCCCGCGATTGTCTGGCAGGATCGACGCACCGCAGGCTACTGCGAAGAATTGATCAAGGAAGGCCATCAAGATGTGATCCGCACAAAAACAGGTTTAGTGGTTGACCCTTATTTTTCGGCGACAAAAATTCGTTGGCTACTCAAGCACATTGCGGGTGCGGAACGCAGTGCTGCACTTGGCGAGTTGGCTTTTGGCACGGTCGACACCTGGCTGCTATACAACCTGACAGCAGGCAAGGTGCATGCCACCGATGTTTCAAATGCGTCGCGTACCATGCTGTTCAACATTCAAACCTTGGAATGGGACGAGGAGCTACTACGGCTGCTGAATATTCCCCGTTCAATCCTACCCAAAATTGTCAGTTCGAGTGGCCTCATCGGTGAAACATTGTGTGACGGCCTACCGCGGGGTATCCCGATTTGCAGCGTGATTGGTGATCAGCAAGCCGCACTATTTGGCCAGGGCTGCCACACACCAGGGCTCGTCAAAAACACCTACGGCACCGGGTGCTTTATGTTGATGAATACTGGCGCGACACCGGCCCCCGCTTCAAAAGGGTTGATTTCAACGGTTGCCTGGCGTACGGGGACAGAGCCGAATTCGGCTACTGTCTACGCTCTAGAGGGGAGTGTTTTCATCGCTGGTGCCGCCGTGCAGTGGTTGCGAGACGGGCTCGGCATCATTAACTCTGCCGCTGAGGTTGAGGCGCTCGCGGCAAGCGTGCCCTCCTCCGAAGGTGTGGTGTTCGTTCCAGCCTTCAGTGGGTTGGGCACGCCCGATTGGGACCCGACGGCGCGCGGTACGCTGCTGGGGCTTACGCGGGGGACCACCCGTGCGCACATTGCACGTGCTACGCTAGACGCGATTGCGTTCCAGTGCGCTGAGTTGTTGTCGGCAATGAGAGACGCCTCAGGCATTTCCCCGGCAGAGTTGCGAGTTGACGGCGGAGGCACCGCAAACCGCCTACTGATGCAGATACAGGCCGACCTTGTCGGCATACCCGTCATCAGGGCCAATGTGCAAGAGACAACTGCACTCGGTGCGGCACGTCTTGCCGGGATGGCAACCGGTCTATGGAGTGGCGTGACTGGCTCGACCGCCGAACCCGCGTCAGGACACCGGTGGCTACCTTCGATTTCACGTGATGAAGCGCAGAGCAAGCTGTCCAGTTGGCACCGCGCGGTGCCGCGCGCAATGGGCTGGGCTTAGGCCATCGCAGCCTTGATTAAGCCTGTGGCCTATGTGGATCAGCGGCTGAATCCAGCTGTATTGATCAGCGGATGAATTCAGCTGGCCAAGAGACAACTAGGGCGCGTTCGCGCCCACCGAGCTTCACCTAGCGTGACAAGACTCACACTCGCTACTCGATTCAACAATCGTCAACATTCTGCGCGGCAAAATCACTCGCTTCACACATCCCGCCATGAAACAATTGACGCATTGTGATCAGTTGGTCCCGAACTGCTACGCAGCCTCGATTCGGTTTGACCAAAGGAGCTTTAGATGAAGTACTCATTGTTCGTCGTTGAAGACGACCCGGTCGAGCTGGAACTGACTCTTGCGAACTTGTCAAAATACGATGATGTGGAAATTCGATCGGCATCCGACGGCGAAGACGCATTAAACAAATTGCTTCCTCCGACGACCACCGGACGCTTGATTGCAACGCCTGCCGTCATCTTGATGGATGTGCAGATGCCGCGTCTTAGCGGTATCGAGACTGCGCGCCTAGTGAGAGCGCAACCGCATACTCAGAAGACGCCCATCGTAATGCTCTCGAACTCGGACGATCCAAGAGACATCGAGGCGGCATATCTCGCAGGCGCCAACGGCTACTTGCGTAAACCGTCTTCGGCCAGCGACGCCACCAAACTTTTCGACAGCATTGTCTCATTCTGGTTACGGAACAACATCGTTGCCACCGACTAGCGACTGCCACACGACAGCCTTGGCAAGAACTGACTCTAACTCGCGCAGACTCGATTCTTGCCGAGACGCTTGGCGTGACTTAGCGCCTGCTCTGCCCGATCAATTACCGCCTGATGCTGCTCGTCCCCGCTAAGTCGGGTCACACCTGCGCTGAAGGTGACAAACAACTTTTCAAGGCCGTGCAAGAAGAACTGTCGAGTGAGTTGGCGCTGCAGTTTCTCCGCCATCCCAACAGCAATATCCAGCGGCGTATCCGGCATCAACACAACAAACTCCTCCCCTGCAAGCCTTGCCAGGATATCAGTCGGTCGCAGCGCCTCCCGGATGACTCTACTCAAGTGTACCAATGCATCGTCGCCGGCGTCGTGCCCGTGGCGTTCGTTTATAGACTTAAAGTTGTCGATGTCGAGTAGCGCTAGGCATAACGACGAGCCATCGTTCAATGATTTGTGCGCTTCAGCGTAAAACGCCGATTCAAATCCGTTTCGGTTAAGCGCCTGAGTAAGGTTATCCGTACGCACCTCTTCGCTCACCTTCGCCAACGCACGCTCTAGTTCTGCCGAACGCGCCTCGTACTCCGCCGCCGTTTTCTGCGCGGAAGCTAGCTCTTTCTGCGCAGCCGACATTTCTTCATGTACGCTGCGAGTATCGTTTAACAGGTGCTGCACGACATCGGCAACGGAGGAAATGTCTTCCGCTGACTCGATGGCAATCGCGTAGTGGTCAATACGATTGTTGAATTCGCCGGTCGACGCGGCCATGGAATTCAGGCGCGCCATGAAGACACGAATCATGTCGCGTAACGCGAGCTTCGCTTCGTCAAGATGTTCTTTAAGATCAGCCTGTCGGCGGCCTGCATCACGAAGCGTCGACTCAATGTTGCGTAACGTAGCTTCGTCCGCATTAGATGTCAATGCGGCGTCGATGCGCGTCATCTGACCATTCAGCCAAGAGTGCTCGGCATTCAAACAGGCGACATTTTTCACAATGGCGGACAACAATGACTTCAGCTGCAAGTTTGTGCGGTCTTCTTGACTTTGTAGCGCAATTACATTGCCGGAGAAGTCCTTCAGTTGCTCGTGGAGTTCGCCATGCTCCTCACACGATCTCACATGCCGAAGAGCATGCATCAGGTTTGCTGCGGTGCGCTTGAGATCAGGTGTCTTCTTGTAAAGCGGGCTGCTAGATGTCAACGCCAAGACAGAGGTCTCAGCCCATGCTCCGCATAACTCATCCAGCACCTCTCCTTTGGCCGGTACTACGCTCTTAGAGGGCATGGACTGTGCCTCTGCGAGGATCTGATCAATCGCATGCCAAGCACCACGCCGGATTGCCTGATCAATTGACTGACGCGCTCTGTCGCTAAATGGTAACGCGGCGCAAAGGCTAAGTGCCGCTTTGGCCGCGTGGGCACCGTCAACGTTTGTCGTCTCCTTTTTCTCAACTAGCGCACGCCCGCCAATCTCGTAGTAAACACGCGAAAAATTTTCCGGTGTTGGCGGCAACTTGTCCCTAGCAAGGCGACGAATCGTTTCCTTCGCCAGCATCGCCGGTGGCTGCTGAATCGCCGCATGCGAGGCGCTCTCGTTGGGGTGTGTCGGTGCCGTTCTCCGCCAGTCTGCTGGAGTTGAATTGTCTACGGAAGGTACTGGATTCATGTTTTCCACTCACAAAAATAGCACATCGGAAACATCTCAAAACAACTTCGGACGCTTACGCCTCATTGGCAGTACTTGCTTCATTGACGATATGGTCTGCGGTAAGTTGTCCGCAATGACAAAGTCGTTAAAGGCGTCGATCTCAAGCGGCCTAGAGAACCAGTAGCCTTGCATCAGGAAACAGCCATGGACTTTAAGCAAATTCGCCTGCGCCGCCGTTTCCACACCCTCTGCGATCACCCGCAGGTTGAGGGCGCGCGCAAGTGCGGCAATGGCTGAGACAATTGCCTCGTCATCCGAACCCTCGGCCAACTCGCGGACAAACGAGCGGTCAATCTTCAGCGTATCGATCGGCAGCTTGCGTAGATATGACAGCGACGAGTAACCTGTTCCGAAATCATCCACCGATAAATGCACGCCAAGGTCGCTCAACATTTCCAGTGCAGGTAGCGCTTCCTTTAGGTCCTGCATCAGCAACGTCTCGGTAATCTCCAGTTCCAATAATTCAGGTTCGACGCCAAACGCGCGCGTAACGTCCTCGACTTTTTGCACGAACTTGGGTGATTGGAACGCGTTCGCCGATATGTTGACGGCGATCGGAAACACCGGCTTCCCCTGTTCGCGCCACGCTGCAATCTGCCGACAGGCTTCCCGGATTGCCCAGTCACCTAACGCGAGAATCATCCCTGTCTCGCACGCGATAGGGATGAATTCATCAGGGGGAACCAGTCGGTCGCCACGCTGCCAGCGCATTAACGCCTCAGCGGCAATAACTCGACCCGACATGGTGTCTATCTGGGGTTGGTAATGCAGCCTCAATTCATTTCGCTCGATGGCGCGGTGCAGGGCGTTAGAAATATCCAGCCGCTGGTGTGCAGATGAGTCGAGAGTCGGCGTATACGACTTTAAGCCGTTCCGACCGTTCTCCTTGACGGCATACATCGCCATGTCTGCCGTGCGCAGGATGGCGTCGACATCATCCCCATCTCGTGGATACACCGATACCCCGATCGAGCCACTTACGTAACACTCTTGACCCGACAATACAAATGGCTTCTGCAAAGCTTCTAGGATACGATTAGCAACCGCATCCGCGTGCGAGAAGCGATCAAGATTCGCCAGCAGCACCGTAAACTCGTCCCCCCCTAGGCGAGCGACACTATCGAGAGTTTCATCAAGATAGTCGGGCATGGCCTCTCTCGAAATGGTGTCGCCCAAACGCAGGCAGCTCGTCAGCCGGGCCGCACACTCACGTAGCAGCGCATCACCAGCATGGTGCCCGAGGGTGTCGTTAATCCGCTTAAAGTTGTCTAGGTCAAGAAACAGCACAGCCACACTTTTTTCATTTTGTTTTGCCCGATCAACCGCAGCCGAGAGCTGCTCACGGAACAAGCGGCGATTGGGTAAACCCGTTAACGAGTCGTAGTTGGCGAGGTGCCGAATCTGCGACTCTGCGGCGCATCGCTCGGTGATGTCTTGTGTAATACCGTGAATCCGAAGAGGCGTTCCAACATGATCGAACTCAACCTCGGCGTCAACATGAATCACCCGAGTGGAGCCATTTGCCCGCAGAATTTCGCAATCGAACCTTGCGGCGCGCTCGCCGGCAATCAACCGGCCAAAGTGCGTCTTGACACGCACCTTGTCCGTCGGGTGTACGCTGCTCCATGCGGCTGCTGCAGTCACCCCACCCGCCTCATAGTTGATATCGAGAAGTGCACAACATTCGACTGACGCGTAGACCAGTGAAGCCGACACATCCCACTCCCAGATTCCGAGGCGTGCGATGCGCTGCGCTTTTGAGACCCGCGCTTCGCTTCGCACCAAATCCGCACGCAGTCGCGACGCGCGCAATAAGTAGCGGCAGCGTTGGACCAGCAGCGTCCACTGCGCGGATTTCACGAAAAAATCGCTAGCGCCCGCTTCATAGGCGCTCGCTACTGACTTTTCATCGTCCAAGCCCGTCAACATCAAAATCGGGACGTGGCGCCCAGCCGATGTTGCACGAATCGCCTTGCAGGTCTCGAAGCCATCTACTCCTGGCATCAGCGCGTCCAGCAACACAATGTCGGGCACCTGCCGAGAAAACTGCTCAAGTGCTGTAGCACCGTCAGCCGCCTCATTGACCGCCATACCGATATCCTCAAGAGCGACGCGTGTCATGAGCCTTGAAAGCGGCTCATCGTCGACCAACAACACAATCACGTTGCGATTGCTACCAGAAGAGCTCCCGTCGACCGCGTCCGAGTCAAGCGCAACAGGCAGGGTTAAAAGGCTATTAGGCATGGTAGATCTTGTGGCGAATCAGGGGGCGATGGTGATTGACGCTTGACTCGAGAAGGTCGGTCAGGTACGCGAAGCGGTCGATAGGTTTTCGGCATGATTGTTAATTTCTTCAGTAATTCCTTTCGGTTTTCTTTCGCGATCCTTACCGCTGGTCTGTAATTGCTCTCCTCATGCCAGACCGTTTTATCGCCAATACCGCTCGGCAGCGAAGTGTCCAAATATGCGTTCAGCTGTGCTGTCGCGTCGTGCGGAGGCAATCGGTAGTTTCCTCGGAAGAGATTCGATGTCGCCCCTCAACGTAGAAGGACGGACCGGGTGCCCCTAGGTTTCAGCCAAAAAAGTTGGGAATACAAACTGTTTCCCGGCTTGAAACTTCCCAGCCTGTATTCAAGAAACTTGAGACTAGGCCGATATCAATGCACGTCCCCATTGTCAAAGAACCCATGGAATTCATCGCCAAACCGCTTGACAGCCTCTCAGCATGGACTCGTGAATACAGTAGTCAGCCAATCCCTGTGCTGGGCCGTACGGTTACGGCCATTAACGCGCTGGCGCTTGACCAAGAACATGTCGCGGCGCGGGATATTGCCGCGGAAGTCCGCCGCGACCCACTGATGACATTAAAGACACTGATCTGGGCCGGTAAGGCAATGCGCCGCCGCAATCATGCGAGTTTGAGCGGCGAAATCGAAACGGTTGAAGCGGCGGTGGTAATGATGGGAATCACGTCATTTTTTCGCGACTTCGCCGATCTCGAATCTTTTGAAGCGCGCTTGCGCGACTATCCCGAGGCGCAGCTGCAGCTGCTGCGTGTAATTGGGCGCGCAGTCAATGCATCGAACTACGCAACCGACTGGGCAGCGTACCGGCATGACTTGGACGCGGCAGTCATCCAAGAAGCGGCGCTGCTACACGACCTCGCCGAAATGCTCACATGGTGTTTTGCTCCTAGCCTGTCAATCAGCATGTGGAAGCTGCGCACCGCGCATCCGTCGATGCGCAGTCACGATATCCAGCGGGCTGTCCTCGGCATCGCTTTGGATGACCTCAACCTAGAACTGTTGAAGGAGTGGTGCCTTCCGAGCCTGCTGTTGCGACTCGCCGATCACCATCACGCCAATCACGCCGCCGTCAAGAATGTGTTGCTAGCGGCCAACCTCGCGCGCCATGCAGCGAACGGTTGGACTGATCCAGCGCTGCACGATGACTTTGAAAACATCGCCAAATTACTCAACCAAACTGCGGCTTGGGTGGAGCATCGGGTTCGTGGCGGCGAGGATACAAACCGAATTTCGCAGACCTAGTCCAGTCCAACCTGCTGTGCGGTCGGAATGCCTTACTGATTTAGCTTCCCCTCCGGAATCCGCATCTCCTATGCGGCAAATCGCGGGGCACGGAAGGTTGAGTCTTGCGCAGACGATACCATCCCCAGTTGATAAGCAGAGTGAGCGCCCATGCAAGGCACCAATGCGTGGAGCAGCCCAAGCGCGGTCGCGCGATTTTGGTTGGGCTGCGATCGACCGAATTAGGTAGATTCGGAAGCGCAGTGGCTGCATCACGATGTTTGTAAACAGCCGTCCACTACGTTAAGCCTATGAGTTGACATTTGTTTACGTGCATTGACAAACTTTAACGAAGTCCGCCCCGTTGCTACGGTGGGTAGTTCTATATTTCTTCGGTTTACCCTGCTTTGCGCTACGCTGCTAAGCCAGCGTAGAGGTATCACACATGCAGGTTATAACCCCGTCGCGGCGGCGACTTTGATCGCCTCTAGCCGCCTTTACAGAATCCAGTTAAGCTACACTTGGCCGTCTCCAATCTTCAGCAGTCCTTTGATAAAATCCGACCAAATTCGTCTCACGTGGGTGTTTGTGCTCCTCTCTGTAGCGGTGGCGGCCATCCCGGTCGCCATCTTCACGGGGATCTATGTTTGGCTAACTGCACCCGTGGTTACAACGATGAGTGTAGTTGTTTCCGCCATCGTTTCCGCAGTTATTAGCGCCGCACTTGCGGGATTGTGGCTATCGCGCCGCGTGATATTGCTAGTTGATCAAGTCATTCGGTTTGCCGGCCACCTAGCACAAAACGACGCAGCTGAGTGGCTGCCCTCTCGAATCCGCGAGATCAACCAGCTAGGCGCCTCTATGAAGGCACTCGCCTATCAATCAAGGCGGCGCACGGAAGCACAGCTTGAAGCAACTGCCATTTTCTCCAGCTCGTTTAGCCACTTGCCGGTTGCCACTGCGTTACACCGATATCCCTCTCTCGAACTAATCGACGTCAACGACGCTTGGGAACGGGTATTTGAGACCTGTCGCGACGCGGCGTTGGCAGGCAACGACTCACAATTCCAAATTCTGGCACCGGGTGATGCCTACACCCACATGCATGCCGAAATGGCAGCAAACCGCGCTGTGCGCGACTATTCCATTACCGCTCGCACGCGCTCAGGCAAAGTGTTGTCACTCCTCGTTTCACGCGTTCGTTTCGTTGCCGCCCAAAGCGACTACCAGCTTACCACCGCCATCGATATCACTGAACGGGTTCAAACCGAGTCGGCGCTGCGCGACAGCGAGGCCTGCTTTAGCGCGATCTTTGCGACCTTGGATGAAGGCGTCATACTCGTACAAAACCTTGACGGCAGAGCCGTGTTTTGTAATCCAGCGGCACTGCGTATCCTTGGAATTAGCATGGCTGAACTGCGTGGCGACGCACCGCGTAATCCAAACTGGCAAATTCGCGATGGCGATGGAACGGCACTCACCCCGGCGAGGTGGCCTTCATCAATGGTGGTGGAAAGCGGCAATCCTGTACTTGGGCGACATTTTATCGTGATTCGACCAGACGGTAGCAAGTGCGACATCACGGTGAATGCGATGCCGCTTGAAGCCGCGTCTCTTGGGGCCCACGGCACCTTGTTGACCATTACAGACCGTACTGCCGAATACAAGACCTTAACCGACGTGCGATCACTAGCAGCCAACCTTGGGGACAAAGTCACTCACCGCACCGCAGAATTAGAAGAGGCCAACGCCGAGTTAAGGACGTTCTCGTACAGCGTTTCTCACGACCTTCGATCGCCGTTGCGCGCCATTGATGGCTTTGCGCAATTGCTTAATGATCGCCATGGCCACGAACTGTCACTGGAGGCCAAACGACATCTTAATCGTGTACTGCAAAGCACTAAGCGCATGAACGGCATCATCGACGACCTACTGATGCTGGCAAGAGTTACCCAGGCCGATATCAGCTGCATCACACTGAATGTCAGCGAACTAGCGACAGCCGTTGCTGAACAACTGGCAACCAACAAAGCGCGGCAAGTCGAGTGGCAGATCGAAAGTGGCATTGAGATAAATGCAGACCCGGGATTGATCCAAATCGTGTTGGAGAACCTGCTTGGCAACGCATGGAAGTATTCGGCACGAACAGCAGTGGCCAAAATTTCACTGCGCGCAAATGCCGAGTTACCGGAGGGTTACGTCGGGTTTGTGGTGGAAGACAATGGCGTCGGCTTTGATCAGAAATACGTTGATCGTCTGTTCTCTCCGTTCCGGAGACTGCACGCGGAAACCGAATTCCCCGGTAGCGGGATTGGACTAGCCACTGTCAAGCGGGCAATCGCAAGGCACGGCGGAAGTGTGCGCGCCGAGGGCGTGACCGGAAGCGGCGCTAGGTTCTGGGTGACGCTCCCACGTCATCGACGTGACGAGTAGGTGTCTAATCCGCCGTTAACAACCGGCTAGTGGTTTAGTGTGTCGCTGGTCCAACCGGCGAGGCTGCCACTGTTTGTGAGTACCACACGCGTTGCAGCAATAGAGACATCGACTCAGCGTCAACGCTGGCGTCAACCATCGCGAGTAGGGGGGCATGTTCCACCGGCGACAGGTCACAGAAATAGAGGTCCAATTCAGCTTCATTCGCGAATTCGCTATCGATCCCGTAAGCTGCCGGGGTTGTGGCTAGTGTTGTTTGGGTTCTCATCATGACTCCGCTTTAGTAATGCTGCTGGGTTCGGATTTGGCTGCTAACGGTTGTATCTGCGGCCGCATACTTAGCCGCGATTAGTTCGCTCATATGGTAGTCTGCGCGGCGTGGAGGGAGAGCTTGAAGGCCCTCGCAGCCTCGTTCGCCGACACACGTTGCCTCCACCACTGCATTGAGCGCAAGACCATTGGTTTGGAACGCGATGGCATCGATAGCGCCAATAACTTCGGCGATTTTCTTCGACAACTCCTGAGTTTCACTCATGGTGCCTACTGCCTGATTTACCGTATCTCTACCCTTCACCGCGACGCCTGACGAGGAATTTGCGAGTACGGAGGCTTGCCCAGCGTTTTCCGCGCTCGGAAGTACGGCACCGCCGAGTTGATCAGCTAACGATGCGGTCTCTTGCGACAAAATCGCCTGGCCATTAGTTCTTGGGCACAAATTGCTATCACCATGCAAGAGTCCGAAGGAAGTGGTGGAAAGGTTTTCACTGGCCCAATGCCTATTTGAGATGATCGACAACATCTCTAACCGCATCCGCTCCAGCACACTGGCCACCTGAGAAACCTCGTCCTTACCCTCACCAAGAATTCTTACGCTAACGTCGTTGTTGGCCAATCGGTTCAACGCACCGATAACCGCGCTGATGCGCTGGCTAAATCGGCGACAGATTATCCAGGCAAGAATAAAAGCAGCTAGCCCCACGATTGCGCCTGACACCAGCATGATCATTTTCGAGCGCGCTGCTGATTGCCTCACGCCATCCAAACTGTCTGCCGCCGCCTTCGACACCGCCGTGGCTGCGACCTCGACGCTGGCAATTGTCGCCTTATACTGATCATCGGTCGACATCATCGCCGCGATCCCGGCATTTATATCAACAGGCGCGATGTTAATGGCTCTTTCCACCTCCTTAGAGTAGTCGTTGATCGATTTGTTTGCTGCCTTGAAGATGGCGTAGTCGAGTTCGGTGGCACGCCTTTGTGCATCGTCTACCATCTTTGCGGTAGCCGCAAGCGCGGTGACCACCCTGGACCGCTCGATCTTTGCTTTGGCGTCGTCCAAATTCGATTGGACGGAAAACAGCGAATAGGCATCGGCTCGTGCAGCTGCCAGGCGGAAGCGCAACTCATCGGCAATTCGACGCGTTTCCAGATGTTCCTTGGAAAGCTGTTCGAGTGCTGCCTCTTGTTGGCCAATTACCCACCAACCGCTGACTGCACTTGCTGTCGCAAACAGGATTGCCATCAACGGTGCCAGCATCATTTTTTGGAACATCGTCATTTCAATCCCCAAGCAGACTCGATAGACAGTGTGCTACGTCGCGTGTTGAACGGAACCACAAGCATGCTCCTTATGTATGCCGCCACAGACAAACTGCTCGTCCAGTTGGTCGAAAAACATCTGTTTTGGATAAATCTCGCGGCTAAATCGACTGGTTAACTTGTATTCCTATTTGATGGACCTTGCATGGCCCGCCATTCAATTGCGGTCTGCACCGCGCGATTTGCATAGAAGAAATTTTGTGTCATGAGCGGCTGCTTGATGGCGCGGATAAAGTGGGAATACACCCCCTATCTCTTGGCATCGAGCGACCCAGTGCGTTATGTCCGCCCAGTTGACGCGGTTGTAGCCGCCACGCGGCAACAAGCCCGATATCGGCAAGCCGCAAGCCTTACTTGGTGGGGCTGACGTCGACGGTCGCAGCCGAGCGGACTTGCGGTCGGAGCACATCGAAACGGCCAACGACCAGCGACGACGGGCATTCCCACGCCTTTTCTGCTCGAAAACGTCCGCCGTTGCTGGGGTTTAAAGACGAGCTAATGGCTCAAAGCCCAATCACTCCTAGGAGCTGCCCGTATCAGGGCCGCACGAGAGTTGGCCGCCCTTTCCGCCAGAAGACCACCGGAAAACGCTGCCAGCTTTTTGTTCCGACCGCAGAGCGCATCGACGCTGCTAGCCTTAAAACTTAGCGCGCTAGCACCAGCTATGAGCGCTTCGGTGCGTCACGTTTCAACCCCGAACTTGGAAGAAATTGCGGGCGGAAGGCTGAATTGGGGCATCTTTGCTTCGCTGCTCACATCTGGCCCCAATACTCGGGTTATCATGTTGCCGGTCAACGCCAAATCCACCGCGCATTGTCGTACACCGCGCGGCCAGCGCCTACAGCCGACCTTGGAAACGAAACAAGGGCGTCATGCGCCCTTGTTTAGAAACTTTCCTTGAAGCCCTGAATTCACCGCAGTATGCGCAGACAACCTGCGTTTACTTGAAGGGTCCGACAAGAGGGTCTAAAACTCCTCCCATTCGTCGCTGCTGGCCGCCTTACTTGGCGCACCGGTAGCGGCAGCAGTCATCGCGACAGGTTTCGCCGTCGCGACAGAGCTTGTCGCTGGAGATAAGGCCTTTACGGTTTCCATCTTTGGTGCCTTGGCAGGTGCGGCAGTTGCAGTTTTGGTGCCGGACTTGGCGATGGCCTTGGCGGCGGGTTTGGGTGACGATGCCTTGGGAGCACCAGGCTTAGATGACATTGATGGTGCGGCACCCTTGGCAGGCGGAACATTTGCTGACGGTCCTGAGTCGCTGGCGTCTACCGAAAACCTCGATACCGAGACATTGAGTTTGATTGTCTGATCTTTGAGGCTGGACGCTGCTGCGGCGCTTTGCTCCACCAGCGCGGCATTTTGCTGCGTCATGGTATCGAGCTGATTCACCGCGACGTTCACCTGTTCGATTCCTTGTGACTGCTCGGTCGTTGCTGCAGAAATCTCGGCGATGATGTCTGTCACCCGCTGTACGCTGGCGACAATTTCGACCATCGACTTGCCAGCGTCACCAACCAAACGGCTGCCGATGTCGACCTTCTCGACGCTGGTGGAGATGAGAGTTTTGATTTCTTTGGCCGCCTGCGCACTACGCTGCGCTAGCGTACGAACTTCACTGGCAACTACTGCAAACCCGCGGCCTTGTTCACCCGCACGCGCAGCTTCCACAGCCGCATTCAGTGCCAGGATGTTAGTCTGGAAGGCGATACCGTCGATGACGGCGATAATGTCGGCGATACGCTTGGACGAGTCCTGAATATCAGTCATGGTTGTAACCACTTGGCTGACAACCTCCCCGCCACGGCTGGCATCCATGGACGCTGCCGCTGCAAGTTGGTTCGCCTGACGCGCCGAGTCGGCATTTTGTTTCACCGTGCTGGTTAGCTGTTCAATTGAGGCTGCCGTCTGTTGCAACGAACTTGCTTGATTCTCGGTACGCGACGATAGATCAGCATTTCCTTGCGCGATTTCAGATGACGCCGTGGCAATCTGCTCAGAAGCGGACTTCACTTCCCCGATCATGCCTTTCAGAGAGCCGACCATGGTTTGCAGCGCCGCCATCAATTGACCAACTTCGTCCTGACTGAGGATAGTGAATGACGACTTCAAGTCTCCCGCACCGATCTGGCTGGCCACCCGAGAGGCCTCATGCAAGGGCAACGTGATTGATCTGGTAATCCACCACGCGAGGACGATCACCGCCAAAGCGGCACCAATTCCCATCGCGATAAACATTGTCATCGACTTGGCGTAAGCCGCCTTCGCAGCAGTATTTGCCTCATCAGCCAGTTTTGTGTTGTACCGTTCCAGCGCAGTCAGCGTTGATTCAGCATTCTTAAATTTCTGGTACGTACCTTTGATAACGGCGTTAGAGGCGGCGGTGCGTTTTTCAGCACTTTCAGTGGCAGCCATAACGACTGGCCTCGCGCTGGCGAGCGTCGCAAAATACTCCTCCCCTGCTACGTTGGCATCTTTGAAAAGACGCTTATCCGTTTCATCCGACAATAGGGCTTCATAGGCCTTCGCCCCTTTGGTGAAAGCCCCTTTCGTGAGCACCACATCATCGTAGGCCTGCTTCTGGTCTGCCACGTCACTCGCGCCCAACGCACGCAATTCAAAGCGGCGCGCCTGATTGATCGCGTCCAGCATGTGTGCCACCGCACCGATCGACGGCAGGGTATTCGAATTCACGTTCTCCAGTTTCCCCATGACGAGGTTCAACTGTGTGACGCCGCCGCCAATCACGATGAGCAGAAAACCAAGCACAAGGGCAAATCCAGCGCCCAGCCGCTTGCCAATTGAAAAATTTGAGAACATATTCATCTTACTACCTCAATAGGAGTGGAGTATCAACAAAAAAATTTAGGCTGCGACGTCAAATGCCAAGCCCATTTCGCTTGCTGTTAGCAAACGCTCAATGTCAGTTAGGATCAACATTCGGTCATCTACCTGACCGATGCCTTGGATGAAGGTCGATTCCACCACTGCCTCCGAGAACGTCGGCGCAGGGCGAATATCCTTGGAATCCAGTGCCACCACATCAGATACTTGGTCCACCACCACCCCAACAATCTTCTTGGCGATGTTCAAAATAATGACCACCGTGAAGGAGTTGTATTCGGCACTGCCCAAGCCGAATTTAATCCGCAGGTCAACGATAGGTACGATCACGCCGCGTAAATTCACCACGCCCTTGAGAAAGGCGGGTGCCCCGGCGATACGCGTAGGCTGTTCGTAACCACGAATCTCCTGAACTTTCAGGATATCGATGCCGTATTCCTCGGTACCCAAACGGAACGTCAGGTATTCACCAGCAGGCATCGCCATTGCGGCGAGCTGACCAGCGGATGTCAATGAATGTTCGATCAATGCGGTTTCGTTGATACCCATAAAAGCCTCACTAAAAAGGGTGTTTCGGAAAAGTTATGTTGTACGATTGTGTTGGATTCCGGGGCGCGATAATGCCCGAATAAACGCTGTTATTTATGCCCAATCTTCAGCGACATCGTGGTGGATCAAGTGCGTAGCTCGAGCGGCCAGCATGGCAACGCCCGTAGTGCGGGTCGGTTCTTGCCGCCCTGAGCCAGCATGGTCAGTCGCGTGGTGGTCGCCCATCACGCGGCCGTCTGTCTCGAACGCGGCGAAGAAGTCGTCGCTGCGGCCGATACCTTGGCTGCTGTAGTACAGCCCGGGCGAATCTATCTGACCCACTTTGAAGATGCGTTCACCTTTTGGTATGCCGAGTCTGGCGAACCTTGCATCGAGCGCGTCAATGGGGGCCTTTGGGTCGCTGGCATGCAGCAAACGAGTCGGCGCGGGAACCGGTTTGGGAACGACGCGTTTATGTCTTGTAACACTGGCTTTCATAAAAGTAGCCCCACACTTTGTGCATGCCAAATTGCGAAAATGGTCGCATCGACATGAGTCGACGTGACGTGATTGTTCCGTTTCAACGCCTTTTGGGCATCGGCAGGTTTATCAGACGTCTGCCTAGCGGCGGATCAAAAAACCCATCGCCTCATGCAATTATCGGCAGCCCGCTCGACTTCATTAGGGTGATAAAGATGGCAAATACCTGCCTGTTCCGGAACGATCAACAGGCGCATACGGGAACAGCGGTGGTTTGATGCAGCAGGCGACCCAGGACGGTACCGCGCAGGGCAACAGAGGTTGGCTATCGTAGCCGCTGAATCAGCGCATCAATCTTGCTAATCGTTCCAGCAAGCTCGATGGGCTTGGTCCAAAAATCATCGAACCCGTGGGAGAGTGCGAGTTCGGCTTGGTCGGGACCGGAGTTTGCCGTCAAGGCCACACACCAAATTGGCGTCTGCCCGGCACCATTCATCTCTTTTAACGCGACCAAGACATCGACACCCGATCGCCCGTTGAGATCAAGATCGATAAAAGCGACCAAGGGTCTTGTACGTTGTGCTTCTTCGATTGCGGCTTCCACGGTCTCGGCAATCACAACAGGATATTCCGGTCGCTCTTCCAAGTAGGCTTGGAAGAGCATCTGATTTAAGCGGTTGTCTTCAGCGTAGAGAATCATGGTCTAGCTCTAGTACTGGATAGTCTGGGGAGAAGCAACGATTACTTCAGTAGGTGCGCACTCGACAGGTCAGAAGGATACGTGATTGGCGAAAAAAGCGTCTACAGCAGCGACTTTACTCCGCTTCTTGAATAGTCATTTTCAGCGGGTTTATGCTGTCTTGGCCCGCAACCAAACTTCACCGTTGGTAAGGTCTTACGCCGCCTAGGCTAAAGCTTTGAGTGGCGCTGCCGACATCTTCAGCATGCCAGTCTATCTCTCCCCCCTCCGAAGACATGACGTAAGGATTGGACAGCCACTGCCGTGGCCGGTCTATGATCGCTATCGCAAACTCTTGCTAAGGCAGGGGTTTGTGGTGGAATCTATGAGCCAGATTGAGCGACTGATTGAGATAGGTTTGTTTCGACCCACTGAGGAGTCGACAACAGGCGCGTACGGAGCAATCCCGGAGGACGGCGGGAAGGAGGAACCTACCTTTGCGGCACCGGGCAAGTTTAGTGATACCGGCACACCTGGCGTCACCATCGCCAAAGCGAAGTTCGAAGTCGGGATGGCTGTGCAACTATCGACGGATGGATTTCCGGACGAACGTGACGTGGTGAAGCTGGTTGGCTTTCTCGACAAAGAGTCTATTATCGTTACGCACCCGCTCAAGGATGGTGCGATTGCCTATATCAAAGAAGGCAAAGAATATCACTGTCGCGCCTTCCAGAAACGCAACGCGTATTCATTCAATACGGTCGTATTGAAATCGCAACTGGCCCCTTTCCCCTATCTGCACCTGTCTTATCCTGCCAAAGTCACGCTGATGCCGGTGCGCAAGTCATCAAGAATTCCGGTAGAAATCATCGCCGCAGTCGGATTAAAGGGCCGCTCGGCCAGGGTGCCTTGTTTGATCCGTGATCTGAGCCTCTCCGGCATGCTGATTCAATCGACGGAACAGCTCGGCGAAAAGGAAGCGATCTTATCGGTTGCATTTCGTCTCGCTATCGATGCCACGCCGATGCTGTTTGAACTCGATCTTGTCGTTCGTAACAACATGACTGGCGAAAATGACAAAAACAAAGGCATCTACCGCGCAGGCTGCGAATTCGAACAACTTGATCCGGAGCTCCGGCGTATGTTGGAGCTGTATATCTATCGCGAAATAGCGCAAGACGCATAGTCGAGTAACTGCCAAGGGCAACAAATCGGCAAAACTCGTTTATCGACCAGTCTTTTCGGGGATTTCTCTTCCAAGATGCCCGTCGATGAACGAGGTTGTCGTTTCGTTTCTGCGCGTGTGTACCGCATGTCGCTCCTGTGCATCACTCTCACCCGCCATCGCAGTGCACGACCGCTTCTGCCACGCAGACTCCTAGCCTCAGCACTGGCGAAACGTTTAGCGCAAGTAGTCAAACAGCGACATTCTGCTCGTCTGCCCGTAGGCGGCAAGTGCGGCCTGTAGCCCGGTTTGTTGGGAGGCGAAACGTGAAGCTGCCTCGACGTAGTCAACATCTTGCAACTTGCTGAGCAGCGCTTTGTTTTCAAATGCTAGGCCCTCGCCAACCTGCGCAGCGGTATCAAGGGCGGTCATCCTGCCACCCACTTCTACGCGTTTTGCCAGCGCTACGTTAAAGGCCTGTTCGATACTGGCAGATGCCTGTCTGACAGCGTCGTTGACCTTGGCGCGCTCGGTGTCGCTTAGTACCGCAGTGTTGAGTGCTGAGATGGCTTGGTCGATCGCATCAAACACGCTGGCCGTCTGCCCCTGAGCCACAACGAATTTATCGCCAATCGTCGGCGTTCCGGCCAGCGTCATCTGCATACCGTCAAAGCTAATTGCTTGCCCGGTAACATAGGCTTGGGTCTTCACAAGCGTACTGGTGGTGGTGTTCACCACATCGATGGTTGCCGACCCTGTGAAACGAATCTCGTAGTTCTGTCCGGTTAGTGCGGCTGTCGAGGTGACCGTGCCGGTATCAATTTTGACGTTACCGGTGTTAGTCGCTGCAACGCCAGTTGAAAATGTACCATTGCCCGTCGGGATCTGCATGAACAGGCTCTGGCCGTCGGCGTTGGATTGAATCGCCAAGCCGCTTGCAACCACTACCCCACGGGTGCCTGAATCCCCAGCATAAACAATGCCGCTGGCGGATTGAGAGAAAGGTGTTGTACCGCTCTGGAAGCCTGCGAACAGATACTGGCCATCAGATCCGCGTGTGTTGCCCAGTGACACCAACTGTGCGCGCAACGAAGTTAGATTGTTGGCAATGCTGCGGCGATCGGCATCATTGAAGATGCCGTTGCCAGCGGCGACCAACATCTCACGTGCAGTTGAAATGGTGTCACCAATTGAGCCAAGCGTGGATTCCAGTTGTCGCAGCTCTCCTTCCAAGTAAGCCTGATTGGCGGAGAAAGATGCTTGCCGTGCAACCGATGCTTGCGCCGTCACAATTTGTGACGCGTTCACCGGGTCGTCCGAAGGCGCGCTCACTTTTTTGCCAGTCGAAAGTTCATTTTGGGTGGAATACATCTTGACCTGTGCATCCATGATCGTGGCGCTCTTCGCAAGATGGGCAAATGCTGTGCCTATACGCATGTCAAAACTCCTCTAAGCGCGCCAAGTTAGCGCCCCATGTCAATCAAGGTTTGAAACAGTGTCTGTGCTGTGGCAATCACCTTAGCCGAGGCCTGATAAGCCTGTTGGTATCTGATCAACTTCGCGGCTTCCTCATCAAGATTTACTCCGGAAACTGAGGATTGCTCACTTCGCGCTTGTGTCAACAGTTTGTCGGCGATGGATGCACTAGTTTCAAGACCCCGCGCGGTTGCGCCAACCTTGGCAGAAATCTCGCCAAGCGCCTGCGAGAAAGTCAGCCCCCCCAGCGTCGCCTGCTCAGCAACGGCAGCTAGCGCGAGTGCATTTCGATTGTCTCCACTTGCGTTCGACAAGCCGAAGGCAAGGGTGCGCGGATCACTAAACGCCAGCTTGATACCGGCCGCGGCATTGCGCACCGGCTGCAATTGAAAACTATCTCCCGCAGCTGGCGTACCCGTTAGCGTAATAGCGATGCCATCCAGCGTGACTGGCATCGAGGCCGTGGTCGACTTGGCTCCATCCTGCAAGCGTGTAATCGTGTACTGGCTGCCGTTGTAGTCGATGCGGTAATCACTCGGCTTAAGTCCGGAGGCCGCCGCTACACTCACAGAGATGGCACCCGTACCCGTATTCAACGCACTCGGCAGCGCCACCGGCGCGGGCAATGTAAACAACGCTTGTCCCGCAGTGCCATTCATATTTGTTCCAGCCGCGTGAATCGCGTTAAAGGTACTCGCGATTGCAGTGGCCAATCGACCCAACTCATTTTTGGCATCAACCAAATTGGTATCGCGGAACTTCATCTGGCCCGCCAGAGCCCCACCGTTCAAGCTTGCAGGGCTTAGCTGCAGGTTGATCGTTGTGGCTCCGTTGGCGGAACTCAAACCTACCAATTGTTTCTGCGGATCGGTCAGATCGAAACCGATCGACATCGAGGCGGGTGTAGTGCCGACAACCAGAGCGGCACCGCTCGACACAAATACATTAAGGCTACCGTCTGACTGCTCCAACGTTGACACCCCAACCTGTGTATTGAGCTGTCGCACAACTTCGTCGCGCTGATCCAACAGGTCATTCGGCGTTTGCCCACTACCACGAGCGAGCGCAATGGCCTCGTTCAAGCGGCCAATTTTTTGTGCCAGCGAATTAATTTGTACAACTGTGGCGCGGATACCCAGATCAACATTTCTGCCCTGCTCATCGATTTGTGAGGAAGCCTGGTTCAAGCGTGACACCAGCTGTAGTCCAGACGAAATTACCGCAGCCCGCGATGCGATATCACTCGGCCGCGACGAGGCTTGTGTCATGCTAGAAAAAAAGTTGTCCAGTGCATTGCCCACACCCACGTCGTCTGCAGCGAACAATTCATCAACCGTCCGCATCAACCGCGATTGTGTCGCCGCTTCGGCAGACTGCGCCTCGCTAAACTGCACTTGACCATTCACCTGCGCATCAAATGCCCGTCGAATAGACTCGATGGTAACGCCGCGACCGAAAAAACCGCCGCTGGAACGACCGAAAAAACCGCCGCTGGAAAATTGCCCAGGCACCGTGGTTTGCACGACATTCTGCCGTGAGTATCCGGGTGTATTGACGTTGGCAATGTTGTTACTGGTCGCGTTGATTGCTGCATAGGCCGCGGCCAGCCCAGAAGAACCTACTCCTAGCAATGACATATGTGGTTACCCAGCCTATACTTGATTCCAGCCGGTAGCAGGCGCGTCCGTCCTGGCCCTGGCGATGGCAATCACGTGGTTAATGGTACGCGACAATTTCTCCGCGTAGCGCGGGTCGGTCGCATAACCTGCGCGCTGTAGTGACGTGGCGAAACCTTCCACCGAGCCGCTGTTTTCCGCAACCGCACCATAACGCGGGCTCTTGGTGATTAAAGCGGCGTAATCCTTAAAACTTTCTGCGTATGACGAGTAGGCGCGGAACTTCTCGACCGACTTGCGCGGTACACCGTTAACGTATTCGGTAGTCGTCACACTGACAGTGGGGCCAGTCCAGTTGCTCCCCGCCTTGATGGCAAACAAGTTGTGGCTGGTCGAGCCATCCGCGTTGCGAATTTCGCGTTTGCCCCACCCTGACTCCAACGCTGCCTGCCCCAACATGAACTTCGCCGGAATGCCGCTGGCATTGGCAGCCTCGTTGGCGTGGACTTTCATCCGATCAAAGAAAGCCGACGTCTTGTCGGCGACGATTTCTAAGTTCCCACCAATTGCACTTACCGCGTGGCCCGCTTTCTTTAATGCGGCTGCCCCTGTAGTCTCAACGCCGGTTGTCTCTGCTGCGGGCTGGCGCGCCCGAACGAGCCTATTCAAGCCGTTGTCTTCAGCAAAACGAACGGAGATCGATCTGCCTTCGTTCAGCGGCGAGTCTTGCTGCCTTCCTTTGCCACCTGCAGGCAAATCGGTCCAACTGGACTCTTTCAACGACCTCGCTTCGCCCGACAGCGTGGCCCTAGTCGATTCGGCGTCTTTTGCCGCGCCGACACCGCCGAGCTGTCGCGCGATCACATCGGCCAGACCAGTGCCGCGCGCTGCTATCTTCTGCGCGAACTGCTGGTCGAGCATACCGACATACATATCTCCTGCACTCGAATTCATCATGCCGTCTTTCGGCGACGCATCGCGCATCGACTTCATGAGCATGTTCATAAACAGCACTTCAAATTGTTTCGCCGTCTCTTTTGTCGCCCCGCTCTGTTTTGATGCCGCAGAACGTTTTAGGTCACCAAGTGATCTTGCGTCGAACGATAACGACTGGTCGCTTGAAATGGAATTTTTCATATTGATGCGTTCTGGAAAGACTCAGATAACTTCGATATCCGCCTTAAGCGAACCTGCCGACTTCATCGCTTGCAAAATGGCCAGCAAATCTTGCGGCGTCACACCGATCAAATTCAGCGCTTTCACCAAATCGGAAAGTTTTGCACCGCCATCCAGCAGCAACACCTGCCCCGGGTCCTGCTTGACGGTGATCTCGCTCTTCTCCGTTGCCACCGTTTCGCCACGGCTAAACGGCGCTGGCTGACTTACCTGAGGCGTGGAGTTGATTGTCACCGAGAGATTGCCGTGAGATACCGCGCACGGCTCAAGTGTCACCATGCGATTCATCACCACAGATCCGGTTCGGGCGTTGATTACGATACGCGCTGGCGGTAACACGCTTTCCACTTCAAGATTCTCTAGGTCGGCCATGAACGCGACTCGATCGCTGGCGTTCTGCGGAAACTTAACTTGAACCACGCGACCATCAAGAGCAGACGCGGTGCCTGGGCCCATTCGCCGATTTACGGCTTCTGCGGTCTTGCTCGCGGTTGAAAAATCTGCAGTGTTTAGCTCAATGTGCAGCGACTCCGCAGTTGAAAACGGCGATGCCACGGCGCGTTCAACGGTTGCGCCACCGGGAATTCGCCCGGCATTTAATTGGTTGATTTGCACCTTGCTGCCACCCGCTGACGCGCCAGCACCGGCGATGATGACATTGCCCTGTGCCATAGCATAAATTTGGCCGTCCGCCCCCTTTAGCGGCGCTAACAGAAGTGTGCCGCCGCGTAGAGACTTCGCATTGCCAAGTGACGAAACCGTTACATCGATCTGTTGCCCCGGTTTTGCAAACGGCTGCAAGCTCGCCGTCAACATCACTGCGGCAACGTTTCGCAACTGTAAGTTCGTGCCAGGCGGCAGCTGCACGCCGAGCTGCGACAACATGTTGGTCAAACTCTGTACCGTAAATGGCGTTTGGGTGGTCTGGTCGCCCGACCCGTCAAGGCCAACCACCAATCCGTAACCTATCAACTGGTTGGTCCGCACACCCTGCACAGTCGAAATATCCTTAATGCGCTCAGCTTGCGCGAGGTTGCTCTTGGCACTGATCACCAGCATCATCAACGCAGTAATCAGCATCGATCTCATCAATTTTTGCGGCGTTAACATTGTGACTGATCAGAAGGGAAATGCGTTGAGGAAGAAGCGCTGTAGCCAGCCCATACGCTGCGCTTCATCGATGTAGCCCTTGCCGCGATACTCCAGGCGCGCGTCTGCCACCTGCGGCGACTGGACAACATTACCAGCTTGGATCGTCAGCGGATTTACCACCCCGGAAAAACGAATCGTCTCGGTATTGTGGTTGATGCCGATCTGTTTTTCTCCAGCCACCACCAGATTTCCATTCGGCAGTACGCTGATAACCGTCACGGTGAGCGTACCGGCGAAGGTGTTATCGTTCGCGGTCTCACCTTTGCCTTCAAAGGTGTTGGCCCCATTGGCGGCAAGTTGCGCACCGAGGAATGACTTTCCAGGTAGCCCAGCAAGTGTCGGCACCGCCGCCTTGGTATCAGAGGTTTTGGCAGAGCTCGATTTTGAAGAGCGCGATGCGCTGGTTTTCTCAACAATGGCTACCGTCAGAATGTCGCCCACACGACCGGGTTTTTGATCCTCAAACAACGGGCGTGGCAAGTTTGCCAATTGAAAAATGGCACCATTAAGCACCGGAACCGGGGTCTCCTGGCGTGGAGTGGAAGTGGTGGGCATGACAATTTCAACTCGCGGCTCGATATGCGAGCAGCCGGTCACCAGCGACGAAAAAACGAGAAAGAACATCAACACAAATGCGGCGCGCACCAAAGAGCGCCAGAGGCTAAAGAGCTCGGCTTGTTCGTAACGGCGGTGGGCTTGGGGCTTGGATTGCTGCGAATAGATCGATTGCATTGCCGACTTCCTCTGAAGAGATTCCCGTTACTTTATCCAGCGGAGTCAACTGACAAGGCCGAATAAGCAGGATAAAAAGGCGCTGATTCACCGCTTTGCCGGGGGGGGGCGTACATGCTTCAAACAGCCGACTGTCATGTCTGACTAAAGCCACAGGAATTGCTCCGATCAGGCATGACGGCAAGTTCACTGGCCAGGTGAGCGCGCGTCGACTTTTCTGTCGGGAGGATTTACCGGTGAGTTCTCCGCACCAAGTTCCGCAGCATTGCGTCTGCGGAAACCTAAAGTTCGTGTTTAGCGGAAGTAACGCATAACATCACAGCTGAGAAAGTCGCTGCAACATTTCGTCGGATGTCTTGATAGCTTTGGAGTTGATTTCATACGCGCGTTGTGTCTGGATCATCGACACGAGCTCTTCGACCACGTTTACATTTGAAGTCTCTACATAACCTTGGCTAAGCGTACCGTGACCGCTAGCGCCGGGGTTGGCGGTGTTCGGTGTGCCAGAAGATGCGGTCTCAGTAAACAAGTTCTGCCCAACCGCCGACAAACCCGCCGCATTGACAAAATTGGCTAACTGAATTGTACCGACTTGGGTGGAAGCGGCAGTACCAGGAAGGGTTACGGAAACAGTGCCGTCTGGCGCGATCGTTACCGACTGGGCAGTAGGTGGGATGGTCATCGCGGGAATAAGCGGGTATCCGTTTGAAGTCACCAACTGTCCCTGGGCATCGAGTCGGAAAGAGCCGTCGCGCGTGTAGCCAGTGGTGCCGTCCGGCATCTGTACTTGGAAGAAACCATTACCGTTGATAGCCATGTCGAGATTGTTACCGGTCTGCTGCAAGTTGCCCTGCGTGAAGACGCGAGAGGTGGCTACAGGGCGGACACCGGTGCCCAGCTGCAGCCCGGTTGGTAAATTTGTCTGCTGTGATGACTGCGCTCCCGGCTGGCGGATGTTCTGATAAAGAAGATCTTCAAACACCGCCTTGGAACGCTTGAACCCTGCAGTGTTGACGTTCGCCAGATTGTTCGACAACACATCCATCTGCGTTTGTTGCGCGTCAAGCCCGGTTTTTGAAATCCACAGTGATCTGATCATGAGTTGCTCCTTGACTAACTGTTTGGCTGCAGTAATTTCGAAGAATCGCGAGAGTTGGCTTCTGAGTTCGATATCGTCTTCATTGTCAGCTCATACTGGCGCGCAAGTGCAATCATGCCCACCATGGTTTCAACGACGTTGACATTTGAGGCTTCGATCGATCCGCGTACCACCCGGACGTTCGGATCGGACTCCGCTGTACCGCCGCCATTTATGCGAAACAATCCATCAAGACCTTTCGACAGTGTCTCCGTCGGCGGATTCACCAACTTGATACGACCAAGGGTGTTGCCATTCTTGGTGTTCCCCGCAACAAAGGCGCTCACCGTGCCATCGCGTCCAATCTCAATCTTTGCGTTCTCAGGCACCGTAATGGGGCCGCCGTCACCGAGTACCGTCAAGCCCGAGCGTGTACGCAAAATGCCATCAGCACCAACGTCAAACCCGCCATTGCGCGTATACCCTTCACGGCCATCGCGACCTTCCACCGCGATGAAGCCATCACCGACGATTGCAACATCGAGATCACGACCCGTGGCTTCAACTGCGCCATGCCGAAAATCTGCACTCGGCGTGGTTGACGCGACGCTGATGCGAGAATCTAGGATGCCCACATTTCCCTGTAGTGGCACGGCACGCATCGCGTCAAGATCTGCGCGAAAACCAGGTGTGGAGGCATTCGCTAGGTTGTTTGCAAGCGTTTCTTGCCGCACCATCAGCTGTCGTGCTCCCGCCATTGCGGTGTAAATCATTCGGTCCATCGGCCGCTCTCCTGACTTAACTTCTTCAATCCACCACCGCTATTTCAACTAGCGCAGGTTCACGAGTGTTTGCAATACTTGGTCCTGCGTCTTGATAGTCTGCGCGTTTGCTTGGTAGTTTCGTTGTGCAGTAATCATGTTGACCAATTCCGCAGTCAGATCCACGTTGGACTCTTCCACCGCACCCGACTGCAACAGGCCGAGGCCTGTCGAACCGGGTGCGCCAACCAGAGGTGCGCCTGAGGTTGCCGACTCAACCCATTGGGTACCCCCCGTCGGCGACAAACCTTGCATATTGGCAAACGATACCAGAGCAATTTGGCCCTGCACCTGTGTTTGGCCATTTGAATAACGTCCCGAAATCACGCCGCCGTTGTCAACGGTGAGCCCGATTAGCTTGCCTGCGGCATAGCCGTCCTGATTTGCTGCGTTCACACCAAACGCACTGCCAAACTGCGTTGTACCGAGGAAGTTAACCGGAATACTAGTTGGGAAAGACGCGCCGTTGGTAGCCGTCAGGGCGATGTTGTACGGCACGGCAGAGGCGGTGACATTAAGGCTGCCGTCCGCCTTAAAGACCAAGCTGCCGATTTTGCCGGCGCCGACATTGGCGCCATCAAGGGTGGCATAGACATCCCAGGTATTTGCCGTGGCGGTTTTGACCAAATAGGTCGACACTGTGTGTGCGTTGCCCTGGCTATCGTAGACGTTTAGCGAAGTGGCGCTGGTGTAAGTCAAGGCGTCAGTCGGTGAAAAGGCACCGGTTGGTACAGTTTTGCGCGAGTCGAGGTTCATTACAAAGCTTATCTCGGACGTCGGCTTCGGCGCGATGTCAGAGGAAGAAATTTTCAGGTCGGCCGGTGCGCCGATTGTTGGTTTGCCGGTCGCGTCTACCGGGAACCCACTCAACCGTGCGCCGTTGCCCGTGACCACGTACCCGCTCTTGTCAATTTGGAACTGGCCGTTTCGTGTGTAGGCAATTGAGCCATTGTTAGATACCCGGAACAAGCCGCCGCCGCTAATTGCGATATCCAGCGGGCTACTGGTGCTCGAGATGTTGCCCTGCGAAAATTGTTGCGAAACGTTGGTGGTGGTTACACCGAGACCGATCGTCGAACGCTCTGCTGATGCAAGCGAATTTGCGTAAAGATCGGCAAATTCGGCACGCGCCTGCTTAAAGCCGATGGTGTTTGCGTTCGCGACGTTATTGCCGATGACGTCCAAGTTACGGGCAGCTGCATTAAGCCCTGATAATCCTTGTTGAAAGCTCATGATTTTCTCCGATAAAGGTGGATTTCAGAATGATTGAAAGTTGAAATGTTGGGGCTGAACTAGAGAATAGTTCGAATCGCGTCCATCGTTATGGTCGAACCGCCTGCTAGATTCAAACGCGGGCCGGATGCATTTGGGATCACACCACTGATTCGATCAACAACGAACGTATTCAGGTTTCCCGCTCCACTGGCTGAGGTGGCTGAAACAGTGAAGCTGTACTTTCCAGGTGCGGCTGTTCCTGAAGCCGTTGCCCCCGTCCAATTGAACGTGTGCATACCCGGTGTGTTGGGCTGCGCAATGGTAGCGACTACTGCGCCCTGTGAGTTACGAACTTCAATATTGACGTTAGAAACGCCTTCCGGCACTTCAAATCCACCACGCGCGGCGCTTTGGCCGTCGAGCGTCAATGCATTACCATCGAGCATTACATCCTTGCCGGTAAGCGCCCCAGCCTGCATAACCTGAATCTGATTGAGCATCGAGCCCATGGTGCCGTTGAGTTTTTCGATCCCCTGTACCGTGCTGATTTGCGCCATCTGGCTCGTGACTTGGGCGTTATCAAGTGGGTTAAGCGGATCTTGGTTCTTGAGCTGCGCAACCAGCAGCGTCAAGAAACGATCACTTGAAGTACCCGCTTTGGACGTACTAGCGGTAACACCCGCAGATGTAGTTGAAGAATTGGAAATACCACCAAGATCGAGCGACATTCGGATTTTCCTTAGCTACCCATGGCAATGGTTTTTGCCAGAAGGCTTTTAGTTGTATTCATGACTTCGATGTTGTTTTGATACGCCCGCGAAGCCTCAATCATGTTGACCATTTCATCGATGACGTTGACGTTTGGCATAGTGATGTTGCCGCTTTCATCCGCCAGTGGATTTTTTGGGTCGTAAATCTTGCGGCCCTCGGCTTCACTTTCGTTAACACCTGCCACTCTTACACCGGCAGAGGCTTGATCGTTGAAGTCGGCGAGCTGGGTTTGGAAAACGACCTGACGCGCCTTGTAGGCTTTTCCGTCGGGACCAGCGATGCTGTCGGCATTTGCGAGGTTGGAAGCGATGACATTCAGCCGCACGTTTTGCGCAGCAATCGCGGAGCCAGAGACACCAAAAACTTTAAATAGAGACATGTTTTTTACCTCACCTGTTTTGCTAAAGTGTCATCGACCCTTACTGCCCGTTGACGGCCATCCCCATTGTCTTGATCTGCCCGTTTAAGAACCGCAGCGCTGCTTCATAACGAACGGCGTTTTCCGCAAAATTCGCCGTCTCACGATGCACTTCAACCGTATTGCCATCAAAAGCTCCCTGTGTTGGCATGCTGTACTTGAGCGGGGTACCCTTTCCAACAAACGAAGAGGTGGAAAGAGTTGTAGTCGAAAGGTGGCGCGGGTTGGTTATTGCTAAAGAACCGGTCGAGCCAGCCGAAGATGCGGAAACAGGGGTTGTCGTTTCACGCCTCACATTGCTGAGTGCTTCTCGAAAGTTGAAGTCGCGAGCTTGAAAGCCGGGAGTGTCCGCATTGGCGATATTCGAGGCAATAACCCGCTGGCGCTCGCTACGCAGCTTAAGCGCGTCGGCGTTGAAATCAAACTGTGAAGTAATCCGGTTCAACATCCTTAGCTCCTTCTATTTCGTTACTAACATCTCTGCCAACATCGCTCGGTCGGGCAAACACGCAGCATGGCACGAGTGACGCTGATTATGAGGAGCTGCCAAATCGCAGAACGGTCGAAAAGAGGCGGGATTGGCCTGTTATTCGGCACTTAGCCATTGCCGAGGCAGGCATAGACTGCTTTATCTGTAAACGGCAGGGGAAGCTGTATGAAGACGATTGCAGGCACTACTGGAAAGCCTCTTTTAAGCACGGTAACGCCATTTAACTTATTGATTGCGTTGGCATTTGTTTCCGTGAGCAGCACCTGTAGCGCGAATGGGGCGGCATCCCGGTCAGCAGACCAGTCCATTGAGACCCAGCTACAGCGTTTCATCGAGGAACAAACCAGCCAGATTCCCGGGCGTATCGAGGTCGATGTCGGTCAGCTCGATCCCCGTCTCAACTTAGCGCCGTGCGGGCGCGTTGAAGCCTATCTTACGGCTGGTACGCGACTATGGGGCAAAAGCAAGGTTGGCTTGCGTTGTGTGTCTGGCGCGTTCTGGAGCGTATCGATCCCCGTGCAAGTCCGGGTGTTCGGCTCAGCTTTAGTCACCACTCGCAGTATCGAAGCGGGTCAACGCATTCAGCATGACGACCTGCGTGAACAAGAGCTTGAGCTCACCAACGAACCCGGGCGACCGGTTCAGGACTTTGCCAGCATTGAAAACAAGATCCTTTCCCGTAGTATCGCCAGCGGCGTAATCGTGCGTCAGGACTGGTTGCGCGCCATGCCAGTCGTCCAAAGCGGCGACCAAGTCCGGGTTCACGCGAACGGAACCGGGTTTAGCATTACCTCTGAAGGATTTGCCCTCAATTCGGCGACCGCAGGGCAACAAGTTAGGGTGCGCGTGGAGAGCGGCCGTGTGGTCACCGGTATCGCCCGCCCCGGCCGAATTGCTGAAATACGCCTTTAAAATGCCACGTAGAGATGTGTCTCAAAAAATCCTAAAGTTTGTGTTAGATGTGCCGAAAATAATTCGGGAGTGCGTCTATGCGGCGCATATTTATCAGGAGTAACAAATGTCGATCTCCAAGCTCAACGGACTAGCACCCACTACGCTTTTCGATAAAGCATCCAAGGTTGCGCTCGAAAAGAGCAAAGCCGCGCCTCAGGAATCCAACGTTGCCAGCGAGAGCGCAGTCAAACTGTCCCCCCTCTCCGAGCAACTTAAGGCGTTATCAAAGGACTATGCCGCCACTACTGCATTCGACGAAAAACGCGTCGAAGCCTTAAGAGCCGCACTAGACAACGGCACATTTAGAGTTAACGCCGAGGCGGTTGCTGACAAACTCATTGCCGAGGCCAAACAGCTCGCCTCGACGAAGCCCAGCTAGGATTACCATGGATCAGCCCTCTAACAAGCATGGGAAGCCGCTTCGCGATCTGCTCAAGGTTGAATACCACATCCTCTGCCAGTACGTGGCTCTCGCGGAGCAAGAAAACAATGCGCTCGCCGAGTCCGACCCGGATACCATTGCGGATTTGGCTGGCCAAAAGCAATTCATGTTGCAGGAACTGACACGCGCGCGAAGTGCAACCAAGCGGGAGCTCGGTGAACCCATTTCCGCCGCCAAACTCGGCGAGCGCTTGGAAACCGCCGGTCCCGGTGCACGTGATTTATTCGAATTGATTGTTGCCAAAGCCCGCGAAGCGATCGAGATCAATCGCATTACGGCAAGGCTCGTCGCGCACCAGACGCGTCGCCTGGAGCAGCGTCGCACCGCACTTAGCGGCTCAACAATCGACACTACAGGTGGATATGGCATGACGGGTTTCAAGGACTCATCGAGCGGGCATGGAAGCATTGGCCACGCGTAATTGGCAAAGCCGATAGGTGCATCGACAATAAAGCTCTTAACCTGAACCCGGCAATGTCAGACCTGTACCTGTAAATGGAAAAAACATGGAAGTCGCGCAACGAAGGCATCGGCAGGAGCCACTCTCCGCAGGCTCGATGGGGACTGACCCCGAACTCGTAGCGATTCAACTCGATAGTGAGAAAATCGCCCGCGACCTGCGTCTACCCCCATGCCCGAAGATTATCGACGAATTCTCGCGCTTGATGGCAGACGAATACGCCGATCTGCGTAGGATGGGGGATTTGGTCGGCAAGGACCTTGCGCTGGCCGCCAGTATCCTACGTGCCGTCAACTCGCCGTACTATGGCCTCGGTCGCGAGACAACCAACCTGCAGCATGCCGTCTCAATCATTGGCCTAAAAAACACATCAAGCCTCATCGCGCGACTCATGATTCGCCAAACCTTCGCCTCAAAATCCGGTCGACTGATGCAGGAATTCTGGAACGATTCCGCAAGTCTTTGCGAGATCGCCGGTCGGGTTGCGCCAGAAGTTCGGTGCCTTGACGCAGAAGAAGTTCGAAGCTTTGTGTTGTTTCGTAATGCCGGGCAAGCGGTCATGATCAATCGTTATGAACGATATGCCCCATTTGTGGCAGCGCATCGGGGCGGGCTCGCTCTCGACATGATCGAGGCCGAGAAAGCGGAGTTTGAGAACTCACACAACCAGATTGGTTACGTGCTGGCAAAGGAGTGGTGCCTGCCGGAAACAATGGCGCTTGCAATTTACTACCACCACGACCCTAGGTATTTTGCATCTGCCCACGCGCCGGCCTCAATACCCATTAAGCGACTGATTGCTTTTGGATTCCTCGTAGACCAACTTCACGCGCTTGGCCGCGGCAACTCGGTTATCGACGGATGGGAAGAAATAGAGCCCAACCTGTTGAAAGTCCTTGCGATCACACCCGACGATATCGTCCGGCTAGCGCAGTCAATCAACTCCCTTGATTGACACGCGTGACAACCAGCAAACTGGCCAGAATGACGGCAACTATTGAAAACAAAGCGCTCGATAATGAATCCGCCGCGAGGCCGTTCATTTTTTACTATTTTGGAGTCGGGGGTGTAGCCAGATCATGCTAAAACAGATTCCCCTGGAAAAGCTGCAAGCGGGTATGTATGTTGATCTGAAGCGGATCAGCTGGCTTGACCATTCCTTCATTGGTAATGGGTTACTCATCACAGATGATGCCACCCTGCGCAAAGTGCAGGCGGCGGGGTGGGAACAGGTCACGATAGACACGAATCGGGGAAAAGATTTGGACGACGCGTCGTCAATCATCGAAGTCCCGCCCTCCGCCCCAAGGGTGAAAGAAGTAGAGTTCAACACCGGCGGCGCGCCAGTAAGCTATCAAACCGAGCTACCCACCGCAAGAAGTATTCACGAACGCGCGAGTGAGGTCATCCGAAGCCTAATGCACGAAGCAAGAGCCGGGCAGCTGGGGGCCATGAAAAGCGTCGAGACGCTGGCCGACGACATGGTGAATTCCATTTTGCGCAACAGCAGTGCTTTGATCTCGCTGACGTCGCTCAAACACCGCGACGACTACACGTTTATGCATTGTGTAAGCGTCGGCATTTTTATGATCGGCTTGGGCCGACAACTTGGCTTGGATACCGCCCAGTTACGCATGCTGGGCGCAGCCGGCTTATTGCACGACGTCGGGAAAGCGTACATTCCGTTAGACGTACTCAACAAACCCGGTTCTCTCTCCCCGTTGGAAGGGGAGATCATGCGCGCCCACCCTAGGCTGGGATACGATGCCCTTATTGGGGCTGGTTACACAGTGGAAACCGTGCTCGATGCGGTACTTCATCATCATGAAAGGCTCGACGGATCGGGATACCCTGAGGCGTTTTCCGGAAATGAAATATCGCTAATTTCCCGCATTGCAAGTGTGGCGGATGTCTATGATGCGGTCACTTCACAGCGTGTTTATCACAGCGCAATGGCACCGACGGCGGCCCTGCGGATGATCCGCAAACGCGCAGGCATCGACTTTGACTCAACCGTCGCTCAGGCGTTGATAAAGGTCGTAGGGATTTACCCGATTGGCTCACTTGTAAGACTTTCTTCCGGCCATCTGGCGGTTGTATCAGAACAGGATGCACTGAACTCGACAAAACCCAAAGTCATGGCCTTCTATTCGCTGAAGAAGGATGCTTACATCACACCACTGCCAATCGATCTTGCCGCAACCGACGACGCCATTGAATCCGACGAAGATCCCGCTGAGTGGGGTGTGGATTTGCGGCGCTACTGGCATCTTTAGCCTACTTATCGATAGGCTTTGGCCTCCTCGCCTTACCATTTCATGGCGGCGCGTCTGAAAGCGCGTGGGTAGGCGAGCTATGTTTCGCCTAACCGATCGCAACCTAGCCGGCTACGCTACCCAAGACGGGGGTATGTTTGGCATCTCCATGGCAACCCAATCGCTCGGAAGAGAGCGTGCAGCCCGCGCCCACGGCAACAGAGCGACCGTCCAACTTGGTTGTCAAATCGTTTCGAGGCAACGTATCCAGAAACAGCGGGCTACCCCAGATACATCGGACCAGGATTGTCGGCCACCGTGTCACCAGCCTTTTAGACGGCCGCGCAAGCGCGCAACAGCTTGGCTGTGCAGCTGACAGACGCGTGACTCGGTCACTCCCATCACAGCCGCAATTTCTTTCATGTTGAGATCCTGCTCGTAATACAAGCCCATGAGGTTTTTCTCGCGCTCAGGCAGCGCCTCAATGGCATTCACCAGCGAGAGTTTAAAGCGCTTATCTGCCAGCATATTAGACGGATCAGACGATGAGTCACCCGCACCTCGACTGAAAAAATCTTCACTATCGTCGCCCACATCAGCCTCATCGTAGTTGCAAAGTTGCGCCCCTTTCGCATCCGACAACAACTCGTGATATTGCGCCAACTCCATGCCCAACTCGCGGGCAATTTCAGTCTCAGTCGGCGGGCGCCCGGTCCGATGCTCAAGCGCCGTTATCGCCGATTCGATCGTCCGCTGGTTGCGCCTGACACTGCGGGGCAGCCAATCACCAGCACGCAATTCATCAAGCATCGCGCCGCGGATGCGCTGGCTTGCAAACGTTTCGAATTTCGCCCCTTGGTCATCTTCAAATCTCTCCACTGCATCCATTAGGCCGATCATACCAGCCTGGATAAGATCGTCGACCTCCACATTTGCCGGCAGTTTTGAAAGCATCTGATGTGCCACTCGCTTCACTAGCGGTGCGTATTGAGACACATAGGTCTCACGATTGAGTGTTCCGGTTCGGGTATACATTTTTGTTACTCTCCTATGCTTTTGCTGCAGAAAACTCGTGTAGCTGCCAGCTCGCGATGTCTACTGCAGTTCGCGAAAATGCCACCTTCGCAGTGCTGTTACCGCTAGCACTTCCAGATTGGAAGACGTGACCAAGCGACGAGCCTGCGCGGCGCAGTGCGGCATCGCGGGGGACGATGCCGGCTAAGGATAGATGCGCGTTAAAGAATCGCTTTGCCGCATCTGCCAGCCTTGCATAACCGTCATTGGCCCGCGTGGGGTCCTGCACGTCGTTGAAGAGAATCTGAAACTTCTGAAAGCCACTCTTTTCCGAAAGCTTCTTCAAAAACGCATAGGTTGCCTTGATTGAATCCGCCTCGTCATTGAGCACAAACAACACGTCACTTGACGGGCCGAGGAGCTGTGAAACCGTATCAGGCGGTGCGGCGAGCACGACTAGATCAAACGGCGTAGGTAAAGTCGCAAAGGCACCGAAAAGATCTCCAGCCGAAGACCCCGACTGAACAAACTCATCTAGCCCTTTCGCCGCAGGTAGAACGGAAAAAGTGTCCGCCAACTGAATCGTTTCTGCAAACGTCCGTTCTCCAGTCAGCATATGCAATAGGTCGTACCTAGCTTTGAGCCCGAGCGATGGCGCAATCATCGCCCTCCCAGCGTCGATGACCACGACACGTAACCCGGTCGCAGATATTGCTGCGGCAAGGTTCACCACGCAGGTCGTATGTCCAACCCCACGCGCAGCAAATGTCACGGGCAACACCCGTAAGGCCTTGCGCGTGAGCGCCCGTAGACCCGCAGCTTGGTCGTGCAACGACGCTTCGGCAATCGTGTCAAACACCTGTTGCTCCAGCGGCAACCGGGCGCGATTGCACCGCAACAATGCGTATCTCGTCGTCGTCCATTCGAAATACCGGTGATGAAACAACTTTCAGTGCGCGATCAACCAACAATGTACTGTTTGCGGCATGTATGTCCTCCGGGACACGTTGGCCATTGGCGACACTATCCAGTAGCAACTTGTGCCGGACACAAACATCGACCACGCCGGCGAGTTTTACCGCTTCATCAATTTTGGTGATGATGGTACGTGTACAGCGAGGTCCGCGCCAAGTCGAAACCACGTCCTCAAGCGTTTCCAACTGAGAAGATGCGTTCAGAACGAGCACGCGCTCAATACCAGCGCCCATGAGCATTGATAGGTGTTCATTGAGAAGCGGGTCCCGCTGGGGGACGCCGATAGTGTCAATCAACACTAGGTGTTTAGTGCGCATGCCGTTTAACAAATCCGTCAAGGTCTCGGCATCATGGGCGACGTGCACAGGGCAGCCCAACATCCGGCCAAAACTGCGCAATTGCTCGTGGGCACCGACTCGATAATGATCGACCGTAATGAGGCCCACATTTTTTGCCCCGAACTTCACGACGGCACGCGCTGCGAGTTTTGCGGTGGTGGTGGTTTTCCCGACGCCGGTCGGCCCCACCAAGGCAAAAATGCCTCCTCGATCAACCATACTTTCACCTGCACGACAAACGCGTAGATTCTGATTCAGCGCTTGACTTACCCATTCAGCAGCGATCAGATCGTCAGCTACGCTAGGCAGTTTTTCGATCAAAGGGCGCACCAACGCGGGGGAAAAACCTGCATGGAGAAGCTTGGCCAAGGCCTTCGATTGCACCGGGCTACGCCGAGTATTGTCCGACCACGCAATTTGAGAAAGCTGATCCTGAAGCAACCCTTTCATGGAGCGTATCTCAGCCATCAAGTCAGGGCTGCGTAGATTGGTCTGGCCGGTCACCATTTCGAGCGTTGTATCAACCTCTCCACACAAAGCTCCGGCAACGCTCGCGCGCTCGACTGGCACCTGTCCAGGCGAAGGCCCCATCACGGTAGACACTGAAGGCGTAGAAGTGCGCTTCTCCAGCGGGGGTTTTGCCGACCCGTGGCGATTTGCGGTCCACGCATCTGCGTGCTGAACGCTTGCATCAAACGGGGATGGGGCGGGGTTGTCCATTTGCGCGGAGAATACTGATTCATACTCAGCTGCAGCTCTAGCGATCGGCGCACGCAAATGGTTGTAGCCGCTATTTGTGGTTGGTACAGACTTGTCGGCTGTTCGTTTAGCGCGACGCAGATAGTCTTCAAAACTTTCTGGTTGCGACGGCTCGCTTGACTTCTGCGGTCTGTCCAATGTACGGCGCTCAGCTTGTGTATCTACCGACTCCACAAGGTCGTCGATTGCATTTCCCGCCATGGCGAGAACCTCGACACCACTGCCGTTAGTCCGATTCGAGATTATGACTGCGTCGTCGCCGAGTACCGAGCGCACTTCCTTCAAAACGGCGCGGGAGGACTTACCAAAAAATTTTTGAACACTCATTAGTTCGCTCCTAGAACAGACTCAACGCGGATGGTGCTAGTGTCGGGAATTTCTGTATGTGAGATCACACGAAGGCGTGGCGCAACCCGCTTTAACAGTCTTGCAAGAGGTGTTCGTAGGCGGTCCGGCACCAGCAAAACGGGCGGCAGGCCCGCGTTTTCCTGCCGATCAGACAATTCAGTCGCGCGTTGGAAAATCATCTCCGCTAGCCCAGGTTCGAGTACAAACTCTGCATCGCCGCCGCTGACGGCATTCAACAACATGCGCTCAATGTCGGGGTTAAGTGCGATAACCCTCAGCTCATCTGTGCGACCGTAGATTTGCTGGACAATCGACTGGCCCATTGCGATACGGCATGCTGCAACCAGTTCGGCGGGATCTTGGGTCCGCGGCGCAACCGCCGCCAACACTTCAATGATGGTGCGAAGATCACGAATATGAATCGCTTCTGCAAGCAGCGACTGCAACACCTTCTGGAACACCGCAACCGAAACCAGCTTAGGTACAACATCGTCGATGAGCTTTGGCAGAACCTTTGAGAAGTGTTCGATTAAGGCCATCGTCTCTACACGACCAAGAAGCTGTGCTGCCTGTGAATGCAAGACTTGTGACAAGTGTGTTGCAATCACAGTGCTCGCATCTACTACGGTATAACCGGATAACTGGGCGCTCTCGCGGTTTTTAGTGTCGATCCATATCGCCGGTAGGCCAAACGCTGGATCCTTCGCGGCAGTCCCCTCAATGACAGCCGTCGCATGACCCGGGTTGATTGCCATATGCATCCCTGGGTACACGTCTCCCTCTCCCATCACAACGCCTTTGACCGTGATGCGATACATAGACGGCTTCATTTCTAGGTTATCTTTGATGTGAACTTGCGGTGGCAAAAATCCAACGTCTTGCGCAAATTTTTTGCGAATCGCTTTGATTCGCTTGAGCAGCTCTCCGTCCTGACCTTTATCGACTAGTGAAATAAGGCGGTATCCGACCTCCAACCCAAGCTGGTCAACTGGCTGTAGATCCTCCCAGCTGGCTTCTTGATTGTGCGCAGGCGACAATGTTGGGTCTTCAACCGGCGCGCTGGCCATAGCCACTTTTTCATTTGCAAGCTTCTGCATGTACCACGCCGCGTAGCCACAACAAGCCGCAATGAGAAGAAATACGAGATGCGGCATGCCGGGGATGATGCCTAATAGCGCCATGACTCCAGCACTAATTGCAAGTGCCTTCGGAATAGAGAATACTTGGCGGATCATCTGCCCGCCTACATCCTCACCGTCATCCCCCCCGACGCGAGTGACAATCAGTCCGGCCGCTATCGAGATGATCATTGCCGGTACCGAAGCTACCAGCGCGTCACCGATTGCCAGCAACACATAAACTTCTGCCGCCTTGGATACGGCCAGACCATGCCAGCCCATGCCGATAACCATGCCGCCAATGAGAGTGATGAAGAGGATCAAGATACCGGCGATCGCATCTCCGCGGATGTACTTGGATGCGCCATCCATCGCGCCGTAGAAATCCGCCTCATCGGATACTTCGCGACGGCGCTCGCGGGCTTGTTTCTGATCAATCACGCCGGCGTTTAAGTCAGCATCGATTGCCATTTGTTTGCCGGGCAGCGCGTCAAGGGTAAATCTTGCTGATACTTCTGCGATACGACCAGCACCCTTGGTGATCACGATAAAGTTAATCACCATTAGGATGGCGAACAAAATGATACCCACGGCGAAATTTCCGCCAATCATAACGTGGCCGAATGACTCGATGACTTTGCCTGCTGCATCAGGGCCAGTGTGTCCATTCGACAGCACAATCCTGGTTGAAGCGACGTTCAGCGACAAACGCATTAATGTCGTAAGTAACAAAACAATCGGGAAGACTGAAAAGTCGAGCGCTTTTTTTGTGTATGCGGCGACCATCAATACAACAATAGAAAGCGCAATATTGAAAGTAAACAAAACATCCAGAAGGATCGCTGGCAACGGCAGCATCATCATTGCCAGAATGGCCAACACGAAGGCAGGAATTGCTAATGCCTGCACAGGCATACCCTCAAAGCCTAGCTTGGCCAACGATGATCTAAACGCCAGCATCATTTGGTGGCCTCATTCGGGTCCATACCGGGGGGGACATCGATCTCTGTAGGCGCTTCGGGTTCAACGCCAAGCTCAAGGCGTGCACGGCGTAGCTGGAAAACGTAGGCGAGCACTTGTGCCACCGCCTGATAAAGTGCGGCCGGGATTTCCTGCTCGATCTCGGTATGGCGATAAAGCGCACGCGCCAGTGGTGGCGCTTCAAGCAGGGGCACTCTGTTTTCTGCCGCGGTTTCGCGTATGCGTTGCGCGATCAGGTCGGCGCCCTTCGCCACTACCCGTGGAGCGCCTAAAGCATTCTCCGGATAACTTAACGCAACTGCGTAGTGGGTCGGGTTGGTGATCACAACATCTGCAGTAGCGACGTTATCCATCATCCGGCTCATGGCAACGCGGCGCTGCTGGCCACGAATTTTCGCCTTCAGATGGGGATCACCGTCGCTTTCCTTCATCTCCTGCTTCTGATCCTCCGCTGACATCCTCAAGCGAGAGGAGTATCGCCAGCTCTGCAAGGGCACATCCACAGCCGCGATAACGCAAACAATGGCAATCAACCATGAAGCTGACGTCAGAACCATTGATCCGGCATTAGACATTGCCGCCCGAATTGGCATGGCCGCCAAGTCCGCGGTACCTTCCCGATTGACCCACACGACGAGTGCCAGTACACACGCCAGTGCAAGCACGAATCCGGTCAATTTGAAGCTTTCGGCTAATCCCTGCTTGGATAGAATGCGACCAAACCCAGTGATCGGATCGACCCGGGAGCCCTGCGGCTGGATGGCCTGCAAGGAATAGTTCCAGCCGCCCAAGGCAACACAGCCTAGGACACTAGCGACCACAAGTAGGAATAACAGCGGTGCGGAAAGAAGTAGCGCATTGCTCGACAGGCGGGCGGCTTGTGCAGACATCTTCTCGATATCACGAGCCGCGCTCGGATCGATGGTCAGCCCCTGCGAGACCAAGCTGGCCAACTGCGCAAACAACTCCCCGCCAGTCGTTGCAAACAGCACAAATGCGCTTCCCAACAGCAAGAGGCTGGCGAGGTCACGCGACCGCGGGACCTGGCCTTCCTCGCGCGCCTTTCTGAGCTTTTGCTCACTCGCAGGTAGGTGTTTGTCCTGCTGATCATGATCTTCTGATGACATATGTCGACACGGTTAGGGCTTGTCGAACATTATGAAAACCAGCGAACTGTGAAAAGCCTCGAAAACGAGGCTTTTCGCCCCCTATTTCGTCGGATGTGCGCAGCCCAGTCTCACGCAATGGTGGCGGGGTGCAAAGCCACTGTTGGATATAGGGCGAAGCTGAACGGTTTATCCGCCAATTACGGGCCGGGCCAGCCTAGATAATTCACGAGTCGCCTGCTACTTCAGGGCGTGTTGCCTCTGAATGGTCGGCAAACCAAATCGGATAGCTCCTCGCTTGCGGCGAATGCAAGTTACAATTTCGCTTTCTAGCGACTGGACGGCACCGTGTTTGTCAACCACGGGCCCTCCTCCCGCACACGTTTGAAAAGCATTTGGCAAACACGGCTTGCTATGCCGGGGGCGGTCAAGCGAAAAATCGCTCGCCTGCCCCCGCCTTAAAACGCGCCCCACGATATGTTCAGTCTAGAAGCCTAAAGACTCCAGCAGATCATCAACTTGAGCTTGGTTGGTGACAACATCATTGCGGCCTTGGGCATCGACCACTGGCCCGCTAAGCCCGGCACTTTCGACGAATGGCCGTTTTTCCGGGGGAGTCGCCTCGAGCAGCAGTGTGACGAGCTGCTCTTCGAGATTCGACGCAACGCTGACAATCTTGCGGATCACCTGGCCGGTAAGGTCATGAAAATCCTGGGCGAGCATGATCTCTGTCATATACGCACGTTGGCGTTCGCTGGAGGCGCTATAGCCATCAAGGAAGGTACTAAGTTCGCTCGCCAACGGGGACTCTGTTGCCCCCGCCTGCGACAACAATTCCCGCAGCTTCTCGGCCGACTTGTCTACCTGATCCTGCTCACTTTGGATTGCGTCGACCGTGTTCAATACTTTTTCAGCAGCATCACCAGTCAGGCGGGCAATATAGTCGAGCCGCGTCCGAGCATCTGGCAAGGAGTTAACCGCATTTTCGATCTGTTTATCGTAGCCTAGCTCTTGCAGCGCGTTATGCAGTTTCCGTGTGATGCTGCCAATGCGCTGGAAAACGTCGAATGGCTCTTGTACCGCAACAGCGGTTGCGGAGGGCTTCATAGAAATCACTGTTGCAGCCACTGGCTGTATCGGTGCACTGGGTGAGCTAGCCGTATGTTCAAACAGAGCGTCTAGATCGTCAGTTCTTTGTGGATCGAGTTGCATTTTATCCCCCTAGGCTGCTTGCGCAGTTTGTGAACGTTGTACGATTTTTTGCAATTTTTCTTCTAGAGTTGCCTTGGTAAACGGTTTTACTATGTAGCCGGCGGCACCTCCCTGAGCTGCGGAGACAATGTCTTCCTTCTTTGCCTCAGCAGTTACCATCAAAACCGGAAGGTGTTTGAGGGTAGGCTCTGCCTTAATCGCCGCCAGTAGCTCAAACCCGTTCATGTTCGGCATATTTATGTCGGATACGACAAAGTCAAAGCCTCCCCCTTTTAGTTTGGCCAATGCCGCAGCACCGTCCTCTGCCTCGTCGGCATTCGTGTATCCAATTTCCTTAAGCAAGTTCCGAACGATCCGCCGCATCGTCGAAAAGTCATCGACAATCAAGAACTTCATATCTACGGATTGACTCATGATTTCTCCTTTAACTATCTCTAAATGCTATGTCGGTCAAAACGACAATTACTTTAGGGTTGGAATCGGTGCGGGATCACCCGGTGAGGCGCGCAAAGCTCCGCCCTTGGCTTTCGAGGCACCTGCATCGGCGTCTGCAACAACCTGCGGTTGCGCCGAGCGGTCCAGTGCGTCCCGAACGTCGTCCATGTCGCTTGCATCCTTGGTTTCGGACCCATTCAGTAACCTGTTTTCTGCCTCTTTGTTCATCACGATGATACTGATTCGACGGTTGGTCGGCGACGCAGCATCCTCTGCGTTAATTGGTACGCTTGCGGCGAGTCCGATCACGCGAAAAATTCGCTCCTCAGACAGGCCGCCAGCTAGCAACTCGCGTCTGGAGGCGTTTGCGCGATCAGCCGACAATTCCCAATTCGAATAGCCGCGTTGCGCGTTGGGGAAAGACTTGCTGTCTGTGTGCCCTGAGAGGGTTACGCGTGCGTCCATTTCCTGTAGAAGGCGTCCGATGTTTTGCAGCAAATCGCGCATGTAGGGTTTAACAATTGCGGATCCAGAATCGAACATCGGGCGGTTTTGCTCATCAACAATCTGGATACGCAACCCATCAGGGGTTAGGTCCAGTTTCACTTGGTGTGCAAACTCCGCCAACTTCGGCGTAGAAGTAATTGCTGCCTCAACCTTCGCCTTTAATGCCGTGAGACGTTGGGCTTCGATTCGTTGAGCCTCCATCCGTGCGGCACGTGTCGCCCGCTTCTGTTGAACTGATACCGAATCACTATTTCTTACCTGCCCCTCACGTCGGCTGATATCGGTACCACCACCCTGAATCAAGGATGACGCATCGCCCGCGCCACGACCGCCAGGCATGGACACCTTGAGCGGCGCGTTGAAATAGTCTGAGATACCCTTGAGGTCCCCCTGCGACGTCGACCCCAACAACCACATCAACAGAAAAAATGCCATCATGGCCGTCACAAAATCTGCATATGCAATTTTCCACGCACCACCGTGATGCGCGTGATGCCCTTTCTTAATACGTTTGATAACAATAATGGGTTGTTTTGCGTCCTTCGAAGCCATGGCTATTTCTTCTTCACATGGGCTTCAAGTTCGACAAAAGTTGGGCGCTCGGTTGAATACAGCACTTTGCGTCCAAACTCGATAGCCAGTTGAGGCGCATATCCCTGCAAACTGGCAAGGAGCGTGACCTTAACGCACTGGAGTTCTTTTGTGCCCTCCTCAAGTTTTTGTTCGAGTAAACCCGACAGCGGCCCAACAAAACCATAAGCCAGCAGGATGCCCACAAAAGTTCCGACCAACGCCGCGCCAATCTTGCCACCAAGGATCGCAGGCGGTTCGCCTACCGAACCCATCACGTTCACCACACCCATCACCGCCGCGACAATGCCAAAGGCGGGCAGGCCGTCCGCCACTTTCTGAATTGCCGAGGGCGGAATTGCGCCCTCGTGGTGATGGGTCTCAATCTCTTGATCCATCAATGTTTCAATCTCAATAGGATTCATATTGCCGCTTACCATCAATCGGAGGTAGTCGGTGATGAATTCAACCAAGTGATGGTCAACCGAAATTTCTGGATACTTGGTAAAGATGGGACTTTGGTCGGGTGACTCGACATCACCCTCGATGGACATCATGCCTTCCTTACGGATCTTTGATAGAAGGTCATACAAGAGCGCCATCAACGCCAAGTAACGGAGTTTTGTGTACTTGGATCCTTTGAGAACTGACGGCAAGGCGCCGAAGGTTGACTTAAGGACTTTGCCATTGTTTCCGACAATGAAGGCACCCATCGCGGCACCGCCGATGATGACCAATTCGAACGGCTGCCAAAGCGCCTTGACACTACCGCCATGCGCAACAAAGCCCCCGATAACGGAGCCCACAACTACAATGTATCCAATGATGACGAGCATGAGCGCCTTTGAACTTTCGGTGACCAAATTGTGCCCGCCAGCGAGCACGCATAACAGACTGACTGTCGATAATTTCGGCCACTGTGAGTTCGACTTGAGTGGAAACCAAAAAAAAACCGGGCAGGAGCCCGGTTTAGATGATCAGTCATGCTCGTTTTGCCACTTAATGTATTCGTCATTAAGGCTGAATTCCCTATGCCAACGTGCCCTCTCAAGAGGCCTACCGACTAGGCGTCTTCAAAACTCGCGGCACTTAGGCATCCATATCTGCCGATTCTTTTTTGCGAGAGACTTTTCCAGCCCGTGGAGGAGGGGCGCATAGACCACAAACATAATCATCATCTATTTCAAACGAGTGATTTACAAATGCACCCGTACACTTCTTGCAGGTACTCAGTGTCACCATCCCGGCGTCGGTAAATTTCACCAAGCGCCATGCTCGGGTAATCGAAACGATCGGCTCCATGCCAAGGGACTTGACCTGCTCGACATACAGCTCATAAGCCTTGATAATAGCGTCGATCTCGTCAATTTCGCAGCTTTTGGAGAGATTCTCGTAGATGTTCATAAACAACGACGAATGCATGTTTGGTTGCCAAGACATGAACCAGTCAGTCGAAAACGGAAGCATTCCTTTAGAGGGGCTTTTCCCGGTTACTTCCTTATAGAGTTTCAGCAGACGCTCATAAGAAAGTTTTGTTTCAGACTCTAGCACCTGGAGTCTGGCGCCGAGCTTGATCAAGTCAATGGCGAGCGATATGTCGCGATTTTCGCCAATCACGGACTTTTTACTCATTATGCGGCCATCCGATGAGAGTCCGCGATCTTCCCAGCCATCAAAATACCGGCGTGAATTCCACTTACGTTCGGAGCGTCGTTTGCAACTTTAGACCTGCTGTGAGAGGTAAGCAGATTCCAAACCACATCATCGTCAAAGCGGAAGCGGCACATCAACATATTGCTGGCGGCGATTTTCAAAACTTGACCAGGAGTAAGCTGCGCCATCATATCTGCAGTCTCTTCGGATAATCCTAAACGGTACATCGCCTGCTCCTTGTCTTCGCGGAGCATGTGCTGCGCGAGCATCAAGTAGGACATATTGGTTTCTTGGATCTCTTGCATCAATTGCTGATTGGTAATCATGCTGGGTCCCTTATATGGCAGATGAGTGGGCTATTTTCAAGCCAACGATTTGAAGAAAGTTGTAAGCTACTTGCTTGAAACGTATTCTGCATATTCGACGATCGTCCTCATATCGGCCATTCACTAGACAATGCGTCAGCTTCGCCGCTCAGCAACAAGTAGGAAATCCACTTACAACTTGTAGGCGCGCAAAAACTACGCTAAATGTCACGAAACGCGACAAAACCTAATGCGAATGATTTGGCAGCGCACTTCATCTACGGCAGACGAGTTCAAAACAATAACTGTCGTCGTTTGGTCACAACCAAAGTGAAGCGTGAATCCTAAAGTGTTACATCGCATTACCGAAAATGCATCACAGCTCAAATTTTTTCGGTTCACGAGCTGACTTTTGGGAAGACGCAAGCGTTCTGTGCGTAAACCCTAAAGTTTCTTAGTAGGTAGTCGAAATACGGATTGTTGGCGGTTCGAATCTTCACAATCCGATTCCCTCCGCCAAGAAGCCCGACTAACGGGTGCCGTAATTCACCCCGGCAATCGTGCTGGGCTTATCTTGACGCTGGGAACTACTTTTTAAACAGGAGATATAAATGGGAACCACAATCAACACTAATGTTTCATCGTTAACCGCACAACGTAATCTGTCTGCTTCACAGTCTTCACTTGCAACCTCCATGCAGCGATTGTCGTCTGGCATGCGGGTCAACAGCGCAAAAGACGATGCCGCTGGTCTTGCCATCGCCGAACGTATGAACACCCAAGTTAAGGGTATGAATGTTGCGATCCGCAATGCGAGTGATGCCATCAGCCTGTCGCAAACGGCCGAGGGTGCACTCGGAAAGGTAGCAGATACGTTGCAGCGTATGCGTGAACTTGCTGTTCAGTCCGCTAACG
>JADCJC010000066.1 GCA_020247395.1 Rhodocyclaceae bacterium
GCGCGGGAGCGGGAATGGCCGAAATGATTTTCCATATTTAGTTGCCGGATCAATAAAAACCCACTGCGCGGGCGAATCTGTCAGTTCCGGTGCTCGCCGTACACTGGGTACGTGTCCGCTCCTCACTGCCAACTTCACCCGCTCGCGACGGTTTTTAGAAGTTCCCTCTTAATGGATATCTCGGTGGCGAACCAACACTTGTTGTTTCTCGCCGAAGCGGGCCGCGAGTTGCTCGCTGATGTAGACCGACCGATGCTGCCCGCCGGTACAGCCGATTGCGACGGTCACCGCAGCACGGTGATCGCGCACGAAGGAAGGCAGCCAACGCTCAAGGAACCCCACCACATCGTCAACGAACTTGGCAACGTCGGCGTCCGCCTGTAGGAATTTCTTTACCGGCTCATCGCGCCCGGTTAGTGGCCGTAGCGTGGTGTCGTAGTAGGGGTTTGGCAGGAAACGCACGTCAAACACCATATCGGCATCCATCGGGATACCGTGTTTGAAACCAAACGATTGCAACGTCAACGAGATACGGCTCCGGTCAAGTTGCAGCCAATCCTTTATCCAGTCACGCAAGCGGTTGGCATTCACGCCGGAAGTATCCATGCGGTGGCCAAGCTCAGCGATATCTGCCAGCAACCGCCGCTCTACACCGATACAGGCTTGCACGCCGCCTGTGATTCGCTCGGCGAGAGGGTGCGGACGCCTAGTCTCGGCAAATCGTCGCGCGATGGCTTCGTCACTCGCCTCAATAAAGAGAAGTCGGCAATCGACACCCCGATCTCGAAGCGCGCTAACCAATGCCGGTAACGTACCAACCGACTCGCCTGCACGGATATCGATGGCAACTGCAATCTGCCTGACCCCTGCTAGTTCGCGCAACAGTCCTTCGACCATGGCGACGGGCAGATTATCGACCGCAAAATAGCCCGCGTCCTCAAGCGCCTTTAGCGCGACACTTTTGCCAGAACCCGAGTAACCACTGACGAGCACAAGCTTCATTTCACCGCACCGCGCTACTCTGGCGCGTAGGCATCAAAGGATGCGGTGGCATTGGGGTCGAAGCTGGTGCTAACGGGAGCCCGCGTCTGTTCCACATCGCGCGAAGAAGATTCGGGTGGCTGGGCTTCTTCGATCTGCTCGCGCATCGCCGCTTCATGACGATCAAGGAAATCCTTGGTGGAATCGTATCCTCGAGTTTGCAGAATGTAGTGCCGCACCGCCGCCTCTACCAGCACCGCGAGATTGCGGCCGGCAACAACGGCCAGTGTCACCGTGGGAATTTCAACGCCGAGAATAGTCGTTGTGCTGGACTTCGTTTGTAGCCGATCAAGCCCGGCGAAATACTCTTTCGTCGGCCGCTCCAAGTGGACGATGAGCCGCAAGGTCTTGCGCGGACGCACTGCCGTTTCACCAAAAATGGCGCGGATATTCAACACGCCGATTCCGCGCACCTCCAAAAAATCGCGCAACAGCGGCGGGCAGCGACCTTGAATGGTCTCGGGTCCCACCTGATACAACTCGACCGCGTCGTCGGCCACGAGTCCGGCACCGCGCGAAATCAGTTCAAGGGCAAGTTCGCTCTTACCGATTTGTGAATCACCCGTAATCAGAATGCCAAAGCCGAGTACGTCCAAGAACACGCCGTGCGAGGTGGTGATCTCGGATAACTCGCGCTGCAAATAAGGACGCAACAAATTGACAAAAGTGCGACTCTTTTTCAGCGACAAAAATAGCGGCGTACTATAGCGATCTGCGGCCTCGATCAGAAACTTCGGTGCGTCCGCGCCGTCACAGAGAAAAATGGCCACCGTTTCGTTGGTGCAGAGCGCCTCAAGACTCGCCGCACGCTGCGCTTCGTCGAGATTTTCCAGATACTCGATATCCGAGATGCCAAGCGCCTGGATTAAAATTGGGTGAACTAGGTTCAAATGCCCGACCAAGCCCACTCCGGGACGATTCAGCGCCTCATGATTGAGCGAGCGCGATGCGCCCCGCTGCCCGCCAACCCAAGTTAGCGAGAGCTTGTCGCGACGGTCGTCAAACAGCCGCTGAACGCTGAGCTGCGGCATTTGTCGAGCCGGATGTCGAGCCGTAAATCAACATGTCGTGCGCGCGTACGTTGTCGCGCTCGGCCAACAGCGCATCACGCAGATTTTCGTCGCTAAAGACCTGCGCCAGCTCCGACAGCAGATTCAGGTGCTGTTCGGTGGCGTGCTCCGGCACGAGCATCGCAAACACAAGCCGTACGGCTTCGCCATCGGGGGACTCAAACGGCACGCCTTCTTTGGTACGGATGAACACCGCCACGGTCTCGCGCAGATTCTTGATGCGCCCATGAGGAATCGCAACGCCGTGTCCTAAGCCGGTGGAGCCGAGCTTTTCGCGGGCGAACAGCGCATCGAACACCGTCGCACGGGCAATCTTGTTTTCATTCTCGAACAGCAGGCCAATCTGCTCAAACAAGCGTTTCTTACTTGAGACATCTAGATCCAGCAGGACGTGGTCTACCGGTAAAGATTTGGCAAATGATGCGGCTGGCATAGTGCGGGCTTAGAAATTCTGATGCGGCATTCTACGCCTCGTCAGTCAGGCAAGCGTGCTCACGAAAAATTTTGCAAATCTGACAGGACTGCGCGATGGGAGCACTAATGTCGATCTTGTGCGCCAAAATACAAACCGCCCGATTTACCGCGTGAGCGGGCCAATCGGGCGGCATTGGTTCATTGCAAGTTGCAACCGAAATCAGGAATCCAGGAGCGTCCGCTTTGGCGCTTCAGAAATATGTTTGCTCTTGATTTTTTCTTTGTGCTTGACGATTTGACGGTCTAGTTTATCCACCAACAAATCAATTGCGGCGTACATATCGGCATCGGCAGATTCCACAAAAATGTCCTTGCCGGAAAGGTGCACATTCGCCTCGATTTTCTGTCGTAGTTTTTCAACGGACAGTATCATGTTCACATCAATCACATGGTCGAAGTGGCGATTTATTCGGGTCATCTTCGAGGCCACGTAATCACGCATTGACGGGGTGATTTCGAGGTGATGACCTGTCATGTGCAAGTTCATATGCCGCTCTCCTATCAAGTGGACACAGCAAGTGCCCGGTTAATCCATCCCGGTTGAGGGATGCAAAAATACTGCCGATAGATTCACGATACGCCCATTCGGCAAAGCGTGCAACTTGAAAAAGGCGGGCTATTGCCGCGCTAATCGGCGACGCAGAAAACCGGCACCGACTATATTGATTTTCGCAAACTCGCAGGCTGGATTTGCAGTGACTCGCGATATTTGGCAATGGTTCGACGCGCAACCAAAATGCCTTGGTTCGACAATAAATCGGCAATCTTGTTATCCGACAAGGGCTTACGTTGATCTTCAGCCTCGACCAGTTGCTTGATTAGCGCTCGAATTGCCGTCGCCGAACACGCGCCACCCGTCTCCGTTGCCACGCTCGAACCAAAAAAGTACTTAAGCTCAAAAATGCCTCGCGGAGTGAGCATGTACTTTTGCGCGGTTACTCGCGAAACCGTGGATTCATGTAGCCCTACTTGGTCCGCAATCTCACGCAACACTAACGGACGCATGGCCACTTCACCATGGTCGAAAAAGTGGCGCTGATTTTCGACAATTGCTTCGGTGACCTTCAAGATGGTCTCGAAACGCTGCTGAATATTTTTGATCAGCCAACGCGCTTCTTGCAACTGACTAGCAAGATTATTGCCCTTTGCCTCCCGGCTCTTGTACAGCAGGTCGGCATAGAGCTGATTTACCCGCAGCCTTGGCAGGGCTGCTTGATTCAACATCGCACGCCACTTGCCACGGACTTTCTTCACAACCACATCCGGGATCACAAACCTTGTGTCACCCTGACCAAATCTGCGACCGGGCTTCGGATCCAGCGCCACGATCAAGGCGCGTGTTGCGCGCAGCTCGTTATCAGATAAACGAAGAACCCGCTTGAGTTTGGCAAAATCGCGCTGCGCAAGCGCGGCCAGATGCTCCGTCACCAACGCCTTTGCATCCGTCAAATGAGGCGTTGCTGGCGGTAACTGATCTAGCTGCAGACGCAAACATTCGGATAGCGAGCGGGCCCCCACACCAGGTGGCTCCAGATGCTGGATGTAACTCAATGCAACATTGAGTTCGCTGCGCAGCATTTCTTCAACGTCATCGTCGCCAATCTCGGCAAACAATCCATCACCGGAAACGGCAAGCATACGCACCAATTCGTCCAGCTCATAGGCGAGGTAGCCGTCATCGTCGAGGTGTCCAATGATGAACCCCGCCATTTGCCGGTCGCGCATCGACAACGGCATCAAGCCCAGTTGCGCCAACAGGTGTTGTTGCAGCGATATTGAAGACTCGGCCGCAGCGCCGTATTCATCGCGATCCAGACGATCACCATCATCATCGCCGCTGGTTGCCGTACCCGATCCACCCATACTTTCAAAACCACCGGCCGCGCCGAATTCACTACTATCGAATTCCAGCTCTCCCCTTTCCGAGGTTTCATTCGCCACTTGGGTTGCCGACACTTGGCCCGGCGCGTAGTCTGGATCGCGATAGGCATCGATAGAGGCAGCCTCGGGCAGACGATCACCGGCGGCATCACTCGCCGCCAAATCTGCCTCCCGCGACTCGTTGTCCTCGCGCTCAAGCAACGGATTTTCGAGCAAGAACTTTTCTAACTCCTGATTCATGTCTGCGGTCGATAGCTGCAACAGTTTGATGGCCTGCTGTAGCTGGGGCGTGAGCGCAAGATGTTGTGAAAGCTTGAGTTGGAGCGATGCCTTCATAATCAGGGTTAGAGCCGGAAATTCTCGCCCAAGTAAACTTTTCGCACGGTTTCGTCGGCAACAATCTCCGCCGGTTTACCAGTCGCCAGTACACGTCCCTGGTTAATGATGTAGGCGTGGTCACAGATGCCGAGCGTCTCGCGAACATTGTGGTCGGTAATCAGCACACCGATGCCGCGCTTCTTGAGAAACTTGATGATTTCTTGAATATCAATAACCGCGATCGGGTCAACACCAGCAAACGGCTCGTCAAGCAATACAAAACGCGGATCAACCGCGAGCGCACGTGCGATCTCGACCCGGCGTCGTTCACCACCCGATAGACTGACGGCCGGATTGTTGCGCAGATGGCTAATGTGCAGCTCGTCCATCAACCCATTACGCTTTTTTGCCATTTCTTCGCTACTCAAACCACGCAGCTCCAAGACAGCCTGAATATTCTCAGACACACTTAGCTTGCGAAAAATCGACGCTTCTTGGGGAAGATACGCTACCCCCAACCGCGAGCGCTGATAGATGGGCAGAGCAGTCATGACGTGTTGGTCCAGCTGAATTTCGCCCCCATCAGCAGGAACGAGTCCCACAATCATGTAGAAACAGGTGGTTTTTCCCGCGCCGTTTGGGCCCAGTAGGCCCACCACCTCGCCGCTCTTCACTTCCAGCGAGACGTCGTGCACCACCACTCGCTTCTTATACGCCTTGCGCAAATGCCGGGCCCGCAGCACACTAACTTCCGGCTCCATGCGCCGGTCGGCGTCAAGCTCGGTTGGAAAAGAGTCACGTGCGGCATCCATGCCTACTTCTTCGCTGGCACCGTCGGCGCTGGCGCAGCCGACGAGACATTGCCGCGCGCTGCATCCTTGGAGGGCTCTTGCCTCGGTTGAATGGTCATTTGCACCCGATTGTTGCCGGTAGCAATCGTCGCCTTCGGATCCGTCTTTCCGTCGGGCACCCTACCGAACGCCTGAATCACATCGGTCAACGAGTTGTAGTAGATGTACTCGCCGGTTAACTCATCCGTGCCGTTCTTCAAGCGCGCGCGCGAAAAGAGCTTCAGGGTGTTGGCCTTATCATCGAACTCGGCACGATCTGCAACCCCTTCCATATAGTCGCTGTAGCCCTCGCGCTTCTCGCGGAACGTGATTTGGCCGCCGACCTTGCCGAACAACTCGGCAAAAACCTTACCCTGCGCGTCGCGCTTGAGGCGCATGCGCTCGGCAGTGATGCGCATGGTCCCCTGCTCCAAGACGACTTCGCCTTCAAGCACCAGAACGTTGGTAGACTGATCCAACACATTGCTCGCCGCCTCAATCTTGATGGGCTCGGATCGATCCGCCTTTTCGGCTAGAGCCCCAAACGGTACAAGAAAAAATGCCGCGACCAGTATGTCTAAGGGGTGCCACCAATGCACGTTCAATTTTTGTTCGAGATTTCTCATCAATATATCACTTCCCGCTGGTAAGCGTTGCACGCATCTTTTCCATGCGCAACGTTTTGGTAAGGCTGTTGAGCTCAAAACTCGCCGCATACATAACACCCTGCGAGCTCTCTATCACAACCCCTTCTTTTGAAGACGCTGTGTTTTTTTCCGGCAGCACCGTCAAACGCGGAGTGCGAAGTTTCATTGCAGGTGTGTTGCCAAATGGGCTCGAATCGATCACCACGCCACCCTCCATCATTACCTCATTGCCACCGGATATCAGTCTGGCTGTCGGCGATTTGGCGACTAGCTGCGGCTGCCCCGGCGTCATCGCGGTGAACACCACCTTGTCAAGCTTGGACACGTCTTCGACCGGAAAATGCGTCATTGTCTCGGCGATCAATACGTATTGTACGTCGCCAGCGGGGGACAACTTTCTGGCGACAAATCGCTCTACCACCACGTCGGGATCATTGCGTCCAAGCTCACGAGTGCTGGCACCTTCGTTGGTGACGTACTGGGATAACCAAAAAGAGAGCGCAAGAAGCAACAAGAGCACAGCCACGGGAAGAATCGGTAGGGCGCGCCCGTTCATTTCAACAATTCACTTAAAGTTGGCAGAGGAAGTGCCCGATCTTGAATCGCCACCACAACACTTTTCGCGGGAAGTCCATATTTGAACTCAATTGCTAAAGGCAATTCTGAGCGCAGTGGTACTCTATTTGGCTTGGCTACGATTGGTTTACCCTTGGCAGGCCAGTGATCCTGCCAAACGCCATCCTCATCCAGAAAGGAAAAACGTCCCTCGGCACCGCGCCACGTAGCCAAAACTACCGTCGAGTTCCGCCCAGAACCGTCCTGCTGACTTGCATGCATCAGCTTCAATTCCCCCTCACCCCTCTCGGCGTTAAAGCCAATTTCGAACCGATAGGCAGTGGGGCCGCGGGTGTTTGCATTTGGTACCGCGATTGACAATCCAGCGACGCTGCGCACATCCCCGATCAGCGGTGCCGCTTGGTCCAATCGCTTTACTCCCGGAGGAGGCAGCACGGTGAGGCCTACCGTTTCGCGAAACCAAGCGAGACGCATTGCCTGATCACGCGAATTCGATGACTCAACTGCACCAACCTCCGCGACGCGAATTGCCTGAGAAACCCCCGATACCAAAATTCCGGCCACCATAAAAAATAATGCCATTGCCGTCAGAATCTCCAACAGCGTAAACCCAGCCTGTTTCAGTTCACAAAGCCTGACAATGGCATACTGATCGGCTCGTGGTGATCGCGCCAATTCTTGAGAGCCGCCGCCAGGACTCCAACGCGTACTTAAACGTTGCCTGCCTGGTGATCGCGCCAATTCTTGAGAGCCGCCGCCAGGGGATATCGTACCTTTGACCCGCAAGTTGGGTGCAAGGCAAATAGAGAATTGAGGCATTTGGATCAAGTCTAGTATGATTCTTGCTTCGGCGAAGCCACAATCATAACGCTTTGGTTCGCAAAATGGCGGCAAGGTTCGACCGCGTCGAGAACCAAGGGGTAGCCTAGCCTACAAGCTTCAACATGGGTAGCATGCGTGACGGCAAAAACAACTTCTAACGACCAAGACGCTTCAATACACAGCGAAACAGGTTTCGTGCTGGTTGCCACGTTGGTGGCGATTGCGATCATTAGCCTTGGTGCGGCGTTTTTTGCCGCCCAAGTGGATACGCTACGAAATAGCGCTTTGTACATGCAGCGCTGGGCGGAGGCAGAAAGAGAGGCCTTTGAAATCCGCGAATCTCTTCAATTCGCTGCTGCCACGGGAGTTCGCGATGAGGGGGGCCTCACGTTCGGCAAGGAAACCCTTGCGACTGACGGCAGGCGCTACAAATTGACTGAAACGCTTTCCATCAGCGTTCAAGATGAGCGCGGACTACTTGCAGTAAATACCTTAGATGAAAAAACGCTCTCGCGTTTGCTCGACAGCTTGGGCATGCGCGTTGAAAATCAGGCTCGCCTGATAGACGGCTTGCTCGATTATATTGATGCTGATGACCTGAAACGTTTAAACGGGGCGGAAAGACGCGAGTATGCCCGGATGAACAAACCGCCGCCGAGCAACGATTTTCTCCGTGCACGTGACCAACTGCAGGAAGTTGAGGGTTGGGATGACCTTTTCGACCGTCTTCGGTCAGCCGGTCAAACCAGTAATCCGGGCGTTGAATCACGGTTCATAGATCTGTTTTCAATATCCCGTCACTCGGGCGTAAATCTGAACTCGGCACCAGCCGCCGTGCTTTATGCCTTGCCTGGATTGGATCGCACAAAAATTCCCGCCCTCATTGATCAACGCCGGGCACGGGCGTTTACGTCCATCGCGCAGCTCGCTCCGTTCACCTCGGAGCCAATCGATTCCGACTATTTGGGCCTATTCGGCGCAAACGACTTACGGGTTGTCCTATACAAGGCGGAGCTACCGTTCCTGCTAGAATGCCAATTATCGATTACGCCCGGAGATACTGATCGGCCAACTCGACTAAAGATGTGTGTCCGTCGCCCTATAACCGCCTCGGCTGGCGGTGGAGCAGATGAATTCAAGCGAGCTTTGCTGCAAGATACGCAAAAACCAGAAATGCGACAGCCGCCAGACTCCAGGCCCTCGGCAACTACCTCTCTTTCCATCAGGAATGACCTACGCGACGCACCCCAGAATGTTGATGCAAAAGCGCCTCAGTGGCTGGCTGAAGTTCTTAACCCCGGCAAATCTCCGCGGTGATCGGCCCTTCTCTGTAGACGAGCACTTTCGCCAAACGAGGCAAGGCGTCATTGCGCCATCTGCAACGGCTGCGGCACAATCCCGTAACACCTTTTGGCTACTGTCCAGAGGCTGTTATGCCGTCAAAATCCTAGAATTAGCGGCTGTTCCACAGGCCAAACGCAACGACGCGATTCGCCTTGCCGTCGCCGGCTGGTCGCCGTTCTCGGCCACTGACCACTACATTGTTCCGTCGGCCAATTCCGCCATTATTTGCGCGTGGGACAGAGAGGCGACCAAAGCCCTGATGCTTGAATCAGGCGCTAACGCCACGCAAATTCGGGTCGTGCCGGAATCAGCGCTGCGCCGCTTTGAAACCAGCGATCTAGCAAATGCTGAATCGACCAAAGACAGCGCGGCCTTGTATCGCGCAGAGGACGGGTTTGTTGGCATTGTTTACGGATCGGGGCGGATCGTTGCCGAGCAATGGTGGCCGGAGCTGCCCACCGATTCGAATTGGCGAAACTTCTTGCGCAGCACCGGACAGCAAGAGACCGCAGACTCGGTCGCACCCTCCGCGATATCAGCGGCTTGGCTGAAAGAGCCGGTCGGATACCTAGCTGATCAAGCTAATGACAGCACATCTCAACGAGAGTTACTTGTCGTTCTTGCATTGGCCTTTCTGTTGTCCATACCGACTGTTTGGTACGCAAACGAAGTACGCCAACTGTTTTCGCTCAAACGCGATGCAGTTCAGCGCTTGGCAGCAACGGAGAAAGATCTAGATGTCGCCCTCAACGCTCGCGAGCAGGCGTTGTCCGAACAACAACGAGCCACCCAGCTGCTAGAGCTTTTTGGTCAACCGGATCCGCTACAGCTGTTATTGCTCGTCGCCAATCTGCTCAACCAAAACGCAACGGCCGGAGCACTCCAGCTTGGCGAGTGGGATTTGCGACCGCAGCAACTTAAATTCACCATTGTGGCAACTTCAGGCGTGCCTCCGGCGGCAACCTCACTCGTCAAAGCACTCGAGCTCGAACCATCCTTTCGGGACGTTGAGGCACGAACCGATGGATCGCGCGTAAACATTACGATTCGACTCGTCAAACCCGGCTCAGGGCAGGGCGCAGACTCGGCATCAGCCACGCCGAAGCCTGAGCTAAAGAAAGCTGAACTGCCTGCCCGCCAATTTGTGGCCCAAGTTTGCGCCGAATCAACAAGCGCCAACGCAGCGGATGTTCGCGCGACATAATGCAAATGCCAAACATCAGCGAATTTACAAGCCAGTTTTTGGGGGAATGGCGCTCCAATTCGAGATTTCGTGCGGGCATCTACCTGCTATTGGGTACACTTTGGCTGTATGGGGTCTTACTGCTACGCGATCATGCTGTCGCAGAACATGCCAATTGGGAGTTAATCGAGCAAAAGAATTCACGCGCTCGGGCGACTGCAGCCATCGCTGACTGGCCGACCCGCGCCCAGGAAATGAGAGCCGCCGTGACGGATCTTGAGGCTCTTTTGTGGCGCGATGGAAGTCTCGGCCTTTCTCAGGCGGCCTTTGAAGAGCGCATCGTACAATCGCTGACGCTAATGAACATCCCCATCCGCAGCATACGAACCACGGCGACGGCTGAAAGCTCGACACCGGGCCAGCTTGCTCTTATACAATTACGAGCGCGCGTCCAAATAGACTTTAGAGCCTCCACTGTTTATCCTTGGTTGGCTTCACTTGCACGCAGCAAATCCAACAAGTCGCCGACGATCTTTGTAGAAAGTCTGACCATCCGTACCGGCAATGTGGGTCAAGCGGCAACCGCCGAGATCGAACTGATCGGTTACGCCGTCAAGACGACCTCCAACCGTGAACCTGCGCCGCCGATTGCGCCCTCTAAAGCTGCATCTCAGCCGCCGAATTTGCCCCAGTGAATATCCTACTTAAGCGATGGCTTCTTGGTGTGGCGACGGCAACAGTAGCGGTCGTGTTTCTCGCGCCCGTGCCTCAGCGCAAGGCATTGGCCGATGCCAAGTCGGATGATGGCTGGCTGGTTCCACGGCTACCGATAACAACAACTGACTCACAATCTGTCGTGAGCAGCTTAGTTCAAAGTAAACTCTGGGGCAGCTCTGCAGAGACACCTCCAGCCGTTGACGACAAGGCCTCCCGTTGGCGGATTGCCGGGATTACCGGCAGACCTGCTGAACGCTATGCCATTATTCAGTTCGGGGATGATCGCGTTCAACAGCTGAAAGCAGGAGACAAACTTCCGGATGGAACGCTTATCTCAGCAGTTGGTGAGCGCGGTATTTGTGTTTTGCTGGCACGGAAAAAACGTAACCTCCCCTTGGATGGGCAGGCGGCGGCGATTGTTTGGTAGGCAACAACAAGATCAATTTATGAAAAATGCGACTCCACTGCATCGATCGATAGCGTTAGTGCTGCTAGTAGCAGTCACTTTTGTTGGTTGTGCGACTGAACGCGTCATTCCACTGCCGCTAAATCTACCAGAGCGATCTGCTCCCTCGTCGGACGACGCGGCGATCAAGGCTATCGCTGCGGAGGGCAAACGCGGGACTCTAGTAATGCAAAACCCGTCGCCTCCCGTGCAGACGACCAAGGCACCGACTGCACCGTCCCCCACGCGGCCTTCCGGGCCAGCGGACATCGTGCTGAATTTTGATCAGCTCCCTTTGCCCGCCTTCATTCAGGCGGTATACGCAACCGCGTTGAAGCGCACCATTAGCATTGACCCCGCAGTTTCAGCGAGGAAAGACTTAGTCACGCTGCGCGGTGGAAAGTCCCTTACCGCTTCCGAGGCAGAATCCACCGCAGGTCTACTACTAAAGAGTTACGGTATTGCTGTGCAAGATCTAGGCGGGTTGATTCGTTTTGTTCCAGACAACGCAACCACTGGATACCTGCCGGAGATTCGTCGCGGTCGGGCTCTACCGGATACCCCGCTGCCGATGCGGCCGGTGTTTCTGTTAGCTGAGTTAGCCTCCCTACGCCCTAGCGATGTTATGCAATACCTACGCACACTGTTCGGCGAGAAAATCCGCTTCACAGAAGATCCAACGAGAAATTCGATTCTCATGTCTGGCAACGGCGATGACCTGCAGGCAGCGTTGGAGGCTATTCAAGTGCTTGACCAACCTCTCTTCAAAGCGCGGAACTCAATCCGCATTTCGCCGACTTATCTTTCGGCTGAGGAGCTCGCCAAGCGGTTAACTGAGATACTCACGCAAGAGGGGTATTCGATTGGCATGGGTTCGTCTGGCGGCGTTCAATTTCCGATCACTCTTTTGCCGGTACCGGGCGTAAATAGCGTGATCGTTTTTGCGCAAGGCAAAGAAATCGTTGCGCACATTCTTGAGTGGACAAACGTATTAGACAAGCCGCCAGAAAAGAGCACCGGACGAAACTTTTTTAGTTATCAGGTGAGAAATACTGATGCCACCCGACTCGCCGAAACCGTGCAGCAACTACTATCTGGAATCGCGAGACCAGCAGCGGCTGCTTCGCCCACGACTGGTGCAACGGGAACCCCTGCGCCATCCGCAGTCGGGGGTGGCGGCGTCGTCGTCGACAAAGCGACCAACACCATTCTATTTAAGGCAACAAGCGACGACTACGCTGATATCGTGCGTTTGCTGCGCGAACTCGACCGCGCTTCACGCCAAGTACTTATTGAGGTTACCGTAGCGCAAGTCGCTGTTGATGACTCGCTAACACTTGGCGTCGACTGGATTTTTCGAAATCTCAACAACAGCGGCTTGAATGTCACTCAGCTCGGCGGCAACACTGGCGGCAGCGCAACTTCGTTTGGCAGTTTCACAGGTTTTGCCATCACGCAACTTGATCGTCTAGGCCAACCACGCGCAGTCCTAAACGCCTTGGCAAGCGACAACAAGGTAACGGTTCTTTCAAATCCGAGTTTGATCGCACGAAACGGCGAAGCCGCCAGCATCCAAGTCGGCCAAGACGTGCCGATTCTGACCAGTCAGCAAACCAACTCTGCCACTGGTGGTACCGGCGTCATCTCGTCTGTGCAATACCGTAACACCGGCACCATCCTAAAGATCAAGCCGGTGATTCACTCCTCTGACCAAGTGGATATGGAAGTCAATCAAGAAGTCAGTAGTGTGGCCAACAACACCACTGGCGGCATCAACTCGCCGACAATCAACAAAAGCTCGCTTGATACCAAGCTGACGCTTAAACATGGATCGACTTATGTACTCGGCGGACTCATCAGCAACAACGTCGACAAGACGCGTAGCGGCGTACCTTTCCTCAAAGACATCCCAATTCTTGGGCAGGCCTTTAGCAAAACGGTCGACTCGACGAAGCGCAACGAACTTGTAATTCTCATCACGCCTTATATCATCAGCGATGATGGCGAGGCGCGCGCTGTGACAGATGCGTTCCGCAAACAGCTTGGCGCTTGGGCACAGGAACAAAAGCCAGCCAACCCCGATACAGCGATGCCATCCAAGTGAGTCGCGCTGAATCAGCGCCTCACTGCCGCAAGGCCTGCGTCACGGCATCGCAGAAATCGCGTCCAACACTAACGTCGGTGTAAGCAACTCTGGCAGAATCACCGGCTCACCACGGGGCGGGTAGAGCACGTACAGTGGCACGCCGTTGCGCCCAAACGCCGCGAGCGCCGCCGTAATCGCCGGATCCTTTCGGGTCCAGTCGGCTTTCATTCGTACCACGTTGCGTGTTTTCATTTGCGCAACGACAGCTTCGTCATTGAGCGCAACACGTTTGTTAACCTGACAGGTAATGCACCAAGTCGCGGTGAAATCGACGAACACCGACTTTCCGTCGTTGCGTAGCGCCGCAATTCTTTCTGTCGAGAACGGCACCCAATCTGATGGCGACGCGGATGAGGCCGCTGACCCCGCCGCCGGCTCCGGGGTTGGTGCAACAGCACTGGCACCCATCCACGCAAACCATAAGCCCGCGGCTCCGAGCGCCAGACCAACCGCAACTGCGGCCACTGGTTTCCGCGTTTGCATACGTCCATAAAACCACCCTGCTAACGCGAGTACCGTGAGGCCCGCCAGTAGCGCGGCAACGCCATCGTTGCCCGTCTGCGCGCCGAGTATCCATACTAGCCAGACCACCGTGCCATAGAGTGGGAACGCCATCACCTGCTTGAAGGTATCCATCCACGCACCGGGCTTCGGCAAATATCGCAGTAGCGCGGGGAAACACGAGAGCAGCGATACTGGTAACGCCAATCCGACCGCCATGGCGACGAACACAAGCAGCGCAATTGGAACCGACTGGCTGAGCGTAAACCCTACCGAGGCACCAAGACCGGGGGCCATACACGGCGTTGCGACCACCGTCGCAAGCACCCCAGAAACAAGAGCGCCTACAAGCGGATTGGACTGCGCACGATGTTCGGCGTCTCCCGCCACCGCTTGAATGGATGTGCCAAATTCGAACACGCCCGAGAGATTGAGGGCCATCACAAAAAATAGAACCGCAAGCGCACCAACAAACAACGGCTCCTGCATTTGGAAACCCCAGCCGATAGACTGTCCCGCGCCACGCAGGGCCAGCATTAACCCGGCAAGCGCCATGAAGGAAATCAGCACACCGACGAAATAGGCCGCGCCCTGACGGCGCAACAAACGCCGTTCACCGTGCGCGTTTTCGACAAAACCCATCACCTTAATACCAAGAACAGGAAACACACAGGGCATTAAATTGAGCACTAGCCCCCCAAGAAAGGCGAGTGATATTGCAACAATCAAACTCAAGTCAGAACGTGGCGTTTCAGACATTTTTGCTCGGGATTGCCCGCCGTTGCTAGACTTCGAAGAACTGGATCCACCCAAATAAACAACCGGTGCCGAAATGCTAACCGCGCGAGCTGAGACGGCCGCCCCCCCGGCACCCACCGTCCCCCAAACAAGCGCGCGTTTATCGGCTTCATCGGCAACAAGCACCCCGTCTAAGGTCTTAAGTTCGTTGTTCTTCGGGTCGGCTAGCGGTATGGTCAATGTAAAGCCATCACGCGTTTTCACAAATGATTGTTTCGCCGCGTTTGCCATCACATCGTCGCGAAGCGGGTAGAACGCAACGCCGGTCGTGTCTAACGCGGCTTTGGTTTTTACCTCAATGGTGGCAGCCATCCCTTCAATGGTTACCGACACACCGGCGAGAGCTTGATCAGGTAGCGACGCACGGGCGCGCGCAAACGCTGCTTCCCACGTCGAGTCAAACGCCGGCACCTTGTCTGCGGCGACTAACGATAAGCTGACAACACCCTCCTCAGGGATACACACGTCCGCACAGACGAGCCAATCTGCTTTCGCCTTAAGTGTCACTTTGTCGCCACGCTGGAACGTTGCCGGCGTCTGGATGTTCACCAAGTGCAGCACTTCCCCCTCATAGCCGAAATTCATCAGCGGGCCGAGAGGAAGTTTTTTCGGGTATGGCCACTGGATTTCGCCCGCCGTGAAGCCTTCAGGCAGTGTCCACTTAAGCTTGGTCGGCAGCCCGGAATCGCCTGGATTGCGCCAATAAGTGTGCCAGTGATCGATGATCTTCAACCGCAGAGCAGCCTCGATGGGCTTACCCGGCTGAAACGTAGTGTGTCGAGCCACTAGCTGCGCCTCGACGTGAGGCGTCTTGACGACCTCGGCAGCGTCGGCAAGACTACTGATACCGAGCGCCACCACCGACACCAGCATAGCAACGACCCGTTGCAAGAGCGAAATAGGGAATGCCCCCAAGAATACAGACCGCCAGTGCGCGCAGGAAATCATGCCACCGCTAACCTCATGGGATTGTTAGAGAGATTCCGCCGGACATCTCAGTCGTCTCAGCAGCCCAACCTATTGACCAAAAGGCTTGGTCAGCGTTCGCGAATAGGGCAAAAGTTGGCCAGTCGCTCAGTCAGTTACTGGCCGACACTACCCAAAATATCGCCTTAGACCGACCCTAATTTTACCCAATGCCGTGCGGAGTTTAGGCAATTGATGGCCAAATTCGAAAATTCCGGCAATTGGTGCCCGTGTTTCGAGCTGCCCGATTATTGGACTCTAGTTGAGTGGTCCCCAACCTTACCCCTGGACGCAAGCCTACTCGTTATCGACCGCTTTAGGGTTGCGCGGCGGGAAAAGTGCAGTTCAACTTCCGCATCTGAGTAGTGGTTGGGGTGGGGCGAACGCAACGCCACAGTGCTCAAGCGAACTGACCCGTGATGCACTCTTTCGCCGCATCAGTAACCACCCATTTCGCACCTCGAATGCGTAACACGGGCCTTGACCCAATCAGGATCGGCTGCCGGAAAGTGGCGTCGAGTTGGAGCACTTCGCGTCCTAGCAGGCGCTCAAGCGCGGCTTCAACGCGCCCAACGCTATGCATACCCTGGATGATTGCCTTCTTGAACCCGAGTAGCCGTGCAGACCAGTCCCAAAGGTGGATGGGGTTGTAGTCACCCGACAATCTCGCATATGCCAAGCCTTCGCCGGTTTCGAGCTGCCAGCTATCGAGATTGATCCAATCCAAGATGGCAGCAGGTGTCTCCTGAGCTACCCGCGTACCTTGGGCCAACGTTTGTCGCGGTGCCCGTTTGGCGAGATACCGGCTGTGGCACTGCACGCGTACCTGCCCCGCCTGCAGGACTTCCGCTGCAAAGCAGACGAACCGCGCCTTGCTTCGTCCATCACTCGCGCACGGCTCTTCTTCGACCCGCAGCGCGAGTTCGTAGTCGGCGCTCAGATCGTAGCAGCCAAGCTGCATCATCCGGTTGGCCACGTGCACCATCCCTACCACCGGAAAGGGAAAATCGCGTCGCAGCATCAAGGCGACTTGCGCCCGTTGGATCGCCAAATAGTGATAGCTCATGGGCACTGCTTCGCGCCTCTGGTCGAACCCCATCGCACTTCGATAGGCCGACACATGTTCCGCGCGAAGCAGTCCGCCAAAACGCTGGCTGATCGCGGGCATGGTCCCAGCGGGTTTGCGCGTCAGGGTCAGTAGCGCCTTGCCGATGTAGCCAGCCCCCGCTTCCGGAATGGGCAGGGGTGTAGTCATCTCGCGGTGGCCCCGGCAGACGGGCTCGCCAGTTGCACGGGGCCCGGACGATAGCGGTCAAACTGCGGTCGCGCGAGCGCCACCATCATCGCTACGCCTGAGTACAGTCCGATGAGGTGCACTACCTCGATCAGGGTGGCCTCGTCGTGATGCCGCCGCGCCGCGGCGAAACCGTCGTCGGTGACTTCGCGCCGCGCAACGAGGCCATCTACCAGCGCCATGACGGCAATCTCCGCAGCGGTCCAGCTATCGGCACTGGGTTCGGCCCTTCGAACATCGTCGATCTCGGCCTTGCTCAGCCCCATGCGCTCGGAGATCGTCTGCACGTGCAGGTTAAATTCGTAATCGCAGCCGTTGGCCACGCAGGTACGTAGGATGACCAGCTCACGCAGGCGCGGCGGCAGCGAGCGGCGGTCCATTAGCCCGGTGGGGCCAATCATGCCGGTGTTCACCATGTGCGTGAACAATCCCTCGTTGCGTGCAGTGGTCAAAAACAGCTTGGGTGCCGGCATGCCGGGCGGGATCAGCTTAGCCATGGCGGCGGCCACAGCAAGAGGCAGCGGCTCACTCAGCGGAGCGATTCTAGGTTCGGTTGTCATGTAGGTGTGCCTTTCTAAGGGTTGCCCGGATCGGGAGGCGGCCATGACCAGCAGCGGCACGCTTCGTGTGTCCCATTGAGCGCCAATTCGGCGATGGGTTGCGTCCGGCTTTCTGCGTCGGCCTGATCGGACTGACTCATGACGCCGACACCGCTGCGGTCTGTCCGAGATGAGGCTGCGTAGCCGCGCCTCCTGTTCGCCAAACCAGTTCAGCATGTCGCGCCAAAGCGGCTCCGCCTGCCGCCGGAAGCGGCGCACATGACCGATCACGCCCAGTCCGCTGAAACCGGCGCGATGTCGACGCCCTGCCCGTGCCTGCCACGGTGGCCCGACTTGAGGGCGTCGCACGAGGCCGGGGGGACCTCGGATCGTCCTGCGCAGTAAGGGGGTGGCGGCCTCGCGTCGTCAGCACCAGTCGGTTCATTTCAACGGCTTGCGGCGGAGCTTGCGTGTTCATGGAGTCACCCAGTAGCGGGCCCGTGTCAAGTAAGCGAACGAATTTCTCGCTGTTGA
>JADCJC010000067.1 GCA_020247395.1 Rhodocyclaceae bacterium
CGTCGGCAAAAATCAGATGTCACTGCCACATCATGAAGGAGTGCGCCCTTCTGGAAGAGCGCCAACATGCGAAAAACATATAAATGTCAGTGAGCTGGAATGAAATTCGCGCGAGGGCCACGACCTTTGCCGCTGATTGGAAAAACACAAAGAGCGAAGATGCCGACGCAAAGTCATTTTGGGACGCGTTTTTTGAGGTGTTCGGCGTGCCGCGCCGCAAGGTGGCCAGCTTCGAGAAGCGTGTTCACAAGTTGGGCACAGCACAGGGCAAGATCGACCTGCTGTGGAAGGGGACTCTTTTAATCGAGCACAAGTCACTTGGCAAGGATCTGACCAAGGCTTACAAACAGGCCATTGACTACTTTCCTGGCCTAAAGCCGGAAGAACTACCCCGATACATTCTCGTCTGCGACTTTGCGAACTTTGAGCTACACGACCTAGAACCCGACGAGGGTGCAAAGGGAGTTTCAAAGTTCAAGCTGTCTGAGCTGCCTCAGAACATCCACCGCTTTGCGTTCATTGCGGGATACCGGACGCAGCACATACGAGAATCCGATCCGATAAATCAGGAAGCAGTAGTCGCAGTCGGTCAGCTTCACGATGCATTGAAGCGGGACAACTACACCGGCGAAAAGCTGGAAATGTTCTTGGTGCGCCTGCTGTTTTGCCTGTTCGCAGATGACACCGGCATTTTCCAGCCCAAGGACAGTTTCCACGACCTGATCGAGTTCCACACCAACGAGGACGGGTCGGATCTGGGGGCAGTATTGGAAGAGATGTTCAGCACGCTGAACGAGAAGCCGGACAGCCGCCAAGGAAGATTGGCAGACCATTTCGCCCAGTTCCCTTACGTCAACGGCAAGCTCTTTGAGGAACACTACCGGCCACCGCAATTCGATAGCGCCATGCGTAAGCAGCTCTTAACGCTGTGCGGGATGAATTGGGGTGCGATCTCTCCCGCTATTTTCGGCGCGATGTTTCAGACAGTGATCGAGCTGGAAGCAGCAGACCGGCGACGTGAGTTGGGTGCGCATTACACCAGCGAGGTCAACATCCTGAAACTGCTAGGGCCGCTGTTTCTTGATGAGCTACACGCTGAGTTCCAGAAGGCCAAAAGCAATAAAGACAAGTTGTTTGAGTTCCATAAGAAACTGCAAACGCTGACATTCCTCGATCCCGCATGCGGTTGCGGTAATTTCTTGGTTATCGCCTACCGCGAACTAAGAAAGCTCGAACTAGACGTCTTGCGAGCTGCCAGTAAGTTCGGCCAGCGTGTGGGCAGCGTGTTCGGCTTCTTGCAGGTGGACGTTGACCAGTTTTATGGCATCGAAATCGAGGAGTTCCCTGCACAGATCGCGCAGGTTGCGATGTGGCTCACCGACCACCAAATGAACGTGCTGGCCGGCGTTGAGTTTGGTGAGGTCATTACCCGCATTCCGTTGGTCAAGAGTGCCAACATCCGTAAGGGCAACGCCTTGGAGATTGATTGGTCCGAGTTTGTACCGCCCCGCCAGCTTAACTACATCATGGGCAATCCGCCTTTCATTGGTAAATCTAATCAATCCGCCGAGCAAAAGGTATCGCTGGAGTCCGTAACGCACGGCATTGCTGGCGCAGGCGTGCTGGACTTTGTGGCGGGCTGGTTTATCAAGGCAGGCCAATACATCAGCACCACGCCGGACGGGTTTGGCGGTATCGCAGCCAAGGCCAACAAGGGACGAAAAAACTTCAAGGACGTGAAGTTCGGGCAGGGCTTGGGCGACCTGTTTGCCGATGCCTACTCGGCGGAAGTCAAACAACGCCGCGCCATACGGTGCGGTTTCGTATCCACTAGTAGCATCACGCAAGGCGAGCAGGTGGGCGTGCTCTGGTCATGGATGGCGGCGCAGGGAATACACATTCAGTTTGCACATCGCACTTTCCAATGGACCAATGACGCACCCGGCAAAGCGGCAGTGCATTGCGTCATAGTTGGCTTCGGCATGGAAGAAGTGAAAGCGCCTCGGTTGTTTGAGTACGATGACATCAAGGGTCCAGCCCATGAGATCGCTGCCAAGAATATCAATGCATACCTTGTTGATGCTCCCGAAGTGTTCTTACCAAGTCGCCGCTCGCCTATTTGCAACGTCAGCGAAATGACCTATGGTAGCAAGCCAACAGACGGCGGGCATCTATTACTAGACGACGAAGAAAAAGGAGATCTGGTCAAAGCGGAGCCCAATGCGAAGCCATGGATACGACGCTTCCTCGGAGCTGAGGAGCTGCTAAACGATATTTCCCGGTGGTGCCTCTGGCTAAAAGACTGCCCGCCACAGGCACTGGACAAACTACCGCTTGTAAAGGCTCGCGTGCAAGCCGTATCCGCAATGCGGAGCGCGAGCACCAAACTGCCGACACGCAACGCAGCGAGAACCCCGGCCCTTTTTGGCGAAGACCGACAAGGGACAGAAAGTACTTTGGTAGTTCCGGCCCACAGCTCTGAGAATCGGCAATTTGTCCCGATGGGCTATTTTGATTCATCAGTCATTATCGGTAATGCCAACTTCATGATCCCCAATGCCACTCTCTATGAATTCGGCATCCTTAGCTCTACCATGCACAACGCATGGGTGCGCTATACCTGCGGGCGCCTTGAAAGCCGATACCGCTATTCGGCAGGCATTGTCTACAACAATTACCCATGGCCGCAAGACCTGACCGACAAACAGCGTGAGGCAGTGAGCGTTGCCGCTCAAGGTGTGTTGGACGCCAGAGCCGAACATCAAAAGGGCAAAACACCAGCCAGCCTTGCAGATCTCTACAACCCGACCACCATGCCCGCCAATTTGAGCAAAGCACACGCGGCGCTCGACAAGGCAGTCGATGCAACTTACGGCAAGAAGGGGTTCAAGACGGACGCTGAACGGGTCGCGTATCTGTTTACCCTATACAACCAATACACAAGTCTTCTGGCGTAAACCTAGACTACCGAAGCCAATGCCGGAGCAATCATCATCATGCTTGTACTTCGCTGACCGCGTGGACCTGGTATTCGTCTTTTGCGTGCCGTAGCGTTTCCCAAATCTTGCCGCGGGCTTGAAGGAATGGCGATGCTCTGGCGGCTACACCGAGGTAATGGTCAAGGTCGCCCTGCTCACGCCGAAGGCGGGAGACCATCCCCAGGAATAGATCGGTTAGCTCCGGGTCGAAGTGCTGTCCGCGCAAAGCCAATATTTCGCTGAGTGACGCTTCAACCGTCCATGCCTCTTTGTAGGGGCGTTTATGCGTCAATGCGTCGAAGACGTCTGCCAGCGCTGTAATCCGCGCGGCGAAAGGAATCTCGCGAGAGCCGATTTTTGCCGGATAGCCCCTGCCGTCCCAGCGCTCGTGATGATGGCGGGCGATTTCTTCAGCCATCTTAATCTGCGGAATCTTGCTCTTGGCGAGTACATCAGCACCGATTTCCGCGTGCATTTCCATGACCTGACGCTCAGCCGCATTGAACCCGCGCGGCTTGAGCAAGATGCTGTCAGGCACGCCGATCTTGCCGATATCGTGCAATCGTGCGGCAATATCGATCATGGCGATTGTGTCGTCGTCGCAACCCGCCTCTTTGGCAAGTAGGCAAGCCATGCGGCCTACACGGTAGGAATGCTCACCTGTCGAGTCGTCGCGCAGTTCGGCCGCAACGGCCAAATGCTCCATGGTTTCGATGCGGGCTCGAAATATCTCTTTGCGCTCGCGTACCAATTCAATCTTGGCGACGGTATCCTCATGCCGTTGCGCAGGTTGGTGTGGCGATAGGTGCGTCAAAAGTGACAGCTGCTCCAACGTAGACGACATTTTCGTTTGGCTATATAGGTCAAAAAACTTGGCCCGATACTTAGTTGCCTTTTCGTTGTCGCCTTGGGCCTCGTAAAGGTTCGCGAGCTCGTTATAGACATCATGCTTGACGGATGAATTTGTTGCTACCTTGTTGATCAAGGCGAGCAAGCGGCTCTCAGCCACATCAAATTGTTTCGAATGGTAGTCGACTCTAGACTGGGCGATATCGGCTTCCGCCTGTGCCATGGTTCCCTCGGCTTGTTGCGCGTGTTCTCCGGCGAGGAACGCGGCGTCTCTCGCCTGCGCCAGCTCGCCAGCGGCAACCAATAGCGCTGATCTCGTGTTTTGCGTTCTCGCCAACTGGAGGTGGTCGAACGGTGTTACCGCCTCTGGCTGCTCGGCTATGGCGTTGTTGATGGCGGCAATTCCAGCCTGATACTTCCCCATTGCGTAGAGGGATTGAGCAGAGGTCTGGTGCGCCTGCATACGCAATATCTTGGCGGCCGGTATGGCGGCAGAGAGACCCAACACTTTGGCGTTTGCGATCCCAACCATGGGATGGTCGCCAATTGAAATCGCCACGCCAGCATAGTTTGCCCATGCGGCGCATTCACCCAGTTGGTCGCCAATTTGTTGCGCCAAAGCAACTGCCTGGGCGAGGTACGATATGGCTATCGGCGCGGCACCCATTTCCCGGTGAATCATACCCAGAACATTGAGCATACGGCGTTTAAGGAAGAGATTGGCCGCTCCCGTCGATATTGCGTAACCTGCGTGGGCGCAATCTAGGGCCAAGCGCATGTTTCCTTGGATGATATAGGATTGTACGAACGCCACCAGCGTTGTAATGGCAAGCTCTCGCTCCTCCTCTGAGAGATCTGTTGCGGAAGCAATTTCGTCAATCATTTCCAACGCCGCGTTTTTCAATGACGAGTCTAATCCTCGGACAATAGCCGGCACAAGCGCTAGGCGCTGCTCCAATCTATGGAAACGCTCTGTTTTTGTAGCGATTTCAATCACAATTTTGTCGGCGCTCATTCTGCGGCAAGCTGTAGCGAATGGGCGATGGTGCTGCGCGCCTTGATAAATGGCGACGCCCGCGCCGCCTCGCCGAGATAGTCATCTAGTTCTGCGGGGTCATCAGTTGCAACATTTCGGAGCGCCTCGATGATCATTCTGTCCGCAACGTCCAGTGCCATTTTCGTCATAAAGAAATACTCGTCCCTGCGGTCTTACCCTCAAGAAAATGAGCAACTAAAACCATCGCTAGGGTATCTTGTTTGCAGTAGGTCAGCAGCTTTCCGCGTAACTCCGATTTACGCGCTGCGCTGCAACGCGGGTCCAACGCCGCATTCATGTAGGCCACTTGCGCCGCTGTCCCGTCAGCGACTTCGTCAAGGTCTTCGTAGGAGATCGAAGACACGCAGGGCAAAACGGACTTGATCGAGAAGCTACCCAGCATATCTGCGCTATAGAAATACCGCTTTGTGATTGGCAAGAGGTCAACGAGCCGCGAAATCACCGCCTCAAGCCGGTCTGCATATTCTGGATGGCGCAACGCCAGCTCGCGCAATCGGCTCTCCTCGTAGGTCAAGTAGTACACAAAGATCGGCCCATCAAAACGCTCAAAGACGGCAAGCAAAGACTCGATGCACGCAATCGACGGGTCATCGCCAGAGAGATCGAGAAATTCAAAGTGTTCGAATACGCCCGGCGAACGCTCGACGTGACAGCTCCACTGAAAGGTAATCTGCTCGTACGGGCGCACACCCTTCCACTTGGGGATTGCAAGGTCGATCGCTTCAAAATCGAAGCATGACCTGGGGTAGGGGAACGTCCCCATTTCCGCCTTTGCGCCAACCTCGTCGAATACTGGTTTACCCGTCTTATGCGCTTCTTGTATTCGTAAGAAGAGCTGCGTATCGCTACCGGAAATTCGCTCGGGCGGCACAACCGTCAGGTCTTCAAAGCCCATCCCCAATAGCTTACGCGCCAGTGCCTTACCGCCGTTGCCGGGCAGCACCATCACTGTATTCGGATTTGGCGGCTCCTCGAGAGTCGCACAAAACGCCTTGTGTGGGCAAGGATGTGGTTTCTCGCATTGTGTGCCCGTTTTGACATCTGGCATCCCTGCGCTGATTGTTTTCTTTGCCTCTTCAACCCAACGCGGCACCTCGCTAGACGCAACAGAAGCAACTATGTCCGTGACATCGTAGCGGCGAAAGAGCCCCGAGTAATCGCCTGCACCAGGATAACGCCATTGGCCATCCAGTAGGTTGAGGAAACTACCGCCGTACGCAATGCCTGTTCCGTGCAATGCCCAAGTCTGAATAGCGATGTCATCGATGTGATGGGCGTCTGGCGTCCCTGGCGTCAACTTATCTTTCTTCAGCGGGAATGACGACGCTTTTGTCTCGACCACTAGATAGCCTTTTGGTGATGGAAGCAGGGCGTCGATACGCACATAAACGCCGTCGAAAACCAGCGGCATCTCTACCGCCGGCTTATCGGGATTAGCCGCGAGGCCGACGAACGCCATTTGCGCAGCAGCGATTTTGTCTTCGCCGCCGCTTGGCCAGTAAACGTCGCCTAATTGCGCGCGTGCAGCGGCATTGACGAGCTCGCCATCGACTGCGCGGCGGTCTCGCCGGCCATTCTCCGTTAGAGGCTGGTGATAATCGAGCCACAGCTTCCGTTTGCACTGACGGATGGAGAGTAGGTCGGATTTCGTCAGTAGAGTCATTATCGTGCACCCTCGCGTTTAATTGCATCCATTTTGCGCCGTGCGTCATCTTTGCTGGTGTTGGCGTAGAGTTTTGTCGTGGTTAAGTCGGTGTGCCCCATCAAATCGGCAATCATTTCCAGCGGCATGCCCGATTGCACGTTATGCGTTCCAAACGTGTGCCGAAGCCAGTGCGTACTGGCTTTGTTTAGCCGACTTTTATCGTCTTTCGATAACCCTGCATTTATCGCGCTGTCTTTGAAGAACGTCGTCACAATCTTGTAAATGCGTTCATACGACAGTCCGCTACTTCGCAGTTCCGTTGGTGCGCCTTCCGACAGTTCAATGCGGCCGACGACGCGAGTGGCAGGGTCGTTATCATCAATTTCGGGATTCAAGCCTCGCGCAACCAGATGACGACCGAGCAGATCTACAAGCGGGATAGACGCTGGCACCGGAATTTCCCGCACCTTTGCGCCTTTACCCGCAACTAACAAACACCGGTATCGCTCCATCGTCGAGCGATCGGTCCGCCAAACGAAGTCAGAAAGTTTGGCTTCACCGATCTCCATCGCGCGCAAACCAAAGTCAGCGCCCAGCATCAGAATGAGCTTGAGCCGAATTCCAGCCTCATCCTCCTCAATCGCGTCGAGCTTATCCGTAATTGTCTGCCAAAGGTCTATCGGAAGCGCACGGTCTTGTATCGAGGCTGACTTGTAGTCCTGTTTCTTGGCCTCGCGAGCATCTTCGGTATTGGCCTTCGATTTGGTGGCCACACTCAAGAATGGGTTTCCACCCAAGTAATTAACCCCGGCTAAGAAGGTACAGAGCGACGAACAGATCCGTAGAGCGGCTTCGATGGACTTGAGTGCCAGCGGTCGAGCCTCAAACGGCCGCCAGTTTGCGGAATGGCGCTCTTCACCACGCTTACCTGCCCACTTGGCAGTTTTCTTGGAGCCAAGGAAGTCACGATAGGCGATGGTGTCTTCCATCAGCAATGATGAGAACGGCTTTCCTCGCTCTACAATTGCCCATAGCAACAGCCGCTCGGCTTCTTTTCGATACGCCCGAAATGTATTTGGCGAAGCCGCATATGCAGACAGCCACACTTTGATGGCTTCTAAGTCGTTGTTTGCTGCAGCGAGCTGGCACTGGCCCCGTGCACGATTGATTCCGTTGGAGCCATCGAACACGTCTGGGCATTGGAAGTATTCGATGGGCACAATCCCGTAAGCCTTCGACCGCGTCTCTTTCCATTCTGCGGCCGTCATTGACCGCGCTGGTACCAGCGCCTTCGTCGTGAGTGGCAAGCCTAGTTCCGTGTGATACAACGCCAGAAAATTCATCACGCGGCCGGCACCACCTTTACCGAACTTTGGGATCTCGACAAACCATCGCGCGCCACGAGCGTTGATGAAGGGCACCAGTTCGTAAAAGTACTTGAATCCGGATTTCTGCAGCCGCCGAGAAATGTAGTCAGGCATCCACATTGCAATCGGATCACCTTCCATTGGCGTCGATGTGACCTGTGCCTCGGCCCAACGGAGCACCTCGAGCTGTCGATTGCGCAGACGGGTGAGTCGTTCAAGGTGTTTCGCTTTGCCATCGTCTTCACCGTGCTCATCGGCGTAGAGCTCAATCAACTCGCTCTCGCGATAGACGTTGCCAGGGTCGACCTTGAGTCGAAATTCCTCTAGCGTCATGCGTGGCTTCGGTGTGGCCGCAGGTGCGCCCTGTGCGCCGGCGCTGTTATCGGTCGGCTTCCCGGTGTTGGTGTCTGTTTGTTCGCCTGGCGACTTCGGTAGCTTGGTGCGCATCAGCCGAAGCAAGCCCGCCGGTTTGTCGTGACGGTAGGCGAGTCGTCTCACGCGCTCGGCGACAAACTCAATGGTGGCCCGCACCGCACGCAGGTCTTCGTCGGGCGATAGATAGAGCTCGCCGATCGTTCTGTCGTCGAGACCGTCAAGCCGCGCACGAAGACACGCAAATTCTGCTCGCGTAATCTTACGCGTCCAGTTATCGTTGTGTAGTGCGGATTTCACGCGTTGGCTTAGAGAGGAATTGGCGAAAAATCACTAAATTGCTTCGCTAAAAAGTACGGACTTTGCTTCCGGGCAAAATTTATCGGCTCAGATTAACTTGTAGAGAACAGATACTCCCACTTATCAGTATAGCAAAACTAAGTGGAAATAAAAGGGCGTCAAATCTAGCCTAGCCAGCCGCCGCGCGTTTAGCTAATAAAAACAATAAGTTACACGCGTGACAGGCCGCCATCAAACGTGTCGTTTTTCGGGGGTCGGCAATTCTCAGAATAGATTAGAAAAACCTACCGAGGCTCGCGACATGCGTGGATGCCCTGGTTTCTTGCGCGCCACACAGCTGGAGGCGCGTTAAGCCTCGTCGCTGGATGTGCCTGCAAGGCCAAGCAAAAACCCCGTCAACAGGACCGACATCGCATCTTTGTCCAACGAGCCCCCATTTTCCGCGACGTGGTCTGCAAGCGCGGGTACTGCGGCAAGCAATGTTGATCGTAGAATATGTCGCTCGTCAGGCCGATCTGGTTCCCGATCACCAGTAAGTTAATAGTAGACATCAACACCGGCGTCAGCCAGTTTGTGAAGAGTGGGCGCGGTTATCGGACTCGTGCCGCGCTCGTAGGCGAGAATCGTGAGGTTTGTTACGCCAATGAGGCCGGCCAACGCTCGTTGAGAAAGCTTTATCGCCCTCCTCTCCTCCCGCAAGCGGGCGCCGAGGTCCGGTTGGATTGCAAATCGGGCGTGGGTCATGGCGTCGGAGAAATCATTTGCAGTATCGTAACATCAGCGCTACGTACGCGCGAAGCGACCTGCCCTGCCCGGCCTTATCTCCTATCCGGCCAACGCAGCCTTGATCGACTCAATGCAGCCATTCGTGTCTTTGCGAATCTGCCCCGCAGTGAAACGCAGGATTCTCCAGCCATGGATCGTCAGCAGATTTTGGCGCGCGCGGTCGCGCGTGAAATCAGCTTTGTATTTACCATGGTACTCCCACCCGTCGATTTCTAGCGCAAGCCGGGCGCTCGGGATCGCGATATCGATACGGTACTTGCGGCCCGGAACGGCACCTGCATACTCAAGCTCCGCCCTCTCCCCATACACGGCGGACACGGCAGCCCAAAGAATCTGATGCGGCGTGAGGGAGGCGCGAGGCGACCGCCCTCCCCTCCCCTTCGTGGGAACCTTTGGCACTTTGATTTTCAGCCCAAGCGCATTCGCCTGAGCTTGCGTCCGAATTCTTAATGTCATGCACCAAAGTGCCACAACTCATCATTTAGTCAACGGCACCAAGTTTCAACGTTGAAACTCGCGCCTTATTTACAAAAAGACCAAATAGACTAGACATTTACAGAACAATATGAAAGTATCGCGCCAACTAAATCGCGAACTAGAGTTTCAACGATGAAACTCGATGTTTGTCTGAATTCAAGTTTTACCAATAGCACTAAGTTCGTTGAGGTTTCAACGTTGAAACTTTGGAGGAGGTCAGCATGATTGTTCTTGTGGCAAACGAAAAAGGCGGCGTTGGCAAAACGTCGGTTGCGGTAAATCTTGCGGCCCTAGCGGCCTCGGACGGTGTCAGGACGCTTTTACTGGACACTGACCCAAACGGAAGTACGACAGGATGGCTTGCGACTCGTGGCGAGGTGACTCCTCCACCAGCTGAGATTTTCACCCTGATGCTGACCACTAATGCAGCGCGTATGGTTGCCGATCAGGCCGGTCACTATGAACTTGTTATCGTTGATGCTGGCGCAGCAGCGTGGGACACGCTTTTGAGTGTCAGTCGCCAAGCCGACTTGGTCGTGGTGCCTGTTACGCCCGGCCAGTTCGAGGTGGATTCAACAAACCGAGTGTTCGATTCGCTTCGCGCAATGGATGTTAAGCATATCCGTGGGAAAGTCCCAGCCTACGCGCTACTCAACCAGATTCCGACTAACGCAAAATCGAAAGAGGAGTCAGAGTTACGGGGGTTCTTGGCGAACGACTGCGGAATACCTGTCCTTACGACAGTATTGAGGAACCGAAAGGCGTGGCGAGAGTGCAGTAAAGCAGGTCTGGGCATCCACGAAATGCCGGCTTCGCAGGCCGACGCCAAATCAGCCGCCGAGATCCGCGCTCTGTATGTGGAATTGGCGGCGATTGCTGCTGCCGACGCTCAACTAACTCAGGAGTAAAAGAATGGCCACTTCATTCAAAAAGCGCGCACCTGTAACTCCGCCTGCAGCGCCAAAGCTCGGTAGGCCTATCGATAGCACCACGACCGCTGCACTAGCTAGTGTAGCGAACGAAATAGAAGGCGCGAAAGTTTCAACGTTGAAACTCGATGTCCCACCGCCAGCCAATGTTGATCCCCGTGTTCTCGCCAGCAGTAGCCCAACGTCTGCAGGCTGGGGTTCGAGTGCGATTGGGTCAACAGTGAACGTTCCGCTGGCTGCAATTCGGCCAAATCGATTCAATTCAAGGCAGGTATTTAGTCAAGCCGATCACCAAAGTATGCTCAAAGCAATGTCTGACGGCATTCAGCTTGAGGATTGCATTGGGTATGTCGATGGCGGCGCAGTCACCCTTTATTCAGGTCATCGGCGGTTGCGCGCTGCCACGGACCTAGGCTGGCAGACGCTCAGAGTACGGCTTGAGAGCGCCCCTAAAGACAGTGTAGACGCCTTCAAGCGGTGCGACCAATACAACGCGAGCCATAAGCCTCAGAGCGACCTAGACAAAGCCCTGGTGTACCAAAAGCTGATCGAGGCGAACGAGGTCTCTAATGCGCAAGCTCTCGCCGACCAACTGGGGATCGACAAGGGGGCGATGAGCAAACTGCTGGCGCTTGCTAAGTTGCCGGAGCAGGTGACATCGCTTGTGGCAGACGTTCCCTCAATGCTCACCACCTCGGTCTTGTACGGGATTCATCTTTTTTATGCCGATCACGGTGCTGCGGAGACAACCAAGTTGCTTGCAAATTGTGTTGATAGCCCATTGTCTGTCCGCGAAATTGAGTCAAAACGGAAACAACTCAAAGCGCCACCAGTTGCCAAACCACGCAGTGCTCGCCAGACCTTCAAGTATGGTGGAGCTACCGGTGAGTTGAAACGCTTTGATAGCGATGGGCGTCTCGATTTCAACATCAAGGGACTTTCCCCTGACGCCCTGATAGAGCTAGAAGCAAAGGTCGCAAAGCTTCTCAATGCCGAGCCAGAGCTAATTTGACTTCCAAACGACGCTGACCGGCCGAAGAACCGACTGTTTCGAGCATATTTTCAGCGTTGTTTCGTTGTTTAGAAGTGGCAGATTGTCCACTCCTAATACGGACATGGAGACATCGAAGATGCCAGAGGCAAAAACCCTACCTACTAAAGTCTTGCCAGATACACAGCCTTTCACTTTGGCGGACCTAATCAGTCAAATTAAAGAAACGCCGGTGCCATTCGCAGTCATGATGGTGGGGTTGCCGGGTACAGGTAAAACCACCTTTGTTAACCGTTTGCGCGCAGAAATCGATGTTGTCGTTATCAGCACCGACGACCTTATCGAGGGATTCGCAAAGGAACAGGGTACCACCTACGACAAGGCGTTCTATTCTCTGGACCGTAATGAACTTGCTAAACAGGCTCTCGATAAGCAGAAGGAAGCAATTGCCAACGGCAAGAACGTAGTGATAGACCAAACCAACGTCGGCGAGAAAACGCGCCGACGTAAGCTTGGTGCGTTCCGGAAGGCCAAATATCGACAAATTGCTGTGGAATGTACCGCACGAAAGTCAGATATCGAGTGGCGGCAAATTTTGCGGTCCGAGGAAGGCAAGACAATCCCCGCAAGCGTGATGCAGACAATGATCAGCGGGTATCAGCGACCACAAGCAAGCGAGGGGTTTACTAGTATCTTCACCATTGAGTCTTAGTCTCGCCTACTCACCAAGCAAGTCGAGTGGGCGCGGACATGGATTGCGCGTAGCGCCAACGAGCAGATTATGGGCTGGCAATCGGTTAAACAGCGATGGCCTAAGTTCCTGGCAACCCTAAAAACAAAAAACGTACGACGTCTTTAATAAGTTTAGGGGTTGTTTACGTCGTTTAGCGTGGAAAAGATCAATTAAAACAAGCGTATGGCGCATGTTGGGTAACCGAGTTC
>JADCJC010000068.1 GCA_020247395.1 Rhodocyclaceae bacterium
GCAGCAGTTTCCGCGAGAACCTTCTTGTAACCCGGTGAGAGTCCTGTCTCACAATATCGCGATAAGCAGAACCTGATTGCGCAGGACGAAGCAGAGAATGGCACGCCCGACAGGACTCGAACCTGTTACCCCCGGCTTAGAAGGCCGGTGCTCTATCCAGATGAGCTACGGGCGCGTGGGACTTGGTCGATCGGCTAACTACGCTGCGGTCAGGGCTGTATCGGCGGCCGAAATTTCGAGGCTAGAAAAATGGTCGGAGTGATAGGATTCGAACCTACGACATCTTGCTCCCAAAGCAAGCGCGCTACCGGGCTGCGCCACACTCCGACTGATACAGAATAGCCTGCAAGTATACCGCGCTGTCAGCGTACGTACAACGTCGGGACAAAGAAAAAGGGCGCCATAACAAGCGCCCTTTCCGTATTGCGATGGATAGCCGCGTTGCTACCCTGGTTGATTGTTCGCGGCAGCGGGATCCATCGCCGCTTCCGTGCGCGTAGGCTTGGTTGGTGCATCCAGCAGCGCCTTCATCGACAGACGAACACGACCTTTATCATCCGCTTCCATGACCTTCACCTTGACAATCTGCCCTTCTTTCAGATGATCTGAAACGGCATTTACCCGCTCATGAGCGATTTGTGAGATGTGCAGCAGACCATCTTTACCCGGCAGCAGTTGAACGATGGCACCGAAGTCAAGCAGGCGCACAACCGGGCCTTCGTAAACACGACCAACTTCAATTTCTGCCGCGATCGCTTCGATCCGCTGTTTGGCTGCTTCGCCTGCTTCGCCGGACAAACAGGCAATCGAAATCGTGCCGTCGTCTTGGATATCGATCTCGGTACCGGTCTCGCGCGTAATGGCTTGAATCACACTGCCGCCCTTGCCAATAACTTCACGAATCTTGTCGGGATGGATTTTGATCTTGATGATACGCGGCGCAAATTGCGAAAGCTCTGAACGGGCGCTGGGCACCGCTTGTTTCATCAGCCCCAAGATATGCATGCGACCTTCTTTGGCTTGTTTCAGCGCGACATCCATGATCTCTTTGGTGATACCCATGATCTTGATGTCCATCTGTAGCGCGGTGATACCTGCATCAGTACCGGCAACCTTAAAGTCCATGTCGCCCAAATGATCTTCGTCACCCAAAATATCGGTCAATACGGCAAACTTGGCACCGTCCTTGATGAGGCCCATCGCCACCCCGGCAACGTGCGCTTTCATCGGTACACCGGCGTCCATTAGCGACAAACAACCGCCGCACACTGAAGCCATCGATGATGACCCGTTTGACTCGGTGATCTCCGAGACGACCCGCATCGCGTAACCAAACTCCGCTTCAGTCGGCAAAACCGCCGCTAATGCACGTTTAGCCAGGCGTCCGTGCCCCACCTCCCGGCGCTTCGGCGTGCCGACACGACCCGTCTCACCAGTTGAGTACGGCGGGAAGTTATAGTGGAACATATAACGATCTTTGTACTCGCCTTGCAATGCGTCGATCACTTGCGAGTCTTTCAGCGAGCCGAGTGTTGCAACCACCAAAGCCTGCGTTTCGCCGCGGGTAAACAACACCGAGCCATGGGTACGCGGCAACACCGAAGTGCGAATGGAAATCGGACGAACGGTACGCGTATCACGACCGTCAATACGCGGCTCGCCATTCAAAATCTGGCTGCGAACGATCTTGGATTCAATCGCAAACAACAGCGAGGAGACGGTGTTCTTATCCGGTGCACCTTCAGCGCCGGTACACAAGGCTGCGATCACACGCTTGTTGATAACGGAAAGTTGCTCCGAACGAGCGCCTTTAGACTTAATGCGGAAGGCCGCATCTAAATCCGCCGCTGCCATCGCATTAATCTGATCAATCAGCGCCTGTGGTGGCACAGGTGCGGTCCATGCCCACGGGTCTTTGCCGGCTTCGTCCGCCAAGTCAAGGATGGCGTTGATCACTGCTTGCTGTTGCTCGTGACCAAACACGATGCCGCCCAACATAACATCTTCCGACAACTCAAGTGCTTCCGATTCAACCATCAATACTGCCGTGTCGGTACCGGCAACCACGAGGTTCATTTGCGAGGTTTCCAGCTCGGTCTTGGTTGGGTTGAGGATATATGCACCATCCAGATAGCCGACTCGCGCCGCGCCGATTGGACCTTCAAAGGGGACACCTGCGAGCGTCACGGCGGCGGACGCGCCGATCATCGCGACGATATCGGAATCAATTTCCGGGTCGGATGACAATACGGTGGCGATGATTTGCACTTCGTTGTAAAACCCATCCGGGAACAGCGGGCGCAGCGGACGGTCGATCAGGCGGCTAGTGAGAATTTCTTTCTCAGAAGGGCGACCCTCACGTTTAAAGAAGCCACCGGGAATCTTGCCGCCGGCGAAGGTCTTTTCCTGATAATCCACGGTCAACGGGAAAAAATCTTGACCTTCCTTGGCGTCGCGGCGTGCCACGCAAGTCACGAGTACAACGGTGTCATCTAGCGATACCAACACGGCACCGTCTGCCTGACGAGCGATCTCGCCAGTTTCCAGCGTCAACGTATGACGTCCGTATTGCAGTGTTTTCTTAATGGCTTTCATTCGGGAATTCCCTTGATGTTTGCAGTGAGATTAGAACTTTGGTGCGGTATCAACGCTCCACAACGACAGACCGTGACATTTCAAATCTGCCGAAAGCGCCAACAACCGGTGCAACAAAAACGTGAGTGATAAAACCGTAATTTTTTGACGCAAAAAATGAAAAAGCCCCGCTGCCAATATCTCGGACAGTGGGGCTAATCTGATTCCGTAACTCCGCTTACTTACGCAGGCCGAGTTTATCGATTAGTGAGCGATAGGTATCAAGCTTGGTACGCTTGAGGTAATCCAGCAGGCTGCGACGCTTGGACACCATGCGCAGCAAGCCACGGCGACCGTGATGATCCTTAACGTGTTTCTTGAAGTGTTCGGTGAGTTCGTTAATCCGGTTTGTGAGCAGTGCCACCTGCACTTCGGGGGAGCCCGTATCGCCTTTAGCGCGACCGTGCTGTGCAATTACTTCAGCGGTTCTTACCGTGGTAGTCATGTCTGATCCTGTCAAATCCAACATCCTTTCGCGGATGATTGCGGCGTTCGGAACGATTCTTACTTGCGGGAGCGAAATTATAGCCTAAACTCGGTAAAAAACACAACAAAATCAGGGGTTTCACAACGAGTCGCGCCGCCTCGGCGAGACTCAGGTAGCAGCGCCGCAGTTGCCGGGGCAGCTTGCTAAAGCTTCATCACCCGGCTCGGAGAAAGTCGCCGTTTGTTCTGGACTTGTTCAACAATGCCAACACCGAGAAAACGCTGGTTCTGATTGAATACCGCATGTTCGCCTAGCGTATTCGGCGAACTTGCTAGCCCGACCCAACCACCATGCGAAAAAATCCCCCCATCCGCGACGTCCAGCATGATCGCCGGAAGCGCCGCACATAAGGAAGAAGGCGGTCGAAGAAAAGTCTCCAGCGATTCGCCGTTGGCTGCCTCAAGGGTGTCGAGGGACACGGCATCGGCCACACGAAAGCCGCCAGTTGCTGTCCTTCTAAGCGCCGTTAAATGGGCACCACACCCGAGCTGCTTACCGATATCCTCTGCCAACACGCGGATGTAGGTACCCTTACTCACATCAACATCGATGACCAACTCGCAGTCGGACAAGGAAACGAGCTTGATTGCGTAAATGTGGATGCGGCGTGCGGCCCGCTCCACCTGAATTCCTTTGCGCGCCAGTTCATACAAGGGGACACCCGCTAGTTTGAGCGCTGAATACATCGGCGGGATTTGTGTTTGCTCACCTACAAGTTGTTCAAGCACGGCGGCGGCACGAGCCCCGTCAACCTCAACTGGGCCACTTCTTTGGATCACACCTTCGGTGTCACCGGTGGTGCTCACTTCGCCGAGTTTTAACGTTGCGCGGTAGGACTTCTCGGCGTCCAACATGAAGCGGGAAAATTTTGTCGCCTCGCCGAAACAAACCGGTAATAGCCCGGTCGCGAATGGATCTAACGTGCCGGTATGGCCCGCTTTCTGGGCACGAAAGATTCGCTTGGCTGCCGACATTGCCTGCGTTGACGATCGTCCCGCCGGCTTATCCAACAGCAACACGCCGTCGAGCTCGCGGAGAGTGACCGGCGGCCGTCGTTCAGTCTTCATGGCAGTGGCACATTGCGCACATCGGACGGTGCGACGTTACACAGCCGCATCCTTGCCGTCGCGCGGATGTTTGGCATCATCGGCAACTGCGTCGCTGATGAGTTTGGAAAGCTGCACACCACGCGCAATGGAGTGGTCGACTTCAAAGTGCAGCGTCGGCACGGTACGAATTGTCAGCCGTTTCGCCAACTGCATACGCAGGAAGCCGGCGGCACTGTTAAGCCCGCGCCTGCATGATTCTGCCTGCGCCTCGTTGCCGAGTTGGGTAAAAAATATCTTGGCATGTGAGTTATCGCTCGCCAGTTCAACACCAGTCAGCGTCACCATGGAGACACGCGGATCACGCAGCTCCAGCCGGATGAATTCGGAAACTTCGCGCTGTATCTGATCCGCGATTTTGCGATTACGTGCGTCTGACACGACGTTTTACTCCCGCCCGATGGCGACCCCCCGGGCAATCTATGCGTTGACGATCCGCGCTTGCTATTCAAGTGTGCGGGCAACTTCCGTTGTCTCAAAGGCTTCGATTTGATCGCCTTGCTTGATGTCATCAAAATTTTTGATTGACAGGCCACACTCAAATCCACTCTTGACTTCCTTGACATCGTCCTTGAAACGCTTCAATGAATCAAGTTCGCCAGTGAAAATCACCACGCCATCGCGCAACAGGCGAATCGACGAACCACGTTTGATGATGCCGTCTAGAACAAAACATCCCGCGACAGCGCCAACCTTGGAAATCTTGAAGACGTTGCGGATTTCGACCAAACCCAGCACGACTTCCTTGATCTCTGGCGATAGCAACCCACCGAGCGCCGCCTTCACGTCATCGACCGCCTCGTAGATGATGTTGTAGTAGCGGACTTGTACACCTGAAGTTTCGATCAGCTTGCGTGCGCTGGCATCGGCGCGCACATTGAAGCCGATGATCACGGCTTTTGACGCGAGTGCCAAATTGACATCTGACTCCGTGATCGCACCAACGCCGGCGTGAACTACGTTGACCTTGACTTCATCAGTCGTGAGCTTGCCAAGCGCGTGTGACAGGCCTTCATAGGAGCCCTGCACGTCGGCTTTGATGATCACAGTGAGCGAACGAACCGCGCCTTCGCCCATTTGCTCGAACGCATTCTCAAGTTTTGCCGCCTGCTGCTTGGCGAGTTTTACATCGCGGTACTTACCCTGACGGAACAGGGCGATTTCACGCGCCTTACGCTCATCGTTTAGCACCATCACGTCGTCGCCAGCCCCTGGCACGTCGGTCAAGCCCTGCACCTCAACCGGGATCGACGGTCCGGCGGATTCGATGCTCTTGCCATCTTCATCAGTCATCGCACGCACCCGGCCAAATACGCCGCCGGCGAGCAACATATCGCCCTTTTTCAGCGTACCCGACATCACCAGCACGGTCGCCACCGGGCCACGCCCTTTGTCGAGGCGCGCTTCGATCACCACACCCTTAGCTGGTGAATCGGTGACGGCTTTGAGTTCCGCCACTTCGGCCACCAACAGAATCGCTTCAAGCAATGCATCGATACCAGCGCCCGTTCGCGCCGACACCGGTACAAACATGACGTCGCCACCGTACTCTTCCGGCAATACATCGTTGGCAACGAGCTCCTGTCGCACGCGCTCCAGATTGGCTTCGGGCTTGTCGACTTTGTTGATGGCCACAATCATCGGTACATTCGCCGCCTTGGCGTGAGCGATGGCCTCTTTGGTTTGCGGCATGACACCGTCGTCTGCCGCAACCACCAAAATCACGATATCGGTAATTTGCGACCCGCGTGCTCGCATCGCTGTGAACGCTTCGTGTCCCGGCGTATCCAAGAAGGTGATCACACCTCGAGGGGTTTGCACATGGTAGGCACCGATATGTTGCGTAATTCCACCGGCTTCACCCGAGGCAACGCGGGCGGTTCGTATCTTGTCCAACAGCGAAGTTTTGCCGTGGTCAACGTGTCCCATGATGGTCACAACCGGTGGACGGGTGATCATATCTTCCGGCTTGTGTTCGATAGCCTCGACCAGATACGCTTCCGGGTCGTCCGCCTTCGCCGCGCTCGCGGTGTGTCCCATTTCCTCAACCACCAACATCGCGGTTTCCTGATCTAGCACCTGATTGATCGTCACCATCGAGCCGAGTCGCATCATGGTCTTGATCACTTCAGCGGCCTTCACGGCCATCTTTTGTGCTAACTCACCTACCGTAATGGTCTCGGGAACCAACACTTCGCGGACAACTGGTTCGGCAGGGGCCTGGAAACTGGTTGAATCCGCATCGTCGTGATGCGCTTTGGCACGCCGACCGCGCCATCCCTCACGACCGCCAGAGGCGTCACCGCGCGTTTTGATTCCACGGCGCTTACTAGCGTCATCCGCCCACGTGGTCGCCTTGGTCGGTTTCTTGGCGGGTTTCTTGTCGGTTTTGACCTGGCCGTCGGCGTCCTTAATAACTGGGCGATGCAGCGTACCTTCGGTGGGTGGCGGGGTTTTCTTCAAAACTACACGCTCACCAACCCGCGGCCGATTAGGGTCAACGGAAATTGTCGTGTTTGCCGCAGGTACGGCGGCGGCTGGGGAGGTGGGCGGGGTTAAGGTCGCGGCAGCGGTAGCACTGTCGCCGACCGCAGCAGCGTTGGTGGCGGTGCCGGCAACTGCGGCGTCGGCTGGTGACGGCGACGCCTCGGCAGCGGGTGGTTGATCCGCGCCCTCGCCAGCCTTCTTGGTACGGCGTTTCGGCGCCTGAATCTTCGCCTTTTCTTCGGCCTGCTTGGCGAGCAATGCCGCCATGCGCTCTTCCTCGACTCGACGCTTGGCCAATTCTTCGTCGTTGATGATCGGCTGCACCGGTTCGGCGGCAACTTCTACCGGCGTCTCGGCAACAGCGTCTACTTTGACAAAGGTACGCTTCTTGCGGACTTCCACCTGAATGGTGCGCGCTTTACCGGTGGCATCGGACTTCTTGATCTCAGAGGTCTGCTTACGCATCAGCGTAATCTTTTTCTTTTCCTCCTTATGGCCGTGCGACTCTTGCAAAAATGCAAGCAGACGCGCCTTGTCCTCCTCTGCCAGCGGCTCACCCGGGGCGGACTTAGCAACTCCCGCAGATTTGAGTTGCTCAATGAGCAACTCAGGAGTCAGCTTAAGCTCTTTCGCAAATTGTTCAACAGTCATTTGTGCCATGCGTTACCTTGTTTCTACGTGCTTGCTTTACGATTTCGATATATCCAGCGGAGATCAAGCAGATTCAGTGGCGAACCACGGCGCTCGCGCCGTCATGATGAGTTGTTTGGCCCGCTCTGCTTCCATGCCGGTCATTTCCATCAGTTCGTCGCTGTCTAAATCCGCGAGGTCGGCCATCGTCTGGACGCCCTTTGATGCAAGCAGATGCGCAGTTTCCGCATCCATGCCTTCCATGGCAAGCAAATCATCCGATCCTGTCTCCATAGTCTCCTCGGATTTGATTGCCGCCGTGACCAGCGCATCACGTGCGCGGCGGCGCAGCTCATTGACGGTGTCTTCGTCGAAGGCTTCGATTTCGAGCATTTCGCTCAACGGTACGTAGGCGACTTCTTCCAGATTACTGAACCCTTCTGCAATCAATATGTTTGCAACTTCCTCATCGACGTCAAGCTTTTCGATGAACAATTGTTGGATCGACTGCTGTTCAGTCGAGCGACGCTCATTCGCCGTTTCTTCGGTCATGATGTTGAGTTGCCAGCCGGTCAATTCGGAGGCAAGGCGCACGTTTTGTCCGCCACGGCCAATCGCTTGTGCAAGTTGTTCTTCGTCAACCACCACATCCATCGCATGTCGTTCTTCGTCAACAATAATCGACGACACTTCGGCGGGGGCAAGTGCATTGATCACGAACTGCGCGGGGTCA
>JADCJC010000069.1 GCA_020247395.1 Rhodocyclaceae bacterium
GGGGTTTTGTTTTTAGAGCACCTCATGACCGACTTGAGGAATGAAAACAAAGCGTAGGCCGGTACGTCAAGCCATCTTCCGGGGACTAGAATCACGGATCATTCTTGGCGTAGTGCTAGATTTCGACTTGAGTGCCCAATTCAACCACACGGTTGGTAGGAATCCTGAAGTAGTCAGAGGCCTTGGCCGCGAGGTGCGACATCCAAACGAAGATGTGTTCTCGCCAGAGCACCATGCCGCCCTTCGGGGTCGCGATCAGCGACTCCCGATTAACAAAAAAGCTGGTGTCCATCATGTCGAATTTCATGGACTGCAGCCGGCAATCTTCAAGCATGACAGGTACGTTTGGCGACTCCTTAAAGCCATAGTGCGCAGTAATCGTATAGAAGCCGTGTCCGTGGTTATCGATCCAAATGTAGTCTTCTTTTGGCACGCGCGGAATGTCCTCAATGACGATCGAAAGGATGACGACACGGCCATGCAGTACCTTATTGTGCTTCAGGTTGTGTAGCAGTGCGTTGGGTACGCCGTCAGGATTGGTCGTCATAAAGACGCCGGTGCCTTCGACCCGCGGCGTGTCAGAAAGAGAGATCGATTCAACAAACCCTTTTAACGGCATAGCACCATCATTGACTTTGCGTCGAACAATTTCGCGTCCGCGTCGCCAGGTGCTCATGATGGTGAACATGGCGACGCCGATAATGAGAGGAAACCAGCCGCCATCGCCAATTTTCGTCGCGGTTGCTGATAAAAACATGAGATCGTTGGCCAGAATGCCGCCGATCAATATCGCGGCAAAAATTCGGCTCCATTTCCAGATATAGACCATCACAACGAGCAACAGCAACGTATCAATGGTCATGGTCAGCATTACGGCGATGCCGTAGGCTGCGGCAAGGTTACTGGAATTTTTAAAGATGACCACCAGCGTAATAATGCCAAACAGCAGGCCCCAATTTATGAAGGGGATATAGATTTGGCCGGACTCCATTTCGTTGGTGTGCATGATGTTGAAGCGCGGCAGATAGCCGAGCTGGATCGCCTGCTTGGTGAGGCTGAACGCGCCAGAAATTACGGCCTGCGACGCGATTACAGTCGCGCACGCCGCGAGGCCAACCATAGGCAGCAACGCCCAGCTCGGAACCATCAAATAGAACGGGTTCTTGATCGCGTCGGGGTTCGATAACAGCAGCGAACCCTGACCAAAATAATTCAGCAACAAGGCCGGCCACACAAGCGAAAACCAACCAACGCGAATCGGCTTTCGTCCAATGTGTCCCATGTCGGCATAAAGCGCTTCGCCGCCTGTCACACATAGCACGACCGCGCCCAGCGTAATCCACGCGGCAATTTTATGCTCAAGAAAAAACTGCCAGCTATACCAAGGATTGAAGGCTTGAAGAACAGCGGGGTTGTTGACGATTTGCGCCACGCCCAGGATTGCGAGCACCAAAAACCAGAGCACCATCACTGGCCCAAAAAAAAGACCAACCGCAGCGGTGCCATGCCGCTGCACGGCAAACAACGCAATCAGTATGCCGACCGAAATGGGCACAACAAATTGATTGAGGGCAGGCTCTACCAGACCTAAGCCTTCAACAGCGGAGAGAACAGAAATGGCCGGGGTGATTATCGCGTCGCCGTAGAACATGGCCGCACCAAACATGCCGAGTGCCACAACCCACCAATGTCGCCTGGTGCCCTTGCGGAAGCAGCGCTGCGCCAATGCAGTCAGGGCCAGAATACCACCCTCGCCCTTGTTATCGGCGCGCATCATGAATACCAAGTACTTGACGGTTACCAGCGCCGTCATTGCCCAAAACATCACCGACAATATTCCATACACGGTCATGGTGTTTAGCGGAATTCCGTGGGTGGGACTAAAGGAATCCTTCAACGCGTAGAGCGGGCTGGTCCCAATGTCGCCAAACACGACGCCGATGGCACCAATTGTGAGTGCGCTTAACTTTTTGTCTTTAGGATCCATACGGGGCGACTACGCAGCGCGGACCGTCGACCGAGAGGACTCGGAAACAGCGGGGCGGGGATTCGCGAAAGGACGTCTTTGTGGAATGAGGAGATATTGCAGTGGCGAATTGGAGATATTGCGATGCAACATTACACCTCTTAATTGGCAAAAGCAAACCCCAGCCACCCCTAGAAATGAAGTTTAGGATGCTCTACCGGAGTAGAATCGCAGCTTCCCGCCGGTCTCTGGATGGGTGTCTCTTTGTACGGTTCGAAACCGATCCAATTGGTCGAAGCAGCTGACTCTATGCGCCTCTTTCACCCCGCGATGACCGTTAACCCACGCCTGCTTGTTGCCTGTTTGGCGCTCACTGCGAGCTGCGTCATTTCCGCATCGGCGAATGAACCCACTCGCTATCAAGTGCCGGCGCAATCAATGGTCGATATGGTCGACGCAGTGCAGATACCACAAACCACACTCGCGCCCAACAACGAATGGCTCATGATGTTGGAGCGCCCCGCATTACCGAGCGTTACGGATCTTAGTCAGCCCGAACTCCGGCTCGCCGGACTGCGCATCAATCCGCGGAACAATGACCTGAGCCGAACAAACCACGCAACTGCAATTCGCTTTGTCCGCTTAGCGGATCGTCTTGAAAAATTGGTACAAAACATTCCCGCAAACGCGAGGATCGGCGACGCAGCGTGGTCGCCGGACGGAAAGCGTGTCGCCTTCACACTCGTTCGGGAAAATGCTATCGAGTTGATGGTCGTAGAAGTGGCAAACGGCACACAAGCGAGGCGGGTGACTGAACGAGCTCTTAATGGCGTTGTTGGGCGCCCATTCAGCTGGTTTAGCGATAGCAAGTCGCTGTTGATTGCAGCGATACCGCAGACTAGGGGGCCCGCACCCAAGGCGCCAAGCATGGTGAGTGGGCCGCTAATACAAGAAAACCTAGGCCGCCGAAACGCAACTCGTACTTACCAGGATCTGCTCAAGACGCCACACGACGAAGCCTTGTTTGAACACTATGCAACTGCCGAAGTCGCACGGGTCTGGCTCGACGGCAAACTTGACGCGATTGCCAGCGGAGTCGTGCGGGCGATGATGCCGTCGCCTGATGGGCAGTACGCGTTGGTACAAACCATCAAACGACCCTATTCATATTCCGTGCCGGTATCGCGCTTTGCCTTGAAGACAGAAGTTCGCGACGCGCTTGAACCGAATGTCGGCCAAGTTGTTAGGGTGATGTCGGACCTGCCGATGGCTGAGGATGAAGAAGCTGATCCGGATGCGGTTCGAAAAGGGCCGCGCCAGTATTCTTGGCGAAGTGATGCAAACGCGACACTTGCCTGGGCGCAAGCAAATGAAACACGCAAGAATGGAATCAGCGATTACTTTTTCGTGTTGTCTTCTCCGTTCGACGGTGAGCCGACAATGTTGGCCAAACTCGAACTCCGCTTCCAAAGTGTCATTTGGGGGAACGACGCGGTCGCTCTGGTGACGGAGGTCTCGCGCAAGCTGCGCAAGACCTCTACGTGGCGCCTTTACCCCTCCGATGCTACAAAAGCGGCGGAGAAGATTTTTGAGCGCTCGACTGAGGATCGTTATAGCGATCCCGGAACACCTTTCACCGAATCGAATGGCCGTGGCGGTCGCGTACTTAATTTGTCTCCTGACGGTCGGGCCATTTACCTCAACGGCGCTGGGGCGTCAAATGATGGTGACCGGCCGTTTGTTGACCGGTTCGATCTAGACAGGCGGGAGACCAAGCGGCTGTTTCGATCTGAGGCACCTTACTATGATGTGCCGCTCAGCGTATTCGACAGCCCGCAATCAGGAAAGACTGCCAACGCTAACGTCCGGCTGTTAATGCAGCGCGAGAGTGTGACCGACGCGCCAAATGTGTATGTTCGAGACCTGGCCTCCGGAAAAATGTCGGCTGTTACGCGGTTTACAACGCCAAAGAACCCGCTTGCCGGCGTGACCAAAGAGGTTATCCGCTACAAGCGACGTGACGGCGTCGAGCTTTCCGGGACGTTGTATCTTCCCGCGACTTTCAAACGGGGAGATGACCCGCTACCACTGTTGATGTGGGCTTATCCACGGGAGTTTCGATCGGCCGAAGCCGCAGGTCAGATTACAGGCTCCCCATATCGTTATGTGCGCCCAGCATTTTCTGGTCCGTTGCCGTTCATCACGCAGGGCTATGCTGTCCTTGATAATCCCACCATGCCAATCATCGGTGAGCAAGGCAAGGAAAACGATACTTACTTGCCGCAACTCATCGCCAGTGCCGAAGCGGCAATTGATGAAGTTGTGCGTCGCGGTGTTGCGGACCGTTCGAAAATCGCGGTAGGCGGCCACTCTTATGGCGCATTTATGGTGGCGAATTTGCTGGCGCATACGAAATTGTTCGCCGCAGGAATTGCTGAGAGTGGCGCGTATAACCGCACGCTTACCCCGTTTGGGTTTCAAGCCGAGGACAGGACATTTTGGAAGGCGCGAGATGTGTACGCGCAGATGTCGCCGTTTAACTATGCGGATCAGATAAAGACCCCTATTTTGCTGATTCACGGCGAAGCTGATTCAAATTCGGGAACCTTTCCGTTGCAAAGTGAGCGCTTCTACCAAGCAATCAAGGGGCTTGGCGGCACCGTCCGATACGTCATCCTGCCCCACGAGGACCACGGATACCGCGGACGTGAATCGGTGCTTCACCGGTTGTGGGAGTCTGTTCGCTGGCTTGATCGGTATGTAAAAAACGGCGATAAGAAGCCAGCCTAGACTCGTGCGTGAACGTTTCTCGCTATATGCCGTGGTTGCTAAAAAGCCTAAGAAACGCCATAATTTAAGACCCGTGGGGAGTAGTGCAACTGTAAAGGCCAATTAGCTCAGCCGGTTAGAGCGACGGAATCATAATCCGCAGGTCCCCTGTTCGAATCAGGGATTGGCCACCAAACTCCACGAAGAGCCGCAGTTTGCGGCTCTTCGTTCTTTCACCGATACCTGCCCGGTTTATTCACCGTCTCCAGGAGCACACGTGGAAACAAAAAAAATCCAGAAGAAAGTCTTTATTCGGACGTTCGGTTGCCAGATGAACGAGTACGACTCGGACAAGATGGCCGACGTACTCGAGGCCGCACAGGGATACACCAAAACCGACAAAGCTGAAGAGGCGGACTTAATCCTCCTCAACACTTGTTCGGTGCGCGAAAAGGCCAGCGAAAAGATGTTCTCGGACTTAGGGCGCTTGCGTGAGCTCAAGGACGCCAATCCGGGGGTGTTGATTGGCGTTGGTGGTTGTGTTGCGTCGCAGGAAGGCGACGCACTTGTCAAGCGCGCGCCCTACGTCGATATCGTGTTTGGACCACAAACACTCCATCGCCTTCCGGCCATGATTCAACGCCGGGAGCGAACATCGTTGCCCCAAGTCGACATTTCGTTCCCAGAAAATGAGAAGTTCGACGATATGCCGCCTGCACGGGTAGAAGGCCCGACCGCATTTGTGTCGATCATGGAGGGCTGCTCCAAATACTGCAGTTTTTGTGTGGTGCCCTACACCCGAGGAGAAGAAATTTCACGTCCACTTGCAGACGTAATCAATGAGATTCGTGATCTCGCCGCAAGAGGCGTCAAAGAGGTGACGTTGTTGGGTCAAAACGTCAACGCTTACATGGGGAAAATGATCGACGCGGAAAGCGGCGAGGAAACTGACGCTGACTTTGCGCTGTTACTGACTGCTGTTAATGCTGTTCCAAACATTGAACGCATTCGCTATACGACTTCACATCCGCTCGAGTTCACGCAACGGTTGATCGATTGTTATGCCAAGCTGCCCAAACTAGTGTCCCAGTTGCATCTACCCGTGCAGGCCGGCAGCGATGCCGTACTGGCGTCGATGAAGCGGGGTTACACGGTCATGGAATACAAATCCATCGTACGGCGATTGCGTGAAAAACGCCCGGGAATATCGATCTCGACTGACTTTATCGTCGGATTTCCCGGCGAGACGGAGGAAGACTTCAATCGCAGCATGAAGCTCATCGAGGATATTCAATTCGACGGTGCATTCTCCTTTGTTTACTCACGCCGACCGGGAACGCCGGCAGCGAGTTTGATGGACGAAACTCCCCAGCAGATTAAGTTGCAACGGCTTCAGAAGATGCAGAAGGTGCTTGAAGCGCAATCAACAGCCATTTCCGAGTCAATGGTTGGTTCCGTCCAGCGTGTATTGGTGGAAGGCGTATCACGCAAAGATGATGCAGAACTCATGGCGCGAACTGACAACAATCGCGTCGTTAATTTTCCGGCAGACAAACGGCTCATCGGGCAGTTTGTTGATGTTGTCATTACGAAAGCCATGCATTTCACTTTGCGTGGAGAAATCGCCACTCACGCCATAGCGCACGAAGCTGCCGTGCAGGCGGCTTAAGTCTGCGACAGATGAAATCCCCTTCCATAGAGTTTTCATTCACGCCGGTCAATAACCACCGGCTTAATGCGCTGTGCGGCGCGCTCGATGAAAATTTGCGCCGTATTGAAGCAGCACTGGAGGTCACCATTTCGCGGCGCGGGGAAAAATTTGCGGTGGCCGGGGCGCGCGGAAAGATTGAAGTTGCGGCAAAGGTGCTCAATCAGTTCTATGCAAAAGCGGGTGCGGATCTCTCGGTTGAAGATATCCAGCTTGGGCTCGTAGAAGTGCAGCGCGGGCGGCTCGTCAAGCAGACGAAAGAAGACGTCAATCGGCCCGCAAACGCGGTAGAAGCGGTCACCTTGCATACCAAGCGTGCCGACCTTCGTGCCCGCACCGATCGACAAGCGCAATACCTTCAACAAATCCAGTCACACGACATTACCTTTGGCGTGGGGCCCGCGGGGACGGGGAAAACGTTTCTCGCCGTGGCATGCGCGGTGGATGCGTTTGAACGCGATTTGGTCAAACGTATTGTATTGACCCGTCCCGCTGTTGAGGCTGGGGAAAGGCTGGGCTTCCTGCCGGGTGACCTATCACAAAAGGTCGACCCCTACTTACGGCCACTCTATGACGCGCTGTACGACTTGCTTGGGTTTGATCGGGTGAGCAAGATGTTTGAGCGCAACCAAATTGAAGTCGCGCCTCTCGCATTCATGCGCGGGAGAACGCTCAATCACTCATTCATCATTCTCGACGAAGCACAAAACACGACACCGGAACAGATGAAAATGTTTCTGACTCGAATCGGCTTCGGCACCAAGGCAGTCATTACCGGCGATGTCACGCAGGTGGATTTGAAAGCGGGACAAGTCAGCGGCTTGGTGGATGCACGCAACGCGCTGCACGGGATTCAGGGTATCGGCTTCACCATTTTCCAGGCGGTTGATGTCGTGCGTCATCCACTCGTTCAGTCGATTGTGACGGCTTACGATGCTCACACCCGCACGCGTCGTGGGTAGCTGCAGCTGATGAAATTAAAACTCGCCTATCGGCGGACGTCTTCAGGCAAAAACGGCTGGAAATGTCCGTCCCTGCTAGGGTTTTCTTGTTTCCGCGGACTGGGTTCCTAGACGTCGATGGTCGTTTCCATTCAACGCGTGACCCGACTGGCCAATGTCCCGAGCGATCAATCGCTGCGAAAGTGGGTCAATACCGCATTAATGGGGGTCAGTGCTGCGTCGGCTTCGGAGGTCACGCTGCGGATCGTGAATGCGGCAGAAGGCCGCAATCTCAACTCGGCTTTTCGTGGCAAAGGCTACCCGACCAACATTTTGACATTTGCCTACCACGAGAAAAAATCGCCGGTCCTCGTGGGTGATCTGGTTGTCTGTGCGCCGGTGGTGGCACGCGAAGCGAAACACCAGCACAAGACTCTGGCAGACCACTATGCCCACCTGTGTATCCATGGCATCCTGCATTTGGCTGGTCATGACCACGAAAACCCGCGTGATGCAAAACGTATGGAAGCGCTGGAAGTGAAAATTTTGGCTGGGCTAGGTGTTGGCAATCCCTATCTCGGTGACGATCAACACCATGACTAGTACAGCGCGCTGAAAAACTGTCACAAACCACATGTTGTGGTCAGTTAAAATGACAGCCTCGCAACAGCAAACTGAAAATATGGACGACTCCCCCAAACGATCACTGATGGAACGACTGTCATCGCTGCTGCTTCGCGAACCGGAAGACAGAGACCAGTTAGTTGAGTTGCTGCACGGCGCTCTCGAAAAAGAGCTGCTTGACGCCGATGCACTGACCATGATCGAAGGGGTGTTGCAGGTTTCTGAAATGCAGGTACGCGATGTGATGCTTCCGCGCTCACAGATGGACATGATCGATGTCGAAGATGCGCCGGCCGAGTTTATTCCCAACGTTATCGAAACCGCACATTCGCGTTTTCCCGTCTTCGAGAACAGCCGTGACAATGTCATCGGCATACTACTCGCCAAAGATTTGTTGCGCTACTACGCCAACGCGGATGAATTTGACGTTCGTGACATGCTGCGTCCGGCCGTGTTCGTGCCCGAATCCAAGCGCCTGAATGTTTTGCTGCGTGAATTCAAAGCCAACCGCAATCACATCGCGATCGTTGTTGATGAGTACGGCGGCGTCGCCGGACTGATCACCATCGAAGACGTGATAGAACAGATCGTCGGCGACATCGAAGATGAGTTCGACTTTGACGAGACCGAAGACAACATCCTGCCGGACAAAGGAGGGCGGTATCGTGTCAAAGCGATTACCGAAATTGAAGACTTCAATGAGCACTTTGCATCCAACCTCCCGGACGAAGATTTTGATACGGTGGGTGGGCTCGTCGTCAGTCACTTCGGGCACGTGCCGAAACGGAATGAATCGATCGCCTTCGATGGCTTCCGCTTCCTAGTCCTGCGCGCAGATAGTCGCAAGGTTCACTCGTTGATGGTAGAAAGGCTTGTCGCGGCTGCGCCGGTCGGCAACGAACAGACATCAACCGGTGAGAAGCCGCCTGCGATTGAAACTTCTGCGTAGGACCGTTGCCTACGCGCGCTTCGAGCCTAGATTGAGCAATACACGCCCCGTTTGGGTAGACGCATTGCAGGCGATGGTTGCCGGAGCATTGGCGGTGCTCGCGTTCGCGCCGTTTTTCGCATGGCCGATCGCAGTGGTCTCACTGGTTGTGTTGTTTTCACATTGGGTTAGGGCGACCTCGCCGACACGGGCAGCATCCGCCGGCTTCTTTTGGGGGCTCGGACTGTTTCTCGTCGGCGTGCCGTGGCTCTACGTGAGCCTGCATAGCTACGGCGGCATGCCTGCACCGTTGGCTGCGCTGGCTATCTTGCTGTTCTGCGTTTATCTTTCACTGTTTCCGGCGCTCGCCGGTTATCTCCAGGCAAAGATGCCGCTGGCTTTGCATGTTCGGTTGTTGCTATTGATGCCAGTCACGTTTGTTGCGGCGGAGATGTTTCGCGGCTGGTTCGTCACCGGCTTTCCTTGGCTCATCCTAGGCTACACCCAAACGCCCTCCGCGTTGTCACTGGCTCCGCTTGCGGGTTACGCGCCAGTTTTCGGTGTGTTTAGTATTTCGTTTTTGCTTGCTGCGACTGCCGGGGCGATTGTTCTGGCTCCCGCCAAGTTATCAGGCGTCGTTATTACTGCAACGCTGCGGCGGTGCTTGACTATTGGCGGGACAAGCGTTTGGATCAGCGGCGTTTTGTTGGGAGCATACGAGTGGTCTTCGCCATCGGGCGCGCCAATGCCGGTGTCGCTTGCGCAAGGTAACGTCCCGCAAGATCTAAAGTGGCGCGAAGATCAGGCGGCGGCGTCATTGGAAAACTATCTGCAACTGGTCGAGCAAAGCCGCGGCAAATTGATTGTGTTGCCGGAGACGGCACTGCCGTTCATGCTCCAGGACGTTCCTCGGGCGGTGATTGGGGCGATGGCAGACAAGGCGCGCGCGCAAGGTGGTGAGGTGTTGCTGGGAGTTGCGTTACGGGACACATCGCCTGCCGCTGACGGTACCCGGCGCTACTACAATGGTGCCGTAGCATTTGGTACGACGCCTGCCCAACAGTACGCCAAACATCACTTGGTAGCATTTGGCGAATTTGTGCCGCCGCTGTTTTCGTGGGTCTATCAGTGGCTAAAAATGCCGCTTAGTGGCTTTACCCCAGGCGCAGAAAAACAACTACCGATGCGTTTGGCCGGACACCGGGTTGCGGTCAACATCTGCTACGAAGATGCGTTCGGTTCGGAAATTGCCGGTTCGCTGCCGGAGGCGGAGCTGTTGGTCAATTTATCCAACATGGCGTGGTTCGGCACGTATTTGGCGGCCGATCAGCACGCGCAGTTTTCGCAGATGCGCGCCATCGAAACCGCGCGCTGGATGGTTCGGGCGACAAATACCGGACTAACTGCGGCGATCAACGAGAAGGGCAGAATTGTCGCGTCGCTTCCGCAATTTAGTCGAGGCGTGCTCGAAGTTCTTGCAACGCCAATGCAGGGCGCCACGCCGTATTCGCGCTGGCGAGACGTGCCGATGCTGCTGCTGCTCGGTTGCGCGCTCGTATTCGGTGTCACCGTGTCGATGCGCCGCCGCTCAAAGGTTGAAAATTAGCCACGGCTTGCTTTGCTCCCTCGGTGTGAAACCCTTAAAATTAGGATTTCGCACTTAAATGTTCAAATACATGTCCGGCCCCACCTTCCAAGAAGTCATCTTGCGGCTCCAAAATTACTGGAACGCTAATGGCTGCGCATTGCTGCAACCTTATGACATGGAAGTTGGCGCGGGTACCTCGCACACGGCCACCTTTCTGCGTGCGCTGGGCCCAGAGCCATGGCGAGCCGGCTATGTACAGCCGTCGCGCCGCCCGAAAGACGGGCGCTATGGTGAAAATCCGAATCGCCTCCAGCATTACTACCAGTATCAAGTGGTTCTGAAACCATCGCCACCGAACATTCTAGATTTGTACTTGGGCTCGTTGGAAGCATTGGGGCTTGACCTGAAAAAAAATGATGTCCGCTTCGTCGAAGACGATTGGGAAAATCCAACGCTCGGCGCATGGGGACTTGGTTGGGAAGTGTGGATGAATGGCATGGAAGTCACGCAGTTCACGTACTTCCAACAGGTCGGCGGCATCGAGTGCAAGCCGATCACCGGTGAAATAACCTACGGCCTCGAACGACTCGCGATGTATCTACAGAATGTCGAAGAAGTGTACGATCTCGTGTGGACCACTTGGGAAGAGAATGGCGTCGTCAAGGTGCTCAGGTATGGCGACGTATTCCACCAAAACGAAGTTGAGCAATCGACATACAACTTTGAGTATTCCAACGTGCCGGTCTTGTTGCAGCACTTCATAGACCACGAGGCTGATGCAAAACGCTTGATGGAAGCGCAATTGGCGCTGCCTGCCTATGAGCAAGTTCTCAAAGCGGCGCACACCTTCAATCTGCTCGACGCGCATGGCGCGATTTCAGTGACCGAGCGCGCGGCTTACATCGGGCGCATTCGCAATCTTGCCCGGAGTGTGGCGCAAAGTTATTACGACTCGCGTGAACGGCTGGGTTTCCCAATGGCATCCGCAGAAGCAATTGAAAAGTTTGTTGTAAAGAAAGCAGCATAGTGAGTTCAGATTCTAAAAAAGAGTTGCTGGTTGAGTTATTCACCGAAGAGCTTCCGCCGAAGGTGTTGAAGAAATTGGGCGACGCGTTCGAGAGCGGTATTCACGCCGGCTTGGTGTCGCGCGGCTTGGCGGCTGCCGATGCGAAGGTTGAGATGTTCGCTACACCGCGCCGACTCGCGGTGCGGATCGCTGAGGTGGCGGACATTGCGGCTGATCGGGCAGAGTCGAAAAAACTAATGCCGGTGAAGGTTGCATTCGACGTGGCGGGTAATCCAACGCCAGCTTTGCAAAAGCGCTTGGAGAAAGAGTCAGCCACTCTTGCCAATATCATACGAAAGATGGACGGTACTGAAGAAGTTGTCTATCTTGATGTGACCATCAAGGGTGCATGGTTGAGAGATGCGCTGCAAGCCGCGTTGCAGGATTCGATAGCTCGGTTGCCAATCCCCAAGGTCATGTCATATCAGCTCGCCAACGGTCTCGACACGGTGCAGTTTGTGCGACCGGCGCATGGCTTGGTGGCGATGCATGGAGCTGCGATTATTCCTGTTGAAATATTGGGATTGCATGCGAGCAATGTTGTTCACGGCCATCGATTCCAAGGAAAAAAAACGATGACGCTTGCGTCTGCGGGCGAATATGAATCACGCCTTGAAAAGGAGGGTGGCGTGATCGCGTCGTTTGATAAACGTCGTCATGAGATTGAGCGTCTGCTGATCGCCCACGCCGAGCAGTGCGGCGACACGCTGGGCGACCGCGAGGAATACTTATCGCTGCTTGATGAAGTGACGGCGCTGGTGGAACTGCCGACGGTCTACGTCGGAAAATTCGAGCGGGAGTTCTTGGAAGTGCCGGCCGAATGTCTGACGCTCACCATGAAGCTCAACCAAAAATACTTCCCGCTGTATCTCTCCGAAGGTGGGCTTTCGTCCCGCTTCTTGATTGTGTCGAACATGCGGCTTGACGATGCGCGCAATATCGTTGAAGGTAATCAGCGCGTGGTGCGCCCACGGCTGGCGGATGCGCGTTTCTTCTTCAATACAGATAAGAAAACGAAATTGGCAGACCGTCTGCCAAAGTTAGCCTCTGTGGTGTATCACAACAAACTTGGCTCGCAGGGTGAGCGCGCTGAACGTGTTCGTGCAATTACGAACTCGATTTGCCGCTTGATGTCGGCTGAGGCGGGGTTTATGGCGCAAGCTGACCTCGCCGCGCAGCTGGCCAAGGCTGATCTGGTCACCGACATGGTCGGTGAATTTCCCGAGCTACAGGGAACGATGGGCAAGTACTACGCCCTCAATGAAGGTATTGATGCTGTGGTGGCCGAGGCCATTGAAGATCACTACAAACCGAAATTCGCGGGCGATGCGTTGCCGCGCAATGACGTTGGCACGGTAGTCGCGCTTGCGGATAAGCTGGAAACGCTTGTCGGGATGTTTGGCGTTGGCCAAGTACCGACCGGCGATAAAGATCCATTTGCGCTTCGACGGCATGCAATTGGGGTCATTCGAATTTTGTCTGGCATCAACGAGACACTTAGTCTGATCGATTTAGCTAACTCAGTTAGCCGTGCGTTTAAGGATTGTGCTGGATTTAATTTCCAGCAGTCCGCATTCCTCGACTTCATGCATGACCGTATGCGGTCTGTTTATCTCGATCAGGGCTTTACGAGCCACGAGATTAGTTCTGTTCTTAGCGGCGGAGTTGATTCCGGTTCGATCCACCCATACGTGGTCGTTGACGTTCCAGTAAGACTTTCTGCGGTACGTGCATTCTCGATGCTGCCTTCTGCGCAATCACTTGCGGCAGCAAATAAACGCATCGGCAACATTCTGAAAAAAGCCGAAGGTGTGAAACAGGCTTACGTTAAGTCGTCAATGACGGAGGTAGCGGAAACTGCGCTCGCGACGGCGATGGAAACGGTGATGCCGCTTGCGAAGTCGCAGTGTGAAAATGGTGACTACACAGCCTCGCTTCAGTCGCTCGCCGCTCTCCGCGAACCGGTCGATGCCTTCTTCGAAACAGTGATGGTCAACGCCGACGACCCGGCCGTTCGTGCCAATCGCCTCGGCCTTTTGGCGACACTGCACCGCGAAATGAACCGCGTCGCTGATCTCTCCAAGCTGGCAGCCTAGGAAGGGATGTGATGAACACGCCGCCCAAGTTAATCATCCTCGACCGCGATGGTGTGATCAATGTGGATAGCGCGCAGTTCATCAAATCGACTGCGGAATGGAAGCCCATTCCGGGTTCCATTGAAGCCATCGCGCGTTTGAATCAAGCGGGTTATCGTGTGGTCGTCTGTACCAACCAATCGGGTATTGGTCGTGGTTTGTTCGATATGGCAACACTAGCCGCGATTAACGACAGGATGGTGGAAATGGTATTCCGGCAGGGCGGCCGAATCGACGCCATTTTCTTTTGCCCGCACACCGCCGACGATAAATGTCATTGCCGCAAACCGAACACCGGTTTGTTTGAAGACATTGCATCGCGTTTCAAAGTGGGCCTCGAGGGTGTTCCCGCCATTGGCGATTCGCTGCGAGACTTGCAGGCCGGGGTGAAGGTCGGGTGCACGCCGATCCTAGTGCTGACCGGTAAGGGCAAGAAAACCAAGGAAGCAGGCGGTCTGCCGAAAGGGACCAGAGTGTTCGCGGATCTTGCCGAGGCGGTGCGGCATTTAGTGGCCGAGTCCGCTGGCCCTAGAGCAGCATGATTTTCCTGCGCTCTGCGGCGTTCTTTTTGCTGGGAACGTTGAACACCATTTTCTACGGGTTGTTTACCGTTCCGCTGTCGATTTTTTGGCACGATGTCGGTTATGAGTGCGCTCGCGGCTGGGGCTGGCGAATCTTGTGGCTGGCCAAACATGTCTGCGGTATCGATTACCAAGTGCGCGGGTTGGAGAACGTTCCCGCGCGCCCGTTGGTAGTGATGGCCAAACATCAGTCCGCATGGGAGACGGTTGGTATTCTTTGTCATTTGCCGCGCGCGGTATGGATTATCAAAAAAGAACTGGTGTGGGTGCCCATCATCGGCTGGGTACTTGGCGGCTTAAAGTCGATTGCTATCGACCGCAAAAGCGGGCAGAGCGCCCGTGATCAAATTCTTGAACAGGGTAAAGATCGATTGGGACGCGGTTACTGGGTGATGATCTTCCCGGAAGGTACGCGTGTCGCGCCGGGCGAGCGCGGCCGGTATGGGCTGGGGGGCTCGTTGTTAGCGGTTGGTGCGGAAGTCGATGTCCTACCGATCGCACACAATGCAGGGGAGTGCTGGCGGCGCAACGCTTTCTTGAAGTATCCGGGCAAAGTCACCATGTCGATCGGTGCGCCAATTTCGACGAAGGGCAAAACGGCGGTCGAGGTCGGGCGCGAAGTGGAAGAGTGGATTGAAGCAGAGATGCTGCGCTTGCCGCCAACCAGCGCTAACAACAGCGCGTACGCCAAGCAGTCGGTCGAGGTGTAGTGCGTGGTGAATTTTGATCTGTTTGATCAGCTCGCAAATCTGCTGGCAAGCACACCGCAGAAAAAGAAGCCCCGTTCGTCGGCGCCGCGCCCGTCAAAGCAAGAAAGTGAACACGCCATTGCACTGGATGGTCGGCGACTTGATTACAAAGTCGTCAGACGCCGTGGGCGTCGCGGCGTGGGCCTGAAAGTAGATGGCAACGGTCTAACCGTTGCCGCGTCACTCACCACGCCCCTCTCCGCCATTGAGGGGGCAATCGACCAACACGCGGGTTGGATCAGCAAGAAACTCGGGGAATGGTCGCAACGCCGGGTTGTGCCGCAGCGCTGGGAGACCGGTGCGACGGTCGGATTTTTGGGCGAGCCGCTGACATTGATGGTGGATGCCGGACACGCTCGCACTACGGTGGAACGTGCGATGGCTCACCTGTTTGTGAAGGTGAAGAAAGGTGAGGCCGCCGAGATCGAGAAGGCCGTGGTGGCCTGGATGAAAAAAGAGGCGTTGCCACATTTTGCGCAACGCGCTTTCTTTTTTGCGCGACTCCACCAATTGACGCCGCCGCAAGTATTCCTGTCGAGTGCCAATGGAAGATGGGGTAGCTGCAACTCTCGGCGCGAGGTGCGTTTCTCCTGGCGGCTGATCAAGGCGCGCCCCGCGCAGATTGACTATGTGGTGTGTCATGAGCTCGCGCATCTGCGTCACATGAATCATTCTGCGGCGTTTTGGGCGGAGGTTCGACGCATGTGTCCCGAGTTTGAAACGCTGAAGAAAGAGCTTGATCAGCACGATCATCAGTTTCGGGCGTTTTGATACCCGTCTGCGCGGCATTGCGCACAGTCAAAACTGTGGAGCGTTAGATGTCCGCTATGCGCCATCGTGAAGGGGTACTTCTGACCCATTGCGGTCCTACGATTTTCCCGAAAGCGGACATTCGTTTGGCAGCGTAAAAGTGTTGCTGGCCTCATATCAAATGGCTATTGGCTGAAAGCAATTTGACCCCTAGTGTCTGCTGGTGTCTGCGAGCTCGTTCGGCATGAGGGCGAATGCCGCTATTTGCAGCGACGGTTGATGAGTGTCTGTGGTTCAGCCCGATAGGTTGACATGCAATTTTTGCTTTCATGCGTCGGGAATTTGTCGAACTAACCTAATGTCACTAGCTTAAGCATGTCGCCCCGGCCTCCGCCGGGGCGACAGTTTTTTTACAACCGACAAATCTTTGTTTCGGGCTAATTCGTCCGACACTATTTTGTTCAGCTAATTCTCCAATTTTTAACCCGGCGTTTTACTTTCCGGCGCACTCTTTAGCGGTTCGACATTCGTCACGAGAGGGACGAAAAAAAGATACAAGAAAAATGCAGCCACGACACCGCAAAGGTATAGCAGCCAGTCCATCCGTTGAGCGATCTCAAAACCGAGCCGGCTAAGTACCAATCCCACGTATAACGGCGCCAACGCGAGCAGGCTTGGCACCCACGATGTTCTTAGTTGGGCGTTGCAGTTTGGGCAGTAAATAGTGATTAGCGGGCTCACCAACAACTTCTTCGGAATGGATATCGTTTTCTTTCTGCAATGTGGACATGCGAAGTTTTCCATGCTGCCTCCTTGGTCAAATTATGCTGCTTAACGGTTTCCCGCTATACACCCTGGAACGCAAATATTGTTGTAGCCGAAGTCTATAACCTCCTGACATACGAGACCTGCAAGGGGCCCTAGGACAAGACAGACAAGCGACCCCAACTCTCTGGTGCGTGCACAATCTGCCATGCAGGCCTCAAGAGATGGGAACGAGCAGTGCCGACTTTGACAGTAACCTGGTGTACCGCTCCCAACACCGCCTCCACTACCTCCATTTCCCCATCCGCCATCATCCACAATCATCGTGGCGTAGACCTCAAAAAATTCCGTTCCGCCTTCTGGCGGAACCTCGTCTTCCGGCAGCGGTTCCCCTTTCAATTGGATTGCTAAAGCTGCGGCAAGAATTGCTTCTCCAAAGCTATCTTGCGCGGACAGATTCAATACAGACGCACGATCGGCGGTAGCCGACGAATCTGTGTGCAGTTCTGCGATCGGTTCGCTTTTCTTCTTGGGAACACTCCTCCACTTGGCCTTCCCTATCTTGATTGCGTTGGGTTGAGTTGCTTTTCCATCTGCGTATCCGAACTTGAATATCGTCCCTCCCACCCTCTCGGCGGAAACAAGTTGCCCAAACTGATTGCGCTCCATTTCATACAGCTTGCCGTCGCGGATTCTTTGCTTCCTTGAGGAAGTTTTGTGCAGCACTGACATAAATGATGTATTGCTGCCCTCCGGTGCAAGAGTGCTTCCTTCAACGGTCGCGTTGACTTCGCGCGCTGACAGCTCATCAGCGCGTACCAGCCCTGCGAATGCCACAGATGAAAACAATAGAAATCCTACAAGAATAGTATTGGCCTTAGAAACCATGTGCTTTCCTTTCCCAATTGTGAATAATGTTAGTTATTGAATATACGTTTAGTAACTAACTGCACCGCACTATGAATAACTAGGGCGCGTCAAGTGACTCAGCTGCTACTTTCGCTAATCGCTACGAAAAGAGGACGCACTGATAGGAACAATGGGGGACAGCTCACGATTACCTGGGAACTTCTAAAAACCTACTGCGCGGGCGAATCTGTCAGTTCCGGTGCTCGCCATACACTGGGTACGTGTCCGCTCCTCA